>VGZC01000004.1 GCA_016872725.1 Planctomycetota bacterium
CGGGAGCCGCGCCGCCGCCCGCCGGAGCCGCTTCGCCGCCGCCCGCCGGAGCCGCTTCGCCGCCGCCCGCCGGAGCCGCTTCGCCGCCGCCCGCCGGAGCCGCGCCCTTGTCGCCTTCCTTGTGATCGCCTTCCTTGTGATCGCCGGCCTTATGATCGCCGGCCTTGTCGCCGCTGGCGGCCGGGGTCGAACCGCCGGCCGGCTTCTTGGTGTCGGTCTTCGCCTTCTTGTCGCAACCGACCGCGAACAGGGCAACCGCCAACATGGCAAACCAAGCGAACTTCTTCATCGCAGACTCTCCCTACAAAAACGACTGAAACAACAGTCCACCGATCGGCGAACAACGCCTGTCGCCGCATGGTTCCATCGAGGGGCATTTCGAAGGGGCGAACGACCCATGCCTATTCGGACGCCGCGCCGAGCTCTTGCCCGCTCGTCCGGGCCTCCCCCGTTTGATACACGTGAATCCCGAGCCGCCACGCGCGGCGGCCGGACACTACTTGCCCTTGCCTTTGGAATCCGAGACGTCGGTCACGTCGTCGGATGCGGGAGCGGCGAGCTTCTCGTCGGCGGCCTTGCCTTTCGCGGCGCCTCCCTTGCCTCCGGCGTCCGTCTTCGGCGCACAACCAGCCGACGCCAAGGTCATCGAAACGCCTACCACGATCCAACCCACACACCGATACCATCCGACAAGACGCATTCGTTCGGCTCCTCAAAGACTCCAGTTGCCTTCGGACTCCGGCTGCCAAGCCGGGCGGATCGCAAACGGCGCCGCGACAACCTGGAAGATCCTCGAACGGGCCCGTTTATTCCATGGGGCGCGCGATTATTTTTCTCGCCTCGATTCTTTTGGGAAATTCGGGAATAATCGAGGCGTTCGATGGTTCCTGAATCTCGGGAAGACGGCATGGCGGATCCGGAAGACGACGGCGCGATTCCCCCGACAGCCGGCTCGGCCGCCGATCGACGCGCGTGGATCGAACGGCTGATCCGCGAACACCATGGCGAGCTGTATCGATACGCGTTTCGGCTCTCGGGTTCCCAGGCCGACGCGGAGGACATCACGCAACAGGTCTTCCTGAGCGTATGCGGGAAGCTGGACCAATTGCGCGACGAGGGCAAGGTTCGGGGATGGATGTTCGCCATCGCCCGGACCTGTTTCCTGAAGTCGCGGCGGCGCATCCGACCGATGCCGGTCTCCGACATCGATCTGGAAATCGATTTGTTCGTCGATCCGCAAACGACGGTGGAGGACTGGGACATCGAGGGAATCGACGGCGAGAGCCTGACGGCCGCGCTCGGCCAACTGCATGACGAAACGCGCGTGATGTTGGCCATGTTTTACTTCGAGGAGGCGTCGTATCGCGAAATCGCGGAAGCGCTCGGCATTCCGGCGGGCACGGTGATGAGCCGCCTGTCGCGCGCGAAGGAGAAATTGCGGCGGTTGCTGGTTGGTGGAAGAAGGACCTTCGCCCGGGAGTAACGACGGATGAACGATCCCCTGCGATTGCAAGAACAGCTCGACGCGTGCCGTCCGAGCCACGACGACCTGGCGCTGCCGGAGTTTTCGGAGGCGCGGGAGGCGCTGCGCGGCGACGGCGAGGCATCGCGCCGTTTCGCGGCCCTTCGCCGCATGGACCGCCGGATCGCGGAGTCGTTTCGCGAGGTGCCGGTCCCGCCGGCGCTCGAATGCCGCATGCTCGGAGCCGTCGAGTCGTTTGTCGCCGGTCGGCTCGACGCCGACCCGCCCCAGCTCGAACGGCCGGCGGTCGACCCGGCCGTGTCCGGACCGGCTCGCACATCGGACGCTCGCACATCGGACGCTCGCACATCGGACGCTCGCCGCGCGCTGCCGCGGCGGCGATGGGTGCTCGCGGCGGCGACAGCCGCCGGCTTGCTGTTGGCAGGCTCGCTCTTTTGGCCTCGCCCGCGCCCCGTCACGCTCGCCGATCTGAGCGAATGGAGCCGCGACGCGGCCGAGCATTCGGTGTTGCTCGAAGCCGACGCGTGGAAGGCGTACGATCCGAGCCGGTTTCCGGAACTCCGATGGTCGCCCGCGCGGTGGCGGACGATGGAGACACCGTTCGGATCGACGTGCCACGTCTTCGACTTCGCGCTGCGCGACGGAAACCATTTGTTCCTGATGCGGATGGCGATCGACAATGAGGTCGACCTTCCGTCCGTTCCCTATCAAGGGCTCGGCGGAACCGGGCCATGGAAGGTCGGCGCATGGCATGAGGACGGCATGCTCCACGTCGCCGTGACCAATCACCCGACGGCCCTCGACGCGTTCCGCATGCCGTACCGCGCGACGTGATACGCCGCTCGATCGATCCGGGTCCTCGATCGATCCGGGTCCTCGATCGATCCGGGTCCTCGATCGATCCGGGTCCTCGATCGATCCGGGTCCTCGATCGATCCGGGTCCTCGATCGATCCGGGCCGTCGGGCGGCGTTCAGCCCACGCCGACCTTGGATCGCGCGAGCCGTTTGCGATCGGCTTCCTTCAGGACGGCCTTGCGCAGGCGGACCTTGGTCGGCGTGATCTCGACCAGTTCGTCGTCCTCGACATATTCGAGGGCCGCTTCGAGCGTAATGACGCGGGGCGGCTTGAGGATGACGTTTTCGTCGCTGCCCGACGCGCGGATGTTGGTGAGTTTTTTCTCGCGGGTCGGGTTCACGGGCAAGTCGTTGTCCCGGCTGTTCTCCCCGACGACCATCCCCTCGTAGACGTCGTCGCCCGGAGCGACAAACAGCTCGGCCCGCTCCTGCAAATTGTCAAGCCCGTACGCGACCGCGCGTCCGGTGGCCATCGAGACGAGCACTCCGTTGGGTCGACGAGGCAATTCCCCTTCCCATGGTCCGTAGCCGGCGAACCGGTGGTGAATGACGGCCGTGCCCTGCGTCGCGTTCAAGAGCCGCGTCCGCATGCCGATCAGACCGCGCGCGGGGATCATGAACGACGCGTGCGTGTAGTCTCCCCGCTTGCCGATCCCGTCGAGCCGTCCGCGGCGTTCACCGACGATTTCCATGACGGGCCCGAGTTTTTCGTCGGGGACCTCGATCACGAGCGACTCGAACGGCTCTTCGCGAACGCCGTTGAGATCCCGCGTGATGACGTGCGGTTTTCCGACCGACATTTCAAAACCCTCGCGGCGCATTTCCTCGATGAGCACGGCGAGGTGGAGGACACCGCGACCGGAAACCGCGTACGAGTCGCCGCCGGGGAGGGGCCGCACGCGCAGCGCGACGTTCTTTTCCAATTCGCGTTCGAGCCGCTCGCGCAGTTGCCGCGTCGTGACGTATTTTCCGTCCCGCCCGGCGAACGGCGACGAGTTGATCAGGAAGACCATCTCCAGCGTCGGCTCGTCGACGCGGACGCGGGGCAGGGGTCTCGCGTCGGCCGGATCGCAGATCGTGTCGCCGATCTCGACCTGTTCGAGACCGACCACGGCCACCACGTCGCCGGCCTCGGCCGAGTCCACCGGGACGCGTCCGAGGTTTTCGAAGACGAAGACCTGCGCCGCTTTCGCGTCGACACGCCGGTTCGCGTCTTTCATCAGGGCGATCGTCTGACCGCGTTCGATCCGGCCCGATTGGATCCGCCCGATCGCGATGCGCCCCACGAACTCGGACCAGTCGAGCGTGGTGACCAAGAGCTGCAGGGGTCGATCGCGGTCGACGTCGGGGCCCGGCACGAATTCGAGGACCATATCGAGCAAGGGCCGCATCGAATCGGACGGAATGCTCAGGTCGGTCGTCGCCATTCCGTCCCGGCCGCTCGCGAAAACGTATTTGAAGTCGCTCAGATGCGATTCGCCGCCCAGTTCGAGCAGGAGTTCGAAGGCCTGGTCGAGGACTTCGAGCGGGCGGGCGTCCGGTCGGTCGATCTTGTTGATGACCACGATGGGACGCAGGCCGATTTCGAGCGCTTTGGACAGCACGAATCGGGTCTGTGGGAGGGGCCCTTCGGCCGCGTCGATGAGAAGCAACGCGCCGTCCGCCATGCTCACCACCCGCTCGACCTCGCCTCCAAAATCGGCGTGACCGGGCGTATCGATGATGTTGACCTTCGTTCCCCGGTAGGGAAGGGCGATATTCTTCGCGAGGATCGTGATGCCCCGCTCGCGTTCGAGGGCGTTCGAATCGAGAATACACTCGCCTTGAAGCTGCGAATCGCGGAACTGCCCGCTTTGTCGCAGCAAACAGTCGACCAGCGTCGTCTTCCCGTGGTCGACGTGGGCGATGATCACGATGTTTCGGATGTCTTCGCGGCGCATAAGACATTACGGCAAAATGGTTTACAATCGATGCCAGCGACTCCGGCGCCGAGCCTCCGATCCCCGACGCGGCGTCTCGATCCTAGCAGAAGGAGGCTCGATCCGACTAGGCCATCGATCGGCCGACCTCCAAGCACGGCCGTCTTCACTCGATCTTCACGCGATCTTCACAATCGGCTGCCATGATGGCGGCGCGCATACGACAAACGAAAAGGAGAGTTCCGATGGAATATGGCGACGCGCGGCGCGGAATCGGCAAGGGCCCGCTCGGCGGTCCCATCCTGACGAAGTATCCACGGGCCTCGTTGATCGAACGGTCGCTCCGCGCGCTGGGCGGCCGGCTCGGGCCCATCGTGGAAGCCTCGATGACACTCGTCGTGGCCGTGGCGATCGCGACATCGGCCGGATGCACGCGCATCGAGCCGACGGCGACCTCCGGCGATGGGCCGTCCACGAACGGTGGTCCCGATGCGGGCGGGGCATCGAGCGGCGCGTCCGAATTGCTCGGCAATGTCTCGGTCGACGGTTCGAGCACCGTTTTTCCGTTCAGCGAGGCGGCGGCGGGTGATTTCAAGAAGGCGTTTCCCAACGTCGCGGTGACCGTGGCCGTCTCGGGGACGGGCGGCGGATTCAAGCGGTTCGTCATCGGAGAGACCGACATCTCGAACGCGTCGCGTCCGATCACGGCCGAGGAGTTCTCGCAGTGCCGGAAGAACCGGGTCGCGTTCCTCGAATTGCCCTTCGCGTACGACGGCCTGACGCTCGTCGCCCACCCGTCGAACGATTGGGTGGACCAGTTGACCCTCGATCAACTCAAGCAGATCTTCCTGGAAGGCGGCGCGAGTCGCTGGAGCGAAGTGAAGCCGGGGTGGCCCGACACGCCGATCAAGATCTTCTCGCCCGGAACCGACTCGGGCACGTACGACTATTTCCGCGAGGTGGTGGTCGGCAAGAGCGGCGCGGCCCTGCGGTCGGATATTTCGGTCAGCGAGGACGACAACGTGCTGGTCACGGGCGTGGCGGGCGAGCCGGGCGCGATCGGCTTCTTCGGCGCTTCGTACTACTTCGAGAATTCGGATCGGGTCCGCGCGATTCCGATCGTGAATCCGGAGAGGGGGCAACCGGTCGCGCCCTCGGCCGAGACGATCCGAAGCGGAGCCTACGCGCCGTTCGGAAGGCCCCTGTTCATCTATGTCAATGCGAAGTCGATCCGAAGGCCCGAGATGCGGAAGTTCGTCGAGTTCCAGATCGAGAACGCGGGACGGTTCGCGGCGAGGGTCGGCTACGTGGCGCTGCCCGACGCGATCTACGCATCGGCCCTCGATCATGCGGCGAATCGGCTGACCGGCACGCATTATATCGCGGCGGACGGAACGAAGCGGTCCGGCGCGATCGAGTCGGTCTACGTCGAATCGAATCGGGTCGACATCGAACCGTGAAGCGGGTGCCCTTTCGACGCGGGACGCACGGCATGCCGGACAGGAACCGTTCTCAGGCGGGAGGGGCGCGAGCCGCTCCTTCGACCCGACCGCGATCGAGGCGTTGGATCCGGTTGAGGGACAACGCGATCGCCGCGTTGCTTTGGGGGTGCGGCGCGTTTTCGGCGGCGGTGACGCTGGCGATCGTCGTCGTGTTGGCCGAGCAATCCTGGCGTTTCTTCCGGCACGAGGGCGTCACGCTCGCCGAGTTCCTCGGATCGACGCGTTGGGCTCCGCTCGCGGGCGGAACCAAACACTTCGGCATCTGGCCGCTCGTATCGGGCACGATGCTGGTCACGACGGTGGCGATGGTCGTGGCCCTGCCGCTCGGATTGATCACGGCGCTCTACATGAGCGAATACGCGCCGCGGCGCGTGCGGGCCTGGCTCAAACCGACCCTCGAACTGCTCGCGGGGATCCCGACGGTGGTCTATGGTTTCTTCGCGCTGACGGCGATCACGCCCCTTCTCAAGATGATGCACGCGGGATTCGGCGTCTACAACGCGTTCAGCGCGGGATTGGCGGTCGGCATCCTCTGCCTGCCGACGGTCAGCTCGCTTTCGGAGGACGCGTTGCAGGCGGTGCCCCGCAGTCTCCGTGAGGCGGCGTTCGGACTGGGCGGAACGCGTTTCGACGTCGCGGTGAAGGTCGTGGCGCCCGCGGCCCTGTCGGGGATCATTTCCGCGTTCCTGCTCGCCATCGCGCGGGCGATCGGCGAAACGATGGTCGTCGCGCTCGCGGCGGGAAGCATGCCGCGATTCACGTTCGACGTGCGGAACGAAACACAGACGATGACGGGCTTCATGGTCCAAATGGCGCTCGGCGATGTGAGCAATTTCGGCGTCGAGTACTATTCGATGTACGCGGTCGCCTTTGTTCTGTTCCTTGTGACGCTCGCCCTCACGCTGCTGGGCGGTTTCATCCGCCGCCGTTATCGGGAGGCGTACCAATGAACGACGAGCCCCATCCGCCTCGTATCCGGTACGCTCCCCGATCGCTCGCGCGGCGCCGCCGGATCGACAGGCTGTTCGTCGGCGTCTGCGTCGCGACGTCGGCGGCGTCGATCGCCGTCCTCGTCGCGCTGCTCGCCGCGATCGTCGCGCAGGGATACGCCCAACTGAATTGGCGGTTCATCCGTTCGGCGCCGAGTCCATCGATCGAGGAAGCGGGTGTCTGGCCGGCGCTGATGGGCACGATCTGGGTCGGCGCGATCTGCGCGGCGCTCGCGCTTCCCACGGGAGTGGGTACCGCCATCCTGCTCGAGGAATACCGGCCTCGGCGCCGCTGGCTGCGGCGCCTGCTCGGCTTCATCCAGCTCAACATCGGAAACCTGGCCGGCGTGCCTTCGGTCGTCTACGGCATCCTCGGCCTCACCGCGTTCGTGAACCTGTTCGGGCTTTTTGGTTCGCCGGCATCGCCGAGCTGGGAGATCGGCGCGCGGCATTTCGATCAGTACCTGACCGAGGGTGACCGGGTCGTCCTCGTGCCGGTCGCCGCGCGCGACGCGCCCGACGCCGCGCTGGTCCCCGGCGCCGTCGCGTTCACGCCCCAAGGACGGCGCGTCGATTTGAACGTGATCGGTCCGCGCGACCGATTGCCTCGCGACGAGGACCTTCTCGAGCGGACCGTGCGGAGCGATTCGGATGGAGGTCGAATCAGCCGGGAGGCTTGGTACCATTTCCGCGTCCCGCTGGGCCGCGGCGTGCTCGCCGGCGCCCTCACCCTCGCGCTCGTGACGCTTCCGATCGTGATCATCGCGAGCCAGGAGGCGCTGCGGGCCGTTCCGAGTTCGCTGCGCGAAGGCGCGCTCGGGCTCGGCGCCACGCGGTGGCAAGTGGTCTGGAATGTGACGCTCCCGGCCGCGGTTCCCGGGATCATGACCGGCTCGATCCTCGCGATCAGCCGCGCGGTGGGCGAGGCGGCGCCGATTCTGATCATCGCGGGCATCGTCTATATCTCGACGGCGCCGAGGCATCTCGTCGACGATTTCTCGGTGCTCCCGCTGCAGATCTACAACTGGGCCCAGCGTCCGCAGCCGGGATTCCACGCGCTGGCGGCGAGCGGTATCGTGGTCTTGCTCGTGATCCTCCTGTCGTTCAACGCGGTCGCCATCTTCATCCGCGCGCGGGCGCAGAATTCCCGGTGATCCCATCCGCGGCGGTACGGCGGGCCGCCATTTCACGGAATCCCGAAACCTACGATGACACCAGCCGATTCGCCCTCGATCGACCGCGGTCCGCGGGACTCGGGCTCGTCCACCGCCTCGGCGTCGCCCGCGGGGGATACGACGAGTCACTTGGCCGACGCGCCGGCCGACCCCGCGATCCGGATGCGCGCGTTCAGCGCGTTCTACGGCGATTTCCAGGCCGTCCGCGCGATCGACGCCGACATCCCCGAACGGCAGGTGACGGCGTTCATCGGCCCGAGCGGTTGCGGCAAGAGCACGCTGCTGCGGTGGATCAACCGGATGAACGACCTCGTCGCCGAAGCGCGGGCCGAAGGCCAACTGCGTCTGCACGGCCGCGATGTGCTCGGCAAGGACGTCGACGCCGTCGAATTGAGGCGGCACGTCGGCATGGTCTTCCAGAAACCGAACCCGTTCCCGAAGTCGATCCACGACAACGTCGCGTTCGGCCCGCGTCTCCATCTCACCATGTCGCGGTCCGATCTCGACGCGCTCGTCGAATGGTCGCTCCGCAAGGCCGCCTTGTGGGACGAGGTGAAGGACCGGTTGCGGAAACCCGCGCTCGGGCTCAGCGGCGGCCAGCAACAACGGCTCTGCATCGCCCGGGCCATCGCGATCGAGCCGCGCGTCCTGCTCATGGACGAACCGTGCTCGGCGCTCGATCCCCGATCCACGGTCGCGATCGAGGATTTGATCGCCGAGCTGCGCCGCGACTACACGATCATCATCGTGACGCACAACATGCAGCAGGCCGCGCGCGCGTCCGATTTCACCGCATTCCTCTACGAGGGTACGCTCGTCGAATTCGGCCCGACGCGGGCCATCTTCACACGGCCGAAGGAAAAGCAGACCGAGAACTACATCACGGGCCGGTTCGGTTGAGCCGCGCGTCGAGGAAACGGAACATGGCGTCCATCGAACGCTTCTGTTCGTCGCCCGCCCAACCGTGCCCCGCGCCGATCAACAGCTCGACGCGCCCCTCGACACCCGCCTCCGTCAGTCGCTCGGCCATCCGGAACGCCTGGGTGTACGGAACGAGCGGATCGCGGGTGCCTTGGAACAACAGCATGGGAGCGTCTCCGGCGCTCGCGTACGTCACGGGCGACGATTGCCGGTAGGCGTCGGCCTTCTCGGCCTTGGAGCCTCCAAGGAAATCGGAGACGAGCGGAACGCTGACTTCGGGAAGATCGTCGGCGCCCAGATCGGTCGGACCGGCGAACGACACGACCGCCTGAACGCGGCTCGGCTGGTCGGCCCACCCTCCGCTTCCCTCGAACCCGTCTTCGGCGGCCATCACGCCGAGCATCATGGCCAGATGCGCGCCCGCCGAGAATCCGACCGCGCCGACGCGTTTCGGGTCGATCGCGTGTTGATCGGCGTGCGCGCGAAGGAACCGCACGGCGCACTTGACGTCCTCGACTTGTGCCGGGAACGGATTCTGCGGGCAAAGTCGGTACTGGACGGTCGCCGAGACGTAGCCCCGCTTCGCGAAGTCCAGGATCAGATCGACGTGCGACCGCTTGTTTCCACCTCGCCACGCCCCGCCGTGGATCACCAGCACGCACGGCCTCGGCGCGGCGGCGGCCGCCGTCGGTTTCGCGATGTCGATACGCAACTCGACCTCGCCGCCCCGGCCGTAGACGACATCCTCGAACAACTCGACCCCTTCCGGCACCCTGACCGCTCCCGTCGCCGGTTGCCCGCGGCAAACGGCGGGACAGATCCAGAGTCCTCCCCCCAACAACGACAACCCGATCCAAACGACTCGCCCCGTTCGAACCCAATCCCGCATGCCGTTCATGATAGAGGACTCCTTCTTTCCGCCTGACGTACCCGTCTTTGGCGCGCCATCCCGCTCGACAACCTGCGCGACCACGCGGAAGCGCGCCGGATTCATGGGTCCGCAGTATGGGTCCGCAGTATGGAAACGCAGTATGGAAACGCAGTATGGAAACGCAGTATGGGAACATCCATCGTCGATTTCCACCGGGTGGTGTATCCGCGGACGTTCGGCGGAACGGTCGCCCACCGCGCGGATCGGGAAAACGCGCCTCGGAGAGGCTCGCGCGACGGTGCGCGTCGCGCGGCGAGCGCTCCCTTCCTTTTCCCGCGCGGCATGCTACGATGCCCGCGTGATTCGGGGAGTTCCCGAGCATTTGTCCGATCGACGCGTACAAAGGCCTTTCCAATGTTCCGCATGTCGCGAGCCTCGCGTTTCGCGTGCGCAGTCGTTTGTGGGATCGCGGCGATGAAGGACGGCGGCGCGCGGATGGCCGCGGGAGGCGATGACCCCGGACGGCTCGTCCTGATCGGAACCTACGCCGAACCCTCGGCCGACGGCATCCACGTCTTGCGGCTCGACGAGACCACCGGCGCCTTGACGCGCGTCTCGGCGATGGGCGGCGTCAAGAACCCGTCGTTCCTCGCGATCCACCCGAGCGGACGATTCGTCTACGCCGTCAGTGAAATGGGGGGCGACGACGGAAAACGAACGGGAGCCGTCGCCGCGTTCGCATTCAACGCCCAAACCGGAACGCTCGAACGGCTCAATACCCGGCCGTCCGGCGGCAACGGCCCGTGCCATGTCGGCCTGGACCGGACCGGAACGTGCCTGGTCGTCGCGAACTACGGCAGCGGAAGCGTCTCGGCGATTCCGATCGTCGCGGATGGCCGGCTTGGAACACCCGGGTCGCCCGTTCAGCACGAGGGGTCGAGCGTCACCGATCGGCAGAAAGGGCCCCACGCGCACTCGATCCACGTCGCGCCCGACGGCCGGTACGTCATCGCCGCCGATTTGGGGCTCGATAAGCTCCTCGTCTACCGGATCGACCCGCGAACCGCGACCCTCGCGCCCAACGATCCACCGTTCACGTCGACGGCGCCCGGCGCGGGCCCCCGGCATTTCGCCTTCCATCCGAAAGGCGATAAGGCCTATGTGATCAACGAACTGGATTCGACGATCACGGTCCTGGACTACGATGCGACCGGCGGCCGATTGCACGCGAAGCAAACGGTGTCGACGCTTCCCGAGGGTCTTTCCTTGTCGGGATCGAACTCGACCGCGGAAGTCCAAGTGCATCCGACAGGCCGTTTCGTCTACGGCTCGAACCGAGGCCACGACAGCGTCGCCGTGTTTTCCGTCAACGAGGCGAGCGGCGAGTTGACCCTGGTGGGCCATCAGTCGACGGGCGGAAAGACGCCTCGCAATTTCGGGATCGACCCATCGGGTCGGTTCCTGTTGGCGGCGAACCAGGCGTCGAACAACGTGGTCGTGTTCCGTTTGGATCCGTCGACGGGCATGCCCGTTCCGGCCGGGCACGAGGCGACGATCGAACGGCCGGTTTGTGTGAAGTTCGTGAACATCGAGGGAGGGCGGTGATTCGCCATGGGCAAGTGCGTTCTCGCGTATTCGGGCGGACTCGACACTTCGGTCATCCTTGGATGGCTGCGGGACGAGGGATACGAAGTCCACGCGGTCTACGTCGATCTGGGGCAGCCGTGCGAGGATCGCGAGGCCATTTTGGAGAAGGCGAAATCGATCGGCGCCGCGAGCGCTCGGATCGTCGACGCGCGCGAGGAACTCTGCCGGGATTTCGCGTTCCCCGTCCTCATGTGGCAGGCGCGTTACGAGGGCGTTTACCTGCTGGGCACTTCGATCGCTAGGCCGCTCATCTCCAAGGTCTGCCTCCAGGTCGCTCGGGAAGTGGGAGCCGATTGCTACGCGCACGGCGCGACGGGCAAAGGCAACGATCAATGCCGGTTCCAATTGGCGGCCGAGGCGCTCGAACCGTCCGTCCGCATCGTGGCCCCGTGGCGCATGGAACGGTTCCGCGCCGCGTTTCCCGGCCGAACCGAGATGATCGCCTACTGCGATCGCAGGAAAATCCCGGTCAAGGCATCGGTCTCCAAACCGTATAGCTCCGACGAGAATTGCCTGCATATCAGCTACGAGGCCGGGCGGCTCGAGGACCTCGCGGTCAACGGCGTCGAGCTCGTCGATTTCGGAATGACCGTCTCGCCGCGCCAAGCGCCCGATCGCGCGGAACGCGTCGCCGTCGCGTTCGAATCGGGAGTCCCCGTCAAGGTGAACGGCCAGGCGATGTCGGCCCGCGACATCGTGCAAACGCTCAACACCATCGGAGGCCGCAACGGAATCGGACGGATCGACATGGTCGAGAACCGATTCGTCGGAATGAAGAGTCGAGGCGTCTATGAGGCGCCCGGCATGACCCTCTTGTATGAGGGCCTGCGGCTCGTCGAGCAACTCACACTCGACCGCGACCTGCTCCACCTTCGGGATCGACTCGCGCCCGACGTGGCCGAGCTCGTGTACTACGGATTCTGGTATTCCGCCAAACTCGATGCCCTGACCGCGTTCATCCGCCAATCGCATCGTCCCGTGACGGGCGAAGTCGAACTCGATCTGTACAAGGGCAATACCAGTGTGAACCGGCGCTCGAGCCCCAACAGCCTGTACGACGAGGGAATCGCCACCATGGAGGGCGGCGGGTCGTACAATCAAACGGACGCCGAAGGCTTCCTTCGCATCCAGGGCTTGCCGTGCCGCGTCCAAGGCCGCGTCACGCCCCGCGCCTATTAGCGGAACGCGGAGCGGCCGAGCCAACCGATAGGACGCCTCGCGCGACCGGCCCTCCGCGGCTCGATCAGCGCGATGCCATGCGCTGCATCGGCCCGGTGAACGAGTGGAACATGTCATCGAACATCGTCGTGTCATCCTTGCGGATGATGACGTAATCGCCGGGCATCAGCGCGTAGTCATACTCGGCCTTGATCCGCCGCGAGCTGACATCGAACTCGCAGTCCATCTTGTGACGTCGGCCCTCGGGCGTGGCGCGGACGACCGATGCGTGGACGCGACGGAATTTGCGCAAGGCGCCGGAATGGACCACGGCATCCTGGACATGGGTGGATTCGCCGAGCGGCATTTCCAGGATCTTGGGGTTCTTTCCGCCGCCATGGAGTTCGACAACAACCGTGCCGCGCGGGGGCGCGGGTGTTCCACCGGCAGCCGACAGGGACGCTTTGCTGAGCGGAATCGGCGCGCATCCGGTTTCCAACGCGGCGATGACCCCCAGCACGATCCAACCGCATGTCGAACGGCGAACGGCATCCATGTCAGCCTCTCCTGATCCGATCGGCACGCGACCGAGTCCGCGCGGCGCGGACGGGCCATGCCGGGTTCATTGACGTCCGCCCCGATTATCGGCATCCGTTCGGCCGAACATGAGAATCTTTTCCGATTGGGCGAACTGTAGGGCCCATGTCGGCGAGCTGCGGAAGATGGGAAGAGCGGAACGACTACGTGGGACGACTGTCCCCAGTCGTCCGGCACCGTATCCGGTCATGGGTTGTGAATGCCCCTTCATCGAGCGATCGGGGACGATCGCTCTACGTTGGGACAGGCGGCGCGGTGACGGTCTGGTTGCGCCCGGACGCCTTGGCGGCGCGGAGCGCGGCATCGGCGCGGACGACCGTTTGGTGGGCCTGTTCGTCGGGCGGGGTCGCGACTGCCACGCCGGCGCTCAGCGAGACGGGTCCGCCCGCCGCGCGCGAAGCGGCCTCGCCGCAAAGCTGCCTCACGCGTTCGACGATGGCGGGCGCGTGTTCGGGTTCCGCGTCGCGAACCATCAGCGCGAATTCGTCGCCGCCGAGCTGGGCAGCGAGATCCTGGGCTCGGAGCGCGTGCGACAGGGCCTGCCCGACGGCGGCCAAAACGCGGTCGCCCGCGGGCATGCCGAGCTCGGAGTTCAGCCGTTTGAACGCATCGACATCCAGGAGGGCGATGGCGACGGGTGAGCGGCCGGGACGGCTCGCGCCTCGCGACAGTTCGCGGTCCCAGTACCGGCGGTTGGGGAGTTCGGTGAGCGGGTCCTGGTGGGCGAGCTGATGGAGTCGGCGCCATGCGCCGCGGCCTCGCCGACGATCGCGCCGCAATCGCACGATTTCCGCGAGCAATTGGCAAGCGAGGACCACTTCGCGCGTGGAGCAATCGGAGGGCAGGACGACATCCGCGCCGCATGCGGGGCCGATGAGCACGAGTCCGACGAGTCCGCGGGCCTGCGCGGCGCCGAGCGGCCTGGGCAACCCGATGCCCTCGGACTGATCGGCGACGACCACCTCGCATGCGTGGGGCTCGGACGCATGGCCCATCCCCGCGCGCACATCGAATCCGTGGTCCGCAAGCGCGGCGCGCAGCGCGGCGGCCAAATGCGCGTCACGGCATTGGAGCAGGATGCGGGGCTCGGATCGCATGGCCGATTCGATCCTCGATCGACAAGACGCGGGCGACGGGATGACCGCCATTGTACTCTCGATTCCCATGGATGGTCAGATCGGGTCGGCGTAGCCGGGCGGAAACGGGTCGGGCAGATGCGAGGGATCGGCGTCGGGCGGCGTGGGCGCGCGATCCGGCTCGCGATCCGGCGCGGAGGGCGGCAATTCGAAGTAGGCCCGCCACTCGCCCATCCCCGTATCGCCGACCGCGTCCGGTTTTTCCGATCGAGGCTCGCTCGGCTCGGCCGCACCGCGTTTCCGCATGCGGATCGACTCGAGCCATGTTTCGGAATCGACCGACGCGGCGCGGCGGCGCCGCGCCGCCGCGCGGATCCGCCGATCGCTCGATACGACCGTCAGGCTCCGGGGCCCATGGCATCCGGCGATCAACTCCTCGATCAACGCGTCGGCGTCCTCATGGTCGCGGGCGAAGAGGACAGTGATCCCTCGGAACTCGCATGCCTCGCGTCCGCCGGGAGGCGCGTCGCGGGCATCGAATACGACCGTTGCCTCGCGACGCTCGTCGTCCGTCAACCGCGAGGCGATTTCCCGAAGCAGCGATTGGCGGGCCCGGACGAGAAAACCGGGCCCTCGACCTCGGCCGAGAATGTCCGATTGGAAAAGCACGTTGTATCCGTCGATCAGAAGCCGCATGGTCGGAATCCGATCCGGAATCGATGCGCGTCACGAAACGCCGGACTTCGACGGTTCGAGCGCCTTGTCCGAAATGTCCTTGCGGCACCAGGCGCCGCGCCATCGAATGCACTTGACCGCCGTATAGGCTTGGAGCTTCGCCGCCGAAATGGAATTGCCGAGCGCGGTCACGCCGAGCACTCGGCCGCCGTTGGTCACCACCTGCTGATCGACGGTCGCCGTTCCCGCATGGAACACCTTGACGTCCGGGACCTGGGCCGCATCGTCGAGCCCCCGGATCGGCAGACCTCGTTCCGACGAACGGGGATACCCTTCGCTCGCCATGACGACGCAGACGGCGGGACGCGGATCCCAATCGAGAGGTCCGATTTCGTCGAGCCGTTCGTCGACGGTCGCTTCGAGGATGTCGATCAGGCTCGATCGAAGCCGCAATAGCAGCGGCTGGCACTCGGGATCGCCGAACCGCACATTGTATTCGAGCACCTTGGGGCCCTGGTGGGTGACCATGAGTCCGGCGTAGAGCACGCCGCGGAAGGGACGCCGCGAACGCTTCATCGCGTGCACGGTCGGAACGAGGATATGTTCATCGAGCCATCGGAGCATGTCGTCGCGCACGAGCGGGGCGGGGCAATACGCCCCCATGCCGCCCGTGTTCGGGCCTCGGTCGCCGTCAAACGCCGGCTTGTGATCCTGGCAGGGAGGCAACGTCACGATCGTCCGCCCGTCGGTGATCGCGAGCAGACTCGCTTCCTCGCCGTGCAATCGCTCCTCGATGATGAGCTGACTGCCCGCTTCGCCAAACGTTCTTTGGCGGGCGATCTGATCGATGGCATCGAGCGCGTCGCGGCGCCGGGAACAGACGACGACACCTTTCCCGGCGGCGAGTCCATCGGCCTTCACGACGAGCGGCACGTTTTCGTCGTCGCTCGGAAAACGATCCACGACAAATCGCTCGGCGCTCTTCGCATCGCGAAAAACATGGTATTCCGCGGACGGCACGTCGGCCGATCGAAGCAGCTCCTTGCAAAACACCTTGCTGCCTTCCAACTGGGCCGCGGCCTTCGATGGCCCGAAAACCCTGAGCTTTTCGCGCCGCAGCGCGTCCACCAGGCCCCGCACCAGAGGAACCTCGGGGCCGACGACCGTCAAATCGATGGTCTGGTTCTTGGCGAATTTGACAAGCTGTCCAATATTGTCCTGCGGGATATCGACGTTCTCGGCGTCGAGCGCGGTGCCGGCGTTTCCCGGCGCCACGAAGACGCGCCGAACCCGCGACGATTGGGCGATCTTCCATGCCAGCGCATGCTCGCGTCCGCCGTTGCCGACAACCAATACCTGCATCGGACGACCCTCATCCGTTCCGCCTGTGCCCGCGCGACCCGCCTCAGGATACCGGACCGCACGGAGGCGTGTCAGGTGGCAACTCGCGGGAAGCGGCCGCCGACCGTTCTCGAGCTGGGCGCGCGCTCGGGCTGCTCACGCCGCGTCCGGTGCGACAATCCGCCGCACGCCAACGCGGGGCGTTGGCCATGCCAGGAAAACCGATGGATGTCGAGTGGGTCGGATGGGGCGTGGCGGGGCGCCGATCCCATACCCGTTGACAGCCCTGGACGTTTGGATACAAAGGTCGTTTTGATTGAAGCGGGGGGAGCGCGGCGCGACTGGCTGCTCTTATGCGGCCAGCGTGCGCCGCGACGGTCCTTCGTCCCATGCTCCACTTCCTTTTCGGGGCGTGTTGAGCGTTTGCCGGCGAACGACGGCCCGCATCCTTCGGGCGATCGACGGTCGTCATTCGACCCGCGGGCCTCGATTGGGCGGCGCAAGGCGAAACGGTCTCTGACTGGGTTTTGATCGTATGTCCGACAAGAACAAGATGTCCGTCGCCGAGATCCTCGCCGCGGCGCGCGCCGAAAAGGCCGGGGCGGCCAAGCCGACCTCCGACGCGAACTCGGCCGATGGGCCATCGCCCGTTCCGGCGGCATCCGACGCGCATGGATCGCCGGGCGCGGAATCGGCATCCGAAACCGCACCGCCTGAAACCGCACCGCCTGAAAGCGGACCGGCGAAACCGATCGGCCCCGCTCCGGCCGCGATGCCGCGCGCTTCGATGAGCGTGGCGGAGATGCTTGCGGCCGCGCGGGCGGGAAAAAAGGCGGAGGCCGGGCCGAGCGGGTCGGCGGCCGCGAAACGGGCCGAGCCGAAAGGGGCGCCGAACGCGGCGGCCAAGGCTCAGGCCGAAACGGGGACCCCCGCGAAGAAACCGCCCGCGAAGTCACCCTCGCCCGGGACGGCGACGCCCGGGACGGCGACGCCCGACACGACGAGTATCCTCGCCGCCGCGCGGCAAGCCGCCAAGCCGGGCCCGATCTCCAAGGCGCAGGCCGCCGCGCTCGGCCGGCCGGTCGCGCCGGCCAAGCCCGCGGGTCCACCGCCGATGCCCGAACGGCCGGCCCATCTTCGGCCCCGCGAACGGGCGCCCGAGCCGTCGCGACGCTCGTTCTTCGCGTCCTTCGCGGGCGTCCTATTCGGTTCATCGCTGGCCGTCGGCTTTTCGTCGTTGTTCGTCACGCATTTGTTATGGGCCCTCGGATTCGCCCGGTTCATGTTCCCGAACATCCTCACCGAGCCGCCGACGATCTTTAAGGTCGGCTTCCCGTCCGATTACGGGCCCGGCCAGGTGGAAACGAAATACGTGGCGCAGTTCGGTGTCTGGGTCGTTCGATCGGAGTACAACGGCCAGACGAGCATCTATGCGTTGCGAACGGTCTGCACGCATCTGGGCTGCACGCCGAACTGGCTGGAGGGCGAGCAGAAATTCAAATGCCCGTGCCACGGAAGCGGATTCTATAAGGACGGCATCAACTTCGAAGGCCCGGCGCCTCGGCCGCTCGAACGCTACGCGGTCCGTGTCGCCGACGATGGGCAGATTGAAGTCGACAAGAGCCGGAAGTTCAACGAGGAAATGGGTCAATGGAAGGACCCCGCGTGCTACATCCCGGTTTAGACAGGATTCGCGCATAGACAGGTCCGGGCACAGACAGGATCCCGGATAAAGCAGGATCCCGGTTAAAGCAGGATCCCGGTTAAAGACAAGGAACCGGCAATTCATGGCTTCGCTTTCGGAAATCATCCGCGGCTCGCAGATCTGGAAGAGCGTCTTCCGGCACCCGTTGCCCGTCGATCGGCGCAACCGGATCGCGGTCATTCTCACGAATTTCTTCCTCCACCTGCATCCGGTCTCGATCCGCAAGCAGGGCATCGCGCTCAGTTACACGTGGTGCATGGGCGGCGTCACGTTCTTCCTGTTCCTGGTCGAAACGGTGACGGGCGTGCTGTTGATGTTCTATTACCGGCCGACGCTCGAATGGGCCTACCAGGACATCCTGGCGCTGCGGGACGTGACATCGATGGGTGTGATGCGCGAGTTGCATCGCTGGGGCGCGCACGGCATGGTGATCACGGTTTGGCTGCACATGTACCGGGTTTTCCTGACGGGAAGCTATAAGCCGCCGCGGGAATTCAACTGGGTGGTCGGCGTGATCCTCTTGCTGCTGACGCTCCTGTTGTCGTTTACCGGTTACCTGTTGCCCTGGGATCAGCTCGCCATCTGGGCGATCACGGTCGGATCGAACATGGCGCGCGCCACTCCGATCCTGGGGCACGAGGGGCCTGGCGCCCAGTTGTTGACGGTCGACGGCATCAGCATGATCACGAATGCGTCGGACGCCCGGTTCGGGCTCCTCGGCGCTCGGTTCGTCGGCGAGGAAACGCTCAATCGGTTCTACGTGCTGCATTGCGTCGCGATTCCGCTCGCGGCGTCGGTGCTGATGGCGATCCATTTCTGGCGCATTCGGAAAGACGGCGGAATCAGCGGCCCGCTCTGATCGGCCCGCTCGGATCGGCCCGCTCGGATCGGCCCGCTCGGATCGGCCCGCTCGGATCGGCCCGGGGGCCGGGCATCCGTCCGCGGGGCGTTTGGCGTGTCGGACGGCGGGGGCGGGGTTGAGATCGACTACGCAGGACCAAAGACGACTGTCATGCATGGACATAACGAAGCGGAGTTCCTGAAGGAAGTCGCCGGATTCCTCGGCGTCTATTACCTCGCGCTCGCCGCGATGAACATGACCGCGGCCCTTTATGTTTGGAAATCGGGCAAGGCGCTCCGCATCGTGAAGCTTGGCGGGACGGCGGCCACCACGGCCCACCTGTGGCTCCTGCTCGGGCTGGTCTTTCTTCTCATGGCTCCGCTGGGTTTCAGCGGCGACGCCGCCACGATGCGGCTTGTCTCGGTTCCCGAATCGTTCCGCGAGATCATCAATGTGGCGATGGGTCCGATGGTCTACACGGTTGGATCGGTGGTGGGACTGGTGGTCCTGTTCGTGTTGCGGCGTTTCTTCGTGAAGCCGACGGTCGCCTGGATCGGGCTCAACGCGTCGCTGCTGCTCATGGGGCTCTCGATGACCGATCCCGATTTCGCTGACATCGTGCGCAAGGCGGACAACGTGCCGATCGTCGGGCTGATCTTCATGCTCGGCTTCTTCACGTGGCTCGGCGCCTATCGCGCGATCGAGAACGACGATCGGGCGAAGCGGGGCTTGCCGCCGGTCGAGGCGGAGCAGCGCGAGAAGGTCCTGGTTTGGCCCGATCTGGTCTACATCGAGCTGATCTGCATGGTGTTCCTCACCGCGTTCCTGCTCGTCTGGGCGATCGTGCTCAAGGCGCCGCTCGAGGAGCCGGCGAGCGCGGTGAAGACGCCCAACCCGTCGAAGGCGCCGTGGTACTTCCTGGGTCTCCAGGAAATGCTCGTCTATTACGATCCGTGGATGGCGGGCGTGGTCCTTCCGAGCCTGATCATCGTGGGGCTGGCCGCGATCCCCTATCTCGACTTCAACAAGAAGGGCAACGGCTACTACACGATCGACGAGCGTAAGTTCGCGTACGTGATGTTTCAGTTCGGGTTCCTGCTGTTGTGGGTGACGTTGATCGTGATGGGCACGTTCCTGCGCGGACCGAACTGGAATTTTTTTGGTCCGTATGAAACGTGGGACCCGCACAAGGTCGAAGCGCTGAACAACGTGGACTTATCGGAGTTTTTCTGGATCCGATGGCTTCACATGCCGCGTCCCAAGGCGCCGGACGGAGCGGGCATCCTGCGGACGCTCGCGATGATCGTCTACCGGGAGTCGCCCGGCATCGTGCTGCTCGTCGGATATCTCGCGATCGTGCCCCACGCCCTGGTGCTCGGGAGCCGGTTCTTCCGGGACCTGTTCGCTCGCATGGGATTCCTGCGTTACATGGTGCTCGCGAACCTGCTCCTGATGATGATGCTGCTGCCGATCAAGATGATTTGCCGTTGGGGATTCAACCTCAAGTACTTCGTGGCGATCCCCGAGTACATGCTGAATTTCTAGCGATGCGAGGCCGCCGCGCGGCGGCCATCGGAGTCCGCGGGAAGGCCGCGAAACGCCTGGGAGAATGTCGTTCATGCCGGCTTCGGAAACAACGGGATACGACCAGAATCGACTGCATTTCCTTTTCGGGATCGCGGGCGTCTGCCTCCTGCTTTCGACGCTCTGGATGTTCGGCGCCGACCACAATCGCGAATGGAAGCACTTTCAGAAGACGGCCCGCGACGTCGAAGTGCGCATGACCGAATGGCGCGAGCTCCAGTACGCGAACGACGCGCACGAGCGGGAGCGGGTCCGGCTCGCCGACGCGCTGTCGAGCGCGCGGAGCCGGGCGTTGCCGGAGGGACGCGTCGACGCGTTCCTCGACGAAATCCGGCGCGACGCCGAGCGGCGCGGCGCGTCGGTCCCCGACGGCGCTTCGATGCGCGCGCTCGAATCGAAGATCAACGAGGCGTCCGCGGCGGCCGAATCGCCGCGGAAGGAATCGGTATCGGCCGAGGTCGCGGTCGACCAGCGGCGCACACAGCTCGAAGAAGCCTCGGCCGCGCATCAGAAGGCGATCGGCGCGGACGGCGAACCGGCCGAGTCCGAACGGCTCGCGGCCGACGTCGCCGAACGCAAGTCGCAACTCGCCGAAGCCCGGCGCGTCGCCGCCGACTCCGCCAAGGCGCGTCGGGAGGCCGAGGAGGCCGTCGCCGCGCCGAGGTCCGCGATGATCGACCGATTGACGCGGTTCGTGACCGACGCCAAGTTCCGCGAGGATTCGCTGCTCGTCCAACGCAAATTCAAGAACGCCGAGTACGACAAGGAGCGTGCGAACCTGGACCTGGGAGTCCGCGATCGGGTGTCGGAAGGGGTCCTGCGGGAGCGGCAGGCGGCCGTCGACGCGCTCACCGCGCGCGTCGGTGAACTCACGCTCCAATACCAGGCCGCCGCCGACCATCGCAAGAAATTGCAGTCGATCGTCGACGAACTGACGTCGGCCGAGGCCGAGGCGGCCAAGAAGCTGGCCGATCATTCGGCCGATTTCGAACGGCTCGCCAAAACGGCCCGCGAACGGGATTCCCGCTACCGAGTCGGGCTCGCCCCCGGCAAACGGTGGCTCGAGCTGCCGATCCTCGACGCCTTCAATTCACCGCTCAAGATCGACAATCTTTGGAGCGATGGGCTCGAACAGAACTACAATTTCCGGACGGTCCGTCGATTCGATCGGTGCACGACGTGCCATAAGGGAATCGACAAGACCTTGCCGGGATCGGGAGTCGAAGGCGCCTACGAGCACGAGCAGACGATCGTGTTCACGATCGAGACGGGAGCGGAAGACGAGTCATCGGAAGGAGGCGAGGGAGGCGGAAGTTCATCCGCACCGTCGTCCTCGGAACCCGCGCCGATCGCCGCCAAGGAGCTCGCCGCGCGGCTCGAAGCCGCATTCGGCCTGCGTCTCGCCGATGAGGGGCTCATCGCGGCGCACGATGTCACGGTCAGTTTCGTCGTGCCGCGGTCGCTCGGCGCCCGCGCCCGCCCCGCCGCGCGCGATGACGTTCCCCGGCTCGAACCCAACGATGTCCGCGAAATTCCGATCCGTCCCGTCGCGATCGAGGGCACGCATCTCGTCCCGGGCTTGCTCGCCGGCGATGTGATCGCCGAGGTCAACGGCGATCGGGTGACGAGCGCCGAGCGAGCCGCTTTCGCGCTGCTTGCCGCCGCCGATCGACGCGAGTCGATCCGATTGCTTGTGCGCCGAGGCCTTCCCCATCCGTACGCCAGTCACCCGCGGCTCGATCTGTACGTCGGATCGACGAGCCCGCACAAGGTGGCCGATTTCGCGTGCACGATCTGTCACGAAGGGCAGGGGAGCGCCACCGACTTCAAGTGGGCGTCGCATACCCCGAATTCCCCCGAACAACGGAAGGAATGGGCCGAAGAGCACGGTTGGTTCGACAACCATCACTGGATCTACCCCATGAACGCGCGCCGGTTCCTGGAGAGCGCGTGCTTGAAATGCCACCACGGCGTAACCGAATTGGAGCCGAGTGAACGGTTCCCCGACGCGCCGGCTCCCGCGCTCACGCACGGACACCAACTCATACTGAAGTACGGGTGTTTCGGTTGCCACGAAATCAATGGGTACGACGGCGACCGCCGCATCGGACCCGATCTGCGGACGGAACCCAACTTCTTCGCCGCCGCGCAGCAACTGAAGGCCGACGCGCGGACCGCCGGCGCGCTGACCTCGGATGAGGCGTCGTGGGTCGAAACGATCATCGAGCACCCGGAACGGGATGGGGCGCGGCGCAATCTGTATCGCGCGCTGGTCGAGGACGACAAGGCTCCCGAGCCGCGGTTCTCCGAATCGGCGCGGCGCGTGATCGCGCCCGTGCTCAAGGATGTCGAATCGCCCGGCCGGCTCAGAAAGCCCGGGCCCAGCCTCCGGTTCGTCCGTCACAAAGTCGATGACGGGTTCCTTTACGATTGGATCCGGGAGCCCAAGAATTTCCGCCCGTCGACCCGGATGCCCCGGTTCTTCGGCCATCGAAGCCACCTCGATGGGAAGGGGCGGGAAACGGCCGAGCGGTACGAACCGGTCGAGATCCTGAGCATGGCGCATTACCTGCGGGAACGAAGCCAGCCGTTCGAGTATCTGGCGCGGCCGGACGGCGTTTCCGAAGCCGCCGTCGATGAGAAGATCGCGCGCGGCAAGATCGCGTTCGAACAGCGCGGGTGCCTCGCCTGCCACGGCCACGCCGATTTCCCCGACGTCGACCGTTACCGGCCCGCGAACAAGATCCAGCAAGGCCCCGATCTCAGCGGGCTCGGCGACAAATTCGCCGCCGATCGCAATCCCAACGGCCGGGCCTGGCTCTATTCCTGGCTCAAGAAACCCAACCGATACCATGTGCGAACGGCCATGCCGGATACGTTCCTCGATCCGATCGCGACGCGCGACGAATCGGCCAACGTCGTGTCGGTCACGGATCCGGCCGAGGACATCACGGAGTACCTTCTCGCGAGCCGTTCCGGTTGGGCGCCGCCACCTGGCACGCTGACCGCGATTACGGACGACGTGCGCGGCGCGGTCGACGGACTCGCCCTCGAATACCTGCGCGAGGCGTTCTTTGTGTCGGCCGCCGAGAAGTACGTCGCGAAGGGCATTCCGGCCGACATGGCCGCGGAACTGAACGGGGCCGAGAGGGAATTGGTCGTTCCGGTCGAGCAGTTCGAACAGGACGCGTCCCGCGTGAGCGATTCGCAGAAGCTCGCCTATCTCGGTCGCAAGTCGATCGGCAAATACGGGTGCTACGCGTGCCACGACATTCCGGGTTTCGAGGACGCGAAGCCGATCGGAACGGCGCTCGCCGACTGGGGCCGCAAGGCGCCGGCCCAACTTGCCTTTGAGCACATCGCCGAGTACCTCGAACACGGGCACGCGGCGCATCCCGGCGCGCACGCGCCCCCCGGCGCCGAACCACCCGCTCCCCACTCCGAAAACACCAACGACGCGGGTCCGGACGCGGATGGGGCTCGGGACGCGGATCCCGAATCGGACGCGGCGGCCGACCAAGGAGCCGCCGACGCCTCGATGGAGGCGGCGGCGCCGAACGGCTCGCCGCCGAACCGTTCGGAGGAGGACGACGAGCTGCCCGAATTCTACCGCGAGCAGTTGCATGCCGGAAATCGGATCGGCTTCTTGTATCAGAAACTGCGCGAGCCGCGCGGCTACGACTACCATAAGACGACGAATAAGAAATACAACGAATGGCTTCGCATGCCCCTCTTCCCGCTCAACGCCAACGAGCGGGAGGCCATCGTGACGTTTGTGCTCGGCCTCGTCGCCGAACCGCCGGCCGCGAAGTACGTGTGCCGGCCCGATGCGCGGACCCAAGCGCTGCTCGACGGGGCCGTGGTTCTGGAAAAATACAATTGCGGCGGGTGCCACGTGATCGAGGGCGAGCGATGGAAACTGGCGTATAGGGCGGGCACGTTCGGCGAACCGACGGTCGCCGACACGTTCGACCTGACCTTGCACCACGCGGGACTTGATCAACGCACCGCGTCGGCGCGGCCCGATCATCGCGACTTGTTGCACGCGACCGTGGAGGGATTGCCCGTCATCGACAACGACGGACTTCCCCAGGTGTTCGACATCGAGGGCGAACCCCTTTTCGAGGATGAGAAGTACTCGCCGCTGAACGTCCTGTTCGGCTTCATGTTGATGAAGCCCGCGATGCTCGACGGTTTCGCCTATCAGGTTCAGCAGGGCGGCATCCAAATCCGCGGCGCCGATGTGGACCGGCGATATCCGTCGAACGGCGGAGATCTGACGAAATACCTGTTGCCGCGGATCGTGACGCACGAACAGCAGGCCATCCCGACGCTGAAGGGAAGCGAGGCGTGGGGTTGGTTGCCTCCGCCGTTGATCGGACAGGGAACCAAGGTCCATGCCGAGTGGCTCCATGGATTCCTGCTCGATCCCCATCCGATCCGTCCGGGCGCCGTGCTCCGCATGCCCCGGTTCAACATGTCGCCCGACGAGGCCGCGAAATTGGTGAACTACTTCGCGGCCCGGGACGACGCGTCGTTCCCGTATAATTTCAACCGCGAGAAACGGTCCGACCACCTCGCCGCGAAGGAAGCCGAATACCAAACGGTCCTCGCGAAGGACGCGCCCGAGGTGAAAGCGACGCGGTTCGACCACGCGATGCGGATCGTGACAAACAAGCAATACTGCATCCAATGCCACATCGTCGGCGACTTTGTTCCGGCCAAAGAGGAGCGGGGTAAGGGTCCCGACCTTTCCCAGATCTACGACCGACTGCGGCCCGACTACTTGAGACGCTGGATCGCTCGGCCGACCTCGGTCCTTCCGTACACGGGCATGCCCGTGAACATCCCATACAAGGCGGGCGAACCGTTCGACGGCACGACCGTTCCGCAAGACCTCTATCACGGAACGGCCCTTCAACAAGTGGACGCGCTCGTCGATCTGCTGTCGAATTACGATCGGTTCGCCGCGACGAGGAGCAAGGTGCAGACGCTGGTCGAAGCCCAAGCGGCCGAAACGCCGGCGGCGCCCGCGGAAGGCGGCGCGACGTCGGGGGCTTCAGGCACCGAATCCTCGGATAACCAATAGAACGACATGTGCATGGTCTCGTCCGCCACCCGAGCGTGGCGGCCTTGTTTTTCGAGTCGAACGCCCTGGGACGGGGACGTGGCTCATCAATCCGATAAGGAATGCCCGAATGAACGCGAATCGAATGCGAACGTTGGTCGCCGCGGCCGCCGCGACGCTCGCCACCTTGGGGGTGGCACATGGCACGGCCCGCGCCGAAGGGTGGGGCGCGCTCAAGGTCCAATTCGTAATTGACGGAAAAGCCGCCGATGCGGCGCCCTTGTCAATCACCAAGGACCCGGAATACTGCGGCAAGTTCGGACTCAAGGACGAATCGGTCGTTGTGAACCCCGAGAACGGCGGAATCGCCAACGTCGCCGCGTTCCTGTATGTCGGCCGGACCGACAAGGTGAAGCCGACGATCCATCCTGATCTCGCGAAGATGGCCGATTCGGTGGCGAAGGTCGACAACAATGAATGCCGTTTCGCGCCGCGGATCGGCGTGATCTGGACGAAGCAGAAGGTCGAATTCGGGAATTCGGATACCGTGGTGCACAACATGAATGTCGCCACGGTCAACGCCGCGAACCCCCAGATGAACCAACTCATCCCCGCCGGCAAGAACATCACCCACTCGTTCAAGGCCGAGGAGGCTTTGCCGATTCCCGTCTCGTGCAATATTCATCCGTGGATGAAGGGATACCTGGTCATCCGCGATACGCCGTACGCGGCGGTCAGTGATAAGGACGGGAATCTGACGATCGATAAGCTCCCGGCGGGCAAGTGGAAGTTCCGGGTCTGGCAGGAATCGGCGGGATATATTCAGGAGCCGACGGTCGGGGGCAAGAAGCAGTCGTGGAAGCGCGGCGAGGTCGAGGTCGAAATCAAGGATGGACAGACCACCGATCTGGGCGTGGCCAAGATCGCGGCGGCCGCGTTCAAGAAATAGCGAACGCCGGGTATCCGGCGATTCGATACTCGAAATCCGATGATCTCCGCACGTCGGCAGGACGGCGGATGGGGGAGGCTCGCGCCGCGGGTTTCCGCCAACCGCCGTCCGATCGGCGTTCTTGCGGGAATGGATTTGGACGCGTTTCGTGAGGTCCTGGTTTGTTTGTTGTCGCGGTTGGGGGGCAACGCATGCGAAGCAGGCTCGGGATGTCGGACCTTCCGCGACGCGTCACCGCCACGATCGTATCGACGTTGCTTGCGGTCGTCGGCTGTGCCCGCGCGCTGCCCGATGATGCGAGGGCCGATCCGGACGCCGTGCGGGCGATTCGCGCGTCGCTCGACGCCAAGCCCGCGGCCTCCGAACCCGAAAGCGGTTCGGTCGCCGCCACACCCACGGGATTCGCCGATTTCACGGGTATGTTTCGCGTCGACGGAGATCCGCCCGCCATGCCGCCGGTCCGCGTGGAAGGCGGCGACGCGGCCTATTGCGCTCCCGGCGGCAAGGCGCCTCCCGCCGAAACGGTCGTCGTCGGCCCGGGCGGCGGGCTTGCCCATGTGCTTGTCGCCCTCGACTCCAAGATTCCCGCCGAATGGGAACACGAACGCTACGCGGCGGCCCGGGACGCCTTGCTGACCGGCGATCAGGCGTTCGATCAGAAAGGATGCCGGTTCCTCACCCATGTCTTCGCGATGCGGGCGACGCAATCGGTCGAGGTGCGCAACAGCGACTCGGTGTCGCATAACACGAACATCGCCGCCAAAGGCAAGGCCCGGATCACGAACGACGTCATCCCGGGGGGAAGCAAGTCGATCTACGCGCCCGGCGGACCTTCCGGCATTCCGTTCGACGTGGGCTGCAACATCCATCCGTGGATGCGGGCCTACATGTTTGTCGCCGAATCTCCGTATTTCAGCGTCACCAATCTCGAAGGCCAGTTCGAACTCCGGGGACTGCCCGCCGGCGTCGAGCTGACGTTCCGGGTCTGGCACGAGACGCTTGGCGGGAAATGGGATTCGGCGACCGTGAACGGAGCGGCGGCGGGCTGGTCACGAGGGAAGTTCGCCATCACGTTACAGCCGGGTCAATCCGAGAACTGGGAAATCGTCGTGGACGCGGCGGCCTTCCGGTAACGCGGCCTTGGGCGATCCGGCGGGGACCTTGCATCGACTGAGACGAACATGAAACAGGACAAGGCCGGGCGTCCGTTCCGAATCGGACCGACGTGGATCGCGGCGATCGCGTGCCTGGCCGCGCCGGGCTGCGGCTTGGTCGCTCCCGAACCGCGGTTCCGGACCAACGAGGCGTACCTCATCAATCAGGAAATCAAGCAGGGCGACCTCGAACAGTCCGATCGGACCGTACTGCGCCGGAACTTGAAGAACCTGATGGTCGCGGCGTTCGGGACTCCCAACGAGCCGCATGTGCCCGAACTCGAAGGCATCGACGCGAAGCAGCTCTTCGATCCCGCGAAGCTCGCCATCGCCGCGGGGCCGGTCGCGAGCGATCGGTTCGGAGCGCCGAAGGGCCTCTATCGCGAACACTGTGCCCATTGCCACGGAATCACGGGTGACGGAAACGGTTCGACCGCGGCGTTCCTGAATCCCTATCCTCGGGACTATCGGCGCGGCCTGTTCAAGTTCAAGTCGACTCCGGGCGCGGAGCCTCCGACGCACGACGACTTGCTTCGCGTCATGACGAACGGGGTCCCCGGCACGGCGATGCCTTCCTTCCGCCTGCTGAACGGTGACGAGATCGACGCGCTCATCCATTACGTGCGTTACCTGGCGATCCGCGGTCAGGTCGAACGGGCGCTGATCGAGTATTCGTTCCAGGGTGAGCTGGATCTTGTCGAAGCGACGCGGGAGACGTTGAGCGAGCCGGAAAGCGCTGCGTTCGTGAAATCGGAGATCGTCGCGGTCGCGACGCGATGGCGGCAGACCGAGACGCTGGCGACGACCGTGCCGTCGCCCCCCGCCGACTTCGAATCGGCCGCATCGATCGAACGGGGCCGGTCGTTGTTTTTCGGCCCGATCGCGAGCTGCGTCAAATGCCACGGCGAAACGGCGCTCGGCGACGGCACGACGACGGACTACGACGAATGGGCCAAGGAGCTGATGCCCAATGAACCCGACAAGCTCGCGAGGTTCCTCGATCGCGGAGCCGCGCTCGAACCGCGAACCATCCGTCCGCGCAACCTGAGACTCAACGTGTTCCGAGGCGGGCGTCGGCCCGTCGATCTGTACTGGCGGCTCCACAACGGAATCCTCGCGTCCGGAATGCCGGCCGCGTCGATGCGGAGCGACGGCGCGGGTGACGACGATCCGAGACTCGCGCCCGACGACCTTTGGCATCTCGTGGCCTACGTGCGCAGCCTGCCGTATGACGCGTTGAGCTCGCCGAGGGACGCGGTCAGCTACCAGCGGGAGCGGCCATGACGGGCCGGCCGGTTCGACGATCGGCGGCCCGTTCCGCCGGATCGCGCGGCGCGTGCGGAAGGCCGTCGCCGCGAAAAGGACGATATCCGCGACGCATGGGACTACGACGACGCATGGGAGTGGGAACGTGAACCGAACCGTCGATCGCCTGTGGAGCTTGTTCTTCCTGATGGTTCCCGTCCTCGGAGTCGGCGTCTTCGTTTGGGCGATGGCGGACATCTATCCGATGCAAGGCCATTGGCTGCCGGAGAACGTCGACGAGCAAGGGGGCATCATCGACGGGCTCTTCCTGTTCATCCTCGCGCTGACCGGGATCATCTTCGTCGGGACGGGAGTCGCGCTCTTCGTGTTCCTCTGGCGCTACGCGGCTTCGGTACGTTCCGAATCGGTCGCATACACGCACGGCAGCCACACGCTCGAAGTCGTCTGGTCGATCATTCCGGCCGCGACGCTCCTCTTCATCGCGATCTACCAGATGAACGCGTGGGCCGACGCGAAGTTGCGCCGCCCGTCGGTCGTGATCGACGGCAAGCGCGAGCCAAGACCTCCGATCGCGGAAGTCACCGGCCGGCAGTTCGAGTGGCGCATCCGATACGCGGGAGCGGACGGAGCGGTGGGGACGAAAGACGATCTGTTCACGGTGAACGAATTGCGTCTTCCCGCGAACGAGGAGATCGTGCTGTCGATCAAGACCGAGGACGTCCTTCACAGTTTCTTCCTTCCCAATCTGCGGATCAAACAGGACGTTGTTCCGGGTATGAAACAACTCGTCTGGTTCCGCCCCACCCGGACGGGATCGTACGACATCGTTTGCGCCGAACTGTGCGGCTGGGGCCACTATAAGATGCGGGGACGGCTGGAACTCATGACGCGCGAGGCGTTCGATGCGTGGTATCGGGTCGAGTTCGCGCAGCAGGAGACGTCCTCCTTCGAACCGCCCGCGGCGGAATAGGATCGCGCCGGGCCGCCGATCGTCGAGTTCGGCGGACGCGGGCTTCCGCGATCGGGGATGGGAAACCGGGGAATCGGATGGCGAGGAACGGGAATGAGCAGTATCGCGGTTGATGCCCCTGGCGATCGTCGCGCGGGCGATTCGGCGCCGACCTTCGGCCAATTCGTCTCGACGTACGTCTTCTCGAAGGACCACAAGATCATCGGCCTGCAATTCCTGTTCTCGACGCTGATCTGGTTCCTGATCGGCGGCCTGCTCGCGCTCGGCATCCGATGGCAGCTCGCCTACCCCTGGTCGACGATGCCCGTGCTCGGACCTCTGCTTTTCAGCGAGGAGGGCGGGCAGATTTCGCCCGAGTTCTACACGACCCTCTTCACGATGCACGCGACGGTGATGATTTTCTTCGTGATCATCCCGATCCTCGCCGGCGCGTTCGGCAACTACCTCATCCCGCTCATGATCGGCGCGGACGACATGGCGTTCCCGACGCTCAACATGCTGAGCTACTGGTTCATGTGGCCGGCGTTCGTCCTGATCAGCGCGAGCTTCTTCACGCCGCCGTACGGGGCGGGGGCCGGGTGGACGAGCTACCCGACCCTCGCGTCGATTCCCCAGGCGTCGCCGGGCAGCTTCCACGCGCAGACGCTCTGGCTCATGGGCATCACGTTCGTCGGCGTATCGTCGATGATGGGATCGGTGAACTACCTGACGACGATTATCCAGATGCGCGCGCCGGGCATGACCATGTTCCGGCTTCCGTTGACGATCTGGGGCATGTTCATCACGGCCATCTTGCAGGCGTTCGCGCTTCCCGTGCTCACCGCCGCCGGCTTCATGCAGCTCACCGACCGCCTGTTCGGGACCGGGTTCTTCACGCCCGAGCATTGGGTCGTGAACAACGGCGTTCCGGTGAGCGGAGGCGGCCAGACGCTGCTCTGGCAGCATCTGTTCTGGTTCTATTCGCACCCGGCCGTCTACATCATGATCCTGCCCGCGATGGGCATGGTGTCGGACATGCTCGCCTGCTTCGCCCGCAAGCCGATCTTCGGCTACAAGCCGATGGTCTATTCGATCTCGGGCATCGCGGGGCTCGGGTTCATCGTCTGGGGGCATCACATGTTCGTGTCGGGCATGAACCCGATCCTCGGAATGACGTTCATGGTCTCGACGATGATGATCGCCCTGCCGAGCGCCGTGAAGGTGTTCAACTGGCTTGGAACGCTGTGGGGAGGCCGGATCCGATTCACGACCCCCATGCTGTTCGCGCTGAGTTTTGTCTCGATGTTCGTCATCGGCGGTTTGTCGGGGATCTTCATGGCGGCGACTCCCGTCGACATGTTCATCCATGACACCTATTTTATCGTCGCCCATTTCCATTACGTCCTGTTCGGCGGAACGGCGATGGCCGTTTTCGGCGCGGTCTATTTCTGGTTCCCCAAGATGTTCGGCCGCATGATGAACGAACCGCTCGGCAAGCTGCACTTCGTATTGACGTTCATCTTCCTGAACGGAACGTTTTATACGATGCACATCCTCGGCGCCGTCGGATTCCCGAGGCGGCTCGCCGATCCGTACCCGTACCAGACGTTCGAGCACCTGCGTCCGATGAACGTGTTCATGACGTGGTGCGCGATCGGCATGGTGACGACCCAGGTGTTGTTCGTCGTCAATTTCTTCGTGAGCATCTTCGCGGGGCCGCGCGTGGGAAGGAACCCGTGGGGCGCGAACTCGCTGGAGTGGATGGCGCCGAGTCCACCGGGGCACGGCAATTTCGACTTCCAACCGATCGTCTATCGGGGACCGTACGAATACGGGTCGCCCGAGGTCGACACCGACAACTACCCGCAGACCCAGCCGCCGCCTTCGGGCGGTTCCTCCGACGAACGTCGATCGCATTAGGCTTGGGGTTCATGATCGAAACGCGTCCGCGATCGCGAGCCGATGCCATCCCGCCGCAAGGCGACGGGTCCTGGCCGCGCTCGCGCTCCGCGTGGCCCGCTCGGCTCTCGGCGTGCGTCGTGGCCGCGACATTCCCGTTGATCTGGGTTGGGGGGCTGGTGACGACGTACGACGCCGGCATGGCGGTCGAGGACTGGCCGGGCACGTACGGTTACAACTTGTTTCTTTATCCGTGGACGACGTGGTGGGCCGGACCATTCGACCTGTTCATCGAACACGGCCACCGACTGCTCGGCGCGCTTGTCGGCGTGCTGACGATCGGATTGGCGGCCGTGACGTTCGCGTGCGACCCGCGCGCCTCGGCGCGCGGCGCCGCGGTCGGCGCTCTGGTCCTCGTCTGCCTCCAAGGCGGGCTGGGCGGACTCCGCGTACTCCTCGATGCGCGCGCGCTCGCGATGGCGCACGGATGCGTGGGGCCCGCGTTCCTCGCGTACGCCGTCGCGATGTCCGTCCATCTGGTTCCCTCGCGAGCTCGGACGGGATCGTGCGAGTCCGGGCGGTCCGGCGCCGGCCGAGTGCCGCTCACCGGCCCCGCGCCCGAACGGGCGCCGCTCAAGACGGCCGCGCTGGCGACGGCGTTCGTCTATCTCCAGTTGATCCTCGGCGCCTATATCCGCCACATCCCGGTCGACGCTTCCGTGAATGCGTTTCGGTTCGCCGTGCTCTTTCATTTGGCATTGGCGGTCGTGGTGTTCGCGTACGCGCTCGCCTTGGCGTGGAGTCTGCGGCGAGCGCGGTCGGGCCTTCGGTTGCTCGCCGCCTCGCTCGGCGCGGCGACCGTCGCCCAACCGGGTCTGGGAGCGGCCGTTTGGGTGGTCAAGTACGGATGGCCGTTCGGGCTCAGCGAGACCTATGCGATCGCGGGATCGACGATCGTCGCGAACAGTTTCTGGCAGGCGATGACCGTTACCGCGCATGTCGCGATCGGATCGGCGATACTCGGAATCAGTACGGCGATCACGGCCGTCTTGGCTCGCAGGTCGGGATGGGGCGCGGCGGCGGTCGTCGAACCGTGGACAGTCGTGGGAGGCGCGGCGCGATGAGCAGCTTGACGGCATCGGGACCGATGATCGCCGAATCGTCCGTTGCGCGGGTTCCCGCGGTCGTCGGCGACCTGCTGCGTCTCACGCGACCCCGGATCGCCGTGATGATCCTGGTCGCCGTGGGCGCGTCGTGTTTTGTCGCCGCGTGGGGAGCGCCGGATGCGGGACTTCTCTGGAGCGCCGTCCTGGGGACCGGATTGGTCGCGGCGAGTTCGAGCGCGGCGAATCAATGGCTCGAACGCGACACCGACGCGCTCATGCGGCGCACGGCGCGGCGCCCGATCCCCGCTCGGCGGTTGGCCGCGCGGCACGTCTTTCCCTTCGTCGCGCTGACCGGCGCGGGCGGCCTCGCGTGGCTGGCGGGCGCCGCCGGGTGGAGCCCCGCGGGATGGGCCGCCCTGTCGTGGCTCTTGTATGTCGGCGCTTACACGCCCCTCAAACGGTATTCACCGTGGAGCACGGGGATCGGAGCCGTCGCCGGAGCCCTTCCCGTCGTGGTGGCGTGGACGGCCGTCGGAGCCCCGCTCGGCTGGCGCTGCGGCGCGCTGTTCACCTGGATGTTCCTTTGGCAGTTCCCCCACTTCATGGCGGTCGCCTGGATTCATCGCGACGACTATGCCCGCGCGGGTCTCAGGATGATGACCGTCGTCGACCGGTCGGGCGTTCAAGCGGGCGTGCACGCCGTGCTCGGTTCGGTCGCCATGATCCCCGTCACGCTGGCGCCCGCGATCATGGTCCGCACGCAAGGCGGCGCGTGGATCGCCGCGGCGGCGATCGTGCTGGGCGGCCTGATGCTCGGCGCCTCGTTCCATTTCCTGTTTCAGCGGACGCTGCGATCGGCGCGGCTATTGCTGCGGGTCTCGCTGGTCTATCTGCCGCTGATGTTCGCGTTGTTGGCCCTGACGACAGTTCTCGGCAGCTGGAGGTAGCGACGTCGAGCCATGGACGAATCCGTTCACCATGAAACCGGTCACGCGGCGGCGAAGCTGCGGTATCAACCGGCCCTCCCGATCCCCAACGGCAAGCTGTGCCTCTGGCTGTTCCTCTCGACCGAGATCATGTTCTTCGCGGGACTGATCGGCACCTACATCGTGCTCCGGTTCGGAGCGCCGCGGGGCACATGGCCGTCGCCGCACGATGTGCACGTGGTCGAACTGATCGGAGCGGCGAACACGTTCGTCCTGATCTTCTCGAGCTTCACCGTGGTGCTCGCGCTCGAGTTCGCGAAGGCCAACAAGGCCGCGCTTGCCAAGTCGGCGCTCGCCGCGACGTTTGTGCTCGGCGGCGTCTTTCTCGTCGTGAAGGGTTATGAATACTCGGCGAAGTTCCGACACGGCGTCTATCCGTCGGCGCCCCACAGCCTGCTCTACGATCGAGCCGACGTGAACTACTCGGCGGCCGTCAAGGCCCATCTGACGGCGATGCGGGCGAAGCTGGAATCCCGAAAGACGGAACTCGCCTCGCGCGACGCCTCGCTTCCGGAATCCGACCAGCGGCGACTTGACCTGATCGGCGTGCTGCAGCGCGATCTCGTTCAGTGGACCGATCTCCGAGCAACCCACGCATCGGATCCGTTCGTCGGCGACGACGCGCTCCTCGTGATGGCCCAGATGATCTATCCGCTCCACGCGCATGAAGCGGCGGCTCGAAGCGCGCGGGAGCGGGAAATCGCCGAATTGACCGCGACATTGGCGAGCCTTCCGAGGGTGAAAGGGATCGGCGAACACGTTCCGCCGATGGCGCATCGGGAAACCGATGCCGCGACAGGGCAGGGGACTCCCGCCGAAATCACCGGACAAGCCGTCCTCGACGACCCGCAACGGATCGGCGCACGGATCGAACTCCTTCGCCGCGCCGACTCCGGGGAGTGGCCCCACGGACTCAATGAAGGGGAATCGTGGCTGCGTTTGCCGATGCACATCCCGAGCGGCCATTTGTGGGCGAGCACCTATTTCCTGCTCACGGGTTTCCACGCATTCCATGTGCTCGTGGGACTCCTTGTGTTCGCGCTCGCCTTACCCCTCCGGCTCGACGCGCGGCGCGCGGGATTGCTCGAAAACGCCGGCCTCTATTGGCATTTTGTCGATCTCGTTTGGATCTTCCTGTTCCCCATGCTGTATTCGTGAGGATGCCATGTCGGTCCCCAACGCGCCGCACGCGGCGACTCCTTCGAGCGACGCGCACGCGGAGCGCTCGCATTCCGGCGCCGGTCTTCGGACGTTCCTTTTCGTATTCGGCGGCCTGCTGTTGCTCACGGCATGTTCCTATCTGACGTTCCGCCTCGCGGCGGACGCGCCCGCGATCCGGTGGCCGTTGATGATGGCCATTTCATGCGTGAAAGCACTGCTTGTGATCTCGTTCTTCATGCACCTGATCTGGGAAACCCGTTGGAAATACGTCTTGACGATCCCCGCGTCGATCATGAGCCTCCTGCTGATCGCGCTGCTCATCCCCGACATCGGGTTGCGGTCACGGAAATATTCGGAAGAGCGGCTGCGCAACGCGGCCCGGCCCCGAGTCGGGAATGCGGGCGATGAACACGGGCCCGCGCCCCATCGGCCGCGACCCGCCGTCGACCCACCGCGCTAAACGCCTGAAACCGTGCGACAAGTCGCCATGGAGTTGTTTCCGACACGAGGGTGGCCAATAATCCAATCAGGCGGTCGTCGAAACGGTCCGCCGCGCCTCCCAAAAAACGAACCGTGTCACGCGATTGGAGTTCCGGGTAATGAGTCGAGGTGTGATTGTCTGGCTGGCGACGCTGCTGATCCTCGCGGGGGCCGGGACCGTTTGGACGGCCGTCCGTTTGGCGCAGCGGAACCGCGATTTGCCGGTCGAGACCTTGGCCGTCGCCGACGCGCCTCCGGGAAGCGATCAACCGCTGCTCAAGGAGTTCACGCTGACCGAACGGACCGACCGGGCGATGGGAAGCCGCGATCTACTCGGCCATGTCTGGATCGGCAGTTTCTTCTTCGCCAGTTGTCCGGGAAGCTGTCGGACGCAGAATCTCGAGTTGATGGCTCTGCAAAACGAATTCGCCAAGAAGGGGGTGAAGATCGTCAGCATCACGTGCGATCCCACAACGGACACCACCGCCAAGCTCCGCGAATACGCCGAATCGTTCAGCGCCGTTCCGGACGCATGGTATTTCCTCACCGGAGATCTCGCGTATATCCGCCGAGTCGGAACGGAGTTCTTTCGCGTGTGGGTGGACGAGCGGGGACACATGGACCGGTTCCTTGCGGTCGACAAGTGGGGCAACGTGCGAGGCCATTTCGATTGGCACGACAAGGCCCGGCTGAAGGATCTCGGCGCGATGCTCGATCTCCTGCTCGCCGAAACCGAACCACCCGCCGATGTGACGCCCGTGATGAAGACGGCCCAGCACTCGGGCGAGTCGATCGGATCGGAAGACGCGTCGCGGGACGCTCAAGAGACTCGATGATTGCCGTTCTCCCCCATATCAACGCGGGATTGAACGCGATCGCGGCGATGCTGCTCGTCGCGGGATCGGTTTTCATTCGGGCGGGCCGTGAGCGGGCGCATCGGACCGCGATGCTCGGAGCGCTCGGCGTCTCGCTGCTTTTCCTCGTCGGGTACGCCATCCACCATATGGCGATCGGGGGAAGCCGCCGGTTTCCTCCGGACGCGCCGTCCGCGGCGCGTGCCGTGTATCTGTTCGTTCTGGCGACGCACGCCGTCCTCGCCGCGGCCACGCCGTTCCTCGCCGTCGCGACCGCGGTCCTCGGCATCCTCGATCGGCGTTCCGCCCATCGGCGGCTTGCCCGATGGACGCTCCCCGTTTGGTGGTATGTTTCCGTGACGGGGATCGTCGTTTACGCGATGCTGTACCACCTGTATGATACGAACGGTTGAGTCGATCGGGAGTCGGGTCATGCGGAGACGAACGGTGCGGGGAATCGGGAGTCGGTTTGCACGGAGGTTGGCGGAGTTCGTGGTTTTCGCCGCGTGCTCGGCTGTCGCCGTTCCGGTCCTCGCATGTCCGAATTGCCGCGACATGCTCGGCGCGGGAGACAACGGTCTGAACCTGATGCGCGGGTATTTCTGGAGCATCCTGTTCATGATGTCGGCTCCGTTCGCGATCCTTGGCGGCCTGAGTGCCTATTTCTATTGGGAGGTATGCCGCGCGCGGCGGACGGCGGCCCTATCGGCCTCCGCGGACGCCGTCGCGGAACTTCGCGCGTGACTCCGAAGCGCGGCGCGGGCCGTGTCGCCGTTCGCGTGGGGCCGAGCCCGGCCCCACGGCCCTTGGACACGGGGTTTCGCGTACGGGGTTTCGCGTACGGGGTTTCGCGTACGGGGTTTCGCGTACGGGGTTTCGCGTACGGGGTTTCGCGCGGATGCGGTCACGGGAGGGAATCGAGGCGGCCATGCGTTCGCTTGGAAAACTGATGCAGGTCGTCGCGTTGGTCTTGCTTCCCCTTTCGATGGTCATGCAATTGACCGACGCGCTGGGAAAGAAGATCGCATTGGGAGAGATGCTCCTGATGCTCATTTTTGGATCGGCCCTGTTTGCGGTGGGGAGGATCGTCGAGGGATATGGTCGGTAGACGCGGGCCTTGGCGGACCAGGGCGTGCATCGCGGTGGTCCTGGTTCGCGCGGCGTTAGCGGCGGGGGCGTCTTCCGCGGGCGCGGCGCAGCCGCCGCGGGAAACGCAGCCCGCGCCCCCTTCCGGACCGGTGGTCTCGGTCGACGAAGTCGGCCCTCAATCGCTCGCCCATCTGCGGCAAGCGCGCCGATTCGTCGATGCGGGTCGGTGGGCCGAGGCGGTCGACAGCCTGCGGCGCGTGATGGATTCCGATGGTGAGCGGTGGATCGCCGTTCCCGACGCGGCCGACGCGCCGCTGACGCGCTACATGACCGTCGTTCAGTACGGCCATTCGCTGTTGGCGCGTTGGAATGCGGCCGGCCCCGACGCGCTGCGCGCGTACCGCGGCGCCGTGGACGACGCGGCCGACCGGCTTTGGCGCGAAGCCGAATCGACGCGCGACATCGAACGGCTCGAAACGCTCGCCGAAAAATACTTCCTGGCGTCGCGAGGCGACGACGCGGCGGCCCGTCTGGGCGAGATCCTCTTCGAACAGGGGAAATTCGCGGAGGCCCGGCGTTGGTGGGAACGCCTGCATCCGGCGCTGCGCGTATCGCCGAGGCTCGCCGCGGCGACCGGAATTCCCGCCGGACGGCCGATCGGGCCGACGATCCCCGATCCCGACGCGGCCGACGCCTGGACCGCGTGGCTCGACGCCGATCGGCGAGCCGAACCGAGCGCCGCGTGGCTCGCCTATCCTGACAGCAATCTGTCACTCGCCGAATGCCGCGCCCGCTTGGCCCTGGTTTCGATCGCCGAACGGGATTGGGCGGGGGCCGAGCGCGAACGGACCGTGTTGGACCGAGCGCATCCGGGCGAAAGGGGGGCGATCGCGGGACGCGACGGCCCGTGGAGCGAACTTGTCGCCGATATCCTGGAATCGGAACGGTCCGCCGCGTCCGGTCTTCCGAATCCATCGGAGGATTGGCCGACGTTCGCGGGCGAGCCCGCGCGATCGCATCGCGTCCCGCACGGGCTCGACATCGGAGGCCCACCGCTTTGGAAACTCGCCCTGCCCCGCGTCGATGACGGGGGAGACGGCGTGGCGGGGAACAGACCGCGTATCGCCGAGTCCTCCGATGGGATCCTCCCGTACTTCCCGGTCATCGTCGGACGACGTGTCTTCGTCGCCCAGCCCGAATCACTCCGCGCGGTCGATCTTTGGACGGGACGCCCGTTGTTCGCGGACATGCGGTCAAGCGACGTGCCGATCGAGCCGACGGCGGCGGGCGTGTTCCACGAGCATACCGACGTGACGCCGAGCATCGCGGTCGGCGACGGGCGGCGGATCGGAACGGTGCGTTACACGGTCACCGTCGGTTCGGATGCCATTCTGGCCCGGATGGGTTCGCCCGTCTCGCGTCGGCACGACGGGGCCGCGGCCGAACCACGTCCGCCCGGCGTGATCGTCGGAGCGGATCTCGCCGCCGAGGGACGTTTGCGGGCGGGGTTTCCGATCGAGCCCGACGGCGCGGATTGGGCGTTCGAAGGCACGCCCGTCTGCGCGGAAGGACGTCTTTACGTCGGCATGCGACGGCACGGCGAGGTTCGAACGGAATTGCTCGTGGCGGCGTTTGACCTTGCGAACGGACGCCGTGTCTGGCGCCGAGCGATCGGGGCCGCGGAACCGACGGCAGGACCGCCTTGGAACGAAGTTTTTCATCCGCTGCTCGCACTCGAGCGCGGAACCGTCTATGTGAACTCGAACCTGGGCATGCTCGCCGCGCTGAGTGCCCGGGACGGGACGTTGCGATGGATCGCGACGTATCCGCGCCGAGCGCTCGCGGGCACGGCGGGCGAGCCGCCCGCGTTGCATTTCCAGCGGTCCTTGACGCCTCCCGTTGTGGCGAACAACCGAATGTTCGCCGCTCCGATGGATAGCGACCGCCTATTCGCGCTCGACGCCGTTTCGGGCCAATTGTTATGGGCGAGTTCGGCGGAAACGGCGACCGACATCGTCCACATCCTGGGCGTTACCGACGACGACGTGATCGCGAGCGGCGACTGCCTGTATTGGTTCGATCTGCGAACGGGCGCGTTGCGATGCCGATTCCCGCCGACCTCGGGAACGACGCCCGGGCGCAGCGGCTTCGCGCGACCTTCGCCGCGCGGCTACGGGCGGGGGCTCCTCGCGGCCGACGGCATCTACTGGCCGACGCGCGACGCACTCTACCGATTCGCTTGGCAGCCTCGCCGGATCGGCGATCAGTGGCAGGCATGGCCCGCCGCGATGCCGCGAGTCTGGTCGGTCTACGGCATTCAGCCTGGGAACCTCGTCGCCGCGCACCACGTCCTGCTCGTCGCCGGCGCAACCGAACTCGCCGCCATCCGCGCCTGGTAGCATTGATCCACAAGGGAACCGAGTTTCGAGGTAAGTGTGCTTTGATCGGGTTCTTGCCGATGTACTGAATTTCATTCCAAAGATGTTCCTCATTGCGGATGATTCGGTCGAAACTCTCGCGCGGCCAAAGTGGTCCTGACCGTCCCAATTCCAGATTGATGTCCTTTGCCGAGCGACCTTTCCACAATCGGCACACTTCCTCCAAGTCCTTCTCCGACGGCACCAACGGTCGTACCACGACATGCACATGATTGGGCATTACGACATGACATCCAAGTTCATACGACGTGTCGTGATCGGCGTGCATCGCGTTGACCAAGAGCTGTGCCAGATCCCTGCGGCGTAGGGCACAGCTGCCATGGCCGGCATCGAGCCATCATTCGACACGAGCGCCGAGGTTGCGAGCAAGTTGCTCGTACATACGTCTCGTTCGCGGAGGTGGGTGTTTACGTTCCCATTCGGCCTTCAGACCGCGAAGCTCGCGCAGTTTGGCGTGAGGCAACGAATCTCCAAGCCGGAACGTAACAAAGTACGTCGCGTCGTGCCGTCGCCAATGGGGCAGTATTTCCTCATAGACGCGCAGCGGGATGTCTTCTCTCAAACCTTGAAAGCCGGGAGGAGGGTCTAGATTCCACATGATGATCGCCGAATCACCTCCCACGGAAGTTTGGGCGTGGGCAAAACCCCCGGACATGCCGTATCGTGGGCCAAAGCCCGCGCGGGTGTCGCACTCGTCACGCCACTCGCGTTACTTTCGTCGCCGTCTGGCGACGGTGGCTGGGGGCGGTGTAGCATGGAACGTCGCCGATCGCGACGATCGGACGCTCCACTTGCATACGCGGTATTCCATGCTTCCCGATGACGACGCCCAAGCCGTCGAGCGACTCAGCGCCGCCTACCAGCGGATCGTAGGCGAGCTTTCGAAGATGGTCGTCGGCCAACGGCGGACGATCGAGCAACTGCTCATCGCCATGTTCGCGCGGGGCCATTGCCTGCTCGTCGGCGTCCCTGGACTCGCCAAGACGCTCCTCATACGCACCCTGGCCGACTCCCTCACGCTCGACTTCAACCGAATCCAATTCACGCCCGACCTGATGCCCGCCGACATCACGGGGACCGAGGTGATCCGCGAGAATCGGGCGACGGGTGACCGGGATTATCGGTTCGTCCCGGGGCCCGTATTCGCGAATGTGATCCTCGCCGACGAGATCAACCGCACGCCTCCGAAAACGCAGGCGGCCTTGCTCGAGGCGATGCAGGAATACCAGGTTACGGCGGGCGGAAAAAGGCACGCGCTCCCCGATCCCTTCTTCGTCCTCGCGACCCAGAACCCGCTCGAACTCGAAGGCACCTATCCCTTGCCCGAGGCGCAGCTCGATCGATTCATGTTCCACGTGCTCGTCGACTATCCGAGCGAGGCCGAGGAGCTGGAGATCGTGAAACGGACGACGGCCGACCTGCATCCTCGGCCCGACCGAACGCTCGACGGGCCCGGCATCGCGGAGTTGACGCGGATCGTGCGGCGGATCCCGATCGCCGACCACGTCGCGCGGTTCGCGCTCCGCCTCGCTCGGCGCACGCGCCACAACCAGCCCGACGCCGCGCCGTTCATCCAACAATACGTGATGTGGGGCGCGGGCCCGCGGGCGAGCCAATACCTGGTCCTTGGGGGCAAGGCGCGGGCCGCCCTGCAGGGCCGGCACTATGTCAGTCTCGACGACATCCGCGCCGTGGCTCCGCCCGTGCTGCGCCACCGGATCAGGACGAATTTCACGGCGGACTCGGAGGGAGTCACCGTCGAGGCGTTGATCGAACAACTCTTGGAAACGACTCCCGCGGACGGGAACGACGAGGCGGAACGTGCAGGACTCGAAAACGTATTTCGATCCGCGGACACTCGCTAGGCTCAAGGGGCTCCGACTCCGCGCGAGGCAAATCGTCGAGGGGTTCGTGGCCGGCCTGCATCGAAGTCCCCAGCGCGGGTTCTCGATCGAGTTCGCCGAGCACCGCGAGTACGCGCCGGGCGACGACCTGCGCTATGTCGATTGGAAGGTATTGGGCCGCACCGACAAGCTCTATTCGAAGCAGTTCGAGGACGAAACGAATCTGGTCTGTCATCTCGTCCTCGACGCGAGCGCGGGCATGGCGTATCAAGGTCCCGACTCCCCGCTCTCGAAGCTCGACTACGCCAAGTGCGCCGCGGCCGCGCTCGCCTGGCTCGTGCTCGAACAACAGGATGCGGTCGGCATCGTCACGTTTGACGCGAAGATACGGAAAGTCCTCGCGCCCGCCCGCGGTTCGGCCCATCTTCGCAACGTCGTCCGATTGCTCGAGGCGACCGAGCCGGCCGGGGAAACGGCGGCGGGCCCCGTTTTCCACGAATTGGCCGAGCGATTCCGAACGCGGGGCGTCGTCGTGTTGCTGAGCGATCTGTTCGACGCGCCCGAGTCGGTGCTCGCGGGGCTCAAACATTTCCATTATCGCCGTCACGACGTCATCGCGTTCCATTTGCTCGATCGCGCGGAGGCCGAGTTTCCGTTCGACGACCCGACCCGTTTTCGCGGGCTCGAACAACCGATCCGGATTCCCGTCGACGCGCGCGCCATTCGCCGCGCGTACCTCGACGAGTTCGATCGGTACGTGAGGGAATTGGAGGCCGGATGCCGGCAATGGTCGATTGACTACGAGCGTGTGGAAACGGATCGGCCGCTGGACGAGGTGCTGGCTCGATACCTGACGGGTCGCCGGCATCGGTTGCGCTGACCGATCGAGGCGCCGCGGCACGAGGCATCATTCGGATGGAACAGGTCGAGGGATTGTGGGGATGGTGGGAATTGGCGAGCGGCCCGATGCTGGGCTGGAGCGCGGCGGCTCTCGTCCCGCTCGCCGTCCATCTGCTCCGGCGCCGGACGTATCGCGAGACCCCGTGGGCGGCGATGCGGTTCCTCGAGGCCGCGATGCGCAGGCGTGCGGGCCGCATGCGAATCGAACAGTGGCTCTTGCTGATCCTGCGGATGGCCCTGCTGGCCCTTCTCGCCGTCGCGCTCGCCGACCCGCGATCGCGCGGCTCGGGCTCGACGGACCACCGCGCGACCGGCCCGAAAACGCACTGGGTCTTCGTGATCGACGTTTCGTACTCGATGGCGTATCACGCGTCCGAACGGAGTCTCTTGGAGGAGTCCAAGTCGCTCGCCCGCGATCGCATTCAGGCGGCCGCGGACGGAGACGGCTTCACGCTCGTCGCGATGGGAGCTCCGGCCCAAACGCGGATCGCCGAGCCGGCGTTCGACCGCGCGGACGTTCTGCGCGAACTCGAGCGCCTTGAACCGCTCCACGGCGGAGCGTCGCTCGACGATGCGCTCGACGCCGCGCGGCGGATCGCGACGCGCGCGAAAAGACGCTACCCCCGGTTGACGCGAACGAGGATATGCGTGTTCAGCGACCTGCAGCGGACCACCTGGAGCGACCTTGATTCGCCGGGCGTGCGGAGGCGGATCGACGCATGGGCCCGGGAAATTCCGATCGAATTGGTCGAAGTGGGCGAGCCCGCATGGCGCAACGCGGCGGTGACCCGACTGGAACTCGCCCATTCCCTCGTGACGCCCGACCAGGATGCTCGGTTCCTGGCCGAAATCCGCCGGTTGTCGACCGATCACCCTCGACGCGCCCGCGCGATCGCGCTGGTCGACGGCCAAGTCGTTCACGAAGCCGACGTCGACCTCACATCCGGAACCGAGACATTGGCGTTCTCGCACCGTTTCTTGAAACCGGGCGACTACGCGGTCGAACTGCGCATCGCGGGCGCGGACCCGCTCGACATCGACAACCACCGATGGACGAGCGTTCGTGTGCGGGATTCGCTCCGCGTCCTCTGCGTCGAAGGCGCGCCGGGAGCCGCGCGGTATGTGGCGATCGCGATCGAACCGAGCGGCGTCGAGCCCGCGCGGCTGCGTTGCGAGACCGCGGGGCCGTCCGGCCTGGTCGATCGCGATCTGGGGCCGTACGCGTGCATCTTCCTGTGCAATGTCCCGACGTTTCAGAGCGAGGAAGTCGAGTCGCTGCGGCGCTACGCGGACAGCGGCGGAGGCCTCGTCTTCTTCCTCGGCGATCAGGTTCAAACCGATCGATACAATGAGCTCCTTCACGACGGCGAGCGTGGCCGAGCCCTGCTTCCCGCTCGACTCGGATCGGTCGAGGCCGATAGAGTCCATTCACTCGATCCGCTCGAATACCGCCATCCGCTCGTGAAACCGTTCCGATCGCACGAGCGCGCCGGCCTGCTGACGGTCCCCATCCAGCGCCATTTCCGCCTTGATCCCACGGGCACGACCGGGTCGCGCGTGGCGCTGGGTCTGGATAACGGAGAGCCGATTCTCGTTGAGAAGGACTACGGTCGAGGTCGGGTGTTCCTGTTCGGCAGTAGTGTGTCACCCGCGCCCGCGGGCACAGCGACCGCCGATCTGTGGACCGAGTTTCCGACATGGCCGAGCTTCCCGCCCATTGTCCACGAACTGCTCGCCCTCGTACTGCGATCCGCCGATGCGCATCGCGAGGTCCAGGTCGGCGGCGTGTTTGAGTCCGAGTCGATCGGCGAGCCCGGCGCGCCGCGGCTCCGGATCATCGATCCCAAGGGAGACGCCGCTTGGCTCGATGTCGACGGAGGGCGTTCGAATGCGTCCCGAGGACCGGCATGGCGGCATGGTCCCGTGACGTGGAGCGGCGTTTATCGCGTGGCGCCCGACGGGAAGCCGGACGCGGGGATTCCGTACTGCGCGAATGTCGATACGGCCGAGGGCGTACTCGATCGCGTCGATCCCGCGGCAATGCCTTCGATTTTCGCGAGGGAATCGACCGATGAGGGTCATGGCGAGGTATCGGGCGGGGGAGGGGGAGGGGGAGGGGAGCCGCGATCGGCCGCGCGCGGTCTGCTCGCCGCCGTCCTCGCCATCGTGCTCGTCGAATGCCTGCTGGCGAGTCTGTTTGGAGCGGGGCGATCATGACGGCGCTGTGGGAACTCGTCCATGACCGCTTTGCGGGTTCGCCGCCCGGAGTCGCGCATCGGCTCGTCCACACGTGCCCATGGCCCGTGTGGGGCACGCTGCTCGCCGCCGGCTTCGCCACCGTGTGGATCCTCGCGGCCTACGCGCGCGAGAAGGCGTCGCGTCGAGCTCGGATCGCGGGAGCATTCTTGCGATGTGTGTCGGCATGGCTGCTCGTCTTCGTCCTCGCGTACGGATGGCAGGTCGCGACCGACCTTACCGATATGCCCGATCTCGTGCTCATCATCGATGATTCGTCGAGCATGTTGGTCTCGGATGTCGAGCGCGCACCGCGCGCGAGGGGTCCCCAACCGACAGCGATCCCGCGATTCGAATGGGTGAAACACGTCTTGTCGCGATCCGGGGACAACTGGCTCGATCAACTCGCGGCCCGATACCGAATCAGGCTCTATCGCGTGGCCGCCGACCTGCGCGACGCGTCGTTTGGGGCGCGACCGGGTGGGGAAGACTCGAACGATGAAGAACTCTCGGGGGCCGGGGAGCCGGCATCGAGCGTGCGCGATGGCGACCCGATCGCGGCGAGCGGCGCGGACGTCGCGTCATGGACGATCGAGGCGGGAAGTCGGCGCCATGGCGCGAGCCGATTGGGGGAAGGCCTGAGGGCGGCGATCGACGGCCAACGCGGTCGACCCACCGCCGCCGTCGTATTGCTGAGCGATGGGATCACGACCGACGGGCAGTCGCTGAGCGAGGCGGCCAACGAGGCTCGCCGCAGGGAAATCCCGCTCCACATCGTCGGAGTGGGAAGCGAGCGGACGGCGATCGACGCGAGGATCAGCGATGTGATCGCCGACGATTCGGTGTTTATCGGCGACGTGGCGCAGTTCGATGTCCGGGTCGCCGCCGGCGGCTGCGGGAACCGATCCTTGACGGTGCGGATCCGCGACAAGACGGCTCCAAAGCCGCTCGCCGAAAAGTCGCTCGCCGTGACCGAGGATGCGGCATCCATGCGCGTCCCGCTCGCCTTCCGCCCCGAGCGAATCGGCGATCTCGACCTGGTGATCGAAGTGGACGTCGGCACGGAGGACATCAATCCGGGGAACAACCGTGTCGAGCGGCATTTGCGGGTGCGCGACGAGGTGATCCGAGTGCTCTACGCGCAGGGTTATCCGAGTTTCGATTACCGGCAATTGAAGAGCACGCTCGAACGGGGTTTCGCCGCGCGGAGATCGGAGGCGCGCAGGGCGGTCGAGCTTGCCGTTGTGCTGCAGGAATCCGACGCCGAGTATCCGGCGATCGACGCGGCGGCCGTGTCGACCTTTCCCGTCGACCGCGACGCGCTGTTCCGGTATGACGTCATTGTGATGGGGGACGCGGACGAAGCGTATTTCACGCGCCCGCTGCTCGAACAGCTTTCCGCGTTCGTCAAGGAGCGGGGAGGCGGGCTCGTCCTGGTTTGCGGTCCCCGATCGATGCCGTGGGCCTACCGCGGCACACCGATCGACGAGCTGATTCCGATCGACATGGAATCCGCGTCGGCGCCGTCGCCGTCCGAAGTCTTGGCGGGAGGGTGGCGGATCGCGCCGAGCCCGCTCGCTCGCGAGCATCCGATCGTGCAACTCGGGACGCGTCCCGACGAGACGCCGTCGTGGGACGGATTCCCCGATTTGCGTTGGTTGGTCGATGCGCGGGCGCTGCGGCCCGCGGCGCGCGTGCTCGTCGAAGCACACGGACCCGGCGGCGCGGTCCGACCGGCGGTCGTGACGCGGTTTGTCGGAGCCGGCAAGGTCGTCATGGTGCTCAGCGACGAATTCCATCGGCTCGCGCGGCATCCCGACGGTTCGGACGAGTACGATCGGTTTTGGCTCCAAACGCTCCGCTATCTCAGCCGCGGCAAATCGGCCGGGGAGGGAGGCGGGATCGAGCTTCGGACCGACCGGCCGACCTATCCGGTCGGCGAACCGATCGAGATGTCGGCGCGGTTCATGGACGAGCGGCGCGCGCCTGCGGAGGAGGGGGGAGTGACGGTTCGCATCGAGCAAGTGGACGGTCCGCGCAGCGCCGTGACCCTGGCGCGGGACGCGCGGCGGCGCGGCCTGTTCCACGCGTCGATTTCGGGGCTTGGAGTCGGCGACTATCGAGCATGGCTCGCGACTCCCGCGTCCGCCGACACGCCGCCGTCGGTCCGTTTCACGATCGAGGGAGGGCAGGGGGAGTCGGCCCGCGCGCAAATGGACCTCGACGAACTGCGTGAAGCGGCGAGCCGCTCGCGCGGCGCCTATTATTCGACGGCGGCCGCGCGGCGCTTGCTCGATGCGCTTCCCGAGGGGCGCCATGTGAGGGTACAGTCGCTCCCGCCCCGCCCGATCTGGAACGCGCCCGTTTGGCCGGCTCTCCTTGTCGCGCTGTTCGCCGCGGAGTGGCTGCTTCGCAAAAAGGCGGGAATGCTATAATGGCATGCGCCGGTTCGCGCCGCGTGCCGACTCGCGGACGGGCTTACGCCGTTCCCACGATGGAAACGATCGATGTCGCATCCGCTGCTGATCCTCGTTCGGCGCGTCCGCGGAAAGGCGCGGATCGTTCAATGGGTGCGGGCATGGTCGTTGTTCCTCGCGATGACGCTCGGCGTGCTCGCCGCCGCCGCATTGTTCGACTTCGCGGCGCGCGGAGAACGCCTGGGGGGCCGGTGCGCCTTGTCGGCGGGCGTGCTTGCCGTCGTCTGCTTCGTGTGGGTCCGCAAGGTCTTGCCCGTGTTCCGCGCTCGGCCCGATGATCTCGCGATCGCGCGGCGCATGGAAGGGGTGATTCCCGAGTGGGGCGACCGTCTCTCGAGCGCCGTCGCGTTCCTGAACGTGCCGTCGACCGATATCGCGTGCGGCTCCCCGCGACTTCGGCAGTCCCACATCGAATCGGTGCTCCGCGAGGCCGGCTCGCTTGGTGATCGGCGGATCCTCCGTTGGTCGCGCGCGTCGCGTCCGCTCGCGATCCTGGCCGTGACGACCCTCCTCATGGCCGGACTCGGCGCGCACCGGCCCGACGCGGCGTGGCTCGCCGCGCAGCGGCTCGCGCTGCCATGGCGCGAACTCGACTGGCCCCGGCGGCAGCAACTCGCGTTCGTCGATCCCCCATCCCGAATCGCGTTCGGCCAGGATTTCCGAGCGGTGGTGATCGATGCCAACCATCGCCTTCCTTCGTCGGTCGTGCTCTCGATCTGGCACGACGGCGACAAGGAGTCCGCGGTGGTCCGAGATCCGATGCGACGCGTGGATGACCGGATGGAATGCGTCGTCATGAACATCGCGCGGTCATTTCGTTACCGGGCCGAGGGCGGGGACGACCGAGCGATGCCATGGCGCCGCGTCGACGTCGTGCCTCCGCCGGAACTCGCGTCGATCGAGGTACGGGTGGTCCCTCCCGCGTACTCCGGTTTGCCGCCGGTCCTTTCGAACGGACCCATCCGCGCGCTCGAAGGTTCGGCCGTCACGGTCCGCGGATCGCTGTCGCGGGGTGTCGATACGATCCGATGGCGATCCGATCCGGTCGATGTCGCCGTGCGGGAGGATCGAACGCCGATCGCTCGCGGCGTGCCCGGGTCGACCGCCGTTTGGCAATGGCCGGGCGAGGGCTCGGGCGCCGCGATCGTGGCGCGGGCCGGACGCTACTGGTGGGAACTGGCATCGGACGATGGCGTCACCGCGTCGACATCCCCGTGGAACGTCGTCGTCTTCCCCGATCGTCCGCCCGACGTGACGACGACGTCGCGGGGAGCACGGACCGGAACCGTTACGCAGCGCGCCGTACTCACGATCGACGCGCGCGCCGCCGACGACTTGGCGCTGCGCGACGCGGTGCTCGTCGTCCGCGGCCTCTCGGGGGATTTCGCCGAGCGTGAGATCGTGCTCTTCCGAGCCGATGCGCCGCGCGTCGCCGTCGATCCCGACGGCACAACCCGCGCCGATGAACGCGCGCTCGCCTGCGAACTGCCGATCGAGTCACTGGGCGTCGAGCCCGGCCAGATTGTCGAATGGATCATCCGGGTCTCCGACTTCAAGTCGCAAACGAACGAGACCGAACCGGCGCGTGTGGCGGTTGTCGCGCCGGACGATCTTGAAGACGGCATCGAACGGCGTCTCGCCGAGTTCCTCCCGGAACTCGAGCGGGCCATCGCCGCGCAGCGGGAATCGCGCGACGCCGTCGGCGCCGTCGATCGCGCGTCGCGCGCCGAGGCGACGGCGACCGCGAAGGGTCGGGATCAACTTCGATCGGCCGAATGGAATCAGCGCGACGTCGCCCGGCGGATCGCATCGGACTCGGACGGCCTGCTCGGACGGACCGCCGCGCTGCGCCGCGAATTGGATCGGAATCAACTCGATGGCTCCAGCCTCTACCGCCGAATCGCGGGGATCGAGTCCGCGATGGAGAACCTCGCGCGATCGACACTCCCCGTCATCGAGCGACGATTGGCTTCGGCCCTTGAGGCATATCCGGATCCCGACCGGAATGCGCCGCCGAACGAGGACCTCGCGGCGTCGCTCGCCGCGACGAGCGAGGCGCAGGACGTGGCCATCGCCGAGTTTGATCGGCTCGCCTCCCAGTGGTCCGAATGGGAAGGGTACCGGCGGTTCGCCGAACGGGCTGAAGCGCTGCGCCGGGACCAGGAGACGCTGCTTGCGGAAACGGCCCGACTGCGGCGACAATCGATCGCGCGCGGCGTCGATGATCTGACGGATTCCGAACGCGAGGAACTCCGGCGACTCTCCGGGCGACAATGGGAACTCGGCAACCGGTTCGATGCCGTGCGCGCCGACATGCGGGCCGGGCGCGACCGCATGGCGACGTCCGATCCGACGGCCGCCGGCACGTTGGACGAGGCCCTGCGAATCGCGGACTCGGCAAGTCCGGTGATGGCCATGCGCGACGGCGCGGAAAACCTCGAATCCAATCGCCTCGGCCGCGCTCTCGAGAACCAGCGCCGCGCGGCGGATGCACTCGCCTCGATCGCCCATGCGCTGGCTCGCTCCGCCGCCGGACCGGAAGGGGCTCCCGCCGGAGACTTCCGATCCGCGGGCGATGCGTCGCTCGCCGAGCTCGACGCGCGGCTTGATCCGTGCGTCGTCGAGGAACGCGCGTTGATCGACGCGACCGGCGCTCTCGATGCGTCACGCCGTTCCGACGAATCGTGGACCCAAGAACAATCGGACTCGCTCCGCGCGCTCGCCGCGCGCCAAAGCACGCTCGCCGATCGGATTGCGGCGCTCGCCGAGCCGTTCGGCGATTCGCCCGTGCTGGAGTTTGCCTTGCGGTCTTCCGTCGATGCCATGCGGGCCGCCGGTTCCGGGCTGGAACGCCTCGATGCCGGGCCCGCAACACAGCTCGCCGAACGGCGCGCCCTCGCGCGGCTGGAACAATGGACCCGCGCGCGGGACTTGGAATGGAAGGCGTCGAGCGGCGCGGCCCCAAGACCCGACAATCCGATGGGCGACGTCGAGCCGATTCCGCCGCCGGCGGCGCGGGGTCCGTCGAAACGGGAGTTGCTCTTGATCCAGGTCCTTCAGGTCGACCTCGCCGAACGCACCGAGGAACTCGACGGCCGCTGGTCGCACGCGCGGCGTTTGGGCGATCCGCGGGCCGAGGCCGCATTGCAAAGTGAATTCGAGTTGCTCGCGAACGAGCAATCCGCGCTCGCCGATCTGCTGGCTCGCCTGACGGCGGCCCCGTCCAAGAACGCACCGGAGTAGGCCCCGTGGGAATTCGACATCGAGCGTCGTGGATCCGCCGCGATGCGAAACGCATTTCGCGGCGATTCGAATGCGGGCGATGCGTCCTGTTCGCGGCCTGGATCGCGGCGGGGCAGGGGATCGCGGCGGGGCAGGGGATCGCGCCGCGCGCTCCGGCGACAAGCCAACCGAAACCGCCGGTGGACGCGAAGCTCCTGGAAGGCCTTGATGGCGATCGCGAACCGCGCGCGCGGGAATCCACGGACGGGCCGCGAGGCGGGCCAGGGCCGTCGATCGATCCGAAGACGGGTCGATCATCAGGGCCGTCGGCCGATGCGCCGAGCGGAATCACGAACCCGCTCGACGCGCTCGGCGCGCGCATGCGGAAGGCGGGAGACCGATTGGCGGCGCGCGACGCGTCCGATTCGACGCGGCGCTTGCAGCGCGGGATCGCCGATGAACTGGCGCGGTGGATCGAACAGATGTCCGCGAACGGCCCCGCGCCGCCCGTATCCGGCGCCCCGTCGACGTCGGATGCGGCGCGGAACGGCGATTCGGCGCGGACGGAGGCGCGGAACGGGCCGTCGCCCCAACCCGACGGCGCGAACCCGTCGGAGACGCCGGGAGTTCCCGAAGGGCCTGGCGATGCGAAGGCCGGCCGGCGCGTTTGGGGACACCTGCCCCCGCGCGTCCGCGAACAAATCCGCTCGTCCGCGATCGAGGAGTTCCTGCCCAAGTACGAAGGTCTGATCGAAGCCTACTACCGGCGTCTGGCCGAGGACGCCGCGGGCGGAGCCCGATGAAGTGACACGATCATGTCATGTGACCGCGATCGCCTCGCCGCGGGGGAACGCGGACCGCTTTCGGTTCAGCGCAGGAACTCGCGGCCCTGTTCGAGGACGTCCCGCAGAGCGCGGCCCGCCGTGTGCTCGATGCGGTGTTCGTATTCGCCGAAGTACCTTGTGAAGTAACGCGTGTCGCCGAACGCGAGGAAGACGAGCACGACGAGCTTGGCGTAGGTCGAGAAATTCGCCCAGGAATTGTCTCCCCAGAGCTTCATGGCCGTGCCGAGCGACTTCTTGACCCGCAGTTTGCCTCGGCGCACCTGCACGCTGTGAAGTTCGTCAAGCCAAAGATGCGAAACGAAGCCGACGAACAAGGCACCGGCCTTGTAGAACCGGATCAGCGGATCGTGGCAACCGCATAGAAGGTACCCGATGACCGCCACGATCAGCGCGGCCGGAAGGCTGTGCCACATGCCGCGATGCACGGTGTATCGCTTGAAGATTTCGGCGAGCCCGAACCGGATGGCCAGGTACGACCCGCCGAAGGCGAGCACCATTTCCTCGCGGGACAGGCCGAGGTGTTCGAACCGTTCCATCATCAGGACCGGCGCGAGGGCCGCCGTGAAGGAAGCCGTTTCGCGGACGGGAATGCCCGAGTCGCTGTCGAGGTCGGGGAGCATGCCGGCCAATCCGCAAAGTCCTCCGGCGATGAGCGAGCTGGTGAGCGGGATTCCGAGGGCGTGCCCTGCCCCCGCGTAGACGAGCCCCAAAGCCGAGCTGGTCGCGATATGCGTCTTGAAATCGGCCATCGATGGCGTCCTGTGCCGGCGCGACGCGGCCCGCGCCCCGCTCCGCGTTCCGCGGCGCCTTCGAGGGCCGAGCCGTTCGCGCGGGACGATACCCGAAACGGCCGATCGGAGCCATGCCAATTGGCCTTCGCCGGCGGAGTTCCACCGGCTATACTCCCGCCCGACGCCCTCGAACGGAAACCCACCGATGCAAAACTACGATGTGTTCATGTTGTGCGTGCTCGGCGCGGCCACGGCGTGGGGCGCCTACAAGGGCCTCGCGTGGCAGATCGCCTCGCTGAGTTCGGTCTTTGTGAGCTACGCGGCGGCGCTCCGCTATCGGGCGACGCTCGCACCGCTGATGCCGGCCGAGGCGCCCTGGAATCTCGTCCTCGCCATGCTCGTCATCTTCGTCGCCTGCAATCTGGCGATCTGGATCGCCTTCCGATTCATCAGCGAGATCCTCGACCGCGTCAAGCTCAAGGAATTCGACCGGCAACTTGGCGGGATGGTCGGCTTCGCCAAGGGCGTCGTCCTGTGCGTGATCATCACGATGTTCGCCGTCTCGCTCTCAAGCGAAGCCCGGCGGCGGGAGATCGTGCAATCCCGATCGGGCCACTACATCTCGATCCTGCTGGCGAAGAGCCATTCGTGGATTCCGGCCGAAGCGCGCCAGGTCGTCCTCCCGCACGTCAACCGGCTCGAAGTGGAACTCCGGCGCGAATCGTCGACCGGCCGCCCGCCGACCGCCGACATTCCAGCACCCGCCGACACGTGGACCACCGAGGACGCGCCGGAGCGCGAGCGACCGTTCGGCGCTCGGCCGGACGATTCACAACCGAACGATGCGCGGCCGACCGAATCGAACGATTCGACCGGCGGCCGATTCCGCATGCGTTTTGATCCGAACTGACGCGAACTGACGCGAATCGGTCCGAACCGGATCGTCGGCGTCCGCGCTCGGACTCGGGAACGCTCGCTCGCCGGGAAACCCCGAAACGGAAACCCCGGAAACCCAGAAAACGCGGAAAAAACGGGGGCTCCAACCGAACATAAGAAACATTATCGGACGTTGGTGTTCGACCCGAACGGCGGTCGGAACGGGCCTTGCGAGAAATCGCGAGCGGCCATGCGGGAGGCGCGTCAGGCGTCGAGGAACACGCCCATTCGGCGGAATTTCGCGTATCGCGTGTCGACGAGCGATTCGGCGGGGCGTCCCGCGAGTTCGCGCAGCGACTTGAGGAAATACACCTTGAGCCGGGCCGCCATTTGGTGATGGTCGCGGTGGGCGCCGCCGAGCGGTTCCTCGATCACGTCGTCGACGACGCCGAGCCGCTTCAGATCGGTCGAGGTGAACCGGAGGGCCTTCGCGGCCTGCTCGGCGTATTCGCCGCTCTTCCACAGGATGCCGGCACAACCCTCGGGACTGATCACCGAGTAGTAGGCGAACTGGAGCACGCCGACCCGATCGCCGACGCCGATTCCGAGCGCGCCGCCGCTGCCGCCCTCGCCGATCACGACACAAACGATCGGAGTGGGGAGGCGGGACATTTCGTACATGTTCTCCGCGATGACCCACGCCTGCCCGCGCTCCTCGGCGCCGATCCCCGGGTACGCGCCGGGCGTATCAATGAAGCAGAGGATTGGAATGCCGTACTTCGCGGCCATCCGCATCTTGGACATCGCCTTGCGGTAGCCTTCGGGATGGGCGCACCCGAAGTAGCACGCGCTGCGTTCCTTGTACGTGCGGCCCTTGCGGTGGCCGACCACCATGACCTTGAACTGATCGAGCTTCGCGAGTCCGGTCACGATCGCCGGGTCGTCCCCGAAATGGCGATCCCCGTGCAATTCGACGAACTCATCGAACAACATACCGATATAGTCCGACGTTTGGGGCCGGTCCTTGTGCCGAGCGATCTGGACGGTCTGCCAGGGAGTGAGCGCCGCGTAGATCCGTTTGGTCGTCGCGGCGAGTTCGAGCCGGAGCGCGCGGATCTCGTCCTCGGATACCGAACCGGCGGGCGCGTGCGTCAGCCGGTGAAGGCGCGACTGAAGGTCGATGATCGGCTGTTCGAAGGCTAGCCCGGGCGGGGGCGCGTCCATGATGCGACTCCTGAAATCTCAAACGAGGTCCGCCGGGCACGCTCGGCTCGAACCGGGGCCGCGACCTCCGAGCCACCAACGGCGCGTCAATCGCCGTCCGTCGCCGCACTCGACGAACCAGGACGCCGGGGCGGCTTCTTGAACAGGCGGACCGTGCGAAACTCCTTCACGAACTCCCACATCGTATCGGGACGCTGATCGGCTTTCTTCGCCATCATTCGCCGAATCAGTTCGGCCCCCTCGTTGGTCACGTTGTTGTTGGCGGCTTGGACCGTGGGAACGGCGGCGTGCAGGTGTTTTTCGAGCAACTCGTCGGGGTTCACGCCCGTGTACGGCGGCCGTCCGCTGAGCATCTCGAATACGACGCAGCCGAAACTGTAGATGTCGGAACGCGCGTCGAGCCGCGTACCTCGGATCTGTTCGGGCGACATGTAGCTGCGCGTCCCGCGGATCACCTTCTTGCCGAACCCCAGGATACCTCCCAGCGCCCGGCCGACGCGTTCGGCGATCGTGAAATCGATCAGTTTGACGTCGCCCGACGGACTCACCAGAAGATTGTCCGGCTTGACGTCGCAATGGACCCATCCCTGCTGGTGAACGTGGTAAAGGGCCTCGGCGGATTGCTCGACGATCTTCGGCACATGGAAAGCCCACTGGTCGACTCCCTGCCGGAGCGACAACTTCATGTTTTGCTCGGAGTAGAGTTCAAGGACCAGGTAGGCGATATTCCCTTCGCTGTTGAAATCGTGGATTCGAATGATGTTGGGATGGCGCAGCTTGTGCGCCACGTCGTACTCGTGCTTCAGGAAACTGATCTCCTTCCTGTCGTCGCGAAGGTCCTGCCGGAGGACCTTGAGCGCGAACCGTTCTCCTTCCGGTTCCTTGACGGCTTCCCACACGGCGCACGAATTGCCGACGCGGATGAGTCGCGCCAAGCGGTAGGGACCGATGAAATCTCGGGTCTTGGTCACGGACGATCCCGGCGAAGGTCGTTTGAATCGGGCCGGGCGCGCGGCCGATGCCCATCGTTGGAACGCATCGGCGGCCGAGCACCTCGATCGGTTGCCCGCGAACCGCCGCCATCCACTTTGCCAGTTTAGCCCAAGCCCCCCGCACGGGAAAGGAGCCGCGCATAGACATCGCGCAGACTCCCCGTCATGGCACGGTGGTCGAACCGTTCCGCGAATCGGTTCCTCCCTTCGGACCCGAATCGCGCGCGGAGGCTCGGGTCGGCGACGAGCCGCGCGAGGGCCGACTCCAAGCCGGCGATGGATCGGGGAGGCACCAGGAATCCGGTGATTCCGTCGAGCACGACCTCGCGGGCTCCGTCGATGTCATAGCTGACGACAGGTTTCCCGGCGAGCAGCGTTTGGGGGAGGGCCCGAGCCAATCCCTCGCGCAGGCTCGCGTGGACAAGGACATCCATCGCGCCGATCAGGTCGGGGATGCGCGACGGCGGAACGAGGCCCGTGAATACGAAGTACGATTCGAGCCCGGCGCCGCGGATCCGTTGCTCGCATGCTTCGCGCAGGACTCCGTCGCCGACGAACAGAAAGCGGACCCGAGGGAACGCCCTCACCAGGCCGCGCGCCGCGTCGACGACATCGCTGTGTCCCTTGAGCCGAAAAAGGCGAGCGATCTTTCCGACGACGATCTGATCGTCGGCGAAACCGAGCGACCGTCGCGTCGCGTCCCGGTTCCGATTCGCGTCGAGGAATGGCCGCGTGTCCATACCGCTGTGGATGGTCACGCACTTGGCGCGCGGAGCGACGCGATGGGCGACGAGCAGATCGGTCATGGCGTCCGCGACGCAGACGATCTGATGGCATCGGCGCGCCGCGCGCCGTTCGCATACTCGGAACAGGCCGCGCGCGATCCACGGTTGATACGCGTGGAACGGAGCGCCGTGAACCGTGTGCACGATCGCCGGCACACGCACCTTCCACGCTGCCTCGCGTCCGAGCACGCCGGCCTTCGCGCTGTGCGTGTGGACCACATCGGGCCGGAACTCGCGAAGGACCCGGATCAGGTCGCCATAAGCGCGCAGGTCGCGAAACGGGTGGATTTCGCGCCGCAGGTTGGGGATGAGCCGGCATGGGACTCCCCCACTCCCCTGCCCCGCCAGCAAGTCGCCCTCGGGTCCGATCGCGGGCCCCGTGATCAGCAGGACATCGTCGCCGTACGTCTCGATGAGATCGCGGCAGGTCAGGAGCGTGTTCTCCTGCGCGCCTCCGACGATCATGCGGGTAATGATGTGCGCGACGCGCATGGAGCCGTCCGATTGCGGGGGCTAATAGTCGACACCCATGAGGCAAAGGCCGTGGGGCGGCGCGGTCGTGCCCGCCGCACGCCGGTCCCGCGCCTTCAGCGACTCCTCGATCCAGGATGGCCGCCGCCGCCCTCGACCGACTTCGACGAGCGAACCGACGATGTTCCTCACCATATTGTAAAGGAACCCGTCGGCTTCGATGTCGAACCGGATCCGTTCGCCCTCGAGAAAGGGACCGCTTTCGAGTTCCAGCCGAGTCACGTGCCGCTCGGCCGTCTTGCGCGGCGAACCGGCCGTCTCGAAACTCGAAAAGTCATGGCGTCCGACAAGGCACTCGGCGGCCGCGCGCATGGCGGCGACGTCGAGCGGATACCAGACATGCCATACGAACGCGCGGCGCGGCACGTCGCGCAGCGGGCCGGTCTGGATTTCGTACCGATAGCGTTTGCGGATCGCGTCGCGAATCGCGTGGAATCGATCGGGAGCGGTCTGGACGTCGAGCACGCAGATCGCCTCGGGCAGGCAGGCGTTCACCGCGCGGCGCAGCGTGTCGTTGGTCAATCGCGTGCTCGTCGCGAGACTGACCACCTGGCCCTCGGCATGAACACCCGCGTCGGTGCGCCCGCTCGCCACCGTCTTGACCGGTTCGCCGGTCACGCGGCGAAGGGCCGTTTCAAGCTCGCTTTGGATCGTGACCCGGTTCGCCTGCCGCTGCCATCCTCCGTATGCGGTCCCGTCGTAGGCCACGGTCAGCTTCAGCGAACGCATCGGACCTGGCTCGCCACCAAGAGTTCGGCGATCTGCACGGCGTTCGTCGCGGCGCCCTTCCGCAGATTGTCGCTCACGCACCAGAACGCGATCCCGTGCTCGCACGAAAGGTCGCGGCGGATCCGCCCGATGAAGACGTCGTCCCGGCCGCCGCAGTCGCGGGGCATCGGGTACCGCTTGTTCGAAAGGTCGTCGACGACCGTGATGCCCGGCGCGTCCTCGAAGAGCCGACGCGCCTCGTCGACCGTCAGCGGACGCTCGGTCTCGACCAGGATGCTCTCGCTATGGCAATTCGTCACGGGTACCCGGACGCACGTCGGACAGACCCGGATCGTATCGTCGCCGAGGATTTTGCGCGTTTCGTGCACCATCTTCATTTCCTCGGACGTATAGCCTTCGTGCTTGGGCGATCCGATTTGGGGGATCAAATTGAAGGCGATCGGATGCGCGAACGTCTCGCATGCGTAATCGGTCCCCTCGATTGCCGCGCGCGTGCCGCGATCGAGGTCGCGTTCCCCGGCAAGCCCCGCTCCGCTCGTCGCCTGATACGTGCTGACGACGACGCGCCGGACGCGCGCCGCGTCATGCAGCGGTTTGAGCGCGACGACCATCTGGGTCGTCGAGCAGTTGGGGCTGGCGATGATCCCCCGATGGTCGTGGACCGCCTCGGGATTTACTTCGGGGATGACGAGCGGCACGTCGGCCATCATGCGCCAATAGCCGCTCTCATCCACGACAACGGCACCGCGCGCCACGGCCCACGGCGCGAACTCGGCCGCCACGTCATCGGGCGTGCTGGCGATCACCAGGTCGATTTCCTCGAACGCCTCGGGGCGCAGAGCCTCGATGCGATGCGTTTCGCCGCCAAACGCCAGTTCCTTACCCGCCGACCGTTCCGACGCGAGGAACTTGATCCGCCGATAGGGAAATCGGCGTTTGCCGAGCATTTCGCGAACCAGGGTCCCCACCGCGCCCGTCGCGCCCACGACGGCCAGATTTTCGTACACTCCGCCAACCTCCCCAATGATCGAAACGGATCGTCCCACCGCGGCCTCCGGGCACCATGACCGGCGACTCGGACACGCGCCGCGCCCCGTTCCGGAACCCGACGGTCCGAGGGCTCCGGGAACTTGGGGCAACCGAGCCAAGTATACGGAACAGGGCCGAACTCCTTCAATCGGTCCCCTGCCCCGCGATTCGATCAGGGCGCGGCGATCACGCGCTGGGCGACGCGCCCGTCGACCAGGACTCCGAGCGACACGTCGCCCGATCGACCGTCCACGGCGGCGAAGAAGTCGGCGGGACGGTCGACGCGCGTTCGGCCCACGGTCGCGATGAAATCACCGGGCCGGATGCCGGCGCGCCATGCGGGCGAATCCTGCTGGACCTCGATGACCCCGACGCACGGATTCGCGGCCAGGACGTGACTGCGCGTCGGGAACTCGGCCATCGCCGTGACATAGTCGACCCGGATGCCCCGCCATTCGGGATCCGGGACGGTCGCGATCGGTCGCCGCGCGGCGACGACCGCCTTTTTCGACAGGCGCACGCGCTGGGTCAACAATTCCCGGCCTCGCTGCACAGTCAACTCGATCTGAGCCTCCGGCGGATTCGCGCTCACGTAACGGATCAAGTCGTGATCGTCGTAGACATCGTGGTTGTCAACTGACAGGATGATGTCACCCGACCGCAACAGGGCCCGCGACGCGGGCGTTCCCGGAACGACGTCGCGGATCCGGGCGCCGCGCATCCCGTTCCGCCGCTCGTCCCGCGTCAGCGTCCACGGAAGGACTCCCAAGAACCCGAAGTCGGCCCGTTTGCCCGACTTGAGCGTTTCGACGGTCCGCTTGAAATGCGCGTCGACGGGGATCGCGAACCCGGCGGCATGGTCGTACACGGGCCCCGCCGAAAGGGCGACGAGCAGGCCGACCATTTCGCCGTTCAGGTTGAGCAACGGGCCGCCGCTGGTGCCAAGGCCGACTTTCGCGTCGGTTTGGATCAGCGTTCCGTAGTGGTGCAGCGTTTCCCGCCCCTGCTCCGATACGCCTTCGCCCGGCGAGACCGCCTTCCGCGCGAGATTCGAGACGATCCCCCAGCTCGCGCTCGGCAGGCCGTCCCGCGCGATGGCCGATGGATTGCCGAGCGCGACGACGAACTGGCCCTTCTTGACCGCGTCGGCGTCGCCGAATCGGATCGGCGCGAGATCGGTCGCCTCGATGTGCAGAACGGCGAGGTCCATCCACGGATCGGCGGCGCGCACCGATTGGACCTTGACCGCCTTGAACGGAACGCGGTTGAGCCACACGTAGTAGTCGTTCTCCTCGGGGTTGCCGAGGACATGGTACGCGGTCAGGATCAGTCCGGCCGGATCGATCACGACCCCCGTCCCGAACTCGTTGGGCACGAACCCCGGATCGCTCGGATTGGGAACCGAACCCGGGAACGACTCGTCTTGCCGCGCCGGATCGGCGTTCCGCCGCACGCGGGCGATCGCCGCGACCGAACCCTCGGCCGATGCGATCGTCTCGATCACGCGAGCTTGGAGCCGTTCGAACGGATCGCCGTCGGCGGATGCGGCCGACGCGGGCGGTTCGTTTTGCGCAACGGCCAGGTTGGCCGCGGGACCGAACCCCATCCCGACCCAGGCCAGGGCGCCGAGCGCGACGAGCGGCCCGGACGCGGTCATCGGACGGAGCGGGCGGCGGTCCACGGGACACCTCGCGCCAAGGCCAAAGTCACGATCAGGAATCGACCGTCGCGTTCGCGTCGGCCTCCGCCGACTCTCCCTCACCCGATCCGGCCAGTCCATGGGGCGGGTTTTGGCCGCGGGCGGCGAGCACTTCCTGGCGGATCTTCCCGCACGTTTCCGGATGATCGATCAGGTACTGCCTCGCCTTCTCTTTTCCTTGCCCGAGATAAAGCTCGCCGTATTTGAACCAGGCGCCGCTGCGCGAAACGACTTTCTGCGCGGTGCCCAGATCGAGCAGGTCGCCCTCGTAGCTGATGCCGTTGGTGTGCATCATGTCGAACTCGGCGACGCGGAACGGGGGAGCCACCTTGTTCTTGACGATCTTGACGCGCACCCGCTGACCGACGACCTCCTCGCCTTCCTTCAGTTGGCCGATTCGGCGGACGTCGATGCGGCACGACGCGTAGAACTTGAGCGCCCGGCCGCCCGGCGTCGTTTCGGGACTGCCGAACATGACGCCGATCTTCTCGCGGATCTGGTTGATGAACACGACGGCCGTTCGGGTCCGCGCGATGGCGCCGGTGAGCTTGCGCATCGCCTGGCTCATCAGACGGGCCTGCAAGCCGACGTGCGAATCGCCGATTTCGCCCTCCAGTTCCTGTTTGGGCACGAGGGCCGCGACCGAATCGATGATCACGACGTCCACGGCGTTCGACTTGACGAGCATCTCCGTGATCTGCATCGCCTCTTCCCCGCTGCTCGGCTGGCTCACCAGCAGGGTGTCGAGTTGCACGCCGAGCTTCCTGGCCCAGGTCGGATCGAACGCGTGTTCGGCGTCGATGATCGCGGCGATGCCGCCGTGCTTTTGCGCCTGCGCGGCGACATGCAGGGCCAGCGTCGTCTTGCCGCTCGATTCAGGGCCGTAGATCTCGATGATGCGCCCCCGCGGAATGCCCTGCCCTCCCAGCGCGAGGTCGAGCGACAGGCTGCCCGTGGCGATGCCTTCGACGGGCACGATCTTGTCCGCTCCGAGCGGCATGATCGAGCCCTCGCCGAACTGCTTTTCGATTTGCTGCAGAGCGGACAGGAGCGCGGGATTGTCGGCGAGCGCCGAAGCGACGCCCTTGTTCGCGGCCGGCTTCCCGTCGCGGGCCGCGGTTCCCGATCGTGGACTTCGTTTTCCCATCCGTTCATTCACCTTTTGCGCGGCCACCATCCGAAACACCTCCTTTATGCGAATTCCATCGGCCAACCGCAACCCGGCCAACCGTCCGCGATGGGCGGACGACATTTCTCCCGTGGACACCCACGCCGCAGCCGTCCCAACCGAATCGACAAGCGATGTACGCGTGTATACCTTACCATTCCCGTCCGCCTTTCGCAAGGCCGCGTTCGCCGTCACTGCCAAGTATCGCCGGCCGGCCGACACGTTTGGTCACGCGGAACGGCCGACGCGAAAAAAAGTAGCTTCTCAATAAACGAGCTGTTCGCGCGTTTCGTGACGAGCGAGTCGAAATCGCGCGTCAACTTCCTGCGTACCCTGTCCTCGGCGTGAAGCTGGCCGATCAGGGCCTCCTTCTCCACGGTGAGCTTGATGCGCGTCCCCGGCCTCGTGCCGCGAAACGGATCCTCGCCGAGCGTCTCGCGACAAACGCGCACCAAGCCGTCGATCCCGTTTCGGAAATCCACGGGATCGACGCACACCAGCAGACGCATGTGGGGCGTGACTTGAAGCATCAGCGGGACTCCCAGAACTCACGCCCGAGCGCCGTCAGGTCTGGCAACTGCGAACCACGAACTTGAACTCGCAACTTCGTGCCGCACGGCTTTTCGACTTCAATCGAGCATTCGCACGCGGCGCCAAATGGCGCCGCCGACAGCTCGACAAACGTGGGCGACTTCCCCTGCTGGACGGCCGACGAATGGGCCAACTTTCGACCTCGCGACTCGACCCGCTCCTGAAGCGAGTAATACCCGACGCGCAGCGCTTGCGACGTGCGACTCACGCCGTGCCGAGCGGCGAGTTCCACCGCCAATTCCCAGAGCGCCGCGGGAATTCGTGCCCCCACCTCGCGGCCCCGCCGCCAGTCGGCAAACCGCGCCGCCCCTCGAACCAAATCTGCCCCCCACGCCACGCTCGCTCGACCCGCCATCGCCCAGCCCTCCCAGGTTCCCGAAAATCCAGGAGTTCACGCTAGCACGCCGCCCCCGCCGATGTCACACAGGCTTGCCGAAAGGACACGGATCATCGCGGCCACATCGGCAAGCTGTCGCCGACGAGGTCGACACGTTCTCGTAATTGAGCGGGTTGCCAATATTGGCTGCGGATCAGTGCGGTTTGCGTTCCAATCGTGCGACCGAATTCGGCGTCGCTCAATTCGTCGCCGACGGTCCAGCTGGTCGCGATGTCGATCGGTGCGCCGAGCAATCGCTCGATCTCGTCTCGGATGGCTGTGGCCGGCTTTCGGCACTTGAAGCCGTCAGCTGGCGAATGGGGGCGGAAGGCTACGCCGTCGATGGATGCGCCCTGGCGGGCGAGTTGCTGTTGCACGTGTTCGTGCAATGCCCAAAAATCGCTCTCGGCAAATATCCCGCGACCGATACCCGGCTGGTTGGTCACGACGGCAATCGCATAGCCCGCCTCGCGGAGCCCACGAATGGCTTCGATCGCACCAGGCCCAAGTCCCCAATCGTCGATGCGAAAGACGTAACCTCGATCAACGTTGATTGTGCCATCGCGGTCAAGAAAGATGACCTGTCGGGGAGATGTGCTTCGATGGTCATTTGGGCTCATCCGATTCCTCATGACCGACCAGCGTTGTGGGCCGGATCGTGTACCAGTAGCCGTCCTTGATCCGGCCGAAGCGATCGAAGCCCCGGTAGATGTCGCCCGTATCCGGATCGTTGCCGCCCGCCGTGCCGACCAGCGTGTATTTGACGTCCGGCTCGGTGTAGTCGACTTCCACGAACGTGCCGAGTCCCAGGTACGAGTAATCGGCCAGGTGCGTCGACGAACCGTCGTCGTCGATGAGCGACTCGACGCGGCTCGCCGCGTCATTATTGCCGCCGGCCGTCCCGTAGCCGTACGTGAGCACGCGGCCGTCCGGATAGGTTATGGTCGTGGGCCGGATCGTGTTCGCGCTGCTCGCGTATATCCGCATGTGAACGATCCCTTGAACAGAGTAGCATGTTGCACGTCGTCATAGCGTAGTCGTTCGAAAACTGCTTCCATACCGTCGCGACGCGACCAGGGCGAGTCGCGGTCCCAGTCCACCAAGGGCAATTCCGGGGAAAACAGGTTCCGCCAACTGGCTTCCAATTGCAACCGCATCGGTTGCGGTAACGGCCAAGTGTCCTCGCATTGAACGATCCTCCGCACTTCTCGTCTCCAGTTCTCGTACTCCTTTCGCGTGGGCGCCAAGTAGTCTTCGCAAAAAACCCGTTGCCACGCCCAACAGGGAAACTGGACAACAAATTCGTCGCTGATTTCCAGCTCCAACCTAACTTCCATTTCGCCTTTCGGTCGGAGATGTCGATGGTGGCGCAGATCGGGTTTCCGACAATATGCCCACCAAGGCAGGTGACCTCGATACGCAGCCAGCTTGCTCGCAATCTGTGATTGGAGCCACCGGTACGCGGAAGGAATATAGCCGGCATACTTGTCGGCATCCTCGTCGACGTACAACACACGCCTGCGGCATAACGCATTCCACACTTGTTCTGACTGAATGGTCCAGATTCGCATGAGGCAATTGGTTCCAGACTCGCCCTCAAATGTGACTCATTTGTAAATGGCCTTGCAGGCCTCGTTGAGCATCTTGTTTGTGAGTTGCTCGTTGCCCGTTAGGCAAACGGTGTCATACAAGGTCAGACACACTTTACACCCATTTGCCCCGAAATCGCGGTGGCGGCCAATGTGCATACAGAAGGAGAAAAGCTGATTGCAAATCTTGCCCTTCAGTGCTTTGACTATGGCCAGGCGGATTGTCTGGATAGGGCCGAGGCCACTGGGATCGACGCTAACGGATGGGTTATCACCGACGTACTCGTGCAGGTTTGTCCCACTCATATACAGTACCGGATCCCGCTGCGCCCACCCCAGCCCCACGATGTACACGCGGTGCCGGACGGCGTACCACGCGACATCGGCATCCCACGGGTAGCCCGCGATCAGCCGCTCCCAGGCGAAGCTCGAACTCGATCGCGATCCAAAACTCGCGTCCAGGAACATCGGTTCTCCGTAGGCCGAATAGGCAAAGCGTTCCTGAACGGTGCCGCTCGTCGAGACAAGGCCTGTGACGTTCCAGTTGGCGTCCAGCATGCCGTAGAGACGCTCGTCGAGCGTGCCGTTGGCGTCCGTATCGCGATCGCGAAGCACCAGGTCGTCGATGTACCGCGGGCCCCACACGAATTGACGCTCGGCACTCGAGGAGCTGTCGACGCGCTCCTCGATCACCTGCCACTTCGAGGGCTCGGTGAAGTACGCGTGACGGGTTTCCGTCAGCGTGCCCGATGTGTAGGCCTTCTTGACGATCCGGCGCTTGGCGCCGTCGTATTCGTAGCCAGCAACGGTCGTGCCGCCTGATGAAATACCGACCAACCGGTTCCAGGCGTCGTACGTCGCCCCGAACGACGTGGTCGGATCGGCGGGCTTGGGAATCGTGGTCATGTTGCCGGCCCGATTGTAGACGGGCGTGACCCACGAGGGGCCAAGCGTCTCGGCGATGTCGGTGATCTCGTTCACCTTGTTGGCTGTGCGCGTCTGATCCAGGTCCCAGCCCGTCCCGTCGTCGTCCTCGCGGAAGGTCTTCCAGTTGCCCGTGGCGTCCAAGGACCAGCCCTGGGCGAACCGCAAGCTGCTGATCGAGTTTTTCAAGGCCGCCAGCCGGCCCCGTTCCATGTCCTGGAGCCTGTCGACGCGGTCGTACCCGTAGAGCTCGTCAAAGGATCCAAGACAGGACACCTGGATTCGCTTCGGGTCCCGTACCCGAGTGTCCTGTCGCGATTTCTGGGACGACCGGGACGGTCGTCCTACGTAGGGCGATCGTCCCCGATCGCCCTTCCGGTCGGCATCCGCGCTCGCACCGTAGTTGACCCAGTAGCTGTCCTTGATCCGGCCGAACCGATCGAAGCCACGGTAGATGTCGCCCGTATCCGGATCGTTGCCGCCCGCCGTGCCGACGAGCGTGTATTTGACGTCCGGCTCGGTGTAGTCGACTTCCACGAACGTGCCCAGTCCCAAGTACGAGTAATCGGCCAAGTAGGTTGACGAACCGTCGTCGTCGATGAGCGACTCGACGCGGCTCGCCGCGTCATTATTGCCGCCGGCCGTCCCGTAGCCGTACGTGAGCACGCGGCCGTCCGGATAGGTCATCGTCGTCGGCCGGATCGTGTTCGCGCTGCCGCTCGCGTAACCGTACTGCGCCTTGGGCGCCGTGCTCGTGTTCACGGCACCCGCGTGCGAAAGGTGGTCACCCGGTCCTGCGTTTGCCGGCCGAGCTTGTCGAAGTCGAACGCATGTACCGTGCCGTTCTGATCGGTCCGCGCCTTCACTTCTCCCTGACGGTTATATTTGAACTTGATCCGGTCGTCGCTGTCCACCGAATCGGGATAGATTTCCGCGACTTTGAGCAGACTGGACGCGACGTCGCTGTCCGACAACGTCGTGCCGTAGACGAACTCGGTCGTCTGGTTGCCCGAAATCGCGTTGTCCGCCGTGATGGTCGACACATTCCCGTCGGCGTTGTAGGCCGTGCGGATCGTGATGTCGACGTCGACCGATTCGGGAAAACCCGAGGACGAACCGCTGGACGACGAACTGCTGCCTGAGCAGTTCATGATCCGCGCGAGTTCCCTTCCCATATCGTCGACTAAAAAACAGGTCGCCTTGCCGCCGGGATCGGTCTGGGTCGCTAAGAGGAATCGAGGCGTCGGGAGGCATCGCGGCTCACGCGCCCCGCAATTCGGCTCGACCGAGCACTTCGTACCGGGGCCCGCGCCGTTCCGGACGGCTCGCGACGACGAGGATCTCCGAGACGTCGAACGCGCCGAACGCGTCCTCGGCGTGTTCGCGGAGAAAGGCCGCCAGTTCGGGGCCCGGGCCGCGGCGGATACGGCCGAGCGTAACGTGCGGCTCGAACCGCCGCGCTTCGCCGCGGAAACCGATCTCGCCCAGCGCCTGGGCGACGACGGCCTGCAATCCGACGAGCGGTTCGCGCCCCTCGTCGATTCCGAGCCAAACGACGTGCGGCCGGTCCGCGTGCGGGAACGCGCCGACGCCTCGGCAGACCACGTCGAACGGCGTCAGCGGCCGGACCGCTCGGGACAGGCTCGCGAAGACGGTGTGGATGTCGGTCTCCCGGACGTTGCCCAGGAACTGCAGCGTGAGATGCAGGTTGTCCGGTTCGACCCATTTCGCGTCGACGCCCAAGTCCCGGCATTTTTTGGCGAGTTCGGCGGCGAGCTGCCGTGCCGACGGCGCGATTTCGACGGCGACAAACGTACGCAACATGGGCGGCCCGTTCCGGTCGTGGCGGCGTGGACGATTCGTGGACGTTTCGTGGAGGTTCGTCGTTCGAGCCGTTTCGAAAAGGACGCGTCAGAGCCGCAACATTTCGCGGTATTCGGCCATGCGGTCGTCGACCGCGCGGCGCTCGATCCGCCGCATCCGGTCCAAGCTGAAATCCTCGACGTTGAAGCTCGCGACGAGCGTCCCGTACGCCATGGCGACCTTGATGGCGTCGGGGTCGTCGCGGCCGTTTTCGGCGAGGTACCCCATCATGCCTCCCGCGAAACTGTCGCCCGCCCCCGTCGGATCGACGACCTGGGGCGTCGGATAGGCGGGCAGCACGATCGTCCTCCGTTCGGAGAAATACATCGCCCCGTGCTCGCCCTTCTTGATCACGACGAACTTCGGGCCCATCGCGCGCACCTTGCGGCCCGCCTCGACGATATTCTCATCCTGCGTCAACAACCGGGCCTCGCTATCGTTGAGGACGACGCCGTCGAGCCGGCGGAAGAGGCGCATCAGTTCGTCGTGTTCCTCACGGATCCACAGGTCCATCGTATCGGCGACGACGAGGCGCGGTTGCCGCATCTGTTGGAGCGTCTTGAGTTGGAGGCGAGGCGATCCGTTGGCCAGGAAGACGTAGGGGCATTCGCGCTGGGGGGCGGTGAGCACCGGATCGAACTGGGCGAACACGTTCAGGTGGACTTCCAGCGTCTCGCGGTCGTTCATGTTCGGCAGGTACTTGCCCGTCCAGCGGAACGTCTCGGCGCCGGGGATGACGCGCAGGCCCGACATGTCGATCCCCCGCGCGCGAAGCAGCTCGGTGTGCTCCGCCGGCCAGTCCTCGCCGACGACACCGACGAGATGCACGGGCGTGAAGTAGCTCGCCGCGTACGAGCAATACACGGCGGAGCCCCCCAACACGCGCTCGCGGCTCGCCGTCGGCGTGTGCACGCTGTCGAACGCGACCGATCCCACGACCAGAAGCGACATGCGGTCAATCTCCCTTCTTTTCGATTTTCGCCCACGTATCGCGGAGCGGGACGGTGCGGTTGAAGACGAGCGAGCCGGGCTTCGAGTCGTCGTCGAGGCAGAAATAGCCTTGCCGCTCGAACTGGAACCGGTCGCCGACGCGCGCCTCGGCGAGACTCGGCTCGACCCGGCACCCGCGCAGGACGCGGAGCGAATCGGGGTTGAGTCCATCGAGGTACGACTCGCCGGGCCCCGTGTCGTCCGGGTCGGCATTGCGGAACAGGTGCTCGTACAACCGCACTTCGGCGTCGAGGCCGTGTTCGGCCGAAACCCAGTGGATCGTTCCCTTCACCTTGCGTCCGTCGGGCGGCGCGTTGCCGAGCGTCCGGGGATCGTACACGCAGCGAAGCTCGACGACCCGCCCTTCGCCGTCCTTGACGGCCGACACGCACTTGAGGAAATACGCGTAGCGCAGACGCACCTCGGCGCCCGGCGCCAACCGAAAGAACTTCCTGGGCGGATCCTCGCGGAAATCGTCCCGTTCGATGTGGAGCACGCGCGCGAAGGGGACTTTGCGTCCGCCCGCCGAAGGGTCCTCCGGATTGTTGATCGCGTCGAGCCATTCGACGCGATCCTCGGGGTAGTTCTCGATCACGACGCGCAGCGGATCGAGCACGCCCATGACGCGCGGCGCCGTTTCGTTCAGATGCTCGCGCACCGCGTTTTCCAGTACGGCGACGTCGATCGTGCTGTTGAACTTCGCCACGCCGATCCGCTCGCAGAACCGGCGGATCGACTCGGGCGTGAACCCGCGCCGCCGCAGGCCGCGGATCGTCGGCATGCGGGGATCGTCCCAACCCGTCACATGGCCGTCCCGCACCAATTCGAGCAACTTGCGCTTGCTCATCACGGTGTAGGTCAGATTGAGCCGCGCGAATTCGATCTGGCGCGGATGGTAGATCGCCAATTCGTTCAGGCACCAATCGTAGAGCGGTCGATGGTTCTCGAATTCGAGCGTGCAGATCGAGTGCGTGATCCCTTCGATCGAGTCGGATTGGCCGTGCGCCCAGTCGTACGTCGGATAGATGCACCAGGCGTCGCCCGTGCGATGGTGGCGGGCCCGCAGGATCCGGTACAGGACCGGATCCCTCAGATTCAGATTGGCCGCCGCCATGTCGATCTTCGCGCGCAGCGTCCGCGTTCCGTCGGCGAATTCGCCCGCGCGCATGCGGCGGAACAGGTCCAGATTCTCGTCGACCGATCGGTCGCGATTGGGACTGTCGCGGCCGGGTTCGACGAGCGTGCCGCGGTACTCCCGCATCCGCTCGGCCGACAGATCGCAGACGTACGCCTTTCCCTTCCCGATCAACCGCTCGGCGAACGCGTAAAGCCGCTCGAAATAGTCCGACGCGTAGTAGAGGCGGCTGTCCCAGTCGAAGCCGAGCCACCGCACATCGTCCATGATCGACTCGACGTACTCGACCTCCTCCTTGCTCGGGTTGGTATCGTCGAAACGCACGTTGCATCGTCCGCCGTATTTTCGGGCGAGTCCGAAATTCAGGCAGATCGACTTCGCGTGCCCGATATGGAGATAGCCGTTGGGTTCGGGCGGGAACCGCGTATGGACGCGGCCTTCCCACCGATTCGTCCGCAGGTCCTCCTCGATGATCTGTTCGATGAAATGCAGGCGGGCCGGGCCATTGCCGTCGCCCGGCGCATCGCCCGCGGCGCCGTCGGTCCGAGCGCCGCCCGTATCGTCGTGTGACGCCGTCATGACACCTCCTCGCCGTGCCCCCGCGCAACGGCTCGATCGATCCGCGCCAGGCATGACGCGCGGCCCAGGATTTCCATCGCATCAAACATGCCGAATCCGACCGGCTTCCCGGTCAGGGCGATCCGCAGTGCGTGGATGACTTGTCCGATCTTCCGGCCCGTCTCCTCCAGATGCGCGTGCAACGCGCGTTCGACGACGGGCGCCTCGAACGGGTCGACCGATTCGAGCACGCCGCGAAAGACCTTGAGCCACGCCTTCGATTCGCCGGTCGACACGCGTTTTTCGAACGCGGGCTCGTCGTACTCGAGCCGATCATCGGCGACGAAGAACTCATCATATTGAAGCACGTCCCCGGCGACGCGAATCCGCTCGCCGGCCGCCCGCGCGATCCGGCGCACCTTCGCGAGCTCGGCGTCGCGGTCGACACCCGAAAGCCATCCCGCGCGGATCACGAAATCGAGCATCGATTCGGCCTTCGAATCGATCGGAACGCGGCGCATGTAGCGTTCCTGGAACGCCATCAGCTTCGCCGGATCGAAGCTCGCGGGCGACTTCGTCACGCGCGCGAGGTCGAAGGCGCGGATCATCTCGTCCCGCGTGAAGTCCTCGGTCTTGTCGTCGAGCGACCAGCCGAGCAGCAGGAGGTAGTTGACGATCGCGTCGGGCAGGAATCCGACGGCCCGGTAGAACTCGATCAGGACCGGGTTGAACGATTCGGGAGTCGCCGCGTGCCCGGTCTTTTCGGCGATCGACCGGGCGTGGTCGTACAGTTTCTGGAAATCGGCGTTCTTCAAATACTTGTCGATCTTCCGTTTGCTCAGCTTGCTCTGACTGCCGGGCTCCGCCACGTACGGCAGATGGGCGTAGACGGGGAGCTCGTATCCGAGCGCCTGCGCGATGAAGATCTGGCGCGGCGTGTTGGAAAGATGTTCGACGGCGCGGATCACGTGCGAGATGGCGAAATCGTGATCGTCGACGACGCTCGCCAAATGATAAAGGAACGTGCCGTCGGGTCGCCGAACGACATGGTCCTGTTCCTTGGCCCAATCGAAGGCGACATCGCCTCGGATGAGATCCTGGAACGCGCATTGTCCGGACCGGGGCATCCTGAGCCGCACGACGCACGAGCGGCCGTCCGCTTCGAACCGAGCGGCCTGCTCGTCGGTTTCCGCCATCCAACGGCGGCTGTAGACGAACGCCCCGCCGCTTCGCTCGGCCGCCTCCCGCTCGACCTGCAGTTCCTCGGCCCGCGCGTAATCCCGGTACGCCGCGCCGCGCGCAAGCAGTTCCGCGACGGCCGTCTCGTACCGCGCTCCGCGCCGGGACTGGAAGTACGGCGCGTGCGGACCGCCCACTTCCGGACCTTCATCCCAATCGATGCCCAACCAGCGGAAACCGTCGAGAATCGGAGGCAGAGCCTCGTCGAGGTTCCGCTGCTGATCGGTGTCATCGATACGGAGCAGGAACCGGCCGCCATGTCTCCGCGCGAAGAGCCAGTTGAACAGCGCCGTGCGCACTCCACCGATGTGAAGGTATCCGGTTGGGCTGGGTGCGAACCGAGTGCGAACCATCCTCGTTCCACCGTTTCCTCGTCATTGCCGTTATCGCGCCAGGGCCGCCTGATTAGACGCTATCGGCCCGGGTCGTCCAAGTGGGGCTCGGCGGGCCCGCGCTCGGCGCGCGGCACGGGCGGAAGTCGGGTGATTCGCGAACCTCACGCGGCCGCCCGCTGCTGGCGGCGCTGTTCCTTCTTCAGCCGCTTCCGCTCGGAACGACTCAGCGGACCTCCGCTTTCCTCGTCGACCTCGATCTCCCCAACCGGCTTGGCGTCCCTCCCGCCGCGTTCGAGAACGGACGGTTTCGAGGCCGATGGGTTGGCGGGAGCCGGCGGCGTCGAGCGATCGGGCGCGGACGGGCGAGGCGCATTTGTCGCCGCAGCCGAGGACTGCGGCGCGTGTGTCGCGCTGCCGGTCGACGCGCGAACCGACCGACGCGCCTCGGCGCCGCCCGGCCTTCCGTCATCGGCGCGGATCGTGGCGCCGATTCCCGAGGACGACGGTGACGACGCGGCGATCGTCGCGGCCGCCGGTTTCGCGGACGCGGGTGACGGTTTCGCCGGGTCGGCCGACGCGCGGTCCGCCTTGGATCGCCCTTTGCGCGGGGAATCGGCTTGCGATTTCAAGCGGGATGACCGCCGCGGGCGGCGAGCGGAGACCCGGATCAACCCGTGCGCTTCGCGATAGACAAAGCGACCGTAAACGAGCAGGCTGAAGAGCGCGGCGCTGAGCGCGGCGAGATGGATGCCGGGAACCACCATGCCGCGCATCGGACCGGGCGGAAACCGGGCCCCGGCCGACTCGATCCACACACATGCGGCGCCGATCCACGCGCCGATCAACCATGCCGTCGCGCTCCGGCACCGACGCATCTCCAGGCCCAGACGCAGGGCCGCGAGGGAAACCAGTACGATCGATGGGAGCACCGGCGCGAGGGACCGGGAAACGACACGCGCCGACGGCCCGCCGGACGCCCATTCCAGCACGCCCGGTCCCGCCTCCGAAAGACGGGCGACCGAATCGGCCGACGCTCCGCACGCGAAGACGGCCGCCCACAACCAGACGCGGTAGCGGCCGCGCAGATCGTCGAGCCGGTAACGGCGCATGACGTAGATCCCGAGCGACATGCCCGACATCGCCATCCAGACCATCGACGCGTACCAGCCGCCAACCGAATCGGCTCGTTCCAGGTCCGTCGCGTTCCGGAGCGCCGGGTCTTCGCAAAACCGGACAACGCGCGTCTGGCCGTACGCCGCCTCCAATCCGGTCCAAACGGCGGCCATCGCGAGAAACAGGACGAACAGCGTGTAGGCGCGCACCGGGATCAGATCGAGCACGGGAGGTTGGCGATCGCGCTGCGCGGATCGGGAGTAGCCGAGCGATCCGGCGGGCCCCCACCTCGGCGACGCAGGTTCACCCGACGACGGAGTCGGCACCGGAGTCTTGGTATCGAGCCGCGACTCATCGAGCAGGACTCGGCGGCGGCGCTCGCCGCTTCGATGGAACTCCATAGGCCCCCCTGCCCTATCCTCCCTGAAACGGCGCGCGCGGCGTCTCGCGCCAAATGCCCCCGCGACGTACGCGACGCGGGCGACGGCCGCGGCGGTCCCTCGCCGCGCCCCCCTATTTCCATTCGGCTATTCGGAGTGGATTTCTCAACCCTCGCTTTCGGCGCCATCCGAAAGTCGGCCGCGGCCGTGTTCGCGCACACGGTTCGGAAGGCCTTTTACACGCGCGAGTTAGGCAATGAGCGATGAGTCGCGTCCCAAGTCGCGAAGCGACGGTCCCGTCGGATGCCGCACCGCATGTGACGCATTGATGTCCGTCGATCATCGAGTCGCCCGGTTCGTGAAACCCGAAGCCGACGGCGTCCGCGGCGCGGGACGCGGATGCCCGAAGGGGAGGTCTTCCTTCGCGCGCGGGCCTCGGCGCGGGACGTCTTGGGGTGACGCCCCCTCGCCTCCGCATCGCGAGCCTGACGGCTCGCGACGCTCGGCTTCGGGTTTCACAAAAGGCGGCTCCCACGCAATTCCGCGCCGCTTCGCCCTCGCCTCGGCACCGAACGACCTAACAAAACTCGTTCGCGCCGGCACGTTGTTTTCGAGCGAACGCGATCGCATCGTCCTGGCGCGGTTCCAATCCCCTCACCCCCGTCGGCTCTCCCCAAACGAGTTTGGGGAGAGGGGTGTCCGAATGCAAGGTACGATCGGCCTTGTCCCAGGGCATTCGTTTCCATGGTCATGCGTCCCAGGCCGCCGGTCGCGAACTGGGCAGTGTTGCCGACCGGATCGGTCAGCGAGACCCGCTTGTTACGCCTATCGTGCGCAAAACCCGTTACGCCCCCCCTATCGGGCGTCCCACCCCAGGATACGCCGGCCGTCCATGAGGCAATCCGCCGGGCGTTTGCCGTTTGACCGACTCCCCGGGACGACCTAGGTTTTCAGGGCGGGTCTCGGGGTCGGAGCTCGGATCGGCGAGTCGTCGGCGCGGGAAACCGGGCCGCACATTGGGTGGGAATACGGCTGGGGTTGGAAAGCTGACGATGGACGACACGTTCACCGGTCGCACCGAGGCACACGCCGCGCCGAGCAGGCCGCGTGGTTCGGCGGAAGGCCGAGTCGCCGCGCTGGCTTCGTATTTCGAGAACCTCGACGAGGCCCTCACGTGCGAATCGGCGCGGTCGCGGGACGCTCCCGTCCAGGATGCCTTGGCCGCCCGCCGACTGGGCATGGCGAGCAGCCTATTCCTGGCCCTTCGCGCGAAACACGCGCCGACCGCCGCGCACAGCCTTCGCGTCGCCCTGGCGTGCTCGTCCTGGGCGAATCGGCTCGGACTTCCCGAACGTCTGCGCGACGCGTTGGAAATCGCCGCCCTGCTGCACGACGTCGGCAAGATCGGCATCCCCGATTATTTGCTCATGAAGCCCGGAAAGCTCGTCGGCGAGGAACTGCTGGCCATGGACCGGCACCGGGCGCACGGGCATGAGATCCTCTCGGCGTGCTGCGAATCCGAGGCCGTACTCGAAGTCCTGCGATACAGCGGGTCGTGGTTCGACGGAACGCGCCACGGTTTCGATTGCGCCGGCAACGACCTGCCGCTCGGCACGCGCATGCTCGCCATCGTCGACGCGTACGATTCGATGACGACCGAGCACGTCTATCGGCGGGCCATGTCCCGGGAGCGGGCGGTCGCCGAGTTGTTCGCCTGTGCGGGCACGCAATTCGATCCGCGGCTCGTCAAGGAATTCGCCAAGGTCGCGTTGAGCGACGGGCTGGGTCTCGATTCGGCCATGGCGCAGCGCTGGCTCCGCGAAATCCAACCGGAGCATGCCGAGGCGATGCTCAGGGCGAGCGGCGCGCGGCCGCATGCGACGGCGCCGGTTCCCGAGGGACCGGTGATCGGCGAGGATTTCCATTGGCGGCTTCTGGAAAACATGCACGACGGGGTCTTCTTCGTCAGCGAACAGCTCCGCGTCCTCCATTGGAACCGCGCGGCCGAGCGTCTTACGGGCATCCGCGGTTCGAACATGGTCGACCGGCGGTTCGTTCCCAGCTTGATCCAGATGCGACGGGAGAACGGGAAGCCGATCGACGACGACGCATGTCCGGTCGCCGCGACGATCGTCACCGGTGTCCAAATGCTGCAGCGCGTCCAGTGCGCCGGACGCAACGGCCGGCTTGTGCTTGTCAACCTCCATCTGGTTCCCGTGCTCAGCCCGATCGGCGAACCGAAAGGCGCGGCGGTGATCCTCCACGATACGTCGAACCAGGTCACGCTCGAGGAACGCGTGCAAAAACTCCACGAACGGGCGACCCAGGACCCGTTGACCAAGGTGGCCAATCGAGCGGAATTCGATCGGGTCATCGCGGAGTTCGTCGAAACCCATCGCCAGGCGGGCGCGCCGTGCAGCCTGATCATCTGCGACATCGATCACTTCAAAAAGATCAACGATGTCCACGGCCACCAGGCGGGTGACGAAGCGCTGGTCCATTTCGCGGCCGCGCTGAGCCAGTTCGCGTCGCCGGGCGATTTGGTCGCCCGTTACGGCGGCGAGGAGTTCGTGCTGCTTTGCGCCTCGTGCGACAACGCGGCCGCGACGGAGCGTGCCGAAAGGGCTCGACGGCACATCGCCTCGACACCGCAATCGGTGCTGGGCGGACGGTGCATCACGGCGAGCTTCGGCGTCAGCGAGATCCAGGGCGGGGACACGGCCGAGACGCTGCTGCGCCGAGCGGACCGGGCCCTTCTGCAGGCGAAGGAGACCGGACGCAACAGGGTCGTCCAACTGGGAACCGGCCTGCGCGGAACGTTGCCGTCGCTCGAACGCCGCAAGAACTGGCTCATCGGCTGGCTGCCCGCCGGGCACGGCGCCTCGGCCGTGACGCGCGACCTCATCACGCCCGTTCCGCTCCACGTCGCCGCGGAGAAACTGAAGGGATTCATTTCCGACCACCACGCGGAGATCATCGACGTCGCGGAAAACCACGCGGTGATCAAGGTGGACGGACCGAGTGCGCCCGTCCCGCGGCGCCAATCCGACCGGCGCGTCCCGTTCACGATCCGGCTCGAATTCCGCGAGGCGCGGATCCAGCCCGGCCACCGGTCGGGCGGCCACTTCCTGCGGACCGAAATGCGCGTGGAGATCACTCCCGCGCGCAAGCGGGACCGGCGCCATGCGGACATCGCGCAGCGGGCCAACCAGTTGCTCGTCAGTCTCAAGGCCTACTTCATGGCGGAGGAACTTCCCGGCGCCGTTTCCGGCCCGTCGGCCGATGACGGCGCGAGCCGTCCGGGAGCCGATGCCGGCGGACCACGCTCACCCGTTTGAACCGACCTGCGTCGATCGTCGCGCGTCGCGCCGATCCCTGTTTCCTTGCGGACTCCCCACGCGGCCATGCGCATCAGTGCGTCCATTATCGGAGCCGAACAGCGGCTGCTCGGCGCCCTCGCGAGCGCCAACGCCGCGGCGCTCCTGCATTCGGTCCGGCTCGCGACGGGCAAACAGATCAGTCGGCCGAGCGACGGGCCGGCCGCGTTCGTGCAGATCGCTTCGCTCGAATCCCGCCTGAGCCACTACGGCGCGACGCTCGCCAACGTCCAAACCGCGTCGAACGTCGCCGCGCAAACCCAGCTCGCCCTCGACCAGGTCCGAACCGAACTCGAATCGATCCAGTCGGCCCTCGAAGAGGACGAGGACCTCGGGCTGACCGATGAGGAGCGGGCCGCGAAGCAGCTTGAAATCGACGCGTCGCTCGCCGCCATCGACGAGCTCGCCGGATCGACTATCGAAGGCCGACGGCGCCTCGACGGCTCGTCCGACTACCGCGCCGTCGGCCGCGATCCGAGTGAAGTCCTTTCCATCCGGATCCACGCCTCGCGCGAAACGGATATCCGCGGCGAGGTGACGAGCCGAGCGACGCGAGGGACGCTGCAATATGAGAGCGACAACGGCAAGATCAAGAACGATGCGTCGTTCGACTTGATCGGAGCCGAGGGGACCGTGTCGTTCGAATTCGAAGAGAACGATCAGCTCGACGACGTCGCCGAAGCGATCAACGAGTATTCGTATCAAACGGGGGTTATCGCGTTGGAGAACGACGATGGTCTTGAGTTCCGTACCGTCGGCTACGGGTCGCGAGCGACGATTGCGATCGACGTCACGTCGGGCACGTTCACCACGACGGGAGGCAATGGCGACGGAACGGCCCAGGGCGGCGACGCGGTGGCCCGCATCAACGACGAGCTGTTGACGGGCGACGGCAATCGGTTCGAATACAACCGCAACGGGCTCCGATTCACGATCGAGTTCGACTCGGGTTTTCAGGGCGGCTTCCACCCGATCGTCGTCGACGACCAGGCGGTCCAGCGATTCGCCGTTTCGCCGCGAGCGGGCGACGCGGCCATGCTCGCGATCCCCGGCCTTCAGCCCGAACAGTTCCGCGGCTTGAGCGGATCGCTCGATCAGCTCGGCACGGGCGGATCGCTCGCCGGACTCGGATCGAACACGTCGCAGGCGCTGTGGGTCGTGCGGGAGAGCCTCGCTCGGCTCGCGCGGATCGAAGGCACGGTCGACGGGTTCGCGGACCACGCCATCGCCGCCTCCGCGAATCTGCTCGAAGGCATGTCGACGTCGATCGAGGACACGCTCACGGCGATCAACGGAATCGACGAGGACGAGGAAGACCTCCTGGTCGCGCGCTACGAACAGCTCGGCCAGAACGCCGTCAGCTCGCTCGCCGTCTTCAACAACCAGCGCGCGAGCATCGTCGCCCTGCTCCAGCAGCTCGCCGGGTTCTGACTTCGGACGAGGCGTCGGCGGGCTCATGCCGAGTTTCGCGTTGAGCTTCGCGGAGTCGCACTTTTCAGACGGCGGGAATCGGATATCGTGATTCGGAGCACGTTGATTCCGAAGAGAACCTTGGAAACCGGACATTGTTGAAGGAAGGAACGACCATGGCTTTCACTCTCCCCCCCCTGCCCTACGCGTGCGACGCCTTGGAGCCGCACATCGACGCGCGGACGATGGAAATCCACCATACGAAGCACCATCAGGCGTACATCACCAATGGGAACGCCGCCCTGGAAGGCTCGCCGCTCGCCAACGCCTCGGTCGAGGAGATCGTGCGGGACCTCGAGGCCGTTCCCGAGAACATCCGCACGGCCGTGCGGAACAACGCCGGGGGACACGCCAACCATTCGTTGTTTTGGACGGTCATGACGCCCAAGGGCGGCGGGACTCCGGGCGGCGCGCTGGCCGACGCGATCGACGCCACGTTTGGCTCATTCGAGCAATTCCGGGAACAATTCGGATCGGCCGCCGTCAAGCGGTTCGGAAGCGGCTGGGCGTGGCTCAGCGTCGACAAGGGGCGTCTGATCGTCGAGAGCACGGCCAATCAGGACAGCCCGCTCATGGAAGGCCGCACACCCGTCCTGGGACTCGACGTGTGGGAACACGCCTACTACCTGCACTATCAGAACCGGCGTCCCGACTACATCAAGGCGTGGTGGAACGTCGTGAATTGGGACGAAGTCGCTCGACGCTTCGAGCTCGCGAAGTCGATGTAGCCGCGCGAAGCATGCTCGGGAACCGCGGGACGGTCGCTCCCGTAATCGTGCGTTCCTTCATGACGTCCTGATTGCCGTCCCGAATCGTCCATCGCAGTCATATTCGCGCGATTCGTGTCATTCGTGCGATTTGTGTCATTTGTGGTTCGCAAAGGGGTCGCGAGCAAGCACGACGGTAAGTAACGGATGCGGACTTCGAGCGGGCCGTGAAGGCGAGCGAATCGTCAACAAGAAAAGCGGCGAAAAATCCGGCGCAGTCCATGCACGCAACGGGCGGAATTGAGCGGCAAGGCGACAACGCCGCGCATCAAGAAAGCCTTGTTTTTCCGAGTCTTGCGGGCGGTTGCGATTCGGTGCAACCGCGAAGTGTAGCCGAGGCGGGACTCGAACCCGCACGGGGGTAACCCCCCACAGGATTTTAAGTCCTGTGCGTCTGCCATTCCGCCACTCGGCCCGCTCGGCGCGCGGATCCGCGTTCAAAACGACCGTCGGCCCGAAACGATCGTGATCCGCGTGCGGCGCCGTCCTCCCGTTTTTCGAACTTCGGGCGAACGCCGCGCGTTCATGATAGGCTACGATCGTGAGTCACTCCAGGTCGGACGGCGATCGACGCCTTCGGCGCGCGCGGGACCTGGGGACCTGGATCCGGGATCGATCATCGAACGAGGCGGACGGGCCATGAGCACGATGGGGTGGGGACCGAATGCGCATGGCGGCCCGATCGTGGCGTTCGCCGGTCTCGACGGATTCCTCGGCACGCGAGGTTCGTTGATGCTCGACGTCGTCGTCGTGCTCCTCGCCGCCGTCGTTCCCGTTTTGGCGTGGAGTATCCATCTCGCTCGACGCCGCGCCGTCACCGCGCACCGCCGCATCCAGACGGTGCTGGCGCTCGCACTGCTCGTGGTCATCACGGCGTTTGAGCTCGACGTGCGTTACTTTTCGGACTGGAGGGAACGGGCGACGGACTCGCCGTACTACGCGCGCGACGTCGCGTCGGTGGTCGGCGCCGGTTTGCTCCTGCACCTCGGGATCGCCGTTCCGACGGCCGTCCTTTGGTGCGTGGTCGTCGTGGACGCGTGGCGCCGCGCGGGGCAAACGCCGACCGGCGCGTTCCGGTCGCGCCACCGAGCCCTTGGGTGGGCCGCCGCGCTGGGCATGGCCCTCACGGCCGTCACGGGCTGGGTCTTCTATTACCTCGCGTTCGTCGCATGAGATCGGGAGATCAATTGTTGTCGCGGCTTCCGCTGTAGCCCGCGGGCTGGACGCCCGTCGGATCCGCGGAATACGGCGTCAGCCGACCCGTGCTCCCCGGCGTGTAGGGCGTCGAGCTGTTCCACGTTCCGGTCGAACCCGACGCGCCGTACGCGGCACCGGGCGTTGAGCCCGGCGCGGCATAGGGATTCGTCGTGGGCTGGGCGGTTCCCGGGTTCCAGCCGCCCGGAGTGGTCGGGGACGCGGCGCCATATCCGGACGGCGCGCCGGTGTAGGCCGGGCTTCCCGCGTACGAAGGCGTTGTCGGGGCCGAGGCCCCGTACGCACCCGCGCCGCCGCTCGGCGCCGCGCCGTACAGACCGGCCGCCGGGGAACCACCGAGCGTGTTGGAGGTCGATCCGGTCGACGTCGGTGTCGAACCGTAGGTCGACGCCGCGCCGCCGTTGGGCACGGTGTATCCGTAGGACGATCCGCCGTAGGCGGTCCGCGCATCGGGAATGCCGCCGTAACCGCCCGACGTCGACGGTGAACCATAGCCCGAACCCGTCGTCGAACCGGCTCCGTAACCCGCGCCCGTGCTCGGCGCGCCATACGATGTGCCGCCATAGGTCAACGACGCCGGTTGATTCGGATTGGGAGTCTGGCCGAGGTTTTGGAACTGGCCCTGCGGCGACGTGGACCCGGACGCATAGCCCGAGGCGGGTGACGTGTAACCTCCGGCCGTTCCATATCCGGTGGACGTATTCGAGGCGTACGATCCCGTATAGCCTCCCCCGGTCGCCACGTTGTTCGGCGATGTCGGTGTGAACGCGTTGGACGGCGGCGCCGGGAGGTTCGGTGTGCGGTTGGCATACGACGAAGCGGCAGGCGGCTTCGGCTTGCCCCAACTGAACAGGTTGGGACTCCAACCTCCTCCCGTCGACTGGCATCCGGTGAACCCGATCGAGCCCGCGGCGACGATCGCAAGCAGACCGAGGGAACTGCGCGGCGAACGTAAAGTCGAACAATCCATGGCCAACTCGCCCTCTCAAGACATGCCGGGAAACGGATCGACGCATCGCACGCAGGAGTCGAGCGGCGTCGGAATCCCCTTCCCTGAGGATGGAAACCGAGAAGTGTGTAACGGAACGGGGTTTGGGTCGGGTCGTGTTCCTTCCAATTTCGGCCGGAGAACTCGTCGCAGACCAGACAATCGTCAAATTTTCCCCAGATTTTCCCGGAATCAGGGGGGTACCGTGAATCGGGGCGGCGGATCTTACGCGTCGCCTTGCCGTTCGTCAACACCGAAGATAAGGGATAACGGAGGCGCAACCGAGGAACCCGGAGGAACGGAAGGAGGAATGCGGCGGAAGATTGACACGGCAACAATGGCCTTCCACAATGCGCGGCGGCAGCGCGTGCGTCTCGCGAATCCGTGCTTGTTTTCCGGATTTTTCCATTCCTTGGTGAAGGAGATGGTCGTGGATGCGACATGCCGGATGCGAATTCCGTCGTTGGTGTTGTGGGCGGTCGTTGGCATGTGCGTTTCGGATGTACGGGGCCAGGACCCAAGACCGTCGGTTGCGGAAATCCGTCGCGGTGTCGTCTATATCAAGTCATTCATCCCGAACGTCGGAACGGGCGTGGGAACGGGGTTCCTTGTTGACAAAACGGGCGTGATCTATACGAATCGTCATGTGATTGAATCCGGCAATCGATCGCATCGCGACTCGGTGATCATGGTCGGTGTTCCTTCCCGGGACGATCTGGAGAGACTCGATTACTTTCCTCGGCGGTATTGCCGAGCCGACGCAGCCGCCACAGGGGGAATGGGTCCACTACGCGGTAACGATCAACCGGGTGCGAAAGGAAGTCAGCATTTTGTCAGCGGCGAAGTCGTCGCGTCCGGGAAACTCAAGCATGATCGCGACAACCTCGTCTGCTGGGTGTTCGGACATGACTCCGATCCCCGAAACCACCGAGATCAATTCGTTGGACTGCTCGACGACCTGCGAGTGTATTGCCGCATCCTATCTCAGGCCGGCGTGCAACGGCTCGCGGGCGTCGTGGAAATCGCCCAATAGGCGGCGACATGCGCGGATCCTCTGACGTCGACCGAGGAGTACCCGTTCCCGTCGATGGAACCTTGATCGCCAACCCCGAGCGCGCCATGGAACGAGACCGTGGGGCGTCCGCGGCGGGGGCGAGGCGGCGGCGCGTCGCGCGCATCGCTTTGGTTTGTGTTTCTTGCGGCTCGCTCGCGCTGAGCCTTCGCGTTCCACACCTCTCCGAATCTCTTTGGCTGGATGAACTCCACACGGCGTGGGTCGCAACCGGTCCGTTCGATCAGATCGCGCGGCGCGCGGCGCTGGGCAACCAGGCGCCGGTCTATTTCGTGGCCGAGTGGCTGATCGCCCGCGCGGCGACGCCAAGCGAAACGACGCTGCGCATCGCCTCGCTTGTGTTGGGCGTGGCGTTGATCGCCGTCACCGGCTTTTTGGCCTATCACGCGACCCGGTCGACCGCCTGGGGATTCCTCGCCGCGTGCGCCGGAGCGATCGACAGCCATTGGGTTTTCTACTCGGTCGAAGCCCGCCCTTACGCGGCCGTCCAGTTCCTCGGCCTGCTCCATGGCGCGCTCTTCGTTCGGCAAATGCGAGGCGGCGCGGGATGGGCGCCGCGCGCCGCGCACGTGATCACCGGCGGCCTCATGTTCTGGTTTCATTACACGGCGAGCTTGCTGCTCGCGGCCGAAGGCGTCGCCGCCCTCGTCTTGCTCGTCCGTTCTCGCCGATCCCGAGCGATCGCGGCGTCGGTCGTGGGGCAGTTGATCCTGATCGGCGCCATCGGCTCCCCTGCCCTGCCCCACCTCGCGGCCATCGCGTCGCGGGCGCCGGCATGGAGCGAACTTGGCGCGCCGGGTAGCCCCTGGAAGATCCTCGACATGCTCCACGGGGGAGCCTATGCCATTCCGTTGCTCGTGATCTTCGTTTGGGATTCGATCCTTCGCCAGTTGCGGCTGACCAACGAAGGCGACTCGGTCCGCGACGCGCGGCGCTCGAATTGGGCCGCCTTGAGCGTTTGGATAGCGCCGCCCGTTCTCGCGTGGCTCGTCGCGCGCCATGCCGGAGTGCCGATCTTCATGAACCGTTACGTCGCGGCGGCGTCCGCCGCGCCGATCCTGCTCGCCGCCCGGCTCGCGGGCCAACTCGACTCGGCCCTCCCGCGCCGCATCGCCGTGATCGCTTTCGCATGCTCCACGCTGTACGTGAACCACGTCCGGTTGTTTCAATGGAACGAGACGCCGGCTCCGCCGCGCACCGAGGACTGGCGCGCGATGATCCACCACCTGAATCGGATGCGCGGGGAAGAACGGCGAGCCTATCCGATCCTCGTGCGGGCCGGCCTGATCGAGACCGACGCGCCGGAAGGCTGGGCACGGGACACCGACGAATCAAACGCGTACCTCACGTTCCCTCTTCGATCGATCTACCCATTGGAACCACCCGCGGATCCGATCCCGATCGGCAACGCGTCGGATTTCACGCTGCCGCCGGCGGAGCTCGCCTTGGTGGCGGAGGCCGGCGGAGCGTGGCTCGTGGTGCGGGGACCCCCTCGGCGCGGCACGGACTATGCCGCGCGGCTCGCCGAATTGCTCGGCGAACCATGGAGAACGGTCGCCCACCATGTGCACGGGACCGTTCAGCTGCTGCGCGTCGAACCGATCAACGGGGAACCGGTTTCGGTTCGGGTCGAGACGGCAACGGGAGTCCGAACCGAGGCGCGACCTTCTCATAGAACTCGAATCCGCGCGGATGGTCGGCCTTCAGCTCGTCGACGTTCTTGGCTTCGAACTTCTCGACGACCTTCTGTCCGTCGCGCGTCTCGGTGATTTCGATCCGGATCTCGTCATCCTTTTTCTGGATCCGGATCGAGCGGCCGTTTTCGGAGATCGAGATCGAGATGCTCCGCGCGCCGACGGGGACGGGAGCGCGGGGCAACTGGATACGGGCCTGCGCGGCGCGGAGGATCTGGATACCGGCCATGCGGCGTCGCGGATCCTGGGCGGGAGCGGCGGGCGGATTGAGCACGCGGCGCGCCGCGCGACCCGCGGGGCCGTCCCCTTGGGCGAGCTGTTCGAGGGCCTGCTTGGCGCGCGTCTGCAGATTCGGATCGCCCTCGCGGAGATGCTGTTCGAGCACATCGAGCGCGCGTTGGCGAGCGTCGGCGTCCTCGCCCTTCGCCGCGTCGATCAGCGCGGCAATGCCTCGAAGGCCCGCCCGCCTGAGCGCCAGCGTGGCCTCCTGGCGATCCGCGAACGAGTCGGCCCGCAGCCGCTCCGTCATCGCCGCCGGATCGGGTTCACCCGGGACGTCCGTTCGGTCGGCGGCAAGGGTCCATGGGCCGACGATGAGCACACCGATCGCCGCGATGGAATGGACGCGTCGCATTTCCGGGCTCCTCGCCGCGCGATCCCGCAATCTCAATGGGGCAATCGAGCCGCCGTCGCATAGAGATTGAGTCCGGCGCGGTCTCCAATGATCGTGAAGAGATCGCGAATCTGGTGCAGACCGGTCAGGAACAGGAAATCGGATCTGCGGCCGTAGCTCTTCGCGCCAAGCACATAGTAGTTCGGTTCGGCCGTCACCAACACCCGGGCGCTCGGCGCGGTCGATTCACCATCGGCCTCCGATCGATCCCCGGGCGCGTCCGGTTCCTCCCCGGCATCGGCCGGTCGATATGCCGCGTTTCCTCGCGCGTGCGGCCCTTCGCCGAGCGCCGCGGCAAGCTCGAACGGCCCCTCGGTCGTCGGGCAGAGATGGACACGCAGCTCGGATTCCGGCCCATGATCGGGCCGATATCCGACGTTGCCGATGATCCGATCGAATACGGCGTCGCGGACCGGACCGTTTGTCGGCGACTGCGAATCGGGGGCAAGCCGAGTTCGAAACGCGTCCGCGTCGCGCGCAATCGAATCGACGCGCCATCCGGGCAGATGTTCGAATCCGTTGGAAGCGGATGGCGTCCTCGAGGCGCGCGCCAGTTCATTCGCTTCGCGGGCCACGGCGTCCCGAGCCGGAAGCCGATCACCGACCAACCTGGGGACGGGACCGCCGTCGCGGTCGGCGCGGTCCCGCGTCACCCAGGTGACGCGGGTTTCCGGATGATCGCGACGGAGCGCTGCGAGCGCGATCGCGGTGGCGGCCGCCGAGTGGCCCGAGCCCACGAGCAGCACGCGACGGCCCGCGTACCGATCCCGCTCCCGGCCCGCCGCGTCGGGCAGTCCGTATTCGATCTCGGACCGCAAAGCCGTTTCGCCCACGGCCGGACCTCCGCCGGGTCCGACCCAATTGGCGTTCTGATAGACGCCCGTCGCATCGATCACGATGTCGGCCGTTTCCACGATCTCCTCGCCCCGCGGGCCGCGCGCGAGGATGCGAAACGGCATCTCGTCACGATCCCCGTCGCCGTGCTCGCATCCGCCCTTCGAGCCGCTCCATCGCGTGACGCGCAAGACGTCGGTTCGCTCACGGATCGAATCCGTTAGGAGATCGGTCGCGGCGAGCGGACCCACGTAGCGGTCGACCCATTCGCGACCCGTCACGAAGGCGTCGTCGGCCGGCCCGCGGTACGCGGCGTCCTGGGCCACCAGCGCGGCGCGGCCCAGCGGAGAATGGACGCATGCGAACGGCGTGTACATCCGCGCGTGTCCCCACCGGAGAACATTCTCGGCGATTCGCCCGCGTTCCCAAACCCGAACGTCGTAGCCCAGGAACCGGCCGTATAGGGCCGCCTCGACTCCGATCGGGCCGGCGCCAAGAATGGCAATCGTGGCGGGTGTGTCAACGGCCATGAAATCCCGAATCGGGGTCCGGCGATTCGAACGCAAGGAGTGGGAACCGATCGCTACGACTGAGCATACCGTCCACCCATGCCGCGCACCAGATCGTCGACGAGCCGGCGAAGCGTGGTTTCGGACCAGGGTGGATCGGCCAGTTCGCGCTGGAGGCGCATCAGGTCGGGTGCCGAATCCACGTCGTACCACGCGGGCAATGCGGCATGCCGCGCATCGCATGCCCTGAGCCGGTTGACTGTCGTTCGCCACACGCGTTCGGTGCTCCACGGGATCGCCTGAAAAAGCTCGGGGACAAGCCGCGACGCGCCGACCAGGTAATAACCTCCGTCGGCCGTCGGTCCCAGGACGACATCGTGGCGATCCAGTTCCTCCCAAGCGCGGTCGATCGCCGATTGGGGAACGGTCGGGCTGTCGCTTCCCAGGACGATCACGCGCCGAGCGCCGCGTTGAAACGCGTCCTCGAAGAACGCGGCGAGTCGGCGGCCAAGATCGCCGGGCACCTGCGCGACGCATTCCCAATCGGGGCCGGCCATTTGTTCGAACGCGGAAAGCGATTCCGGCGGACTTCCCACGACGTAGCGCCGCGCCGCCTGGGACGCCATGCGGCGAAGCAACAGGGCGAGGAACTCACGACTCAGCGCGGCCGCCCCTTCCGCGCCGATCGTCGCGGCCAACCGCGTCTTCACCGAACCGGGTCGCCAGTACTTCGCAAAAATCCCTAAAACGTCCATCGGCGCGGCATGCCGGTGAGGCACCCCGAGGCGACGCGGCGCGGTAAGCCGCCTAGCCCGACCGACGGCGACCCGTCCGCCGGGCCGATGCGATGACAGGCTTGTCGCATGTTCGGCGCGGCGCGCGTCATATCCGGTCGTGCCGCCGAATGACGCGCCGGAGCGCCTTGCGAACCATCTCCGCCCGGCTCGCCTTGTACCCGTACTCGATCGCGAACCAATCGGCGTACCGCTCCCGGTCCACATGACTGCGATTGCGGTCGTCCACGATATGCCCCAATTCGTGGATCAGAACATTGTTGAGGTAATAGTCGCGGATGGCGGGCCATGTCCATTGGAGCACCCACGTGTCGGGCGAGTCGTGCGACCAAACCGCGCCGTACATAGCCGCTTCGCGCAGTTCCGAAGGACGCGGCGGTCGATTGAAGTACTCGGTGAGCGACTCTTCGATCGGATACAGATAGATCGTCGTGCCCCACTGCATGCCGTAACACGGATAGATGCACTTTTTTCGCGTCATGCGGCTGAGCTGGACGATGTCGAGATTGGCGAGCAGGTGTCCGGGGAGCCGCGCGAGCCGGTCCCGGATCTCATCGGCCGTCAAGACATGCCGCAAACCGTCGCCCGGATACTGCTCGATGATCCGGTATGCATCGAGGACTCCTTCGGGTGGATCGTACCAATCCTCGGGCGGTTGGCTCGGCCCCGATCGACCGCAATCCGCGCCTCGTCGCCGCTTCCCCATCACAACATGGTCGGCGCGCAGCCGACTCACCGGCGGCGCGCCACGCGCCGCGAGCCACTCGCCATGTTTCTTGTTGGGGGAAAGCCGCCGTTTCATCCGACGCACGCTCGTTTGCGATTGAGAACCCGCCATCACGCCCCAGGCTCGCCCGTTCCAAACTGCGGATTGGGCCGCGTTGCCACCCGTTTCGCGACACCTCCATCGTAGGAAGGTTTGCGACCCAAATTCAAGCTGGTTTCCTAAGTTGTTATTTATCCGTATGTTGCGACGCGACCTATCGGCGGGACGGTGGGGCGGAGGTCGCCCGTTCGCTCGGATTGCCGAGAGCCGCCGCGGAAGTCGCGCGACGTCCGCCCCACCGAACCGTAGCGGAAAAGGGCTGGAAGTCTTGCGACTTCCGCCACCCGTTGGTCGAATACGACATGAAGGGACACTTGAAGCCATGAGTTCGTATTTTCAAACGCTTGACGACGCCTCGAAACACGCGATCTTCCCGGGAGTGCGCATCCACACCGTCGCGGGCGACGCGATCATGTTGTCGGTCGTGGACTTCGAGCCCCATTCGGTGGTGCAACCCCACCGGCATCCGCATGAGCAAATGGGGTACTTGCTGGAAGGCGAATTGACGTTTGTCGTGGGGGACGAGCGGCGGACGGTGCGGGCCGGCGAAATGTGGCGCATCCCGGGTGGCGTCGAACACGCGGTCCATGCGGGAGATCGTCCTGCCCGAGCGCTCGACGTGTTTCACCCTGTTCGGGACGACTATCGCTGAGCCGATCGTCCGCGCGAGCGATCCTCGTCATAACGAAGTTCGCCAGAGCATGGACGCATCGTCGCGCGATTCGGCCACCGTCTGGCGACGGTGGCTACGGGTGACGGTGGCTACGGGTGACGGTGGCTACGGGTGACGGTGGCTACGGGTGGGCACGCTGAGCGGTCCGGCGGAGCACGACGCCGCCGAGCGCGCCGGTGGGGAGCCGATCATGGATGGCCGGGACGCCGTTGACGAATGCGTAGCAAACGCCCGTCGAGTAGCGGAACGGTTCGTCGTAGGTCGCCTGATCGCGGAAATCCCGGGGATCGATGACCACGATGTCGGCGGCCATCCCCGTTCGAAGATAACCGCGGTCGGTCAATCCGAGGATATCGGCGGGCAAACCGCTGCACGATCGGACGGCGAGCGGGACGGAGATATGGGATTCGGCGATCGCGTACCGGCCGATCTTCCGCGAAAACGTCCCGAAGCTCCGAGGATGCGGCTGCTCGTCGCTGGGGATGCGCGAGCTGCCGTCCGACGCGGTCGCGACCCAGGGCAGGCCCATCGCGAACCGCATTTCCTCGTCCTGCATGCCGAAATGGACGATCGAGGCCCCGCCTTGATCCTCGATCGCGAGCACGGTATCGGCGACCGACGCCCTAGTTGACTCGGCGATCGCGTCGAGACTCTTGCCGACCCATTCGGGTTTTCCGCGGAACGAGGCGATTTGGATTCGACCGCGCGTCGGAAGTTCGGCGGCGACCGCATCGCGGATCCGAGCGCGCGTTGGGGGATCCTTGAGGCGTTCGGCGAGCCGGGACCGGCCTCCCTCGCGGGCCCATGCGGGGAGCAACGTGGCTTCGAGCGAGGTCGAGGAGGCGGTATAGGGGTATTGGTCGGCCGTCACCTTGCCGCCGCGTTCCCGAGCCGACTCGACGAGGCTCGCCGCCGAACGGAGCAGGCCCCACGCGTCTTTTCCCGACGCCTTGAAATGCGAGATGTGAACGGCGGCTCCCGATTCGCGTCCGATCCGAAGTGTTTCCTCGACCGCGTCGAGGAGTCCTTCGGATTCGCTTCGCATGTGCGACGCGTAGAAGCCTCCGTGCCGACCGACGACCTTGGCGATTTCGATCAGTTCGTCCGTCTTCGCGAAGCTGCCGGGAATGTAGATCAATCCGGTCGACATGCCGAACGCGCCGTCCCGCATCGCTTGATCGGCAAGCCCGCGCATGCGTTCGAGTTCGTCGGAGGTCGGCTCACGATTCGTCTGCCCCATGACTTCGGTCCGCAAGGACCCGTGGGGCAGCAGGTGGGCGACATTGGTTCCCGCGCCCAAGCGTTCGATTGTTTCAAAATACTCGGCCGCGTTGACCGGCCCCGACCCGCAATTGCCGGTGACGATGGTCGTGCAGCCTTGCGTGAGATAGTTGACGTTGGCGCGCGCCGCGTCGCCGACGATCGGCCGGTCGCTGTGGTTATGGAGATCGATGAAGCCGGGCGCGATCCAGAGTCCGGAACAATCGACGCGGCGACCCGCGGAAGCGTTTTTCAGATCGCCGATCGCCGCGATCGCGGCCGATCGGATGGCCACATCGGCGACGACCGGTTCGCCTCCGGAACCGTCGTGGACGGTGCCGCCGACGAGGATCCAGTCATATCGCGCGGCGCCGTCGTCCTGCCACCCCGCGGAGTCCCGCGGGGACACGGCGAGTGCCCAGACGACGCACAATCCGGCGACGGCGCGCGCCGCCCGCTCGATCCGTTGCGATGCGTCATACCACATGGAAGCGGACCTTTCGCGCGAGGCGGACGCCGGGCCGTCCGCGTGTTGGGATCGCGCGCGTGGCGCGAGCCCGGTTTCCGGTTCCGAGCCATCCCCGTCAAACGGGTCCTCGCCCATCGAACGCGCGCCGATCGTCGGCCGCGCCGCCGTCCGCGTCGGCTTCGAGCGGCTCCGTCGCGTCGGCCGAACCGGACAGCTTGTTATAGAGCGTGCCTCGCCCGATTCCGAGAATACGGCAGGCTTGCGTCTTGTTGCCGTGGACGGCGTCGAGGACGTACCGGATGTGGCGCCGTTCGAGTTCCTGGAGCGAGATGAGCTGGGCTTGGGGCGGCGGCGTGTTGCCGGGATGAGGGAGCCCGAGATCGGCGGGGCTGATTTCGAGCCCGCTGCCGAGCACGACGGCCCGCTCGACCGCGTTCTTCAGCTCCCGGACGTTGCCGGGCCACGGATAATCGCGAAGGGCCTGCGAGGCCTCCATCGACAGACGCCGCGGACCTCGCCCCGTCGTCCGCCGAAACCGTTCGAGATACAGCGTCGCCAGCTCGATGACGTCCTCGCCCCGATCGCGCAGCGGCGGGACTCGGATGTCGATGACGCGAAGCCGATAATAAAGGTCCTCGCGAAACCGTTTCTGCCGCACCAGTTGTTCGAGGTCGCGGTGCGTCGCGGCGATCAGACGCACGTCGACGCGGATCGAATCCTCGCCGCCCAACCGCTGGAACGAGTGTCCTTCGAGGACGCGAAGGAGTTTCGCCTGGCATGCCAGACTCATTTCGCCGACTTCGTCCAGGAAAAGCGTGCCGCGATGCGCCCGCTCGAACTGGCCCACGTGCCGCCGGTCGGCGCCCGTGAACGCGCCCGCTTCATGGCCGAAGAGCTCGCTCTCGAGCAGCGATTCGCTGAACGCCGCGCAGTTCACCGCGATGAACGGCCCCGCGCCGTACCGGCTCAGCTCGTGAATGGCCCGCGCGATCAGCTCCTTGCCCGTTCCGCTTTCCCCCAAGACAAGGACGTTCGACGACGCCGGCCCGACCCGCGAGATCTGGTCCAGGACGCGTTGCATCGGAGGGCTGGAACCGACAAGCTGGTTCTGGTCGTCAAGCCGCCTGCGCAGCTCGACATTCGCCTGTTCGAGCCGCTCGCGGTGCTCCAGATTCTCGAGCGCGGCTCCCATCTGGTGCGCGACGACCGCCGCGAAATCGAGATCCCCGCGCTCAAACGGCGCTTTTTCCAGGTCCCGATGGCACTCGATCGCGCCCCGGCACCCCTGCCTCGCCGGAATCGGAATGCCGATCGCCGTTCCGGCCGTCGACGTTTTCTTGTCCGCCCCGGCCTTTTCGTCCACGCAAATCGCCTTGCGCTTCTCGACCGCTAGGCTCGCCAGCACGTGTTCCGTCAGCGGAGCCCCCTCCCGGCCCTCGCACCGAAGGCGGCCGTCCGTTCCCACCAACCAGACGGCGACCGCGTCCGCGTCCAACCCCTCCCTCAATGCGTCCAAGCCGGCCCTCGCCAAGCTCGCCACATCGTTGTGCGATTGGAGCGAGTGGGCCAGACGACAGAGCACGGCCGAGTCGCGCACGACGCGCGACATAGCATCCCCAACGTTCTGCTCCACCAGCGCCTTGGATACGCCCGACGCATTCACACGCTGGTAAATCGTCGTCGCCCGCAACTTCGACGATCCGTCGAACGGCGCCTTCCACTCCTCCGACCGCGGCGCGAACAGGATCAACCGATCGCCCACACGAATCAAATCGCCCGGCTCCAATACCACCTGCTGCACCAATTGCGAGTTGACATAGGTGCCGTTGCGACTGCCGCAGTCCTCGAGATGCCACCGATCGGCCCGATACGAAATCCGCGCGTGCAGGCGGCTCGCCCGATCGTCGTCGAGCGGAATTTCGCGCGAAGGATGCCGACCGATCGTGACCGCCGCGTCCCGAGTCAAATGGCGCGTCGTTCCAGCCGAAGGACCGTTGAGCATGATGAGCGAACACGCGTCGCTCGCACGCCCTTCTTCCGCTCGCTCGCTCAACCCGCGACCCTCCCGCTCCGCCGCCCGCCAACCCCGCGCGCCGACTTCGTACCCCATCGACCCGCCCGCGCGACCTCAATTCGCGTCGTTCACATACAGAGCGCGCCGCGCGGAAGCGCATTGATTATAGACAGCCGTCCGCCGATTGGATACGACCCCGATCGATGGCCGACCGGTAGGCTCGGTCGCCGGACGGCGGCCGACGCGCGCGAAGCGGCCACGCTCGGGCGAGCGTGGCTACGGGTATCCAAGAGGAGCTGTGCGCGGGGCACGGTTTCACATGCACGTGTCGTTGAGGCGGCAAGCAGGGTGCTGGCCCCACTCTGTGGCGGCTCGCAACGCTCGGCTTCGGGTTTCACGAGGGACGACAGCGAATTGGAGACCCACATTGCGGAATCGAACGGAACACAGCGGAAGCCGTGCGACTTCCGCTGGTGCGTCTGAGAACGCGTTTTGGCGCGCGGCTGGTCGACCATGGGCTTCGCGAGGAAGTGGTCGCCGGTTACGATGGCCATCGCGGGTCGGTATTTTTCTTGGCGGGAATGGGAAATCGGGAAGCTCGGGCGATCGGGTGAGCCGACGTGACAACGGCAGTCGACAAATCGAGCGCGCGGATCCGGGGCATGTTCGCGGCGATCGCGCCGCGCTACGATCGGTTGAACCATCTCTTGTCGATGCAGGTCGACCGGTACTGGCGGTGGCGGACGGCGCGACGGATCGCGAAACCGGGGTGCGGTCCGATCCTGGACGTCTGCACGGGAACGGGCGATCTGGCATTCGCCTTCGATCGGCGGACGCGCGGGACGGCGTCGATCGTCGGCGCCGATTTCTGTCGGCCGATGCTCGAGATCGGCGAGCGGAAGGCGGTCCGGCGGGGAGTGGAGGACCGGGTTCGATTCATCGAGGCGGACGCGTTGGCGTTGCCGTTCGACGCGGATTCGTTCGCGGTGGTTTCGGTTGCGTTCGGCCTTCGCAATCTGGCGGACACCGACCTTGGGCTCTGTGAAATGCGGCGGGTCTGTCGTCCGGGAGGGACGGTGGCCGTCCTGGAATTCAGCCGACCGGCCCGGCAGCCGTTCGCGGCCCTTTACGGCTGGTATTTCCGCGCAGTGCTGCCTCGGATCGGGCAGTGGCTCGCCCGCAACGCGGACGACGCCTACGGCTATTTGCCGGCGAGCGTCGCGGCATTTCCGAGCGGCCGGGAATTGGCCGATCGCATGGAGCGGGCGGGCCTTCACGACGTGCGGTGGCAAGCGTTCACGCTGGGCGTCGCGACGCTGTATATCGGCCGGAAGCGGGGTGGATGGAAGCGGGACGGGTGAAAGCGGGACGCGTGGGGACAGGACGATCGCAGATGAGTCAAGGGCCTTGGGTGGTCGCCGTGACGGGAGCGAGCGGCGGCATCTATGCGCTGCGGCTCATCGATTGCCTGCTCGCCGCCGACCAGGAGGTGGCCTTGTCGATCAGCCGTTCGGGCGCCGCTGTGCTTCGGCACGAAACGGGGCTCGACGTGTCGCTCGACGCATTCGACGCGCACCGGCTATGGACGCGTCCCGACGGCCGTCCCTGGTGGACAGCCTTGCATGGGCCGTTCGCGGAGGGTCGATCGGTGCCCGCCGAGGGACGGGGCGCGCTTCGGTACTACGACCACCGCGATTTCATGGCGCCGATCGCGAGCGGATCGCACCGTACGCGGGGCATGGTGATTTGTCCTTGTTCGGGCGGGACGTTGAGCGGCGTGGCGCACGGGTCGTGCGACAATTTGATCGAGCGCGCGGCCGAGGTGCATTTGAAGGAGGGACGAACACTCGTGCTGGTGCCTCGCGAGACGCCCGTCTCGCGAGGCTACCTTCAAAACCTCGTGCGCGCCGCGCGGGGCGGCGCGGTCGTGCTCCCTGCGATGCCCGCCTTCTACCAGGGACATGCTTCGGTCCACGATTTGGTCGATTTCATCATCGCGAGGATCCTGGACCAATTCTCGATCGAACACGCGTTGAGCCGTCGGTGGGGGGCATCGCCATGATCGGCGGGATCCGCCGCGTGCTCGACATGATCCGGTTCAGCCACACGCTCTTCGCCATGCCGTTCGCCGGTTTGGCGGCGGTGATGGCGTGGGTCGCGCCGACGCCGGACGGGATCGACCGGGGGATTCGCGTTCGGGATCTGGCGGGCGTCTTGGTTTGCATGGTCGCCGCGCGCAGCGCGGCGATGGCGTTCAACCGGATCGTCGATCGGCGATTCGACGCGGCGAATCCGCGGACGGCGGGGCGGCACTTGCCCGCCGGCCTCGTTTCGGCTCGAAGCGCGGCCGCGTTCACGATCGGATCGGCGAGCCTATTCGTCGCATCGACGCTCGTGTTCCTGCCCAATGTCCTTCCGATCGTGCTTGCGGCGCCGGTCCTCGCCGTGTTGTTCGTCTACAGCTATACGAAGCGATTCACGTCCCTTTCGCATTTCTGGTTGGGGTTCTCGCTCATGCTCGCTCCGGTCGCCGTCTGGATCGCGGTCCGCGGCCGCGCGGTGTCAGCGGATCCGTTCGACCTGGCGATCCCCCTGTTGCTCGGGCTCGGCGTCTTGTTCTGGGTCGCCGGCTTCGATGTGGTCTACGCGTGCCAGGACGCCGACTTCGATCGGCGGTCGAAGCTCCACAGCCTTCCCGCTCGGCTCGGTGTTCCGGCGGCCCTTCGGCTGTCCGCCGCCTGCCATCTCGCGACGGTCGGCCTCTTCGCGTCGTTGCCCTGGCTTTTTCCGGCGCTTGGGCTCGGCGCCTTGTACCACGCGGCCATGGTGGGGTTGGCGGGCCTCCTCGCGTACGAACATTGGATCGTCCGACCGGACGATTTGACACGTGTCAACCTCGCGTTCTTCCACGTCAACGTGGCCGTGAGTTGCGGCATGCTGGCGGTCGGAAGCGCGGACCTCCTGTGGATCTGATATGGCGCCAGCGGCTCCCGACATGGCGAGCATCCGTCGCAAGGTGGAGGCCGGCGAACGGCTCACGATGGACGACGGATTGTTCCTGGATCGTCCCGACGCGCGTCTTCAGGAAGTCGGCCTGCTCGCGAACATCGCCCGCGAGCGGATCAACGGCAACGTCGGCTACTACAACATCAACACGCATCTGAACGCGACGAATATCTGCGTCTACCGCTGCACGTTCTGCGCGTTCCGGGCCGATCTCCGCGACCCGCGCGGCTATCGGATGACGGACGAGCAGATCCTCGCGCGCGGGCGCGAGGCGGTCGACAACGGTTGCACGGAGATGCACATCGTCGGCGGACTGCACCATCAGATGGAATACGACTGGTACGTCCATCTGCTGCGCGTCCTGCGCGGCGCTTATCCCGAACTGCATCTGAAGGCGTGGACGGCCGTCGAAATCCACTGGTTCGAGTTCCTTTCCGGGCAATCGACGCGCGCGGTGCTCGAGGAACTGCGCGACGCGGGCATGGGGAGCATGCCGGGCGGCGGCGCGGAGATCTTCCATCCCGAAGTGCGGGACCGGATCTGCGAACACAAGGCCGACGCCGGGAAATGGCTCGACATCCATCGGACGGCGCACGAGCTCGGCATCCGGACCAATTGCACGATGCTCTATGGCCACGTCGAACGATCGTTCCACCGGATCGACCACCTGCTCCGGCTGCGCGCCTTGCAGGACGAAACGGGCGGATTCCAGGCATTCGTCCCGCTCGCCTTCCATCCCGCCAATACGGGCCTATCGCAGATCCCGAAGGCATCGTCGACGACCGACCTGCGGACGATCGCCGTCTCCCGATTGATGCTCGACAACATCCCCCACATCAAGGCCTACTGGATCATGCTCGGCTTGGGTGTCGCGCAAACGGCTCTGGCGTACGGAGCCGACGATTTGGACGGCACGGTTCGGCACGAGCTGATCTACCACGACGCGGGCGCGACGACGCCCGAGATCCTGTCGGTCGACGAGATTCGCCGCCGGATCATCGAAGCGGGCCGGGAGCCGGTGGAGCGCGACACGCTCTACCGACCGGTCGTCGGCGCGCGTCGGAAATGAACCGACGGGGCTTCCCGCGCGACGGGTTCCGGGCGAGCTCGCGGGCGGCGATCGGCGATCGGAGCCGTTGACAGCCGAGCCGGCGGGCCGTACCATCGGGAACTTGTCGTCGAGTATGGGACGATCGCGCGGCCGGCGGATCGCCGGCGCCGTGTGGACCGCGTCTTGGGCGCGGTCGAACCCGATCCGGCCGCTCGGCGGCCGGAGCCCGCATTGGTCCTGTGATGATTGGTTCTTGCCATGGCAGTCCCCAAACGCAGACAGTCGAATTCGCGCACCGGCCGCCGCCGGGCTCACGACGCATTGAAGGCGAAGCAATTGGCGTTTTGCTCGAATTGCCGCTACGCCATCCCGACGCACATCGTGTGTCCGAATTGCGGCTATTACATGGGCCGGCGCGTCACGGAACCCGAAGAGACGGAATGATGACCGCCGATCGGTACCTTGACCGACGCGGACGGGCTCGACGGGCTCGCCTCGACGCGCGGCGACGGGCGCCGATCCAGGTGATCGCGTGAAACGAATCGCATTCTTGTTTCCCGGTCAGGGCGCGCAGTACGTGGGAATGGGCCGCGTATTGCTGGAGACTTCGCCGAGCGCGCGGCGCCGGTTCGACGAAGCCAACGAGCGGCTCGGCTACGACTTGGCGTCGGTCTGTTTGGAGGGGCCCTCCGAGCTGCTCGATTCGACCGTTCAAAGCCAACCCGCGATCTACGTGACCAGCCTCGCCGCCTTGGACGTCTTGCGCGCCGGTCGTCCCGACGTCGTGGCCGGATGCGAGGCGGCCGCCGGGCTGAGCCTTGGCGAATTCACGGCGCTGACCTTCGCGGGAGTGCTCGCCTTCGAGGACGGGCTGCGCGTGGTCCAGCGCCGCGGCGAGGCGATGCAGGCGGCGTCGGACGCCCGATCGAGCGGCATGGTGAGCATCCTGGGACTCGAAATCCCCCGAATCGAGGAACTCTGCGCCCAGGCGTCGGCCGACGGTGAGATCCTGAGGATCGCCAACGACCTGTGCCCGGGCAATACGGTGGTTTCCGGAGATCAGGCGGCGTGCGAGCGGATTTCCGAGCTTGCGGTCGAAGCCGGCGCGATGCGCACGATCCCGCTCGCCGTCGCCGGCGCGTTCCACACGCCGATTATGGGGTCGGCCGTCGATCGGCTCGCCGAAACGCTCGCCGGAGTGACCCTCGAGCGCGGCCGGATCCCCGTGTATTCGAATGTCGACGGGAGTCCGCACACCGATCCGCGCGAGATCCACGATCTCCTGATCCAGCAGGTCGTTTCTCCCGTTCGCTGGGCCGCATCGATGCGCGCGATGCTCGCCGAGGGTTTTCAACCGTTTTTTGAAATCGGCCCTGGCCGCGTCTTGACCGGCCTGCTCAAACGTTTTGACCGCAAGATCCCGTGCGAGAACACGGCCTGTTGATCGGTCCGGGGCCGGGCCCGCCGATCGTTGAGCGGGTGGTTCGGTCGGTTTTCGAGCGGTTTTTCTGATCTTCCGGATTACCTCGATCTTCGTGGACTCGATGAAGGCGCAACGAACATGACAACTCCTCCCATTACGTCGGACCTGACCGGCCAGGCGGCGATCGTCACCGGAGCCTCGCAAGGGATCGGCAGGGCGGTGGCCCTCGTATTGGCCCGGAACGGCGCCAAGGTCGCGTGCGTCGCCCGCAACGCCGAAAAACTGCGGGAGACGGTCGCGGCGATCGAGGGCGCGGGCGGCCAGGCGATGGCGATCGCGTGCGATGTGAAGGACCGAGTGAGCGTCGACGGGGCCGTCGACCGGGTCGCCGACCAATGGGAACGGCTCGACATCCTGGTCAACAACGCGGGCGTGACGCGCGACACGCTGCTGCCCCGCATGTCGGACGAGGAATGGGACGAGGTGATCGACACGAACCTTCGAGGCGCGTTCCTGTTCGCCCGAGCCGCGTCGCGGCACATGATGCGAGCGCGGTACGGTCGGATCATCAACATGGCGAGCGTGGCCGGGCTGATCGGAAACGCCGGCCAAACCAACTACTCGGCCTCGAAAGCCGGACTCATCGGCATGACGCGGAGCCTCAGCAGGGAACTTGCCGGCCGCAAGGTGACCATCAACGCGGTCGCGCCGGGATTCATCGAAAGCGACATGACGCAGGCGATCGGCCCCGCCGTGCTCGAGGAAGCCGCCAAACGGATCCCCGCCAAGCGGCTGGGACGCCCCGAGGAGATCGCGTACGCCGTGCTCTTCCTCGCGGGCCCCGCGGCCGCCTACGTGACGGGCCAGGTCCTGACCGTGGACGGAGGCATGACCGGTTGATCCTCGGGCCGCCGATCCGCGCCGCGGGCGTTTTCCGTTCGTTCGGGAACGCGGTTCAACTTCCCTGGTCTACCTTGACCGGCTTGGTGGCCATCCTCTATCTTGTTGTCTCACCAATCGATCTACGCGGCGGGGCGTTGAACCCGGCCGGCGTCGCAGACGTGTGTGTCCTACCCTGTCTGCCGGTATGTAGGTTTGCGGGTCCGGCCAGGTGGCTCCCCCATTCGAGTCTATTGCAGGAGACGTGGAACGTGGCTTCCATTGAAGAACGGGTTGTCGACATCGTCGCCGAACAGTTGGGTGTCGATAAGGAAAAAGTGAAACGCGAGACGTCCTTCGTGAATGACCTAGGCGCGGACTCGCTCGATCAGGTCGAGCTGGTCATGGAACTCGAAGAGGAGTTCGACCTGGATATTCCCGACGACGCGGCTGAGAAAATCCAGACGGTCGGACAGGCGATCGAATTCATCGAACAGCACCAGGAGTAGTCGCCGTGAAGGACCGCTCGCCGGCGCGCCGGGGCGGATGTCAACACGACGGAGTGCCGCGTGGGTGCGGGCCGGAGTCATCGAACGGGTGGACCAGGTTGCGAGCGGTCGAATGAGGCGCGTGGTCATTACGGGGCTGGGGGTCGTCACCTCGCTGAGCTGCAAGGTCGGCGACCTCTGGCGCAGATTGCTCGCCGGCGAAAGCGGCATCCATCCGATTCGCGTCGTCGACACCGAGCATTTCCGTGTGAAGTTCGGCGGCGATGTCTACGATTGGGATCCCGCCGACTACATCGATCGCAAGGAAATCAAACGGCTCGACCGGTTCACCCAGTTCGCGCTTGTCGCCGGCGTTGACGCCGTCCAGGACTGCGGCATCGATTTTTCGAAAGAGGAATCGTTCCGTTGCGGCGTGATCTTGGGTTCGGGCGTCGGAGGAATCGCGGAAATCGAGGCCCAGACGGCGCGGCTCCTGCAAAAAGGGCCCGATCGGGTATCCGCGCTGACGATTCCCAAACTGATGCTCAACGCGGCCGGCGGGAATATCTCGATCCGATATGGCCTGCGCGGCCCGAACTATACGGTCGCGACGGCCTGCGCCAGCGCGACCAACGCGATCGGCGACGCCTTCAAATCGATCCAGCACGGCGATTCGGACGTCATGATCACGGGGGGCACCGAGGCCGCGATCACGCCGATGGGACTCAGCGGTTTTCAAAACATGAAAGCCCTGTCGGAACGGAACGAGGCGCCCGAAAGGGCGAGTCGCCCGTTTGACCGGGACCGCGACGGTTTCGTGCTCAGCGAGGGCGCCGGGCTGCTCGTCTTCGAGGAGCTCGAACACGCCAAGGCTCGGAATGCCCGAATCTACTGTGAAGTGCTCGGATTCGGCGCGAGCGGCGACGCGGGCCACATTACCCAGCCGGACGAGCATGGTTACGGCGCCGCGCGGGCCATGGCGAACGCCTTGAGCGACGGATCGCTCCGACCCGACCAGGTCGACTATATCAACGCGCACGGCACGAGCACGCCGTTGGGGGACGCGGCCGAAACGGCCGCGATCAAGAACGTATTCGGCGAACACGCGTACCGTGTGAGCATTTCGAGCACCAAAAGCCAGCTCGGCCATTCGCTCGGCGCGAGCGGCGGCATCGAGCTCGTCATCTCCGTCAACGCGCTCGTCGAAAACACCGCGCCTCCGACGATCAATCTCGAAAACGCCGACCCGAGGTGCGATCTGGACTACACGCCGAACACGCCCCGCGAGCGGCCGATCCGGGTCGCCATGAGCAACAGTTTCGGATTCGGCGGACACAACGCATCGGTGGTGATCGGGCGCTACGCGCCCTGATCGATCTTGTCCGGCTTTCCGCCTCCGCCTATACTCCGCCCCCGCCCGGGGAATTCGAAAGGGGAATGGAGGCCGCGTCGCACATCGCGCGGGAGACCGATGGGGGCGTTCGGCAGGATGGTGGTCGCGGCCTGGATCGCCGGCGCCGGACTGGCGACGGTGCCGACGGCGCCCGCGCAGACCGCCTCGGAATCCTTGTTGTCTGCGACACAAGGCCAACGCTGGGTCGAATACGATCTGCGGCCCTATGCGTCGCGCGCGGCGGGAGTCGAGCATCCCGAGCGTACGGTCGTGGATTGGATCCTGCGCGAGACGGGAACCGATCGCTGGTTCACCGAACCGATGGGCTTGATGAGCGCATCGCGCGGGACGCTCCGCGTCTACCATGTCCCCGACGTGCAGCGGTCGGTGCGGTCGGTGGTGGATCGATTCGTCGATCCGCGCGGCGAGCGGATCGGCCTTTCGGTGCGGCTCATGACGATCGGGAACCCGAATTGGCGGTCGATCGCCTTGCCTCGGCTCCGCGCGCTGGCCGTTCGGTCCCCGGGCGTCGACGCGTGGTTGATTTCCAAGGAGGACGCGGCCGTCCTGAGCGCCCAATTGGTGAAACGGATCGATTGCACCGAACTCGATGTGCCCGACGCCGAGTTGGTCAACGGCCAATCGAGGACGATCGATCGTCTGCGAACACGGAGCTATATTCGATCGGTTCGGCCGCGCGATGCCGGCCCCTCGGGCTATCAGGCCGAACCCGCGACGTTGCGCGAAGGCTATTCACTCCAGTTCAGCCCGCTCGCGGACATCGATTCCCGTGAAATGGAAGTCGTCGTCCTGTGCCGGATCGACCAGGTGGAGCGATTCGTTCCGGTCACCGTCGAGATGCCTCCCGTGCCGGGCGTGTCGTCGCGTGTCCGGATCGAAGTCCCTCAGATGTCCAGTTGGACGTTGCACGAGCGGTTTCGATGGCCGCTCGAAGAGACGCTGCTGGTCTCGTGCGGCGTGGTCGCGTCGCCGCGCGGCGATCCGCCGTCGTCCGGGTTGCCGCTCGGACTCGGATCCGGCGCGGTCCGAGCCGACGCGTTGCTCTGGATCGAATGCAAGACTCGCGACGCGGTCGCCCGTCCGTCCGAATCGGCCGCGCGGAACGGGACGACGATCCGCGGCCGATACTGAACGCCATTCTTGGCGGCGGAACTTCGAGGCGATTCGGGCATGAAACGCGCGCCGGTCGAGCTCGCTTGGTCGGCAATCGATTTCCTCGAGGGGCCAACCGACCTTCAGCATTTCGGCGGGACGTAGTCCGTCCAGCCGCCCGCCGCCGCCTCTTTGGGCGTCTTGCCTTTTTTGGACGCGCGGAACGCGTCGCGCGCCTGGCGATCGTCGGGGTGCATCCCCTGTTCGATCATCGCCATCCGCTCGCGGTGCCGCATCATCGAATTGGCGAGCGCGACTCCGCATCCCGCGATGATCGCGACGATGGGAATCGATATGGCCATCATGTCCGAAATCCACGGTGGAAGATGACTGGAAGCCTGCGCCACGACGCAGATCGAAGCCATCTCGCGACAGAAGTCGACGTTCATCGTCGCCCGCCTTCGAATCGAGGCTCACACGGAGTCCCTATTTCTCCCAGTTCCCGCGGCTCCGTGCAAGCCCGCGGACTTCCACGGACATTTCGCCCGCCACCCGTCGATCTTGGGTTCGGAACGACAATTCCCTAACATCCTCGTACTCGTACGCGTACGCGTGCCGGGGGCGGCAACGGTGGCGCCGACCGCGAGTCCTGGGCCCGAACCCGGGCCGCCTTTGACCTCCATCGCGAATTGGTGGAAAATGGCGGTCGGGTCCTTCTCGCGGAAAGGAGATTCGGGATGGTTTCGATCAACCCGCGGACGATAACCACCGCGGAACAACTGTATTCGATTCCGGACGACGGCAACCGCCGTGAACTCGTCGAAGGAGTGTTGTCCATGATGTCGCCGGCCGGTTGCGAGCACGGTCGAATCGCGGGCCGGATCTTCTTGCGTTTGGCGACGCATGTCGAACAACACGCATTGGGGGAGACGTATGCGGCGGAGACCGGTTTCCGGATATCCGAATCACCGGACACGGTTCGAGCGCCCGACGCCGCCTTCGTCAGCCGAGGACGGCTTGAGGCGGCGGCGCCGACTGCGGGATTCCTTTCCCTGGCTCCGGATCTCGTCGTGGAGGTGGTATCGCCCAACGATTCGTTTTCGAGTGTCGAGGCGAAGGCGGCCGATTGGCTTCGCGCGGGTTGTCAGGTGGTGTTGGTCGCCGATCCGGGCAATTCGACGATTCATGTCTACGAATCGGGGTCCGGGATTCGGTTGTTGCGGTCGGGCGACCGGTTCTCGGCGGGTCCGGTGTGCGGCGGGTGGAGCCTGGATGTTGATGACGCGTTCGGTGTTTCGAGGCAAGTGACATGATTTCGACACGTGGTCCGAACCGTCGCGTGGTCGTGACGGGGCTGGGCGTCATCAGCCCGCTCGGAAACCGCCCGGATGCGTTTTGGTCCTCGATCATGGAGGGAACGAGCGGCGTACGGCGCCTGCGGTCGCTCCCGACCGACGGCCTGCCGGTGGTCTTCGGAGGCGAATCGATCGACTTCACGGGGGACGCCGCCGATTTCGGCGTTACCGACAAGCAGGCGGCGCGGGCGATCAAGAAGTCGCTCAAGGTGATGTGCCGCGAGGTGATGATGGGCGTCGCGGCCGCGCAGCTCGCCTTGATCGACGCGGACCTGTCGGCCGAGCGTCGCGATCCCGACCGGACCGGCGTCGTCTACGCGTCGGACTACATCCAGACGAGTCCGTTCGATCTCGTGGACGCGATCCGCGCGTGTCTCGGCGCCGACGGCGTCCTTCAATTGAAACAGTGGTCGGCCAACGGCATCGGGAAAATCGATCCGCTCTGGTTGCTGAAATACTTGCCGAACATGCCGGCGAGCCATATCGCGATCCTGAACGACCTGCGTGGTCCGAGCAACTCGCTGACGGTTCGCGAGGCGGGCGCGAATCTGGCGGTCGCGGAGGCGTATTGGTCGATCGCGCGTGGGAATACGGACGCGATGATCGCCGGCGCCACCGGATCGCGCATCCATCCGCTTTGTTCGACGCGCGCCGCCCTGCGGGAACCGCTCGCTCGAGGCGACGATCCGGCCGTTCTTTGCCGGCCGTTCGACCGCGGGCGGAGCGGCATGGTGCTCGGCGAAGGCGCCGGAGCGTTGGTCCTCGAAGAGCGGGAGCGGGCGATCCGCCGCGGTGCCGTGATTTGGGGCGAGATCACCGGGTACGGCTCGTCCGCCGTGCTCGGACTCGATCACCCCGATCACGGCCGCCGCGCGATGCGCAACGCGCTCGCCGGCGCGCTCGCCTCGTCGGAACACGCGGCTTCCGACATCGGCCATGTGCACGCGCACGGATTGGGAACGATCGAGAGCGACATCGCCGAAGCGCGCGCGATCGCCGATCTGTTCGGACCGAACACCGTGCCGGTCATCGCCTGCAAGAGCTATTTCGGAAACCTCGGCGCGGCCGGCGGCATGGTCGAACTGATCGCCAGCCTCCTCGCCATGCGGAACGGCCGATCGATCCCCGTACGGAACTACCGCGATCCCGACCCAGAATGCCCGGTCGCGGTCGTGATCGATGCCGACACCGCGCCGGGCGATCGGTTCATCAACCTGAGCGTCTCGCCGCAGGGCCAGGCGAGCGCCATCCTGATCGACCGCGCGTCAGCTTGACACTCCGCGCCGGCGCCGGTATCTTACCTCATCGACGTGGCGGTGGTTATGGATCTCGCCGGCGTGGGTTAGGGTGTCGTCGGGTCCTGTCGTAACGCATGGGATAGGGTTCCGGCGGCGGTGTGGCACGGCCGATCGGCTTGGGCCGAACGGTCGGAAAACGACGCCGCCAGGGAGTGGATGCAACATGACCAAGTCGCCCTAGGCATCATGGCGGAGCACGGGACCGCGGCGGGGCGCCGCCTTCACGGGGCCTCGGATCGCCGGTCCGAAACGGCAACTCCATTGCCGTCGGCAGGACGACCGTACTGTCCGCCAGCCGACGGTTTTTTTTTTGTCGGCGGAGGGGAATCGCAACGGGAAGCGAAAGCGAAGCAGAAGCGAAAGCGAAGCAGGTCGGATACGGCGTGTGGCCGAAGGAATAGACCGCGAGGTGCCGTTGAGAGGATTGTAGACGCCAGCCATGAATCCAAACGAGATCCTTCGAATCGTGGACTCGCTCCACCGCGACAAGAACATCGATCCCGAAATCGTATTCCAGGCGATCGAGGCCGCCCTGGTGACGGCGGCGAAACGGCGGTACGGCGAGGAAACCGAGGTCGCCGTTTCGATCGCCCGCGAAAACGGGCTGGTGAGCGCGACGCGGAACGGTGTCGAGCTGGCCACCGATGAGATCGAGACGATCGGCCGCATCGGGGCCCAGTCGGCGAAGCAGGTCATCATCCAAAAGATCCGGGAGGCCGAACGGGACTCGCTGATCGAGGAATACGCGGCGCAGATCGGCCATATGGTCAATGGGATCGTCCAGCGCGCCGAACCGAACGCGATCACCGTCTCGGTCGGCACAATCGAGGCGTTTCTGCCTCGCAGCGAGCAGATCCCCGGCGAATCGCACCATCCGAACGAACGGGTCCGCGCCGTCATTTGCGACGTGCGCCCCCAGGGAAGCCGCGTCCGCGTCGTGCTCAGCCGCACACGCCCCCTGCTCGTCCAACGGCTCTTCGAACAGGAGATTCCGGAGATCGCCGACGGCGTCATCCAGGTGCGCGCCATCGCGCGGGAACCGGGCTATCGAAGCAAGGTCGCCGTCAGCAGCGCCGATCAGCGCGTCGATTGCGTCGGCGCCTGCGTGGGAGTCCGAGGCAACCGGATCAAGAACATCGTGGATGAACTGGCCAGCGAACGGATCGATATCGTCCGCTGGAACGATGATCCCAAGACGCTGATCAGCAACGCCCTGCAGCCGGCCGAAGTCGATCAGGTGCTGCTCTGCGACATGATCGGCCGCGCCATCGTCCTCGTGCGCGAAGACCAATTGTCGCTCGCCATCGGACGAAAAGGCCAAAACGTCCGACTTGCGAGCAAGCTGTGCGGCTGGGACATCGAGATCATGACCGAGGATGAACTCGACGAACAAATCGAACGCGCCGTGAACGGATTCAGCCAGATCGACGGGATGAACGAGGAACTCGCCCAACGGCTCGTCGAGCAGGGTTACCTGTCGTACGACGACCTTTCGGTCATCGAACCGGACGATCTGATGGAAATGGGCGGGCTTACCGCCGAACAAGTCGACCACATCGTCACGCAGGCCGAATTGAAGGCCGCCGACGCCGAGAAGGCGGCCGAGGAAGAACGGCGGCGGCGGCGGGATGAGGACCGCCGCGCCAAGGCGGCCGAAGAAGCCAGTGACGCGGAAGCCAGTGACGCGGAAGCCAGTGACGCGGAAGCCAGTGACGCGGAAGCCAGTGACGCGGAAGCCACGGAACCGTCCGAGGACGGAGCCAAGGACGGGGAGGTGGCGGACGTCGAGCGATCGAGGGGCACGCTCGAATACGAGAGCGAATCGACCGGTGGATCATCGGACGGGTCCGACGGCGCACCGATCGTGGCCGAGGCGTCGGATGAGCCGGGTTCGGATTCGGAGGGCGTCGTCGACGAACGAACGGCGGGTAGCGACCGATAGGATTCCGCATCGAGGAGATTGGCCTCGCTCCGCTCGCGGGAGCGCCGACATAGGAGACCGCGGAAATGGAATGAGGCGTTGGCGCGGAGCCGAAGAGGCCCGCCGTTTGTGACAAAGGAGGGCTCCGAAGGTGCCCATGCGGATTTACGCGTTAGCGAAAGAACTGAAGGTCGACAGCAAGGCGCTGGTCGATATCTGCACGCGCGCGGGTATCACCGGAAAGGGGTCGGCGCTCGCCAGCCTCGAAGACGACGAGGTCGCTCGCGTGCGCGCGTTCCTGGCGAGCCCGAAACCGTCATCCAAATCGGGGGCTCCGCTGCGCGAGGGCGGGCTGAGCCATCCGGGGTCCATCGCGCCATCGTCGAGCGTCCCTGTCGGCGCTCCGACCTTTTCGGTTCCGAGTCCGTCGACTCCATCGCCCGCGCCGGCGGCATCGGCGTCCGTTTCGGCGATACCCGTTTCATCGGCATCGGAATCGCCGCCGCTCGTTTCGCCGGCGTCGGGGTCGATCGTTCCGGGCTCCTCGGGGAGCGGTTCGACGGGTCTCGGGCGGTTCCTGCCGGCGCGTTCGGGTCCGGCGGCGACGACGGAGGCGCCATCCGACCCCGCGGCGACTTCGGCGGGCGGCATCGCGCCGGTGCCGTCCGCGCCGACGCAACCGCCGCCCGACTCGGGAGCCTTTCGCCGCGATGATTACCTTCCGGCCACGACGGGCGGCAAGGTCAAGGTCCTTGGCGCGAAGGCCAAGTCGGCGAGACCTACCGAGGGCGGTGAGAAACCCCGCGTTCCGAAAGTGCGCGTGCCGGTGATCCATATCGCTCAAATGCCCGAGGTGCAGCAGCCGGTCGCGGCGCCCAAGTCGAACGAGCCCGCTCCGCAGAAACCCGACATTCGCCTTCCCCAGGATGCGATCGCCAGCGCCAAGCTCGGCGCGCGGCCACCTCTGGAACATCTCACGGCGAAGGCGGAGAAGAAGAAGAAAGAGAAGGAAAAGGAGCGGGAAAAGCCCCGCGAGAAGGGTGCTCCGCCCGCGAGTCCCCCGGCCGATCTTGCGTCGCGCGGCAGGATCCGAGGGAAGCGGGACAAGGTCGAGGGCGTCGATTCGGATCTGGCGGGAATGGCCAGCGCGCGGGCCGACCGTCAGAAGGCGAAGCGTCCGAAGAGCCCCGCCGCCGGAGGGTCCGATCGCGACGACGATTCGTTCCGCTCGCATCGACGCCGCATGGTCAAACGCAAGGGACTGAGCACGGCCGCGCCGCGAAAAGGAGCGGTCGCCGTCCAGTTGCCGTGCACGGTCCGTTCGTTCTCCGAGGCGACCGGTGTGGGCTCGGGACGCGTCCTCGCCACGCTGCTCAAGATGGGCGTGATGCTGAACATCAACGCGCAGATCGAGCAGGAGACGGCTGAGCTGATCGCGGCCGAACTGGGACTCGAAGTCGAAATCAGACAGCCGGTCTCGATCGAGGAGACCGTGCTTGGCGACATCCACGGGCGCGAGGACTCGCCCGAATCGCTCGAACCGCGCCCGCCGATCGTCACGTTCCTTGGACACGTCGACCACGGCAAGACGTCCCTGCTCGACCGGCTTGTCGGCACGAACGTCGTCGCCGGCGAGGCCGGTGGGATCACGCAGCATATCCGCGCCTACCAGATCACGGCGGCCGACGGACGCGTGATCTCGTTTGTCGATACGCCGGGCCATGAGGCGTTCACCGAAATGCGGGCTCGCGGCGCGAATGTCACCGACGTCGCCGTCATCGTCATCGCGGCCGACGACGGGATCATGCCACAGACCGAAGAGGCGATCAGCCACGCGCAGGCCGCGAAGGTGCCGATCGTCGTCGCGCTGAACAAAATGGACTTGCCCGGCGCGAACGCCAACCGCGTCCTGACTCAGATGACCGAGCACGGCCTCACGCCCGGCGAATGGGGCGGCGACGTCGAAGTGGTGCGGACGAGCGCCGTCACGGGCGCGGGGATGGACGATCTGCTCGAGACGTTGTTGACGATCGCCGAGATCCACGGATACCGGGCGAATCGGGGGCGGCCCGCCCAAGGCGTGTGCCTCGAAGCCGAACAGGGCGGCTCGCGCGGCGTGATGGCGAAACTCATCGTTCAGAACGGGACGCTGCGCGTCGGGGACATCGTGGTCTGCGGCGAGTCGCATGGCCGAGTCAAGTTCATGTACGATACGCTGCGCGCGACGCGGCGCGTCGAGGAAGCCGGACCTTCGATGCCCGTGAACGTCGCGGGCTTCGACTCCCCGCCCGGCGCGGGCGAGACGTTTTACGTCCTTTCGGACATCACGCAAGCGCGCGAATTGGCCGATCAGCGAAGCCGCCGAGCCCGTGCGGCGAACCTGACCGGCACGTCGACCCGCGTTTCGTTCGAACGGTTCCAGGAAATGCTCCGCGACGGCCGGCTCGGCGCGAGCACCGAAACGGTGACGCTCAACCTCATCATCCGAGCCGACACGCGCGGATCGATCGAGGCGATCGTCAAGGAACTGGACAAGCTGGAGCATCCCGAGGTCCGCATCAAGGTGCTGCTCAAGGGCGTCGGCGGAATCACGGTCGGCGACGTGCATCTGGCCGAGGCATCCGACGCGGTCATCGTCGGCTTCAACGTGACGACCGATGAAGGCGCCCGGCAACTCGCCGAGGAAAAAAGCGTGGAGGTGCGCCGCTACGAGATCATCTATAAGCTCACCGACGACCTCCGCGCGATGCTCGAAGGCAAGCTCAAGCCCGAGGAACGGGTCGTCGAACTTGGACGGGCCGTGGTCAAACAGGTGTTCCCGATCAGCCGTGTCGGCACGGTCGCCGGTTGTTACGTCGTTCAGGGGTTGATCGAACGCGCGTGCCGGGTCCGCGTGTTCCGCGAAGGCCGGCAGATCGGCGAGTATCCGCTCGATTCGCTCAAACGCGTCAAGGACGATGTGAAGGAAGTGCAGCGGGGCATGGAATGCGGTCTGAAACTGATGAACTTCAACGACATCAAGAAGGACGACATCCTCGAGGCGTTCAAGATCGAGGAATTCGCGCGCACCCTGTAGCGCGCGCCCTGTAGCTCGCGCCCTGTAGCGCGCGCTGTGGGCCCGCGCCGTTCGTTTCCGCCGCAAGAAGTCCCCATGAGCTCGCGAAGAACGCTGAAAGCCGCCGAGGCCGTCCGGGAGGTGGTCAGCATGGCCATCCTCACCGAACTGCGGGACCCGCGCGTCCGCGACGTGACGGTAACGCACGTCGAAGTGGCGCCCGACATGCGGTCGGCCAAGGTGCACGTCTCGATCATGGGCAACGAATCGCGCCAAAACCTGTCGCTCGCCGGCCTGCGGAACGCGGCCGGATTCCTCCAACAGCGGATCGCCGCGCGCATCGACACGCGGTACACGCCCCGCCTGCAGTTTGTACTCGACCAGGGCGTCAAGAACTCGATCGCCGTCGCCCGCATCCTGCGGGAAGTTTTGAAGGCCGAGACTTCGTCCGAGCCATCCGAGACCGACGCGGATTCTCCGCTCGCGGTCGACCCGGCGTGTCGATCCGATGAGGCGGGCGGCGCCGATTCCGACTCGCCCCCCATCGATCGCGCGGACGATCCTCCCGCCCCGTCCCAACCCTCCACCGCTTCGTGAACGATGAGACCGGCATGAGCACGAACCGCGCTGCCCTCTACACCAAGATCCATCGGATCCTCAAGAAGCACTATCGTCCCGCGACGCACGTGGAACGCTCGGTGCTCGAACACCTCCTGCACGGCCTGTGTCTGGAGAATTCGAAACCCGAAGCGGCCGACGAGGCGTTCGCGAGACTCCAGCTCTACGCCGATTGGAACGAGGTTCGCGTGACGAGCGTCGCCGAGCTCATGGAAGTGATGGGCATGCTGGCCGACCCGGGCGAAGCGGCTCGCCGTATGAAGCGGGTCCTCCAAAGCGTTTTCGAAACGCGGTACTCGTTCGATCTCGAGCACTTGCGGAAAGCCAATCTCGGCAAGGCGATCAAGGACGTCGAATCGTTCCAGGGAATCACGCCGTTCGCCGCCGCCTACGTCAGCCAGCACGCGCTGGGCGGCCATTCCATTCCGGTCAACGGCGGCGTGCTCCAGGTGCTCGTCGCGCTGAACGCCGTCACGCGGTCCGAGGCGGACGAGCGGCGCGCGCCGGGCATGGAGCGGGCCATTCCGAAATCCAAAGGGATCGAATTCGCGTCGCTGCTCCACCAATTGGGCGTCGATTTCCTCGGCCCCAACAGCAGTCGGCTCAAGGCCATCCTCCAGGAAATACTCCCCACCGTGGAGTATCCCCGGCGGGAACGAAAGACCGCGCCGGAATCGGCGTCCGCCAAGGACGCGGGCGGCGCGAAGGGAGCGGCGGAAAGCCGATCGGATCGGAAGTCGAGCGGACGCGACGCGGCCGCCCGATCGATGAAGGCCGCGAAACGGATCGAAGGAGAACCGGCCGATCGGACCAGGTCGCCCGCCGCGCACGGCACGCCCGAGAAACCCGAGAAGACCGCCAAAGGGGAACGGACCGACAAGTCGGATAAGTCCGAAAAATCGGTCAAGACGCGGGCGGGCAAGGCGGACCGGCCGGCGAAGGACAAGTCGCGCGACAAGGAGCGCCCGTCGAAGGCCGGCTTGAGCGCGAAACCCACCTCGCCCGCGAAACCGATCACCAAGAAGAAACCGAAGTGAACCAAGGCCGACATGTTCCTTGGGAATAGGACTCGAGAACCGGACGCAAAGGTATGGCTGGCCACTCCCACTGGGCCGGAATCAAGCACAAGAAGGCCCTCATCGACAACAAGCGGGGAAAGCTCTGGAGCAAGCTCTCCAAAGCGATCATCGTCGCGGCGAAGATGGGAGGCGGCGACGTCGCCACGAACGCGCGCCTGCGGACCGCCATCCTCGACGCCAAGGCGGTCAGCATGCCCAAGGACAACATCGAGCGGGCCGTCAAGAAGGGCACCGGAGAGCTCGACGGCGGCAACGTCGACGAGATCCTCTACGAAGGTTATGGTCCGGGCGGGGTCGCCATCCTGTGTGACATCATGACCGATAACCGCAATCGCACGGCCCCCGAAATCCGCAAGATCTTCGATGTCCACGACGGAAAACTCGGGAGCGCCAATTGCGTGGCCTGGATGTTCGAACGCAAGGGCCTGCTCTTCTTCCCGACCGAACCGATCGACGAGGATGCGCTCATGGAAGCCGCCCTCGAGGCCGGCGCCGACGATGTGCGCCGCGACGGGGACAAGTTCCAGGTGACGTGCGATCCGGCCGCGTACAGTGAAGTCGTCGAGAAGCTCGAAGCCGCCGGGTTCGCCGCGTCGAGCAAGGAAATCGCGCGCGTTCCGACGAATACGGTCGATCTCGACGCGCCCACCGCGCGCCTCGTCCTGAAACTCATGGAGGCGCTCGACGACCACGACGACGTCCAGTCGGTCTCCGCGAATCTCAACATCCCCGACGACATCATGGCCGAACTGGGCCAGGCATGACGCGGTCCGAGCCGACCGGTTGGGGAGCTCAGTCTTTTCCCGGATGCGCGATGCGGGTCCAAAACGACTCGAATGCGCCCTTCTCGTGGAAATCCGGACTGTTGTCCAGGTCGTGGCATTCCATGCACTTCTTCTCCGCCTCGGCGAGCGGGAGTCGCATTTCGGCGCGGAGGCGGGACAGGGTCGCCGCGTCCGCGCTCACGTCCCCCGATTCGGCCGCCGCGTGGCGCGAGCCGGGACCGTGGCAGTTCTCGCACCCGCTGCCCACCATCTTCGGCGTCTCGGCCAATCCAAGATAACCGCTCTCGTACGGCGTGAACCGTTGCGGATTCCAACCCGTCACGTGGCAACTCAGGCACTCGGGATCGAAATGCCGGGCGATGTCGGAACGCTCGCCCGGCTTGACCAGCGAATCGGTCGCGTGGCCATGATCGCTTTCCTTCCAGACTTCCATCGCCTTGGCATGGCAGTCGCCGCACGATTCCGATCCGACATACCGGCGTCCCGACGGGTGCGGCAGCGGGCGAACGCCGAGCCCTTCGAGGCCTTGTTGTTCGAGCTGCTGCTGGTAGGTCGCCAGGAGGGCGAGCATTTCGCGGGAGTCCTCGAATCGGGCGTCCAGCGGAACGCGCTGATACCGCCAGCCCGGCTCGCTTCCATCGAAGAAGGCCAAGACGCCGACGTACATCCCCTTGATCCCCACCTGGACCAACTGCGAGGGCGTGCCCGGAATCCGCTCGGGGACCAACGTGGGTTCATCGCCGCCGCCGGAGGTCGCGACGATATCGAAACGGGGAACCGCCTGCGCGATGGCGATCGTCTCCTCGCGCGTGCCCTGCACGAGCAACACCGTGTGATCGCACGGTTCAGCGGAAAGCCCTTGCCAGGCGGCTCGCACACCTTGGACCGCGGGTTCCGTGAGGATCTCGTCGGCCTGGATGGCGGCCCGCGCCTGATCGCCCAACACACCCACGATGCCGATCCTGCGGCCGGCGACCGTCGCCACGCGGAATCGGGGAGTGAACTCGCGGTCCAGGATCGCGACGTTCGCCGAAACGAACGCCGTGTCCTTCTCGGATCCCGGCGCCGTCGTCGCCGCCAATTCGTCGATCGTCAATCGCAGGTCATCGGGCCCGAACGTCGAAGCGGCGAAACCCATTTTCGACAAGGCCCCGACGCTGATCTGGAACTGGATCTCGGCCTGCCTCCCGAACCGGCGCACCTGATTCCCCACGTCGATCGCGACCACGGGCCAGTCGCGCCGCGCGAGGTCACGGAGCAACGTCTGACGGCGAGCCAGGCCGCCTTTCTGTTTCGTGAGCCCCGTGCATCCGCACGGTTCGAGGTAGCCGTTCTGCCTTCCGCTGATCGCCATCACGAACCGGGGTTTCGGCCAATCGACAAAGAGCGGAGCCCGCGACGGATTCGGATCCTCCGAGCCTCCTTCGCGAGCCGGCACGCTCGTTTCATTCCGGGCCGCGGCGACGGTGCCTCCCGTCGACCCGCCCGATGGCTCTCCCGAAGGTTCTGCGGCGGCCGCCAAGCCGATCACGAAACGCCTTTCGCGCGTGTCGGTCACGGGGACTTCGAGCGAGGCGCGTCGCACGCCCGGAGCGGCGGCGGATTCCGCCGAGGCGATCGGCGCGGTCCGCGTCCCCGTTTCGGCGGGCCCCGCGCCCACACTCGATTCGGCCACCGGCCGACAGCCTCCCAGCAGGGCAATGAGTCCGGCCGCTCCGAGCATCCTCGCGATCATGGGCGATCCCTCCCGCGCTCGACCCGCGTCCCCACGGAACGTCCGCGTGGGGACTCGCCAAGCCGTCAATTCACCGAGAACTGTACGTAAATCGGAAGTTCCTTGGAATGCGAATGCAGGGGGCGCAGCCGGATTTGTCCCATTTTGCCTTGAGCCGATCCGAGCCGCGTGACGCGAGGCGCCCCCGCTGGGACTTCGATGGTGAGCGGCACGGTGACCATCTTCTCGCTCGCCTTGGGGGTACCGAGTGTCGCGCGCAGCGCTTCGGGCGGATCGACCGCCTCGATCTCGATCCGGACTTCGTTCCGATTTGGTCCCTTGATCAGCACCAGCAACTCGGCCTTCGCGCCCGCCGCCTGATCGACGCTGCCGAGCCTCAGGACGCTGTGGCTCGAATCGAAAGGCGCTCCCCGCGCGACAACCGATACGTCGCTCAACACATTGCCTTCGATCGACACAAAGAAGTCGGGCGCGCCGTCCAGGGTCGTCTTGACGCGGAGCGTCTGCTGGATGTCGCCTGTCGGAAGTCCCGCGTTCAGGGTGAGTTCGAGCACCTTGCCGGTCTCCGCCGGCGGATGCGAGGCGATTTCCTCGGCGGTGGCGTCGCGCACCGCCACGTCGAAGTACGGTTCGAGGCGCTTCTGAACGAGTTCCCATTCGGCGACGCCGAGCGTCATGGACTTGTCGGCTCCGAGCACGAAGATCTTTCGCGTCTGCGATTCATTGCCCGTCACATTCCGGAACAGGATTGTCTCGGGTGTCACGCGCACGGCGTCTTCGACCAGACCTTCGATGCGCAACTGGATGACGGGCCGCTCGGGATCGTTCGTGAGGATCTCGGCGAGCTGGCTGAACGAGGTCGTCTCCGTCTTGGCCGTCCATTCAAGGCGAACTTCGACCGTTTCACCGGACGCGACTTCACCGTCATCCACCGTGCTCAGCGTGCACTTGCAGGTCGTTTCCCCTTTGCGGAGGCGGAGCGGCGCGTTGCCGATGTTTCGGATGAGAAACGTGCGGGCGCCCGCGCCGTTGCGTCCCATCTTGCCGAAATCGAACAGTTCGCCGTTCATGACCTGAACCCGGGCCCGCGTCGTGGGAAGCGGTTTGTCGGGCGGGCTCGCGATGTCGGTGAACGGATTCTGCGCGTTGTTCGGCGCGAAATGATCGCGGGTCCAGTGGTAGGAAATCGTTGACGCGCCGTACCCGGCGGCGCCGCCGGCCGCGATCGCGATCAGGGCGACCCACACGATTCGGTTCATGGCCTGGTTCTTCCTCGTCCGCGAACGTGATTCGAACGGCCTCCGCGATTCGCGCGGGGGCGGCCCGTTAGCTACGCAGTTGACGCATGAGTTGTTCGGCGTCGGTGCCGGGCGGCGGACCCGCGACCTGGCTCTCCCACCGATCCGATCGGCCCGGGTCCCGGACGGCGCGCCGCGCGAGCTTCTGTTCCCAGTGTGGATTGCGCGCGTCGAGTTGCAAAGCCGTTTCGGCATGGAATCGCGCCGAATCCGCGCGACCGGCCAGGTGGGCGACCCACGCGAGCTGGGCATGCGAATGGTTATGGTTCGGATAAAGGCGCACGGTCCGTTCCAACGCGTCCAGCGCCCCGTCGAGGTCCTCGGAACGGCCCATCGCCCGATACGCCGTCAGCCGGATGTCGCCTTCCAGACGGGACGCGGCATGCGAAACGGGGTCCCTGCGGACCATCTCCGCCAAGGCGCCGATCCATGCCTCGCGGCGCGCGGCATCATGGGTCCGCACCCACGCATCGAGTTCCATCGTCGCGGCGAGCCGCCACGGTTCGGGGTTCCACCGATCGGCCGCCGCGGCCGCGTTCAATAGGGCTCGCGCCGTTTCGCGGTCCCGCGCGGATTCGGCTTGCCTCAACAGGCCGCCGCCCCGCACGGTCGGAAGGTACTCGGTGAACACGCACGCGGCGAAAACGACGAGCGACGCGGCGAGGCCGATCGAAGCGCTCGGAGGCCGAACCGCGATCCACCTCGCCGGTGCCCTGTCCGATCGGCTCGAGTGTGGAGGCCCGACCAGCAGCGCGAGCAGCAACCAGAACGACTGGGCGACACCGCCGAACGAAATGCCGCCGGCCGCAAGCAAATGGACGGCAAGGACGAGCCAACCGATCGCCGCGACCGCCGGATCCCAGTTCCCCCGCTCGATCCAAGGTCGACCGGCCGCGTAAACCAGTCCGCTGATGGGAAGCACGACACACCAGAGCACGGGGATCGGAATCCCCGGAAACGGCTCGGGCGGAAAATCGATCAACCGGCCGTAGCCGTCGGCGAGCGGGAATGCGGCGGCCGCTCCCCAGAGCCACGCGGCATCGCCGGCTCGGTTGCCGCGCGCGTGCGATCTCTCCAAAGTACTCGCCTGGGAACGCGCCGCGCGCCGCGCGACGACGCATGCGGCGGCCAGGCATGCGAGCAAGAGCGCGAGTCCGGGGATTCCGAACGTGGCCGCCACCTCGAACGCGAAGTTGTGGGGATCGGCCACCATTTCGCTCGCTTCGGGCTTCTTGTAGGCGGCATACGCGTCCTGGAACGCGCCGGGGCCGACGCCCCAGACCGGATGGTCGACCACCATGCCGACCGCCCCGCGCCAGTACTGGCAACGATAGGTCATCGACAGGACGCCTTCGGTGAACACCTGGCGATCCAGGACACCGAGCCCGAATCCCCCGACGACGAACAAGACGATCATGGCCGCGCACACCGCGACCATGGGCCATCGACGGCCGCCGCGGCGAGTCGAACGCGCGATGCTCCATCCAAGACCGACCACGCACGCGATCCACGCGGAACGGCTCTTGGTCAGGATGAGGCACGCGGCGATCAGAAAACACGCCGCGAACCAAAAGGCCCTCCATCGGAATCGCGCGGAACCGCGCGGAGTTTCGCTCGTTCCTTCTTCGCTCGTCCGCCGATTCCAGCCGACCGTGATCGCGACGACCAGCCAGGCGGACAGCAATCCGGCGAGTGAATTGGGAAGCGCGAACGTCGCGAACGGTTCGAGGCTCCGCAATCGGTTTTCGAAGAGGAAGCGGTCCGCCGAGTCGGGCGCGGGGTCGACGCCGCTTGCGACGAGAAGGCGCTGCCGTTCCGGTTCGGATGCGGCGGCGTAGTCCGTGCGGTTTCGAGGTTGTATGACGGAATATTGGCAGATTCCGTGCGCGGCGAGCCCCGTCGTGATCGCGCAGAGAATGACGACGACGGCACGCCGGTCGCGATCGGTCGCGATCACGCGCCGCGCGAGCCCAGCGGCCGCGAGCAGGCCGAGCCAGTGCCAACCGGAATGGAGCATGAGCCGAGGATTGGCTCGCCAACCCGTTGCGAACATGGCCAGACCGATCCATGCGGCGAGCGCCAGGCCGAGGCCATCCGCGGCATCCCATGCGATGGGTTTCCGCCCTCGCCATGTGAATCCGCACGCGACGAGCGCGGCGAGCATCCAGAGTAGCGAGAGGACGGCCGTCGTCCCCTGCCCCGCCCCTTCCGTCGGAATCAACGGCGCCAGGACGATCAGCGCCAGGACGCCGCCCCGCGGAAGGAACGGCGGCCCTCGATCGGTCGACCTTGGATCGGTCGACCTTGGATCGGTCGGCCGTTCGGGAGTCGGCCGTTGCGGCGAGGTCCGGGATCGTCGATTCACGATCGGTTTCCGTTCGATTGATTCCGCCGCCGAGCGGTGAATTCGACGAGTTGGATGAGCCAAAGGACGCCGAAGACGAGCAGCACGACGACACCGGCTCCGAAACGGTCGGTGCGGGGGAGCAGCAAGGCGCCGAGCCCGCAGGTCGCCGTCGTCAGGTAGATCGCGAGCACGGCCCGTCCGCGCGTGAAGCCGAGGTCGACGAGGCGATGCGAGAAGTGGTTCCGGTCGCCCGCGAATGGACTTCGACCCTCGCGCAATCGGATGGCGATCACCGTCACCATGTCGTAAAGCGGAACGGCCATGACACACAGCGGCGCGGCGACCGCGTGCCGAGCCGGCGATTCATAGGACGTGTAGGTGGCCACGAGCGTGCACACACCGATCGAATACCCGACGAAGTAGCTGCCCGCGTCACCCAGGAACAGCCGAGCGGGCGTGCGGTTGTGCCAGAGAAAGCCGAGCAGCGCGCCGACCAGCACGAGCAAGTACCCGCCGACGAAGAGTTGGGGCCCTTCGACCATCGTCGACGGCGGGAACAAGAGGAACGCGACGAGCATCGCGCCCGCGATCGCGGCGACTCCCGCCGAAAGGCCGTTCATGTTGTCGAGCATGTTGAACGCGTTGACGAGCGCCGCGATCCAGAACACCGAGAGAGCCGTCGTGATCGGCCGCCATGTGAGGAAGGCGGTCAATTGTCCGTCGTCGCCTTGCGAAACGACGACGGCCGCCGCGACGGCGAACTGCGTGCCGAGCCGGAGTTGCCAGGCGAGCGCGAAGCGGTCGTCGAGCAGTCCCAGCACCATCAGCGCCGTGCCTCCCGCGAGGACGATCGCGAGATCCGATCCGCGCGAGGCCAGTCCGTGCGCGTGGTCATGCATGAGGGACGGAAGCCAGGAGGGAACCTCGCCGCCGCGCGTGAGCCACGCGAGGCCGATTCCGCCCGCGAGGAAGTAGCCGAGGACCGATCCCCAGACCGCGACACCGCCTCCCAGCGGAGTCGGCGCCGCGTGGATCTTGCGGCCGCCCGGCTGGTCCACCAGACCGAATCGCGGCGCCCACCGCCGCGCCGCGAACCCCAGCAACCAGCTCATGGCCATCGCGGGAACCACTGTGCCACCGATCAGCCAGACCGTCTCGCGAAGTTCCATCGCAGCCCGTTCACGGCGTGGGGAAGCCCGGCTCGGCGAGGCGACGGCCCCGCAGGTCGCGGCGACATGCGTCCAAGAACTGATGATAATCGGAACGCCGATAATCGGGATACGTCCAGTCCCGCGGTTGCCAGCGGCCGCCGGAATAATGGAGCGTGCATTCGCCGAAGATCCCTTCAGCCAGGTAGAGACGGTGATCGCGGTCTTTCGTCGTGGCGAGGACGAGTTTCGCTTCGGTCACGTAACCGGGGTCGAGATTGAGCGGGCGGGGTTCGGCGAAACGGCCGGATTCGGCGAGTTCGCGTTCCCAGAGGTTGGTTCGCACTTTCCGGGCCGGCAATTCGCCCGGATCGGCCAACCGCTCCAGGGCCCAAAACACCTTGGTCAAGTCCGGCCCCATATCCCGTTCATAGTAGGTCGACTCGCCGAACGCGAATCGTTCGCTCTCCAGTCGGATCGGCCCCCACCGCGATTCGATGCGCGCCCGCCCCCAATCGAGGGCTTCCGGATGACGGCTGAATGCCGCGACCAGCATCAGGACGGGCCGGTGGGTTCGAACGGCTCCCATGCCATGGCCTCACGATGGTCTCGGTTTCGATCCCGCATTCCCCGTGTTCCTCCTTCCGTGTTCCTCCTTCCGTGTTCCTCCTTCCGTGTTCCTCCTTCCGACACCGGGCCGGCGCCGAACGCGATACGTTCGGCGGGCTCCGTTGCGCCGATCGGTCAATAGGCCTTCGCGAAGACCGCGCGCTGCGTCGCCTCTCTCCCCGTGAAGACGCATGCGCCGGGTCCGCCCGCGAGTTCCGGATTGGAAGGAAGGCACCGTACGGTTACTTTGAGGTCGGCGAGCAGCGCGTCGGTCTCGGGCGACTCGACCCAATGCGCGAGGGCGAACCCGCCGTGGATTTCGGGCCGTTCGGCATTGCGCGGCGTGAAGAATTCGCGGAACGCGTCGACCGATTCGATCGACCGCGTGTGCGCGTCCCGCATCGCGGCCGCGCGGCGCAGCAATCCATTCTGGATCTCGTCAAGCCGTTCGCCGATCGTCGCGACGAATGCCGAGCGCGGTTCGGATTGTTTTTCGGGCCGGTCGCGGCGCGCGACGAAGAGGTGGTCCGAAGCGACGTCGCGCGGTCCGACCTCGATCCGCAGCGGCACGCCCTTCTTGACGTGCTGCCAGTTCTTCTCGCCGCCGCGCAGGTCGCGATCGTCGATGAAGACGCGAACGGGAGCCTCGCCATGGCGCTGCGCGGCGATTTCCCGTTCGAGTCGACGGCAGTATTCGAGTACCGGCGTCCGGTCGTCCTCGGATCGGTAAATCGGGAGAATCACCGCGTGTTTGGGGGCCAATCGCGGAGGAACGACGAGGCCGTCGTCGTCGGCGTGCGACATGATCATCGCGCCGACCAGGCGCGTCGAGACGCCCCATGACGTCGTCCACGCGAAGTCCTCTTGGCCCTCGGCGTTTTGGAACTTGATTTCCTGGGCCCTTGAGAAATTCTGGCCGAGGAAATGCGATGTCCCGGCCTGAAGGGCCTTGCGGTCCTGCATCATCGCTTCGATGCAGAGCGTCGAAACGGCGCCCGGAAACCGCTCGCCCGCCGTCTTCTCGCCTTGGATCACGGGAATCGCCAGATAGTCGCGCGCGAAACGCGAGTAGACGTCGAGCATCAGGCGGGTTTCCTCCCAAGCCTCCTCGGGCGTCGCATGCGCCGTGTGACCCTCCTGCCAAAGGAACTCGGCCGTGCGCAGGAACATCCGCGTCCGCAGCTCCCACCGCACCACATTGGCCCACTGGTTGATCCGGATCGGCAGGTCGCGGTACGACTGGACCCACTTCGCGTACATCGCGCCGATGATCGTCTCGCTCGTCGGCCGCACGATCAGCGGTTCGTCGAGCGGCCCGGCGGGCCGGAGTCCTCCGTCGGGTGACGGTTCGAGCCGGTGATGGGTGACGACCGCGCATTCCTTCGCGAATCCCTCGACGTGCTTCGCCTCCTTCTCGAGGAAGCTCATCGGAATGAACAACGGAAAATAGGCGTTCTCGTGTCCCGTTTCCTTGAACATGCGGTCGAGGGCGGCTTGCATGTTCTCCCAGATCGCGTAACCCCATGGCTTGATCACCATGCAGCCGCGCACGGGAGAGATTTCGGCCAGATCGGCCGCCTTGATGACCTGTTGGTACCACTCGGGATAGTCTTCCTCGCGAGTGGGTTGGATCGCCGTCTTCGGGGCCTTCGCCATGTCCGTTTCCCGCTGCCGCTTTCGGTTTCCCCGCGCCGCGTTCGGCGAACGAGGTCGGCGTCATTAGACGGACTGGATCGCCGTGCGACAAGGTGCCCCTCGACCCTATTGCCCCATCGGGGGTGCGTTCCTAGAATCGCCCACGTGTTCGATCCGGCTCCTTCTCTTCACGAACAGGACGTTCCCCGCGCGGAGCGGCGACTCGATATGGCTCGTCAATTCATCAATCAATTCGGGGAAGGCGAAGCGGTCGAACAGATCTTCCTTGCCTCCGAAAAACAGCTTCGAACCAACCGCGCCGGAAGGCTCTACCTGCAGGTGCGGCTTTCGGACCGTACCGGATCGATGACCGCCATGATGTGGAACGCGGGGGAGAAGGTCTACGAGAGTTTCGACAACGGCGATTTCGTGCGGGTCGGAGGCACGACCCAGGTCTACAACGGCGCGCTGCAGATGATCGCCAACCGGATTGACGTCGCCGATCGACGGTTCGTCGACGAATCCGACTTCGTCACGCTGAGTGCCGCGTGCGTCGACCGCATGGCTCGGCGGCTAGCCGAACTCCTCCGCGAGATCCAAAACGTCGCGCTGCGCGACTTGGCCGAGTGCTTCCTCGTCGACGGTCCGTTCATGGACCGCTTCGCGCAGGCGCCGGCCGCCGTGAAACACCACCACGCCTACCGCGGCGGGTTGCTCGAACACGTCGTCGGGCTTATGGAGGTCGCGGCCGCCATCGCGCCTCATTATCCGCAGATCGACGCCGGACTGCTCCGCATGGGCGTCTTCCTCCACGATCTGGGAAAAGTCGACGAATTGGGTTTCGAGCGCGAACTTCACTACACCGACGCGGGTCAGCTCCTCGGACACATCACGCTCGGCGTCGAGATCCTCAGCCGCAAGATCGAGGAAACCGAGCGACTCTCGGGGGATCCGTTTCCGACCGACCTGGGCCTGCGGCTCAAGCACATGATCCTGAGCCATCACGGCGAGTACGAGTTCGGAAGCCCGAAGCTCCCGATGACCCTTGAATCGCTGGTCCTCCATCAACTCGATACGCTCGACGCCAAACTCCACAGTTTCACGCAAATCGTGCGTGACGACGTGAATTCCGACAGCCGTTGGACCACGTATCAGGCGGCGCTCGGCCGCAAACTCTACAAGACGTCGAACTCGGCGCTCGAATCCCCAGTGATCGACACCGCATGAACGAACGGGAATCACCGACCGACGAGCCGCTGTCCGCGCGCATCGCGCGCCACGTTCAGGCTCCGAACTACCGACCGGTCAAGCCCCGCGTCCTCACCAAACAGCTCGGACTTCCCGAAACGGCCCGCAAGGACGTGCGGCGCGCGCTGAAACAGCTCGCCCGAGAAGGGCTTGTCGCGTGGGGCCCCAAACACCTGGTGCGCGCGGCGGGGCGAGCCTCCCTTTCCGACGGGCCCGAATCGCGACCGGCCGCCGACGGCCCACTCGGCGCCGAACCGGCCGACGCGACGCCCCGCGAGGCCGCGCCGCGCGACGCGTCCCCCGTCCGGACGGGACCGGCGGAACGCGCCCCGCGCGGGAAGAAGGAACGCCGCAAGACACGGGCGGGCGACGAGCGAGACGAAACGGCGAAGCATCGAACGGGCAAGGCGATCGTCGGGACGTTCAAACGGTCGGCACGCGGATTCGGATTCGTCCGACCGCTCGACGCGCTCGGGTCGGGACGCGAAGAGGACATCTTCATCGCCGGACCCCGCTCGCTCGACGCCTCCTCGGGTGATCGCGTCCGCGTCGTTCTCACCGGGCGCGAAGGACGGTCCGAAAACCGGCGACGGGGCGAGATCGTCGAGGTGCTCGAACGGCGGAATTACCGGTTCGTCGGGACCTATCGCGAGGTCGATGGGCAGGGCGAGGTGCAGGTCGACGGCAAGGTCTTCGCGCAGGCGATACCGGTCGGCGATCCCGGCGCGAAGGGCGCGCGGCCCGACGATCAAGTCGTCATCGAGATGGTCCGGTTTCCCCGGCACTACGATCCCGGCCAAGCGGTGATCACCGAACTGCTCGGGCCAAGGGGCGCGCCCGGCGTCGATACGCTCGCCATCCTCCGCGAATTCGATCTGCCGGGCGATTTCCCCGACGCCGCGATCCAAGTCGCCCGGGAGCAGGCCGAGGCGTTCGACGAGTCGCCCCCTTCCGATCGGATCGACCTTTCGGGAGAGACGATCATCACGATCGACCCGCGCGACGCGCGGGATTTCGACGACGCGATCTCGCTCGTCCGACTCGACAACGGACACTGGAAGCTCGGCGTCCACATCGCCGACGTGGCGCACTTCGTGCCGCTCCATTCGGCCCTCGATGACGAAGCGAGGCGGCGCGCCACCAGCGTCTATCTTCCCGATCGGGTGATTCCCATGTTGCCCGAGCTCCTGTCAAATCACCTCGCGAGCCTCCAACCCGACCGCTTGCGTTGCACGAGGACCGTGTTCCTCGAATTCACACCCGACGGAATCGTCGTGTCGTCCGAAATCGCGCGGTCGGTCATCGTGAGCAAACGGCGGTTCAGCTACGACGAGGTCGATCAGGTCTACACCGATCCGGGCGCGTGGCACGGCAAGCTGGCGCCCGCAATCCTCCAGTTGCTGCTCGACATGCGCGAACTCGCGATGATCGTCCGCTTTCGACGCCTCGATCAGGGAGCGATCGATCTGAGCATGCCCGAGGTCAAGATCAACCTGGATGCCGACGGGCGGGTGGCGGGAGCTCGCGTGATCGAGAACACGGTCAGCCATCAGGTGATCGAGGAGTTCATGCTCGCCGCCAACCGGGCGGTCGCCGAGACGCTGCGCGACGCGGGCACGCTCTTCCTGCGCCGCATCCACGAGCCGCCGACGCCGATCAAGGTGCGGGCGCTCACCGATTTCGTCCGCCACTTGGGCATTCCGTGCGCGAGCCTCGAGAGCCGATTCGAGATCAAGCGCGTCGTCGCGGCCGTCAAAGGGGAACCGCTCGAACGGGCCGTGAACTACGCCGTCCTTCGAAGTATGCAAAAGGCCGTCTACGGTCCCGACGAGACCGGCCACTACGCGCTCCATTGGGACGACTATTGCCATTTCACGTCCCCCATCCGGCGGTATCCCGATCTCGATGTGCACCGCATGCTCGACGATCTCCAAGACGGCCGGCGACCGCGCGGCCAGCGCGGCGCGCTGAGGACGCTCGGCGAACATTGCTCGCAGCGCGAGCAGCGGGCGGAGGCGGCCGAGCGCGAACTGGTCAAACTGAAACTGCTCAACTACCTGCACGACCGGATCGGGGAACGGATGGCCGCCGTGATCACAGGGGTCGAGGAGTTCGGCGTGTTTGCCGAGGGGATTCCGCTCCCCGCCGAGGGATTCCTCGCCGTCTCTTCGCTTGAGGACGACGTGTACCGGTTCGATCCGACGGCGCGCGCCTGGATCGGACACCGCGAAGGTCGCCGGTTGGGACTCGGCGACGTCATCACCGTCGAGGTGGCCCATGTCGATCTGGCGCGGCGCGAGCTCGATTTCCGGCTTGTCGAAACCGCGTCCACCGCCCACCGGAGGGCCGTCCGACCCGCGAAGAGGGCCGCGTCGAAACGCACACGCGGCACGGACGCGCGACGCAACGGTCCCCCGCCGCGCGGCAAGCCGTTCCGCCGAAAGAAACGATGAGCGACCGTCGCGCGGCTCTCCGAGCCGCGTTGAAGGGCGAGAGGTTGGGGACAGGGGGCTCGCCTCGGAGAGGCGAGCGACGGAGGCGACTGTCGCGCGGCTCTCCGAGCCGCGTGGAAGGGCGAGAGGTTGGGGATAGGGGACTCGCCTCGGAGAGGCGAGCGACGGAGGCGACTGTCGCGCGGCTCGCGTCGGACCACTGGCGAACGGACGGGCGTCGGCTAGAATGGCGCCGACGACGGGTTGCCGTCGGCCGCCGCCCGGCGGTGCTCTTTCGCATCCAGACCTGGATCGTACGGTTGACCATGAGTGATTCCGCGCGCACTCCCTTGTACTCGTGGCATGTGGCGCACGGCGGCCGCATGGTCGAATTCGCCGGATGGTGGATGCCGATCCAGTTCACGTCGATCGTCGAGGAACATCGCGCGACGCGCGAACGGGCCGGACTCTTCGATATCTCGCACATGGGCCGGATCCGGTTTCGCGGAGCGTCCGCGCCCCGATTCCTCGACCGGATGCTGACACGCCGCGTCACCGATCTGAAACCCGGCGGCATCCGCTACTCGCTCGTCACCAACGATCAGGGCGGCATCCTCGATGATGTCCTGATCTACCGTATGCTCGAACCGGCCGACGAATATCTGCTCGTCGTCAACGCGAGCAACCGGCTCAAGCTGTTGGATTGGTTCGGCGCGCGGACCGACGCGGCGGAGGATCTCGCGCGGAGCGACGAGACCGAGTCGACGGCGATGATCGCCGTCCAAGGACCCGCCGCGATCGGAATCGTGAACACATTGATCGACGCGGGTCCATCGGTCGACTCGATGAAGTACTACGCGTCGTCCCCCGCTCGCGTCGCGGGCGTTCCCGTTTTATTGAGCCGGACGGGATACACGGGCGAGGACGGGTGCGAACTCGTCGCGCCCGCCGAGTCGGTCGAGTCGCTTTGGGCGACCCTGTTGCGGGGCGGCGAAGCGGCCGGCGCCGTGCCCGTCGGACTCGGCGCGCGGGATACCCTCCGCCTCGAAGGCGGCATGCCGCTCTACGGACATGAACTCACCGAATCGATCAACCCGTTCGAGGCCGATCTGGCGTTCGCCGTCAACCTCGGCGGCCGAGCGTTCCCCGGGTCCAACGTGCTGGAGTCGGCGAGCGAGCGACCGACGGACCGAGTCCGCATCGGATTGACGGTCGACGGAAAACGCGTGCCCCGCGAGGGCTTTGAGGTCTTCGACGGGGATCAGCGCGTCGGCGAGGTGACGAGCGGGACGTTTTCCCCGACGTTCGAACGGCCGATCGCCATGGCCTTCGTGCGGCGATCCGCCCTGTCGCCTTCGCGCGCGTTGACCGTGGACATCCGAGGGAAACGCGAGACCGCGCGGATCACGCGGCTCCCGTTCTACCGCAGGACTCGGTGAATCGACCGCGGCCCGTTCGACCGCCGGCCCGATCGCCGACCGTGTGTTCGTGAGGTGCCGCAGTTCACATCCCTCCGCCAACCGAAAGGCCATCCGGTGAAACCCGAGGAACTTCTCTACAACGAAACGCACGAATGGGCCCATATCGCGCCGTCGGGCGGAGGCAACGTCGCGACGATTGGAATCAGCGCGTTCGCCGTCGAGCAATTGACCGACATCGTGTTCCTGGAGCTCCCCGCCGTCGGTCGGACGGTCGCGGCGGGCGAGGAATTCGGAGAGGTCGAGTCGGTCAAGGCGGTCAGCCCGCTCTATAGTCCGGTCGATGGAGAGATCATCGAGGTGAATACGGACCTTCCGAACCATCTCGAACATCTCGGTTCGGATCCGTACGGCAAAGGCTGGCTCATTCGAGTCCGCCTGGGGGACGAATCGTCGCTCGCCCGCCTCCTGAAGTTCGACGCCTATCAGAAGCAATGCGCAGAAGGCCATTGATGCGGCAACCGGCCGTCCGACTCGAATGGGATTCCCTTCATGCCCTACATTCTGAACACGATTGAGGACCAGCGCGAAATGCTGCGCGCGATCGGCGCGTCGTCGATCGACGAGCTCTTTGAGTGCATTCCGCCCGAGTATCGTCTGAACCGGCCGCTCGCCATTCCTCCGGCCATGTCGGAAATGGAGCTGGCTCGTCACATGGCCGAGCTCGCCGCGCTCAACCGAAACGCGTCGAACTCGATCTGTTTCCTGGGCGGCGGAAGCTACGATCATTTCGTTCCGGCCGCGATCGACGCGCTGGTCGGCCGCGGCGAGTTCTACACGTCGTACACGCCGTACCAGCCCGAGGTGAGCCAGGGCAACCTGCAGGCGATGTTTGAATACCAGACGGCCGTTTGCGCGCTCACCGGACTCGACGTGTCCAACGCGAGCCTGTACGACGGGGGAAGCGCGGCGACCGAGGCCGTGTTGATGGCGATGAGCGCCACGAGCCGTCCGAATCGGGTTGTGGCGGCCGAGTCGGCGCATCCGGAATACCGGCGGATCCTGCGGACCTATTTCGCGGCGCTCGGCGCGGAACTCGTCGTCGTGCCCGCGCCCGGCGGGACGGTCGATCCGGCCGACTGGGAGCGCGCGATCGACGACCGAACGGCCTGCGCGCTCGTGCAGAGCCCGAATTTTTTTGGGTGCGTCGAGGACGTGGCGTCGGTCGCGTCGATCGCCCACGCGCGCGGCGCGCTGTGCGTGCAGGCGTTTGATCCGATCAGCCTCGGCCTTCTCAAGCGGCCCGGCGAACTCGGCGCGGACATCGCGGTCGCCGAGGGCCAATCGCTGGGGACCCCCCTGCTCTTCGGCGGACCGTACCTCGGCGTGATGGCGTGCCGCGAACCGTTCGTCCGGCGTCTGCCCGGGCGGATCGCGGGCCAGACCGTCGATCGGCGCGGGCGTACCTGCTGGGTGTTGACCCTGCAGACGCGCGAGCAGCATATCCGTCGGGAGAAGGCGACGAGCAACATCTGCACGAACCAGGGCCTGTTCGCGCTGCGCGCGCTGATCTATCTCGCGCTGGCCGGGCGGAACGGACTGCGCGACATCGCGGCACTTTGCCTGCGCAAGAGCCGCTACGCGCTCGACCGGATCCGTTCGGACGCGAGGTTCCGCCCCGCCTTCGAACGGCCGTTTTTCAAGGAGTTCGTCGTGCGCGATGGGGAAGGTCGCGTCGCCGAGCTCCTGGCCGCCGCCGAATCCGACGGCGTTCTCGCCGGGCTCCCGCTCGGCCGTTGGTATCCCGAGCTCGACGATTGCTTCCTGGTTTGCGTGACCGAGAAGCGGACGCGGCCCGAGATCGACCGACTCGCCTTCGCCCTGCAACGGCATTCGGAACATTCGGGAGCCGCCGCGCGCCATGCGTAATCACCGATCCACCCGATTGCTGTTCGAGCTATCCCATCCCGGCCGTCGCGGCATCGCGTTGCCGGCGTGCGACGTGCCGTCGGAACCGATCGACGCGTCGATCCCCGCGTCGATGCTCGCCGATGCGCCTCCGCCGTTGCCCGAGTTGGGCGAGTCGGACGTGGTTCGCCATTTCACGAACCTGTCGACGTTCAACATGTCGGTCGACACGCACTTCTATCCGCTCGGTTCGTGCACGATGAAATACAATCCGAAGCGGAATGAACGGTTCGCCGCTTTGCCCGGGTTCGCCGACGTGCATCCGCTCCAGGACGATCGGACCGCGCAGGGCATGCTCGCCCTGCTCTTTGAATTGCAGGTCCTTCTGGGCGAGATCGCCGGCTTGCCCGCCGTGTCCCTGCAGCCCGCCGCAGGCGCGCACGGGGAACTCGCCGCGCTGCTCGTCGCCGCCGCCTACTTCCGCGACCGCGAGGAACACCGCACCAAGGTCCTGACACCCGACAGCGCCCACGGCACGAATCCGGCCAGCGCGCGGATGGCCGGATTCCAAGCCGTCACGGTCAAGAGCACGGCGAACGGAGGCGTCGATCTCGATGATCTCCAGGCGAAACTCGACGATCAGGTCGCCGTCTTCATGATCACGAACCCGAACACGCTCGGACAATTCGACCGGAACGTCGGGCGGATCGCCGACCTTGTCCACGCGCGGGGCGGTTTGATCTATCTCGACGGCGCCAACATGAACGCGATCCTCGGCTTCGTCCGGCCCGGGGATTTCGGCGCCGACATGATGCACTTCAATCCCCACAAAACATTCAGCGGTCCGCACGGAGGCGGCGGCCCGGGCGCGGGCCCGATCTGCGTCCGCGACACGCTCGAACCGTTCCTTCCCTCGCCGATCGTCGTGCGCGACGGAATCTCGTACCGGCTCGATCGGGACCGGCCCCGATCGATCGGCCAGGTCCGCTCGTTCTTCGGCAATGTGGGCGTTCTCATCCGCGCGTACTGTTATATCCGCACGCATGGCCCCGACGGCCTCCGGCGCGTCGCGGAAAACGCCGTGCTCAACGCGAACTACCTGCTCAGTCGCGTCCGCCATTTCCTTCCGTCGCCGCAGGGCGACCGGTGCATGCACGAGTTCGTCGCGAGCGCCGAGAAACTGAAGACGACCAAGGGTCTCAAGCAACCGGCGATGGACATCGCGAAACGCCTGCTCGACTACGGTTACCACGCTCCGACGGTCTACTTTCCGTTGACCGTTCCGGAGGCCCTCATGATCGAACCCACCGAAACCGAAAGCAAGGATACGCTCGACGCCTTCGCCGAGACCTTGTTCCGGATCACCGATGAACCGGCCGAGCTGCTCCGCGAGGCGCCGCACTCGACATGGATCAGCCGGCCCGACGAGGTCCAGGCGGCGCGAGCTCCGCGCATGCGATGGAAGCCCGACTGATCGTCCATGGTCCCGCGTCCGGCGCGTGGAACATGGCCGCCGACGAATGCCTGCTCGAATCGGCCCGGCACGGAGGCCCGCCATGCCTTCGTTTCTACGCATGGGAGCCCGCGACGCTTTCGCTCGGCTATTTCCAGCAAGCGAACGACCGGCGCGTCCACCCGAGCTCGGAGTCGATCCCGTGCGTTCGCCGCACCACGGGCGGCGGCGCGATCATCCACGACCACGAACTCACCTATGCGTTCGCGATCGGCGAGCCGCCGAGCGCTCGTCGGGACCGTCTGGAATTGTACAACGTCTTCCACGAGACGGCGCGCGATCTCTTGGCCGAACACCGTGTCGCGAGCCGACTCTGGACGCCGTCGGAAGCGCGGGATGTCGAGCGTTGGGACGACCCGTTCCTCTGCTTCCTGCGCCGCGCGCCGGGGGACCTGGTGGTCGGACGGCGGAAGGTGCTCGGCAGCGCCCAGCGCCGCCGGTTCGGCGGTCTCCTGCAACACGGAAGTCTCATCTTCGGCCGATCGTCGTTCGCGCCGGAAATCGACGGACTGGCCGAGACGGCCGCCGCCTCGATCGACCCCTTCGAGTTCGCCAGCCGCTGGCAACGCGCGCTCGCCGATCGGCTTGGCCTGAGATGGTCGCGGTCCGACTTGACCTCCGAGGAACGCGAACGGATCGATCGGATCGCGCTCGGCCAGTTCGGCCATTCGGATTGGACGGGCCGTCGATGAGCGTGACACGGTTGCCGCATGCGACGAGGAATGCATTCAATGGGGTGGACGCGGCAGCACCGCGCGAGGGGGGAGCGCCGGGGACCGGGACATCGGCCGTTTTTTCGGGATTTTCGAGACAGGACCGTTGCGGGACGGGGGCAAACGGATTGATAATGGCGCGTGTCCGCTTGCGACAGCGGCGGCCCGGACAAGATCGGTCACGGAGGGTACGGGATCGAAGAGGGTACTATGCGGATCCAGCTTCGTGTGCTGAACGGCAAGAGTGCGGGACGCGAGATGAACGTCCCGCACGCGGAATACCTGATCGGTCGCAGTGATGAATGCCATCTGCGGCCGAAGAGTGACGCGATCAGCCGTCGGCACTGTGTCGTTCGCACGCGCGACGATAAGGTCTTCGCCGAAGATCTCGGGAGCAAGAACGGCACCTACGTCAACGGAGTACGCTTGGAAGGCGAGACCGAGGTCCACAACGGCGACGTGTTCCGGGTCGGCCGCTTCGAGTTCGAATTGCTGGTGGGCGATCCGGTCGCGCTGCCAAGCGCCGCGTCGGATCAACAGGAAGAGACCAAAAGCATCGTTGGCGAAGACAGTTGGGCGGAAGACAACGACATCACGAAATGGCTCGAGGAAGGCGGCGCGGCCAAGTACATCGATCCGGCCACCCGCCAATTGCAGCTCGAACCCGCTGAAAAGGCCGCGCTCGAAACAACCATGCTCGACCAGACGGCCGCTCAAACCATTGGGGGACCGGGTACAGCCGCAACCGACCCGAAGACCGATCCAGGTAAGGCCGAAAAGAAAAAGCCGGGAAAACTCCCGCCGCGGGCGGGAACGGCAACGAACAACTCCCGCGAAGCGGCCGCGGACATGCTCAAGAAGTTCTTCAATCGGCCGTAGGGCTTCCGCGGATTGCCCCAAGAAGTTCTTCAATCGGCCGTAGGGCTTCCGCGGATTGCCCCAAGAAGTTTTTCAATCGGCCGTAGGGCTTCGGCGGATTGCCCCAAGAAGTTCTTCAATCGGCCGTAGGGCTTCCGCGGATTGCCCCAAGAAGTTTTTCAATCGGCCGTAGGGCTTCGGCTCAAGATTCCATGGACGGGGAGGAATACCTTTTCACGGAGACCGCCCCTCGACGTGAAAACTCGGGGGCGCCATGAAACCCGTCGCTCGACGGGAAGGTAATTCCATTGATGCGTGAGGGACCTGCCGCGTGACACCGAACGCCCGCAACGAGTTGGATTCGATATTGACTCAGTGCGCCTTGGGGGACGATTCGGCGGTGCGCGACCTTGTGCGGCGATACGAGGGAATGGTGTTCGGTGTTTGCTACCGCATGCTGGGCCATCGCCAGGACGCGGAGGACGCGGCCCAAGAGACGTTTGTTCGCGCCGTCCGTTCGATCGCGAACTTCAATCGTTCGAGACGATTCGAGTCGTGGCTGCTTACGATCGCGGCCAATCGGTGCCGCACGGCGCTCGCCGCTCGGGCCCGGCGGCCCGATCCGACGCGCCTTTGCGATACGGTTGCCGACGATAGTCCGGACGACCATGCCGCGCGATGGCTCGACGAAGAGCTTCAGCGGGCGCTCGGCGGGCTGAAAAACGAGCATCGGCAGGCGTTTGTCCTGTTTCACGAATACGAGAAGTCCTACGGCGATATCGCGGAGATCATGGGGTGTCCGATCGGCACGATCAAGACGTGGGTGCATCGCGCCCGTCGGGAGCTGATCGCTCAATTTCGAAGCCGCGAACTGACGCGGTCGTCGGGAGCCTGGACATGAGACACGCGGATGGGAATTGTTCGGACTTCGACCGGCGTCTCCAGGCGAACCTGGACCGGCGCATCGATTTGGACGACGACGTTCTTGCCGAGCACGCGGCGACGTGCGAGCCGTGCCGGGAGTTGCTCGAATCGTACGCTTCGCTGCTCGACGCGGTCCGGTCTTGTGAAAGGCCGGAGCCCGCGTGTGGCTTGGCGGATCGGGTTTGCGTCGGATTGGGCGCGCGACGTCGGCGTGGCGAGTCCCGATGGAAAGGCATCGCGTTGTCGGCCGTCGCGGTGGCGGCCGGCGTGATCGCGGCGATCGTGCCGTGGTTCCGTTCGGCGCCGCCATCGGTCGCGTCGCGTGCGGATCACGCCGGCGCGGCGCATTCGAGCGTCGCCGAGCCGTACGTGCCGGTAGTGGGCCGATCACGGGCCCCGATGGTATCGAAAACGGCGAGCTCGGGCGCGACAGAATCTGGTCCAGACGCCGTACGGGATCTGTTCGAGACGTTCGCGGAGCAGCTCAGCGCGGACGCCCTGCCTCCACTGCGCCAGGTCAATGAAATCACGGCCGTCGGCCTGCGGCCGATCGCGGCCTCGTTCGGCTCGGCGTTCAGCGCGCTGCGCAACAGCCTTCCCGTGCTCCGCGACGACGAGCGTCCGAAACCGCAGGCCTCGGTCCCTTCCATGCGCCTCATCGCCTAGCCGCGGGTGCGAATGGACGTTGCCGCCCGTTCGGCATGAACCGAGTCGCCCGGATATCTCCCTGTTCGTGTGCATCCGTGGCATCCGTGGCCCCCGGAATAACCGTACCAACCGGTCCGCGACCCGCCGAGCCCCCAGCCCCGCCAATCCGGAAAAACCACCGTATTCCGCTATCTTCGCTGATCGTTCAGGTTTTCCCAGTCCGTTCGTCGATGGAGAATCACGCGGCTCAAGCTCGCGGAACGGAGGCGGCGCGGTGAGTTGAGCGGACGAGCGAAGCGACGGGCCTTCGCGAACGACGGGCGATACGAACCGGGGACGCAGCATGTCGAACAAGGTGAAGATGGAGCGCCGGGAAGGGCAGGACCGCCGGGACACGACCGATCGGCGGCAACAGGACCTTCCGGTGGCGGAGGAACGTCGGATGGCTCCGCGCCGCAAGACGCCTCGGCGGCGCCAGATCGATCCAACGACATGCGAACGGGACTATTCGGGTGACGAGATCGAATTCATGCAGGCATTGGACGCGTACAAGCGGACAAGCGGTCGGATGTTCCCGACCTGCAGTGAGATTCTCGAAGTGATTCGGGACCTGGGATATCGCCGGGATGTGGGTGACTCGGTTGAGGAAGGCTCGCCGGAGCCCGCGGCGCCGCGTATTCCGGGTGAGCCGGCATCGGGTGACGCGCAAGGGAGCGCCCTGTGAACGTTTTCGGACCGAGGGCCGGTTGCAATCGACCATGACGTCACTCAGCCCCAGTTTGCGGCCGATCGCGTAGGCGCGAAACGCACGAAAGGGCGCGAGCTCGACGCGCTGCCGGATCGGCCGCTCAAACGGGCCCTTGTGGTCCCCCGCGCATGCTCAGCCGCGCATGCCCAGCCGCGCATACCGCGTGCGCGGAAGGCCCCGGCGCCCCGTCTTTCGGTCTTTCGCTCGATCGCTTTTTCCGTCTTGTCGCGATCGAACGAACTCCCCCAACGCCCGGATCGCGCGCGACGGTCGCCCGCTGATGGCCACTCGGCGCGGACGGCGGCGCGGGATACGAGTCGGGTGTGTGGATCAAGGCGATGACTGTGGCGAGTTCCTGTTCCTCTCGAAACGAGCACTCGCGGCGCGGCCGTTCGACGCGGTCGGCGACGAGGATTTGGACCGTGCTCATCGTGGCGGGCATGTGTCCTGCCGGAGGATGCCGTCTTACGGACGGGTATAACCTCCAAGGGGTGCGCGAGTACCAGTCGGGCAACTATCTGGCCGCCACCGAGCGGTTCCAAGCCGCCGCGCGGACCGATCCGAGGAACTCGGACGCGATCTACAATCTGGCGGCCGTCTACCATCACCAAGGCATTGCGACGGGCAACCGCGACCTGCTCAGTCAGGCCGAAGTGCTCTACAACCAGGCGATCGACGTCGATCACGAGCACACGGACGCCTATCGAGGGCTCGCCGTTCTGCTCAACGAGACCGATCGACCGGACAAGTCGTTCAAGTTATTGAAGAATTGGGTGAGCATGGACCCGCGCGGGGCCGACGCCCGCATCGAACTGGCTCGCCTCTACGAGGAATTCGGCGATCGGAGTTCGGCGAAGGTTCAGCTCCAGGAAGCCGTGCAGCTCGATCAGAACAACGCGCGGGCGTGGCGCGCGCTGGGCCATCTCCGCGAGGCCGAGAAGGACTATGCCCAGGCCTTGGCGAACTACCAGCGGAGCTACCAGATCCATTCCAATCCGGCCGTGGCGCAGCGCATCGCGTCGCTGAGCCGCATCTCGGTCGGGGGCTACACCGCGCCGCTGGGAACCAGTTCGGGCACGCGCACCGTTCAGACGAACGAGCGAGGTTGGACGACGCGGTACTGACGGGGCGTCGAACGAGCTCGACGCCGAACACGGCGGGTCCGACTCGTTTCCGATTCGCGTCCTTCTTCGAGCGTGCCTCGATCGTCACCCGGGTCCGTCATTGGACGATTTCCCGACGGCCGTTACAATCCGGGCAATTGAGCCGAGGGCCCCGGTTTGATTCCATGCGTGGAGACGGCTCCCAAGGAGCGATGGATGAGCAGTGCGACGACACAGGCGACCGACCGAGTCTACAATTTTTCGCCCGGACCGGCGGTGATGCCCCTTTCCGTCCTGGAACAGATCCAAAAAGACCTCGTGGCGCTTCCCGGGAGCGGCGCGTCGATCCTGGAGATCAGTCATCGCGGCAAGCCGTTCCTCGCGATCCTCGAGGACGCCAAGCGGCGTCTGCGCGACTTGCTGCGGATCCCCTCCAACTACCATATCTTGTTCCTGCAAGGGGGCGCTCGGCTGCAATTCTCGATGGTGCCGATGAACCTGCTCCGCGGCGCGTCGGCTCCCGCGTCGTACGTGCTGACGGGATCCTGGGGAATCAAGGCGCTCGAGGAGGCTCGGCGCGAGGGCCCGACGCACGTGGCGTGGGATGGCCGCGACACGGCGTACGACGGGGTACCCGCTTGGACCGGCGTCCCGATTCCGTCGGATGCGGCGTACGTGCACATGACGTCGAACGAGACGATCGAAGGCGTGCAGTTCCGCGATGCGCCGCCCGCCGGCCTTCCGCCCGTGGTCTGCGATTGCTCGTCCGATTTCCTTTCCCGTCCGATTCCTGTCGACCGTTACGCGCTCCTCTACGCCTGCGCTCAGAAAAACGCGGGTCCGGCGGGCGTCACGATCGTGATCGTGCGCGACGATCTGCTCGAACGGTGCGGCGATTCGTTGCCCGGCTATTTGAACTACCGGAATCACGTCGAGGAGGATTCGCTGTACAACACGCCCGCGACGTTCGGCATCTATGTGTTCGGATTGATCGCGCGCTGGCTCGAGGAGGAGGTCGGTGGACTCGACGCGATGCGACTCCGCAACGAACGGAAGGCGCGGATGGTCTATGACGCGATCGACGAGAGCCGGGGTTTCTATCGGGGGCATGCGAGGCCCGAGCATCGGTCGGCCATGAACGCCACGTTCCGATTGCCCGACGAATCGCGGGAGAAGGCGTTCCTGGGGGAAGCGGAGAAGATCGGTTTGTGTTCCTTGAAGGGGCATCGGAGCGTCGGCGGGATCCGCGCGTCGATCTACAACGCGATGCCCGACGAGGGCGTCGAGCAACTTTGCGGGTTCATGCGGGGTTTCGCGCGGCGGCACGGCGGCGGCGCGTGAACGCGTGCCGGCCCGGCGTCGCGACGCCCGCCGGACAACGCGGACGCGACCGAATCGGAACGAATGGTGGGGATTATGCCTCGTGTTTTGGTCTTGGATGATATCGCTCGGGAAGGCTTGGATCGGCTCGCGGCCGCGCCTGGGATCGCATTCGAGGTCCGGACGGGCCTCGCGGGCGCGGCGCTCCGCGAGGCGCTCGCCGATTTCGACGGAGCGATCTGCCGCAGCGGCGTGAAGATCACCTCCGCCGCCCTCGAAGGCAATCGGCGGCTGCGCGCGATCGTCCGTGCCGGTGTCGGGACCGACAACATCGACAAGGACGCGGCGACGCGATTGGGCATCGTCGTGATGAACACACCCGCCGGGAATACGTTGAGCACGGCCGAGCACACGTTCGCGCTGATGCTGGCCCTCTCCCGTTGCGTCGCGCCCGCCCACCAGAGCCTCGCGCGGGGCCGATGGGACCGCAAGTCGTACATGGGCGCGCAGCTCGCCGACAAGACGCTCGGCATCGTGGGTCTCGGCCGCATCGGCCAGGAGGTGGCGAAGCGGGCGAACGCGTTCCAAATGCGCGTGCTCGGCTTCGATCCGTTCCTCACGGCCGAGCAAGCGTCGAAGCTGGGGATCCACCGCGTCGAGACGGTCCGGGACATGCTTCCCCACGTCGACTATTTGACCGTGCATACGCCGTTGACCCCGGAAACGCGGCACTTGATCGGCCGGCCTGAACTCGAACTCCTCAAACCCGGAGCACGACTCGTCAATTGCGCGCGGGGCGGGATCTACGATGAAGGGGCGCTCGTCGAGGGCCTGACGAGCGGCCGATTGGCCGGCGTCGCCCTCGATGTGTTCGAAGAGGAGCCGTGCACGACGAGCCCGTTGTTCGAGATGCCGAACGTCGTTTGCACGCCGCATCTCGGAGCGAGCACCGAGGAAGCGCAAACGCAGGTCGCCATCGAGGCCGTCCAATTGCTCGTCAATTACCTGACGACGGGCGAGATCCGACACGCGGTCAACATGGCGTCGATCGATCCGCAGACGCTCGCGAACCTGCGGGGCTATCTCGACCTGGCCCACCGACTCGGATTGCTGCTCGCCCAATGGCAGGAAGGAGGGGCCGCGTCGTGCCGCATCTCGTATCGCGGCCACGTCACGCAGCAGGACACGCGCCTTCTGACGGCCGCGTTCTGCGCGGGCCTGCTCGAACGGGCCCTCGATGAGGACGTCAACATCGTGAACGCCGAGGTTCTCGTGCGGGAACGGGGCATCGAATTGCGCGAGGAGATCAATCGGGAGATGGGCGCGTTCCGTTCGTCGATGACGGTCTCCGTCACCAGCGACGGGCAGACGCACGTGGCCGGCGGCACGCTGTTCGGAGCCAACATGCCCCGATTGATCCGCCTGAACGATTACCGGCTCGAAACGTATCTCGACGGAAACCTCATGATCTTCCTCCACGACGACGTGCCCGGTATCATCGGAGCCGTCGGAACTCTGCTCGGCCGCCACCATGTCAACATCGCGCAAATGACGGTCGGCCGGCGGCCGGGCGCGGCGCCGGGCGGCGAAGCGATCGGCGTCATGAACCTCGACGACGTACCGCCCTCCCAGGCGATCGCGGAGGTCCTTCGGCATCCGCACATCGGCCGCGTCAAGATCGTCGAGATGCCCGCGGCGGGCCGCGTTCCCGCCTGGCTTCAGATCCCCGGTGGAGACGCGGACAGCTAGACCGTGTCCCGATCATGTCGCCTCGACGCCGACCGAACCGGCGATGCGCGGCGGCCCCCGGTTCGCCGCGCGGCGCATTCGGAACAACCGTCATCCTTTTCCCCGATTGAAGATGCCCACGCTCTTTTCCTGTACCGATCATCAATGACCCGGCCGTCCATGACCGATGTTCATGTCGACGCCTTCACCGGAACCAAGCCAACAAGGATGCTCGCTCATGTTGCTCAGTCCCGACGCGGTCGCCCAGCAGGTGGATGTCGCCATCCAATCGAGCCCCTATCTGGTGGGGCGCCGACTGCGATTTGAGATGAAGGACGGGCACGTCGTTCTGCAAGGATGCGTCGGATCGTACTTCCAGAAGCAGATGGCCCAGGAGGCCGTTCGCCGGATCGACGGCGTCGAGCGCATCGAGAACCAGCTCGAGGTGCTGTGGCCGGGCGATCCGCTGTTCTCGTCGGCGTCGTAACGCCGATCTTCCCACCTCGTCGGACCGCGGGGAAACGGCTATCCTAGTCGGTTTCCCCCTTGCGACCCCTTCGGTCCCGCGCGGACGGTCCCGACATGAAAACCGACGAACTACGCGAGAAGTACCTTTCCTTCTTCGAGGCGAGGGGCCATCGGCGGTGCCCCAGCGACGTACTGGTCCCGACCTGGGATCCGTCGGTGCTCTTCACGCCCGCGGGAATGAACCCGTTCAAGGACCATTTCCTCGGAAAGGTCAAGCTCGATTTCACACGGGCGACGTCGAGCCAGAAATGCCTTCGGACCGGGGACATCGAAAACGTCGGGCGGACCGCCTACCACCACACATTCTTCGAGATGCTCGGCAATTTCAGCTTCGGCGACTATTTCAAGCGCGACGCGATCCACTGGGCCTGGGAGTTCCTGACGGCCAAGGATTGGCTCGCCCTCGATTCGAGTCGTCTGTGGGTCTCGGTCTACCTTGATGACGATGAAGCGGCGACGATCTGGCATGAGGAGATCGGGTTGCCCACGCAGCGGATCGAGCGGATGGGCGAGGACGACAATTTCTGGCCGGCCGGCGCTCCGACGCAAGGTCCCGACGGCGTTTGCGGACCGTGCAGCGAGATTTACGTCCGGAACGAGGACGGAACATCGGTCGAGATCTGGAATCTGGTCTTCACGCAATTCAATCGAGTCGGTTCTCCGCCCAACAACCTGCGTCCGTTGCCGAGCAAGAACATCGATACGGGGATGGGCCTGGAGCGGGCGGCCGCCGTCCTGCAAAACGTCGACACGAACTACCACATCGACATCCTGCGTCCGATCGTGGAGGCGGCGGCCGAGGTTTGCGAGGTCGCGTACGCTCCGGCGTCGGAGGACGGAAGGCGGCTGCGGCGCATCGCCGACCATGTCCGGGCGTGCACGTTCGCGATCCATGAAAACGTCTACCCAGGCCCGAACCGCGAGAAGTACGTGATCCGCCGGCTCCTGCGCCGCGCGGTCCTGGACGGCCATCATTTGGGTCGCCGCGAGCCGTTCCTTCACCAGCTTGTCGCCGTCGTCGCCGATCAGATGCGGGGGCCCTACCCCGAACTGCTCGAAACATGCGAACGGGTGGCGGGCGCGGTTCGGCACGAGGAGCGCGCCTTCTTCGACACGATCGACGACGCGCTCCGGCGCATCGCGCAAGTCTTCGCCGGGATGCAATCCGGGTCGCAGGTGCTTGTCGATGGACAGATCGCGGCCGAACTCTATCAGACGCATGGGGTGCCGCCCGAGCTTTTTGAATCGCTCGCCGCCGAACGCGATTACGCGTTTGATTGGGACGGGTTCCGCTCGGCGATGGCCGAGCACGGCGAGAAGGGAAAACGCGGCCCGGCCGAACTGTTCAAAACGGGCCCCGTCGAGAACCTCAAGCGGGCCGTGAAGATCACGCGGTTCCTGGGTTACGAAACGAACGAATCGCCCGCCGTCGTCAAGGGCGTCGTCAGCGGCCAGGAACTCTGCGATCGCTGTTCGGCGTGCGGTCCCGACCACCCGCTGATCCTGGTCCTCGATCAGACGCCTTTTTACGCGGAATCGGGAGGCCAGGTCGGCGACCATGGGGAGATCCTCGGCGACGCGTTTCGAGTCCGAGTGACCGATACGCAAAAGGACGGCGACCTCCATCTGCATCATGGATATCTCGTGTCGGGCACGATCCATGCCGGCGCGGCGGTGACCGCCCGCGTCGATGGTGCGCGCCGAGCGGGAATCCAGCGGGCCCATTCGGCGACCCACCTGCTCCATCACGCTCTGCGCTCGCGGCTCGGCCAGCATGCCCAACAACAGGGCTCGAAAGTCGACGAGGATTGGTTGCGGTTCGATTTCACGCACCAATCCTCTGTCTCGGCCGAGCACCTTGAACGGCTCGAACGGGAGGTCAACGAGCGGGTCCGGCGCGGCGCTCCGATCGCCTGTCGAACGCTTCCGCTCCGCGAGGCCCGCGAGGCCGGCGCCATGATGCTCTTCGGCGAAAAATACCCCGACCCCGTCCGCATGGTCTCGATCGGCGACTACAGCCGCGAATTGTGCGGCGGTACGCACCTGGCCGACGCGAAGCTCGTCGAACAATTCGAACTCGTCAGCGAGGAGGGCATTTCCGCGGGCACGCGCCGCATCGTCGCGCTCACCGGACGCAAGGCGGCGGAGAACATCGAACACACGCGAACGGCAATCGCCGACATCGCGTCGCGACTCGGCTGCGCTCCGACCCAAGTCGTCGCCGCCGTCGCCGAACTGATGCGCGAAATCCGCGATCTCAAGAAGGAACTTTCCGGCGGAGCGCGAAGCGGCGAGCCGGCCGCGTCGCCGCCGGCCGCGGAACCCGCCGACCCGCCCTATGCGACGATCAAGACCTCGCTCCGCGATGTCGCGCGCGGACTCAATGTGCCTCCGTTCGAAACGCCCGAACGCGTCTCGGCCCTGGTCGAGGAACGTCGGAAGCTTCGCGACCAAGCCACCCAACTGCGGCGAAGCGGCGTCATGTCGGCCGACACGCTGATCGAACAAGCCGAAGCCGTCGGATCGAGCGCGTTGATCGTGGCCGAAGTTCCCGGTTCGAATGCCAACCTGCTGCGGCACCTCGTCGACCAACTCCGAACGCGGCTCACGTCGTTCGCCGTCCTGTTGGCCACCGTCGCGGAGGACGGGAAAGTGGTGCTGATCGCGGCATCGAGCGCGGATCGGGTGAAGGCGGGACTGCACGCCGGTAATTGGGTCCGCGACGCGGCGACGATCGTCGACGGAGGGGGAGGCGGAAAGCCCGACATGGCGCAGGCCGGAGGCAAGAACCCGTCCAGGCTCGCCGAGGCCCTCGATGCGGCGCGCGGCGCGGCGCGCGCCCTGCTGGCTCCGGCGTCGTGACGGCCCGCGCCGGTTCGAACACGATCGGCGTCAAGGGCCCTCGGTTTGGGGAGCGAACTTGATCTGCTTGATCAACTCGTTCACGCGCCCGGTCGTGTCGTCGACCTCGCCCGACACGGCGTCGATCGCCGCGACGACGTATTCATAACGCAGATTGTAGTCGCAGTGCAGTTCGATCTCGGCCGTCTCGGCCACGCTCCCCGGCCCACGCTCGTCGCCCAAATATCCGGCGATGTACTCGGTCAGCGCCGGAAACGCGTCGAACGGCTGCTCGTTCAGGACGAACGGCGTTTGCAGCTCACCCCGCGAATCGGCCGTGAGATAGAGCTTGAGCGGAGGAACCTGCGTCTCGTCGGGCACGCCGCCCGCGGCGGCGAGCGGCATGCGGATATTGAAGTCGCCTTCCTGCGCGACGATCTTGAACGACATGATGAAGAAGACGAGCAGTTGGAAGACGATGTCGATCATCGGCGTCATCTGCAACTGGATGTCTTCGTTCACCGAAGAACTGTTTCGTACTCGCATGGCGTGCGCTTTCCGGCGTCCCTATTGCTTTTCCTTGACACGCAGGATGAACCGGTCGAATTGGTTCTCCTGGCAGACCCGAATCACGTCCTGGACCTTCCCGGCCGGAACGTTGCGGTCGGCCCGCACGATGATCGTCGCGTCCGAGGGCGACTTCTTGCGCGAGACGAGCGAATTCGCCTCGTTGATCAGATGGGGCGTCAACCCGGTGAGATCGACCGGATGACCGTACACCGTGATTTCGCCCGTCCTCGCGACGTGCAGCGTGATCGGAGACTCGATCGCGCCGTCCGGCGGCTTCGCCAAGACGGCCGTCGGCAGGTAGATCCCCTCGATCTGTTCCACCTTGCTGAAGTTCACGAGCACCATGAGGAAGGCGATCAACTGGAACGACATGTCGATCATGGGCGTCAAATCGCCCTCCTGGATCTTGTTGCTCTCTCGCTTGATGCGCATGCGGACCTCACGCCGACTTCTGCTGGAAATGGCTCATCAATTCCTCGCTGCGGATGCCGACCTCGAGCACGAGGCGGGCGACCCGATTGCGGAGGATGTTGTACGCGGCGATGGCGGGAATGGCGATCGCGAGTCCGACGAGCGTCGTGAAGAGGGCCGTCGAGATGCCTTTGGCGAGGTCGGATGGCTTTGGCGAGGCGGTTGAATTGGCGATGACGGAGAACGAACGGATCATGCCGTCGACCGTGCCGAAGAGTCCGACCATCGGGCTGACCGTTCCGATCAGCGCCATGTAGCTCAACCGATGATCGAGCTTCATGTTCTCCTCCTCGCCGACCTCCTGCATGGCCTCGATCGCCTGCGGATATCCGACCGAGATCTTCGCCAAGCCGGCGGAGAGCACCTGCCCGAGGAACGACTCGTCTCCCCGCGCCAATTCATACGCCTCCTGATAGGCGCCCTGCGTCAAGTGGGCCTCGAAACCCTCGATCAGATGGGCCGGGCAGACGTTCTCGCGCCGCGCGCTCAGGAGGTTCATGACGAAGAGGGCGACGAACGTGAAGGAGAGGGCGAGGAAGACGACCGTGTACGAAATGCCGAGCGCCTCGAAGGTCCAGGCGAGGAACGACCTGTCCTCGGCCGGTGCCGCGTCCTTGGCGGAAGCGTCGGCTCCCTCGTCCGCCTTCGCGCCCTCGGCGGGCGCGGCGTCCTCTTGTCCCCACAGGCGCTGGCCGGTCGCGACGGTACCCGCGAGCAAGACCGTGAAAAGAAGGGCCGCCATCCAGGTCCAGGCAACCATTCGACGATTCCTTCGTTCGATCAGCAGTGGCATAGGGTACTCCGCAAAACGTGACGGGGACACGAGGGCGAATGGATTCCGGACAGGGGCCGCATTGTAGTCCGCCGATGTCCTTAGGGTAAAGCACCTTTGCCGGCCCAAACCGAGCCGGCGTAACGGCTCTTCAGGAGCGTGCGCGCATCGACGGCCCGATCCGACTTTCCGGCGACCGTCCAAAGTTCACTCAGATAGAAAAGGGACTCCGCGTGCGCGTCGGCGTCGGCGGCGAACAGCAGGTCGGTGTGCAGGAACGCGAGCAGCGCGTCCTTGGGCCGATTGGCCTTCGAATGGCAGACTCCCAGCGCGTTGTACGCCCGCGCGAACAGTTCGATGTCCTGGGGATCGTTGTCGCGGATGATCGACTCGACCTCGGGTTGGCCCTCGTCCGGCTTGCCTTGCATGGCGAGGCACTTGGCGCGGCCGATGCGGGCGAGTACTTTTTGGCGCGTCGCGGCGGCCGTGTCCACCGTCGCCTCCCCCACCTGCTCGTAACGCCGCTGGGCCTCCGCGTATTTCTCCTGAGCCATGAGCGATTTGGCGTCGAGTACTTTCGCGCGGAGCTGGTAATCGGGCCAGGGCGCTTCGCCCAACTTCGAGTAGTACGTGCTCGCCACATCGTAACGGCCCATCGCGTACGCCAGGTCGCCCGTCAGCGCGGTCGCCTCGTAGTAGTGGAAGCTCGCCGGACGCGCGCCGATGAAATCGAGCATGGCCTTGGCCGACGCGGCCTTATCCCCGCCGCCGGTGAGTGCGAGTCGCGCGGCGGCGAACGCGCGGTAGTATTCGAGGTCCTCCTGGATCATCGTGTTGGAAATCGCCTCGGCCGTGCGATTGAGCAGCGCCAGGGCCTCCTCGTACTGGCCGTCGTGCGCCCGCGCCTTGCCGTTTCGAACGTCCTGTGGTTCATCGCCGAACGACAGCCGGTCGATCTCGTTGACGGCGAACTTCTTCGCCGCGCCGCGCACGTCGATTTCGACTTCGGTCGGCGACATCTTGAGGATCGTTCCGGTGGCCGTTTGCCCCGTGAACGGAACGATCTGATCGCGGCCCTGCGCTCGGACCGACTCGACCGGCCCCCACGCCGTCACCAGGGCGGCGGCCGACACGGCCCTCGCCATCCGTCCGCTCCATGACCGCATGCCGCGCGCCCTCCGCTCGTTCTTCATACGTGATCCCCCCGACTCCCGCCGTTACCTGGCAAATATCCTCGACCGCGTCGCCCGATCCCCGCGTCATTTCGCGCCGGACGACCGCACTTGCCTCTGGAACTCGAGCAGGCCGTCGGCCTTTTCACCGCGGGCCTGCTGGATCCGTTTGAGCAGCGCGTCGTACTTCGGTTTCCAATCCGGACCGCCGAGCTCCGGATAGAGCTTAAAGGTATAGAAAACGTCCTGCCTCGCGAGATCGACGTACCGTTTCTTGGTCTCGGCGTCCTTCGATTGGTTCGCGAATTCAAACCGGCATCGCGCCAATTCATAACGGGCCTCGAAGAACGTCGCGTCGAACTCCTTCCTCCCGGCGGTCATTTTCCCGATCTTGCCCCATCCCCAAATGATGTTGGTGGGCGTTTTCGCGTTCTTGTCGGGGAAGTAGCCGAGCATGGCGCGCTGGTACATATCCTCCTTGCCCGGCATCGCGGCCCATTGTTGAAACGTCCGCGCGGCCTCGACCTGGACGTTGAGCATCATGTTCTTTTCGGTCAGCAGTTTGACGAACGCGTTGATCGACGCGTTGAAATCGCCGATCCTGCGATCGATCATCGCCGATCGGAGCTCGATCACCGCGACGTACTGGGCATTCGGCAGGAAGTCGCTTCGCCGTCCCGACTCGGCGATCATCCGCTGATAGACGGCGAGCGCCTGTTTATAGAGGCCGTTCGCGGTGACCGGCGCGACGGCGCTCCCTTCGTCGAACGATTCGGCGAGCCCAAAAAACGTCTCGCCCGCCCAATTGAGTACCTGGAACTCGTTCGACTCGCGCGAGACCTCCTCGAGGAATACCTGGAATCCCCTCACCATCGACTTGCGCTGCTCGGACGACGCCATCTCCATTTGGGACTTGAGATCGCGGGCGAGGCCGAGGTAGGTGGCGACGAGCCGCTGGTTCGCATTGGGATCGCCCGCCATGCTCTCCTTCAACTCGTTCATCAGGCCTTTCGCCTTGGCGGTCGCTTCGTCGGCGTTGGCCGAGACCGACAGGCTCGCGAGATAGGCCCGCAGGCTCGTGCGATAGGTTTCCTCGGCGAGCCCCGGCGCGGCGACCGCCGGGTCTTTCGCGCGGACGAGCGTCAACGGACCGATGCGGGGGTCCTCGAGCAGGGCGACGGCGAGTGGCGCCTGCTGGGTTTCGATGTGGATTTGCGCGAGCGAGACGGCGGCGAGCGCGAGCGAACCGTCCACCTTGCCCGCGTTGGCTCTTACGCGATCGAGACCGGCCGAGAGGATCTGGAGCGATTTGGCCTTCCATTGGTCGAGCTCGGTCTGCTTGCGGTTCATGTCGGCGCCCGCGGGAACGCCGTCCTTCTCCCATTTGCGGAGTTCGGCCATGCCTTGCCGGTAGGCGGCCCACCAGGCGCGGCCCAGTTTCAATTCGATCTCGCCGCGCTGCGGCGCCGTTTCGGGGATGGACGCGATCGCCTCCTCCGCCCTCGTGAAATCGCCGTCCCTCACGACGAACGGAATCAACGCGTTCCACGCGTCGGCGGCGACGGGCTGGTCGGGCCACTGTTTCACGACATAGTCGCAGAAATCCCGAAGCGTCCGCGTCTCCGATTCCCGTTCGGCCTCGGGCGTCGCCGCATAGAGCTGCACGAACGCGGCCATCGCGATCCGCGCGGACTCGCGCGCGGCCAGTTGCGCCGGGTAGCGGCGGGCCACGAACGAACTCAGCAGGGCCGCATCGTGGAAGTCGCCCTTCAGGTAATACAAATGGGCCAGGGCCATCCGCGCCAGATTCAGTTCCTCGATCGGCGTATCCTTGTCGACCATCGCCAGGCCTTGCCGGTAGACCGCGATCGCCTCGTCGCGCTTCCCGGTCGTGTCGCGTTTGGCTTCCTCGAGCTGGGTTTCGAGCTCGGCTTTCACTTTGGCGTCGGTTTCCTGGGCGATCCGCTGCGGCAGCGCTTCGATCAGGAACGTCGCGTTCTGCATCTGTTCGAACGCTTCCTTTCCCGCCGCCTTCGCGTCCGCGAACGATTTGGGCTTGGGTCGTTCGAGGGCCGCCGCCGCGACGCCCCGAATCTCGCCGATCAATTGGCGAGCCGGATCCTGGACGTCGCTCGGGAAACGGGCGACCTCGATCGCCAACGCGCGGGCATCGCGTTTGAGGTCCTGAACCTGCCGCTCGTTCGCGTTCTTTTGTTGTCCAAGCAATTCGGCGTATTCTTTGTGCGCGAGGGCGAGCTGGTAGAGGATGCCGAGGGCCTGCGGCGCCCTGGCCTCGTGGGGACGGAGCGTCTGTTGCCACGCCGTTCCCCGGCTCACCGCTTCGGCATAGAGCTTCTTGCTTGGATGGAGCCAGCACGCCATCGCCAGTTCGAGCGTGTCGGTGCGCAGGCTCCTCAGCTCGGGCGAATCGGGTTGATCGAGGAGTTCCGTGAAGAAACCGATCGCCTCGTCGAGCTTCCCGCGTTTTTGCAAACACCGTCCCAACGCCATGCGGGCGTAGAGGCCGGCCGCCTTCTTGGGATATTTCTTTTCGATCTCGCGGTACTGGGTTTCGGCGGCGGCGAGCGCCTGATCGTAATCGGGCGTTCCCTTGGCGAACGTCTCGGCCTGGTCCTCGAGCACCTGCGCGGCGAGCAACTGCGCCTGCAAATAGTCGCGCCGCATCTGCTCCCGGGCCTCTTCCTCCTCGGTCTGCGACGGGTCGTACCGGCGCGTGTTGACGACGTCGAGCTTCGCTTTCAGATCCTGCTGCACCTGCAGGAAGACGGCGTGCGCCTCGCCATAGGTCCCGCGAGCCTCGGCGAGCAGATTCGGAGCGTCATCCTGCTTCCGCGCGACGTCGACCTTGAGATTGCCGCGGAGGAAGAGCAGATTGCCGAGCTGGTTCCGAGCGGCGGAGACCAAACGATGGTTCGGATCGCTCGTGACGAACGCGGTCAGCGCGTCGCGCGCGCCGTCGAAGAGCGCGTCGCGCGCCTTCGCGTCCCGTTCGGCTCCCGCCGCCGCCACCATCGTCAGACCTTTTTCGTAGGCGAGCGTCTGTTTGAAGGCGACGGGAGCGAGCGGGTTCGTTTCCATTTGGGCGAGGAAATCGAGCGCCGTGTCAAAAAGAGCCCGTTCCCTGAGGGCCGCGAGGAACGCGGCGGCCGGTTCGCCCGCGCCCGATCGGCGAACGGCGGGCCCCGCTCCCGCCAACACGAGCCCCACTCCCCATGCGATCGTCAATCCGACGAGAGAACGACGGTGGGGGCTGAATCGAACGAGCATGTTTCCTCCCGTGCTCCGGTGCGCCGCCACGGGGGCGCCTCGCGCCGGTCATCCCGGCGACGGTCCCCGAGAAGGACTTTCCGCATGGGCAACCATCCGAGCTTTCATTGTGGCAACGGCGAAACGAATGTAAAGTGCGTTGACGCGATCGATCGGCATCGGAACGGATCGGCTCGATCGCGGCCGACCTCGGCGCGGCCTGACGCCGCCGCCACAAGGTCGTCAGCCGGTCCGCCACGAGAGGATCGCCCCGTGTCGTTCCATCCGCCCGATCGCGCGCGGCGCCGACCGCCGAACTACTCCTCGCGCGCCGTGCAATTCCGCCTTTTCGTCATGGTCGGCGCATTCGTCTTCGTGCTCGTCGCCATGGAAGAGGCCCGCAAGCCGAAATACTACGAATGGCTGTGGCGCGGCGAGCGACAGGGTAGGCCGTCGGGCGCCGTCCCCGACCGCCCGGCGCCTTCCCCGCGCGCCGATTCTCCGTCGGAAACGCCGCGTCGCGCGGCGGTCACCGACCCGATTCCCGATTCGCCCCAGCCACCCCAACCCGATTCCGACCCGTCGCCGTCCGACCCCGCGAACGTCCGGCGCGAGGCCGCGCCGGACGACCGCGATTGGAACGCGATGGAGGCCGATGCGTGGTCGTATGTGGTCGAGCGGCTGACCGACGCCGAATCGGCCGACACGCAGGAATGCCTGTTTCACATCCGTCACGGCGCCCCACCCGAAAACGAACTCGCCGATCATGTGGCCCGCATGGTCCCTCGGATGGCCACGGCATGGCGCGACTACGACGAAGGGGCTCGGAACGGTCTGAACGTGCCCGTCGAGGAACGCGGCACATGGATCGACCGGCTCGATCGGTTGCACGCCCGCTGGCATGACGCGATCGGACCGGCCCTCGAACGGTGGTCGTCCGGCCGTCGATCCGAGTCCGACACCGTCCTTTCGGAGTGGGCCGTCGCCGGCGGCGCGGCGCAGCGCGCGCTCGATGTTCGGATGCTCGAACTCGTCCAGGACAACACGGTCTTTCTGTCGCGCGAGGCGCCGGCCTGGTTCCGGCTGCTCGAACGGCTTGCGGCCGACGATCCCGAGTCGGCGATTTCCGTCACCTACCCGCAACTCGTCGAACAGCCCGAGTCCTATCGCGGCCGGCGCGTCCGAGTGACGGGGGAAATCCGCGAAGCGCGTCGGGTCGCGGCGCAGGCCAACCCGCTCGGGATCGAATCGTACGCCGTGCTTTGGTTCAAACCCGACGGCGCGAACGCGCCGATGGTCGCCTACGCGGCCGACTTGCCTCGGGAATTCCCCAACATCGCCGACGCGCGCCGCGGCGAGCCGCCGACGCCCTTGCGGCTCGAAGCCGAATTCACCGGGACTTTTTTCAAGCTGCTGACCTATCGGGCCCGCAGGGGCGTCCAATTCGCTCCCATGCTGCTTGTCACGGCGCCCACCCTTCCCGCGCGGCCGCCCGTGGCAAACGGCGAACCCGATTTCCGATTCGTGCTCGTCCTGGGCGCTTTGGCGGGCGTCGCCTTCACGGGGATTCTCGTCCATCGGAGCCGAAGCCGGAAACAGCGGCTCCCGGAGAATCCGGACATCCCGATGCGCGCGAATCAGGAGCACGGCCAATGATCGATCGCCCGTCGTGGATGGTTTTGCGCCGCCGTGGCCTCGAACGACTCGTTTGGGCCGCCGTCCTCACCCTGCTCGCCCGTTCGGCGAGCACGGCCGAAGGGCAGCCGATGGCTCCCCGTGACCGCGACCTGCCCTACGCGCGGCCCGCGGATCCGAACGCGGCGTCCCGCCCCGAGGCGAGTACCGCGCGCGACCTGTTTCGATGGTATGGAGTGACCGACGAGGACTTCGCGCGGTTCGATCAACGCCCCGAAGGCGGCGCGGATGAGGAACGGATGAACGCGCGCATCCTGTTCCGACTCGGCCGGCTCGCCCCCGGCGAACTGTCCGTGTTTTGCGTCCCGTTGTTGGAAATCGACGCGCGCGCGGGACGGTGGATCGGACAAGGCGTCTCCATCGTGGGAACGGCGACTCGAATCGTCACGCGTCCGATCCCGGAGGACTTGCGAGATGCGTACGAGTTCAACGCGTATTACCGCGTCGACGTGCGAATCGATTCGGGCGCCTCACCTTCGACGATCATCGTGTTCGCCCGGAACGTCCCCGAGGCGTGGCTCGAACACCGACTCGAGTCGCTCGACGAACCGGTGACGCTCGATGGATTGCTGGTCGAACGATACGAAGGCGAGTTCCCGTCGCCGCGCGCGACGGTGCTTGCGGGCCGCGTCGCGTGGCATCCCCGATCCGCCGAAGGCCGTCCTCCGATTCCCCATGGATGGCTCCGGCTTGGCCGACAAGGTGTCGATATCGGGCTCTTCGACGGCATCCGCAAGTCAAACGGCCAGGACCTGAACGGGGGCGACCGCGAGCTCTTCTATCAAGTGCTCGCCGCCTGTTCGCGACCCCTCGCGCCCCATCCCATCGACCCGACCGATCGATCCGCGTTCGCGCTCGAGTCGATCCTGACACGTCCCGAGACATGGCAAGGCGATTGGTTCGCATTCCGCGCCGACGCGCGGCGGATCACGCGGATCCTGGTGGACGACCAGGACATCCGGACCCGATTCGGGATCGACGCCTATTTTGAACTCGACGTGACGATCCCGATCGACCGTCCGATCCGCCTCCAAGGAACATCGAAGGAGGAAGGCGCGACCTACGAAAACGTGTATCCAGCGACCGTCTGCGCCGCGCGTCTGCCGCCCGCGCTCGAATCCCTCGCGACCGCTCGGAAACCGTCGGGATCCGGTACGGGCCTCTTGCGGGAGCCGGTTTGGATCCAAGGCTATTTCCTGAAGATCTGGGCGTATCCTTCCGATTTCGTTTCCGCCGTTTCGCCGAACCAACGGCACCCGAGTCCGCTTTTCCTCGCGTCGGCCATCGAACGACTTCCGCCGACGAAGGTGCCGAGCGAGGGCCGATTCAGCGTGATCGCCGCGATCGGATTGGTTCTCGTCCTGGGCTCGGTCTGGCTCACCGTCTGGTTTTCGGCTCGACGGGATCGGGCGTCGGCCCGTGCCCGCCGACGCGCCGCTTCCGATCGGCTCGATCCGCCCGGCGGTCGCCGAACCGAACCCTCCAAGGACGATCTTGGAGACTGATTTTCGTGCGCGCGTACGAGTGCGCGTGCGATCACGAGCCGCCTTCGACGGGGACGGACGGGGACGGCCGATTGACCTCGTTCCGGGGGGTACTGACCGTTCGACGCCGATCGTGCTATTCTTGGCGCGTTGGACTTGGAGGTGCTTCGCGGACGATGACGAGTCCGCGGGCGAAGTGGATCCAGGAGAATGCGCCAGGAGAACGCGACGTATGGCTCGATCCAAGATCACGATTGTCGGTGCGGGAAACGTCGGCGCGACATGCGCGCATTGGTGCGCGGCGGCCGAGTTGGGTGATATCGTGCTGGTCGACATTCCCGCGACCGGTGACATGCCCAAGGGCAAGGCCCTCGATTTGCTCCAATCGTCGCCGATCGTCGGCTTTGATGCGTGCATCGTCGGAACGACCGAATACGGCCCGACGTCGAACAGCGACGTGGTGGTCATCACGGCGGGCATTCCGCGGAAACCGGGCATGAGCCGCGACGACTTGTTGAGCACGAACGCGAGGATCGTGTCGTCGGTGGCGGAACAGGTGAAGGCGACGAGCCCGAACGCCGTGATCATCGTCGTGAGCAATCCGCTCGACGCGATGGTCCAGCGCGTTTGGCAGGTGAGCGGATTTCCGGCGCATCGCGTGATGGGCCAAGCGGGCGTCTTGGACACGGCGCGCTACCGGACGTTCCTCGCCATGGAGCTCGGCGTGAGCGTCGAGGATGTTTCGGCGCTGCTCATGGGCGGGCATGGCGACACGATGGTCCCGATGCCGTCGTGCACGTCGGTCGGAGGGATCCCTGTTTCCCGCCTGCTCGGCGCCGATCGGCTCGCCGCCATCGTCGATCGGGCCCGCAACGGAGGCGCGGAAATCGTGAATCTCCTGAAGACGGGTAGCGCCTACTACGCGCCCGCGGCCGCGACGGCGCAGATGGTCGAGGCGATCGTCCGCGACAAGCGCCGCTTGATTCCTTGCGCGGCCTACTGCGATCGGGAATACGGCGTGGGCGGATATTATGTCGGAGTTCCCGTGATCCTCGGTGCGCGGGGCGTCGAAAAGGTCGTCGAACTCGAACTCGACGCGCGGGAAAGCGCCGATTTCCGGAAGAGCGTCGATGCGGTCAGGGCGCTTGTGCAGACCATGAACCAGCTCGTCGACCCGTCATGACAACCCCCTCGCGCCCGGCGCCCGCGCTCGCGCGGCAAGCCGACGCTCGGAGCGGGACGTCTTGGGACGGCGTCCCCTCGCCTCCGCATCGCGAGCCCGACGGCTCGCGACGCGCGACTTCGGGTTTCACGAGGGACGCCGCCCCGGATGGATGCCGTTCCGCATGGGACGCGAGGACGGGCGTACCCCAGATTGTCTTGACATCGATCGGCGACTTGCTTACAACGCCACGATCGCAATCGGGACGATTCCGTCCCCGTGACCCGCGGGGACTCAACATAGAAACGCCGTCCAGCTTATGAATCGGTTGCCGCCGCATTCGGGTTCTGGGCCGGAGACTCTGAGGGATGACGCGGAACGCGCCGACATCTCGCTCGTGAACGGCGCGATCTTGTCGAAGGCGTTGGAGGCGGAGTCCGATGGCGGGGGATTGCGGCACCGCCTGTTCATGCCCCTGCATTACGAACGGAACTACGCCTATCCGCTGCTGATTTGGCTGCATAACGGCGGATTGGACGAGCGGCAACTGGTCCGGGTCATGCCCTGGATCAGCATGCGGAACTACGTCGCGATCGGCCTTCGGGCGCCGACCGACGCGGCGGACGGCTCGGGAGCCGTCTGGACACCGACGGCCGACGAGGCGGCGCGCGTCGCGTCCGGTCTGTTCGAGTGCATCGAGCTGGTCCGCGAACGGCTGCACATCGCCGAGGACCGGTTGTTCGTCGCCGGATACGGGGACGGCGGCGAAATGGCCCTTCGCATCGCCCTCGACCATCCTCGACGGTTCGCGGGCGCCGTGTCGCTCAACGGCCCCTTCCCTCGATCGGGCACGCCTCTCGCCCGGCTGAGCTGTGCTCGGCGGCTTCCCATTTTGCTCCTACAGGGTGAGACGTCGATCGGCTATCCGCTCGATCACGTGTGCGAGGACTTGCGTCTGTTCCATGCCGCCGGCATGACCGTGACGCTGCGCCAATACCCGGTGGGCGACGAGATCCACTGTCAGATGCTGAAAGATCTGAACGTATGGATCATGGAGCGGATCACGGGGCAAGATCTCTTTCCCGGCGCGACATATCCGCTCGAATCCTCGCCTCGAACGCGCGGCGCCGACCAGTCCGAGAATTAAGCAACGCGCATTGACACTCGGCGAATTTTTCGAGTACAACCCGCCCGCGTTTGGGCGCGCGGCGCGAAGGTCGCCGTTGCGCCGGAGTCTCTTGACGGGATGCCGCGTTCGGGCGAGCGTGGCGGCCGATGGATGGCGAACGAGGGATGGCCCCGTTCATGACGAACGAACCGCACGACGACCGTTCCGCGACCTCGAACCGGCGCAGGGCGCTCGTCCCGCGCGCCGTTGATGCGGTGCGCCGGACGGCCCAAAGCGGCCCGCGTTCCGTCGGGGCTCGGATCGCGGTCGCCGGCGCGCTGGTCATAGCCGTCGTCGGGCTCGGCACCATCCGCTGGGCCATGCAGGAGCCGGACGGACCCGCCGACGCGGACGGCTCGATCGCGGGCCTATCCGATACCCCGACGGACCTGGACCCGCGCGTCGCCGAGGCCCTTCAATTGCTCGATGAAGGCCAAATCGACGCCGCGCGCGGCCTTGCGACCGAACTCCGCATGGCCGATCTCTCATTCGAGGAACTCGGCGGACCCGTCTTCGTGCTCGGCGCCACGATCGTCCATGACGCGCGGGAGCATTGGAATCCGGCCGAACAGCGGAAACTGTACGTGATCGGGTCCCGATACCTCGAGGAATCCCGGGATCGCGGCTTCCCCGAGGGTCGGCTCGCGCAAGGCGAATTCATGCTGGGCGAATCGCTCACGCTGGGTGGTCGTTCGGCGGAGGCGATTCCCGCGCTTCAGGCCGCGCTCGCCGACAATCCCTCGAAGGCCACGATCCTGCATCACTACCTGGCGGCGGCCTATTTGGGAGACAACCCCGCCCAGCCCGACAAGGCGATTCCGCATCTCGATGCGTTCCTCGCGGAACCCGATTTGTCTCCCGCCGATCGGCTCGAAGGCCTCCTCGCCCGCGCGCGGGCTTCGCTGGGCATCGAGGACGCCGCGGGATGCCGGGCGACGATCGGCGAGATCGAAGCGTTGTCCGCGGCCGCGGCCGAATCGAGCGAACCATCCGGGACGCCCGGCGGGAAACCGCTCGATGGCCATCTTCCGAGACGGCGGGGTCCCACCGAGTCGCAGCGCATCGCCATGGCGCTGCGCGACGCGAGGATCGTGGATGCCCGGTGCGCGATGCTCGAAGCGCGCCTCGCCGAACGCGCGAGCCCCGGTTCCCAAGCCCCGTTCCTGCAACGGGCGCACGACGTCCTCGCGGCGCTCACGGCCGAAGGCCGCGAAACGAACGAATCGGAATACCTGTTCGGCGTCGTCCTCCGCGCGCAAGGGGCGCTCGCCGAGGCCCGCGAGCAGTTCGCGCGCGTCGCGCGAAAGACGTACGATTCCGCCGAGGGGTTCGCGGCGCGGCTGGAATGGACCGAACTCGAACGCCAAATCGGGGATCCGCGGGCATCCAGCGAGAGTCTTGTCGCGCTGCTCGACGAGATCGAAGACCCGTCGCGGTACGCCAACCGTTGGATCGACCTGTCGCGGCTCCGCGACCGGGTCCTGGCGATCCACACGAGCCATTACGACGCGCGCGAGTTCGATCGCGCGGCGCGGATCGCCGAGTCGATGTCGCCGCTGTTCCCGGACGAGCGGGCGACCCGTCTTCTCGCCGATTCCTGCGAACAGTGGGGTTTCGACCTGATCCGGCGGGCGGATGCGGCGCCTCATTCCGAATCGCTCGCGCTGCGTGCGGAGGCGCGGGGTTGTTTCGCCCGCGCCGGCGAGGCATTCGCCCGGTTGGCGGAGATGCGGTTTTCGAGTCGGGACTATGTCGATCTCTTGTGGCGCAGCGCGGAGAACCACGTTCGGGCCCGCGCGCATCGCGAAGGAATCGAACGCGCCCGGCTCTACCTCCGACACGCGACGCGCGAGCGCAGGTCGCGCGCCCTCGCGCTGCTCGGCGACGCGAGCCTCGCGCTCGGCGATACGGCCGCCGCGCGGGCTCAATTCGAACAGTGCGTGGCCGCCTATCCCAATGCGCCCGAGGCGTACCACGCGCGGATCGGGAGCGCGCTCGCGGCGGCCGAACAAGGCGACCTCGAACAAGCCAAACGGTTTCTGAACGACAACCTCGAAAACGAATCGCTGACGCCGCGAAGCCTTGAATGGCGCGATTCGCTGTTCCTGCTCGGCGAACTCCTCCACCGCGACGGCGCCGAGCGATTGACGCGGATTCACGAACGGGCGGCGAAACAGCCGGCCGACGAGGTGGAACGCCGCGCGATCGATCGGGAGTTCGACGACGCGTCCCGCTTGTTGACCGCCGCGATCGGACGGCTCACCGAAGCCGCCGAGCGGTATTCCGAGGATCCCCGGACGCCCCGTTCCGAATACCTGATCGCCGACTCCCACTACCGGCTCGCCCGCCGGCCGCGCTGGAAGTTGCCGCTCGAGACGATCGAGTCGAGGCGTGCGGAGTTGGCGCGCGGCATGCGCGCGGACCTTGAAACCGCCGCCCGGCGCTACCAACAGCTCGCCGATCGACTCGATCAAAAAGCCGATTCCGCCGAATTGACGCCGATCGAACGCTCGGCGCAACGGAATTGCTGGTTCGCCAGGGCCCACGCGCTCTTTGAGATGGAGCGTTACAGCGAGGCGATCGACGCCTATTCGACGGCGACGAACCGGTACCCGAACGAGCCGGCCTCGCTGGAAGCGTACGAACAGATCGCCGTCTGCTACCGCAAATTGGGCGATCCGGTGAAGGCGCGGGGGACACGAGAACAGGCCAAGATCATCCTCGCCGGTATGCCGGCGGACATCGACTACTCGCAAACCACGCGATTCACACGCGATGGTTGGCTCAAGTTCCTCAAGTAACGGATCTGATTTTCCTGGGACCCACGCGCGGACGGTGAACGCGTCCGCCAAACCGGTTTTTCCGGACGAAGCCTCGTGGGTCGCGAGGCCGATGGGCACGATGCCCGCGGGATACGACACGGATGTTGGACCGCCTGCCGACCGAAGAACTCGCCGAGCTGATGACGGGCAAGGAGACCTTGCTCGACCAACTGCGCCGTCTCGCGCGCCATCAAGGCGATTTGATCGCGGCGGGCGACCACGCCCGGTTGATGTCGGTGCTCGCCGCGAAGGACACGCTCCTGCGGCGACTGCTCGATCTCGAACAGCGTCTCGACCCGTACCGCGCCGAGGATCCGGACAAGCGGGTCTGGCGAAGCGACGAGGCGCGGAGGCAATGCCGGCGCGTGGCCGAGCGGTGCGATTCGCTGCTGAGCGAACTGATGCTGCTCGAGAAGCAAGGCGAGACGGAACTGGGGCTCCGGTGCGACGAGGCGGCCCGACGCCTCGACGGCATGCGTCTGGCGACCGATGCGCGGCGAGCCTATCGCGAACATTCCGAGCCCGCGGCGCGCGCGGCGCGGTGCGAATGGGAGAGCTGAACGACCATGTGCTCGACGAATGACCAACCCGCGACCCCCGAAATCGATCTGGAAACCGTGCTCGGCGCGTGGCATGACGCGACCGAACGCCTGCAGCGCACGCACGAGACGCTGCGAGCCGAAGTCCGCCGCCTGACCCGCGAACTCGAAATCAAGAACCGCGAACTCGCCCGGAAGAACCGGCTCGCCGATCTCGGCCAAATGGCGTCGCACGTCGCGCACGAGGTCCGCAACAACCTGGTGCCGATCACCCTGTATCTCAGTCTGCTCCGGAGGCGTCTCTCCGAGGATCCGCTCAGCCTGAGCACGCTGACGAAAGTGGAAGCGGGATTCACGGCGCTCGAGGCGACGGTGAGCGACCTGCTCCAATTCGGATCCCACCGCGATCCGGTCTGGCAACATTTTCCGGTGCGCGAACTGGTCGAGGATGTCTGCCAATCGCTGGCCCCGCAGCTCGAAGCCCAACAGGTCTTCGTGCGGATCGACATCCCGCACTCCGATACGCTGGTCGCGGACCGGCACATGCTGCGTCGAGCCCTGCTCAATCTGCTGCTCAACGCGCTCGACGCGATGCCGGGCGGCGGCGAGGTCCTCTGCACGTCGTGGGAAAACGACGGCTACGAATTGGAGATCGCCGATTCCGGAGCGGGAATCGCGGACCTCGAACGGGATCGGCTCTTCGAGCCGTTCTTCACGACGAAGAACCACGGCACGGGGCTCGGTCTGGCGATCGTGGATCGGATCATCGCACTGCACGGCGGCGCGGTGTGGGCGGAGAACTGTCCGCAGGGCGGCGCCGCGTTCACATTGAGGATTCCTCGCCGCGCGATGCGCGCGGCGGCTTGAACATCGGGGAGCAACACGATGACGGCGCACATCCTGATTGTCGACGACCACGCGGCGGCCCGCGAATCGATGTCGGACATCTTGCGGCACGCGGGGTACCGGACGACCGCGTGCTCCGGCGCCGCGGAAGGTCTCCGACACATCGAACACGGTCACGCCGATCTTGTCGTGACGGACCTCCAAATGCCCGGCATGGACGGTCTCGACTTCCTCAAGACACTCCAAACGCGCCGCATCGACGCGCCGGTCGTCATGGTCACGGCGCACGCCTCCGTCGAGAGCGCGGTGGCCGCCATGCGTTACGGAGCCTTCGACTACATCGAAAAGCCGTTCGACGCCGAACGGCTCGAACGGCTCGTCGCGCGCGCCCTGCGCGACGGCGCCGCCGTCCAACAGCGCGTCCACCCGGGAGGCGTCGACGATTCGCAAGCCGAGCTCGTCGGTTCGAGCCGCGCGATGCGGACCCTCCGCCACCGGATCAGCCAAGTCGCTCCGACGCCCGAAACGGTGCTGGTGACCGGCGAAAGCGGCACCGGAAAAGAGCTTGTCGCGCGCCGAGTGCATCTCGAAAGTCGCCGCGCCGAGCAATCGCTGGTGAGCCTCAATTGCCCGGCGCTCTCACCGCAACTGATGGAGAGCGAGCTTTTCGGGCACGAGCGCGGCGCATTCACGGGCGCCGACAGCGCCCGGGTCGGACGATTCGAACTGGCCGACGGAGGCACGCTCTTCCTCGACGAAATCACCGAAATCCAGATCGGCCTGCAGGCGAAACTCCTGCGCGTCCTTCAGGAGCGGATGTTCGAACGCGTGGGATCGAGCGCGTCGCGACGCGTCGATGTCCGCGTCCTCGCGACCACCAACCGCGACCTGAGGACGGAAGTCGCCGGAGGACGGTTCCGCGAAGATCTCTATTATCGACTCAACGTGCTGCCGATCGCCGTCCCGCCGCTCCGCGAACGACGCGACGACATTCCGGAACTCGTCAACCATTTCCGCCAACGCGTCGCGCGGCGGCTTGACCAGGAACCGGTGCGTTTCTCGCCGGGCGCCGAACGCCTGCTGACCCGGTACGGCTGGCCGGGCAACGTCCGGGAACTCGAGAATATCGTCACGCGCGTCAGTGTGCTTCATCACGGCGAACAGGTCGCGGAGGACGCATTGGAGCCGTGGTTGATGGAAGGCGGTTCTCGCGGATCGACGACCTGCGACACGGGCGATCGGCCCGAGTTCCACGTCGGAACAAGCCTGCAGGAGATGGAACGCAGGCTGATCGAGTCCACTCTGGAGCATTACGACGGACACCGCGTGAAGGCCGCGCAAGCGCTCGGGATCGGCGTCCGAACGCTGTCGAACAAACTGAGGGGCTACGGATACGCGCCGCGCGCCCGCCATTTCGCAAGAACCGGATAAACCCGGAGACTCCCATGCATCACGCCCGCCCATCGACGACGCCGTCGCCCGAAACCGGCAGGATCCGCCGATCCCGATCGGCCGAATCCGCCGATCGCGCGCCGCGCCCCAAAGGGCTCCGTCGCCCGAGCGATCGACCGTTGCCGACGACCCCGTCACGGGTTGCGGGATTCCCTCGACCCGCCGCCCGCCGTTTCGGCACGCCCGTTGCACATCGGCCCTCGATATCGACAGGAGGCGATCGATCATGAACTCGATCTTCGGAACGACCACCATCCCCGTCCTCGAACAGCTCGTCGCGTTCACCGAAGCGCGGCACGAAATCCTCGCGGGAAACATCGCCAATCTGGATACGCCCGGATTCCAGGCCCAGGATCTGCCGATCGACACGTTCCAGGAACACCTCCGCGCGGTCCTCGCTTCGTCCGATCGCCCGGTCGCCTCGGAAGGATACGAGTCCCAAGGATACGAGTCCCAAGGATATAAACCCGACTCGAACTCCCGCGGCGAGCGGCTGCGCGCCGTCAAGAGCTCGCTGCATTCGATGCTGCGCCACGATGGAAGCAATGTCGGCCTCGAACAACAGGTCACCGAACTCGGAAAAAACCAAATGCTGCATAACCTCGCCGTCTCGATCATGACGAGCCAGTTCCGCTTGCTGCAAACGGCGGTCAGCGAGCGGGTCTAGCGCGGGGCGGACGCGGGAACGAGCACGGGAACGGGAACGGGAACGGGAACGGGAACGGGAACGAGTGGGAGTGGGAGCACGAGTAGGAGATAGGAGTCGGCGAGCGATGATACGGGCGATGGATATCAGTACGAGTGCGTTGGTCGCGCAGCGCGTGCGGCTTGACGCCGTGTCGAGCAATCTGGCGAACATGTCGAGCATTCGCGACGAGCAAGGCCGGGCGAAGCCTTATCAGGCGAGGTACGTCGTATTCCAAGCCGACGATTCGGTCGCCACGCCGCACGGAGCGCGGGGAGTCAAAGTTGCGTCGGTCGAGACGGAGACGGTGGAGCCGAACTACCGGTACCAGCCCGGCCATCCGCTGGCCATCCAAGACGGCCAGTGGAAGGGATACGTCGCCTATCCGCGCGTGAACATGACGACCGAATTCGTGGACGCGATCGAGGCGACGCGCGCCTACGAGGCGAACGTCGGCGTATTGGAAGTGAGCCGAAACATGAGCGCGGCGACATTGAGGATCCTCGGCTGAACGGGCGGCGTGGCTTTCCCGCGCGGACGTCCGCCGGGCCGATCTTAGCGCAACCGAAACGGAACCATCCCATGACCCCGATCCTCCCGATCGGAATCGAAGCGCGAACGCCGCTCGCCGGCATCGCGAAACCGGGGGCGCCCGCGGCCGACGCGGCGCGGTCGTTCCAGAGCTTCCTGCTCGAATCGATCGATCATGTGAACTCGATGCAGGCGGACGCGAACCGGGCCGTCGAACAACTGGCGATCGGCGGCGACACCGACATGGCCGAAGCGCTGACGTCGATCCAAAAGGCGGACCTCGCGTTCCGCATGATGCTGCAGGTCCGCAACAAGCTCGTGCAGGCCTATCAGGAAATCAACCAAATCCGCATCTAGTGAACGGGGACCGGAGTTCCACGGATGGAATTCGTCGTCAAAGCCTACTCGCAGCTCGCCGACCTCGTGCGGTCGATGACACCCGCGGCCCGGCTCACGACCATCGCGCTCCTCGCGACGGTCGGAATCAGCGCGGGATTCCTCTTCCGCTACGCGAATCCCATTCCCGACGATTTCCTTTTTGGCGGCCGCCCGCTCGCCGACCGGGAAATCGCGCGATTGGAAGCGGCCTTCTCCAAAGCCGGACTCAACGAATGGGAGACTTCGGGCAATCGCATCCGCGTTCCGCGCTCCAAACGATTCAACTACATCGCGGCGGCCGCCGACGAGAACAGCCTTCCCGACGATTTTGATTCGATCCTCGAGAGCACGATCAAGGCGAGCAGCCCATTCGAACCGAAGGAACTCCGCGACATGCGGATGCGGTTCGCCCTGCAGATGGAGGTTGCCCAGGTCATCTCGGCCATGAAGGGCATCGACCGCGCGACGGTGAAGTTCAACGAGGAGCGCGCGGGCGGGTTCCAGCGGGGCACCAAGAAGACGGCGATGGTCGCGGCGTCGGCCGAGGGGAACGACTTGTTGACCCGCGAACAGGTCGAATCGATCCGGCGCACGGTCGCCATGACGTTCGGCGTTGCCCCGGAGTTCGTCGTCGTCAACGACCTGCACGGCCCGTCGTACCCCGGATCCGGCCCCAACGGCGCGCCGACCTCGGAGGACAATATCTACGCCGCCAACAAGCGGATGTTCGAGACCTACTACCAGGATAAGATCGCCAATTCGCTCACGATGATTCCCGGAGTCGTCGTCGGAGTCAATGTCGAACTCGATACGCGGCTCAACCAGACAACCCAAACGACGACGTTCAACCAGCCGCAAACCGTGCGATCCTCCAGCACGAACTCGAAGAACACGTCGCGCGCCGACGATCCGGGCGGACGCGCGGGCGCGGTGCCGAACGGCGGACTCGGGAACCGCGCCGAGGAGGTGGCGGCCGCGCCCTCCGCCTCGGGGTCGGAATCGACGTCGAGCGAAACGAGCGAGGACAGCGAATCGGTCGTGGGACGCGAGGTCACCGACATCGTTCAGGCGGGACTCACTCCCACAAATGTCACGGCGACGATTCAGGTTCCGCGCAGCTACTATCTGACGATCTGGCGGGAGCGCAATCCACCCAAGGACGGGCAACCGGTCGCGGAACCGGACACGGCCGAATTGGCCAGGCTCGAAACCGAGGAGTCGGAGCGGATCAAGGAAAGCGTGCAGAACCTGATCCCGCGGCTTGCGATGGGCAAGGACCCGTACCCCCGTGTCTACGTCGGCACATTCGTGGACACGAAGCTGCCCGACCCCGCGCCGCCGAGTCTCGCCGCACGGGCCGTGGGCTGGATGACCGAGAATTGGCGCACGCTCGCCCTGTTCGCGATGGCCGCGTTCGGAGTGGTCATGCTCCGGTCCTTTGTTCGGACGGCGCCGGCCGCTTCCGAACGCGTCCCGGACGCGTTGGCCGCCGCGCTCGACCGACCCGATGAAGGAAACGCCTCGCACCGCGCTTCGGGGCCGACGGACGGTTCGAACGCGGCCGCCGAACCCGGCCGCGCGCGGACATCGGGCGAGCCCCAGCCCGCCCCCGCGGGTTTGCAGGCGTCGAGCCTGCTCAAACGCAAATCCTCGCGATCCGGTCCGTCGCTCCGCGACGAACTGGCCGAGCTTGTCCGCGAGGACCCCGAGGCGGCGGCGACCATCTTGAGCAATTGGATCGGCGACGCCATGTGACGGTGAGGATCATCACGCGGTCCGCGAGCCAACCGCGGCGCCGCCAAGGACACGTTTTCCATGCCGATGCCTTCCGACAATCTCCGCAAAGCGGCCGTCTTGATCTCGACGCTCGACGCGTCGTGCGCCGACGCGATCCTCGATCAGATCCCGGACGAGCAGGCGGCGCGCATCCGAAACGCGCTGATGAGCCTCGATGCCGTCGACCCGGCGGAACAGGAAAGCGTTGTTGTCGAGTTCCTCGGCAAGCGACCGGCACGTTCCCTGCCGCTCGACGGCGGTGTCGAACTCGATCAAGGCCTGCTGTCGCGCGTGACTTCCAATCCGCTCCGGGACACCGGACGCCGATCGCCGGATCCGGTCCCCTTCCAGTTCCTTCACGAAGCCGAGGCGGACGACTTGGGTGGGGTGCTGAGCCGGGAACATCCCCGGATCGCAGCCGTCGTCATGTCCCACCTTCCGCCCCAAAAAGCGGCCGACATCCTCACAACCCTGCCGGCCCAAATGCGGACGGCCGTGCTCCGTCGCATCGCCGACCTCGAAGCGGCCGACCCGGACGTGATCCGCGATCTCGAATTGGAACTGCAGGTCCGACTCGCCGGGCGGCTCGGCGCTGTCCGATCGTCGGGCGTGCGGGCCGTATGGGAGATTCTCCAAGCCGCCGACAGCGGCGATCGCCGCGATTTACTGCGAAACCTCGATGCGGACGACCGCGAATTGGCGTCGCGCATCGCGAGGCGATCGACGGAAACGGAAGACGCGAACGCCGCCGCGCGCAGGGTCGATGAACCGTTGGTCGAGACGACATCGGCGGCCTCGCCCGCCGCGGATCCTTCGAGCGATCCGGTCGGCGACCGGCCGATCGATACCATGCCCAACCCGTTTCCGGACTCCGTCGGCCAAATCGGCTCGCATGCGACGGACCGAGCAATCGAGCCGACCTGTTCGCTTGAATTCGACGGATTGGCCCGACTCGGCGACAGGGACCTGGTTGTCGTCCTCCGCGAATCGGATCCGCGATGCGTGACACTGGCGTTGGCGGGCGCGGAACCCGCGTTCGCCGGTCGGGCGCTGGCGTTGCTGCCCGCTCGCGAGGCGCGCGGCATCCGCCGCAAGATGCTCGGCCTGCGACCGTTGTTGCTGAGCGACGTGGACGCGGCGCAGCGCCGGATGGCCGAGGTGGCCGCGCGGCTTGTCGAGCAGGGGACGATCGGCGCGCCGACCATTCGACGATTCGCGGCGGCCGCGTGACACGCAGTCGGGGAGCCGACTCGAAACGACCGAACGTACTGGAAGGAAAGTACCGGAAAGAAATCACGACGATGGCAGGCATCATCAAGGCGGGATCTCCTCCCACGCTCTCGGCGAGCGCCGCGGCGACTCCGTTTGAGTTCATCGACGTGCGCGACTTCGCGGGCGCGCAGATCGCGGAGGCGCGGGCGCGCGCGTCCGAAATCGTCGCGGCGGCGAAGCGGGAGGCGGACGCGATCCGATCGAAAGCCGAGCAACAGGGTATCCAGGACGCGACGGCGAAGGCCGAGCAAAAGAAGAAGCAGGAATTCGCGGTCCAGTGGGCCGCATTGAAGCCCGCCCTCGAACAGGCCGCCGCGGCCCTCGAAGCGTCGCGCCGGACGTGGGTCCGCGATTGGGAATCCCGTGTCGTGCGGCTCGCCTGCCGCATCGCGTCGAAGGTCATTCGACGCGAGGCGGAAAGCGATCCGCGCGTCCCCCTCGAACTCATCCGCGAAACGCTCGAACTCGCGTCCGGACAGAGTCGGCTCCAAGTCGAGCTCCACCCCGATGACCTCAAGTCGCTCGGCGACCAAGCCGCCGAACTCGCGCGGACCTGGGGCCGTTCGGTCCAAGTGACGTTCGTCGCCGGTTCCGATGTGCCGCGCGGGAGTTGCCGAGCGCGAAGCGAACACGGCGAAATCGATCAACGGTTTGAACAGCAATTGCAACGCGTCGAACGGGAATTGAATGGCTGACCTCCCCGATTTCGGACAACTCGACGGAATCATGTCCACCGCGCTCACCGGTTCGGTCGTGCGTACCGACGGCATGGCCGTCTCGGTCGCGGGCTTCCCCGCGCCGGTCGGCTCGGTCGTCGAGATCGAACGGCAGGCGGGACCCCCGGTCGAGGCCGAGGTGATCGGCTTTCGGGACGAGAACACGATTGCCTATCCGCTCGGAGACCTCGCCGGTGTCCGATTCGGAAATCGCGCGCGGCTTGTGCGCACGTCGCGGTCGGTCCGCGTCGGCGAGGCCTTGCTGGGACGCGTCGTCAACGCGCGAGGCGAGCCGATCGACGGGGGCCCGCGTCCCGACGCGTGGACTCCCGTGCCGCTCTTCCGCGCCCCGCCGCCCGCGATCAGTCGACCCCGCATCACCGATCCGCTGCCCACGGGCGTGCGCGCGATCGACGGACTGCTGACGTGCGGTCGAGGGCAACGGATCGGCGTCTTCTCGGGGGCCGGAGTCGGCAAGAGCGTGATGCTGGGGATGATGGCCCGCTACACGGCCGCCGACGTGACCGTCATCGCGCTCGTCGGGGAACGCGGCCGCGAGGTGAACGAATTCCTCGAACGGGATCTCGGCCCGGCCGGTCTTCGGCGGAGCGTGGTGGTCGTCGCGACGAGCGACGAACGGGCGCTCGTTCGCGTGCAAGCGGCATTCGCGGCGACCGCGGTCGCCGAGTATTTCCGGGACCAGGGGCGCGACGTCCTGCTGATCATGGATTCACTCACCCGATTCGCCCTCGCGCAGCGCGAAATCGGGCTCGCCGCCGGGGAACCACCCGCGACGCGCGGGTATCCGCCGAGCGTATTCGGGTTGTTGCCCCGACTCGTCGAACGGGCGGGACGCAGTGAACGCGGGAGCATCACGGCGTTCTACTCGGTTCTGGTCGAAGGCGACGACACGAATGAGCCGGTGAGCGACGCCGTTCGCGGACTGCTCGACGGTCATACGATTCTGTCGCGCAAGATTGCGGCCCGAGCGCACTATCCGGCGATCGACGTGCTCGAGAGCATCAGCCGACTCATGACCGAGGTATGTGGCGAGGCGCACCTTCAGGCGGCACAGGCGGTGCGGGAAGTCCTTTCCGCGTACCGCGACCACGAGGATCTGATTTCGATCGGAGCATACCGGTCGGGCAGCAATCCGGCGGTCGATGCCGCGCTCCGCATGAAGGACGCGATCGACGCGTTCCTCCGTCAACCGATGAACAAGGAAGCGCCGTTCACCGAGACGCTCCGCGATTTGACGCAACTCGGACAACAAGTCCGTTCGGCCCGCGCGCCGCGCCCCGCGCCGCCCGCGCCGCCCGCGCGAAACTGACGTCCCAACGACCACCAACCCGGAAATACCATGGCTTCCATTTCGACGCGACACGCCGATGCGGCGCGAAGGACACGGTAGGGCCCTGCGATGATCCCATTTCGGTTCCGACTCGAGAGCCTGCTTCGGATCCGCCGCGATGAGCGGGACGCGGCACGTCGAGCGCACGCGCAGGCGGTCGACGCGCGGCGGATCGTCGAGGACCGGATCGGATCGGCGGAGGAGGAACTGGCGGAGACCCGGAACCGGGCGGCCGCATCCGCGGCGCCGGGCGCGGTCGACGTCGACCGGCTCATGCACACGCATCGCTACGCGCTCCTGTTGGGTTCGCGCGTCGGCCACCTGCGCGGACAGGCGGCGAAGATCGACGAGGAGATCGCGAGGCGGATGGAACAACTGGCCAAGGCCGATCGCGAAGTCCGACTGCTCGAGAAACTCCGGGAACGGAAGCTCGAAACGCATCGCGAGGACGCGTTCCGTCGCGAGCAGCGGGCGATCGACGAAATGGCCCAACAGGTCTCGCTCCGACGAGGTGACTCGCCATGAAACGCATCCTCGGCATGATGCAGGCCACGCTCGTCTATTTCCTCGCCGCGACCGCCGCGGCGCTCATCGGGTTGATCGGAGTCCTCTGGCTCAAGGGCCATCTGAACCGGGATAAGGCCCTTGATGTGCTCGCCGCCGCGTACGGCGTCGAGCCGCCCGCGCCTCCCGCCACGGGCGATGGGAAGGACGCCCGCGTCTCCTATGAGGATGTCCTCGAGAAACGCGCGATTCAAGGAATGGACCTCGATCTCCGCGAGCACGCGCTCGACAAGGCGATGACCGATCTGGTCAACCAACAAACACGGCTCGACGACGACCGAACCAAATACAACCAACTGCTGGAGCAGTTCGAGGCGCGTCTTGCCGAACTGCAGGCGGGCGCGGCCGACCGGGCCATGCAGGACGTTTTGCAGACCCTTGTGTCGATGCGAGCCGAACAAGCCAAGGAGCAACTGCTCAAACTGATCGAAACGGGCGGCCATGATCGCGTCGTTACGCTCTTCAAGATGATGCCCGCCGAGATACGAAAGAAGATTCTGGGTGAGTTCACGACGACCGAACGCGACACGCTTCACGAGATCATTCAAAAAATCCTCGCGGGGAGCGGGGAAGGCGACTTGATCAACGCGGTGAGCGGACAGGTCGGCCAGTTCAAGAACGCCCAACCCTGACCATGACGCAAGGAAGACGGCCGATGACGGAATTGCCCTCCACCGCGAACGTCGGCTCGGACGCGATCGGGCCGCGGAGTCCGTTCGGCGCATCGGGCATCCGCGCCCCGTCAAGCGATTCCGCGTTTCCCCCATTTGCGAACTACTTCGCGCCAAACGCCCCCGCGCCCGTCCGGGCCCGGCCTCCGTCCGAGAAACGGAGCACGGCCGACGATCGCGACCCGCGCGTGAGGGACGACGCGTCACGCCACGCGGACGAATCGGCTTCGATCGCGGATTCGGAAGCCGCTCCGCGGCATACGGAGGGCGAAATGGAACCTGTCGCCGGCGCGCCGACCGAGGGCGACTCGGCCGAGCGAAACGGCGAGTACTCCGAGGACTCGGCGGACACCGCCGCGGGCGCGGTGTCCGCATCGGACGAGTCGGCGACGCACGACGAGGAAGAGGCCGTATCGGACACGATCGCGCCGACCGCGAGCGGCGAAGGAGGACCGCGACAACCGGCCGTTCCGCAACCCGCCGATGCCCTCGAGGACGCATCGACGGAAGCGCGGGGCGGTCCGACACCCGTCGATCCGACCGTGCATTCCGCCGATGCGCGCGTGTCGACGCCGCCGGGCGGATCGGGTCCGGCGAAACAACTCGGCGACGCGCGAGCCGCGCTCCGTTCGACACGCGATGCGGTTGCCTCGAATACCCATTCACGGGACACCGGCCCGCGCGTCGATACGGAGACGCCCCTTGAAGCGATGGATGGCGCGGTGGAACCGACGATCGAAGGGCGGAAGGTGGACGGCGCCGCGGATGTCCCGGCGCCGAAGACGGCGCCGCGACGCACCGCGCCGGTGGGCTCGGCGTCGGCGGAGGAACGGTCGGCGCCGCGATCGCGAGGACGGGACATTCCGGCCGAGCCGGCCTCGGCACCGCTTCCCAAGGTCGACGGCGGCGCGTCGTCCCGATTCGCCCCACAGGCCGATAGCCCGCAACCAACGACGCGGGAAACCAATCGCCGAGGCAAGGCGAAGGCCGACGCCGTCGGACCGAACCGGGAATCGTCCGAACGGGGCGTCGCTTCAGCCGCGCCGTCCAAGACGCCGGATATTGGCGTCCCTGTCAGCGACGCTCCCCCGCCAGGTACGCTCGACCGCGCGGGCGGTGTGGAGCGCGCGGCGGCGCAATCCGGAGGGACGGCGTCCGCCGCGGTCGACGGCGCCCCGCGCCCGGCGCCCCGGTTCCGCGAGACGGCCTGGATCCATTCGGGTGGCCGGGAATCGGGACAGGGTCCGAGTCTTACCCCCGCCGAACATCAGCGATTCGAACAGCGAGTCAGCCGCGCGCTCGAAATGGCCCGGCATCGCGAGGGCGCGATTCGCCTGCGGCTGAGTCCTCCGGAGCTCGGTTCCCTGCGGCTTGAACTGCGCGTCGAACAGGGCGTCGTGCATGCGCGGCTCGAAGCGGAAACCCGCGCGGCCCGCCAACTGCTCGCCGAACATCTGCCCGCGCTGCGCGACCGGCTCGAGGAACAAGGGATGCGGGTCGCCGAGTTCGATATCGGGACCATGGACCACCATGACCCGTCCGCGCGGCACGGCGGCGGCGAACGGACGCTCGAAGAGGAACTTCCGGGCCGTCCCCCGCCACGACCGCGCGGCGCGGATACGACCGGAAACGGCGGAGAATCCGAGGTCGAACCGAGGATCGCTCGACCCGCATCGATCGACGGCCGCGGGCTCAACATCATCGTGTGAAGACGAGCCCGCGATCCGCGGGCGAAAAGGAGAAAGGCATGTCCCGCATTCCGAGCCTCGGCACGAGCTCCGACGCGTCCAATACCGCCGGTTCCAAGTCGTCGCGTGATCTGCGCGACGTCGACATCGACCAGTTCCTCGGACTGTTGATCGCCGAACTGCAGAACCAGGACCCGCTCAATCCGATGGACAACGCCCAGCTCTTGCAGCAGATTTCGCAGATCCGCGAAATCAGCGCGACCAATCAGCTCAGCGACACGCTCACCGCCGTCCACAACGGCCAGTCGCTCGCCACCGCCAGCGCGCTGATCGGCAAGGAGATCCGCGCGCTTTCGGACGATAACAAGGAAGTCCAAGGCGTCGTCGATCGCGTCACGTTGTCGGTCGACGCGAAAGACTCGAAGAAACAGGAAGTCAAACTGCGCGTGGGCACCGCGAGCATCACGCCGCGCAATATCCGGGAGATCCTCGATTAGTCGGGGACTAGAAAGGAAGATCCATGGGTCTCGCATCCGCACTCACCACGGCGCTCACGGGACTGACCGCCGCGGAAACCCAAATCGATGTTGTCGGCAACAACCTCGCCAACTCCCAAACGGTCGGATTCAAAGCCTCGACGACCGTCTTCTCGACCCAGTTCCTGCAAACACTCGGCCTCGGTTCCGCTCCCACGACGACGACGGGCGGAACCAATCCGCGTCAAACAGGGCTTGGCGTGCAGGTCGCCGAGGTCACTCCCGACTTCACGCAAGGTACGATCGAGATCAGTTCGAATCCGGCCGACCTGGCCGTTCAAGGCGACGGTTTCTTCATGGTCGAGGGCACGACGGGAGAAACGCTCTACACGCGCAACGGCATGTTCAAGACGAACTCGGAAAACCAACTCGTCACCGTCACGGGAAACCGGCTGCTCGGATTCGGTGTCGATGATCTGTTCACATTGCAAACGACCGAACTCACCTCGCTGACGATTCCGCTGGGGAGCACGTCGGTCGCGCAGGCCACCCAAAACGTGTATTTGCAGGGGACGATGACGCCGGTCGGCGACGTCGCCGACACGGCCGAGGTTCTCGAAAGCGCCGTGCTCGGCAACGCGGCCATTCCGCGTCCCGATACGGCGGCGGCCGAACTCACCGTGCCCAGCGGGCCGAGCACGGCCGCGACCACCAGTTCGATCATCGAGGGCGCGGGAGGAACGCATGCGCCGAGCGCGACATATCGCTACAAGTTCACGTTCGCCGATGACTCGGGTTCGGAAAGCGTCGCGTCGAGCGAGCTGACGGTCACGGTCCCTCTGGGCAACGGCCTTCCCGACGATTCGATCGTGCTGGGCAGCCTTCCCGATTCCTCCGCGTACGCGTTGCTGAACATCTACCGCACGACGAACGGAGGGAGCAACTACTTCTTGCTCGATACCGTGCCGACCGTTACGGGAGGCGGCGGCGCGGCGACGTACACCGACGACAACTCGATCGCCCTGTCGGCGACGGAATTGAACACCGATCTGCTGAACGGCAACTACAACTACCTCGTCACGTTCTACAAGGACGGCGAAGTGGAAAGCCGCCCGTCGCCGCTGATCGGCCCCAAGAGCGTCGTGAACGGCCGCATCCGCATCACCGACCTTCCCACGCCTCCGGTACCCGGTCCGACCGATGACTTTCCGGCGTACAACAAGGTCCGGATCTACCGGAACACGGTCAGCGATTCCAGTTCGTTCTATCTCGTCACCGAATTGGATCCGGGGGATACGTTCACCGATCACACCCAGGACGATGAACTCACGACCAACGCCGCGCTCGACATGGACGGCCCGAAGGCGAATCCCAACACGCTGTTGACCAACATCCTGGTTCGCGACGAATTGAGCTTCGAGCAGATCTTCACGGCGGGGACCCTTTCGTTCGCAGCGCGCAAGGGCGGGCGTGGCCTCACCGCGAAGGAGATGACCGTCACGTCGACCACAACGCTCCAGGAACTGATCGATTTCATGGAGGACGCGAGCGGAATCCAGAAGCCGGCGGCCGACCCGCAGAACCCCATCCCCAGCTCGCTCAATACGATCGACGACTCGGGAGACGAACTCGCGCCGGGAGCCTCGGTGCTCGCGAGCGGCAAGATCCGCTTCGTGTCGAACAACGGCGTCGACAACGCGATGAGCATCGGGTTGTCGGCCCTGACGCTGACCGACGACGACGAGGAGATCACGAACCCGTCGCTCGGATTCGGTTCGGTCCAATCGGCCGTCGGGCAAAGCGCCGTCGCCGACTTTCTCGTGTACGACAGCCTCGGCACGGCGCTCAATGTCCGCGTCACGGCCGTCCTCGAGGAACGAACCGGCTCGGCGACCGTATACCGCTGGTTCGCCGACTCGCCGAACAACGACCCGCTCGTCGGCTCCGAAATCGCGATCGGCACGGGACTCGTCTCGTTCGACGGGGAAGGCAATTTCGTGAGCGCGACGAATTCGACCGTTTCGATCGACCGGCGGAACGTCCCGGCGGCATCGCCGCTGGAAATCGACCTCGATTTCAGCCAGATTTCGGGACTCGCCGAATCGTCGAGCTCGCTCGCCGCATCGCGTCAGGACGGATCGCCTCCGGGCACGCTGACGAGCTTCACGATCGGCGAGGACGGGATGATCCGCGGCGTGTTCGACAACGGCATCGCCCGGACGCTCGGTCAGGTCCGTCTCGCGCGGTTCACCAATCCGTCGGGCCTCGAACAGCGCGGGCAGAACATGTACACGACCGGGGCCAACTCGGGGCTTCCCGTCGAAGGGAATCCGGGTGAGAACGGCCTTGGCTCGCTGATCGCGGGCGCCGTGGAGCTTTCGAACACCGACATCGGCCAGAACCTGATCGATCTCGTGCTCGCCACGACCCAGTACCGGGGCAACACGCGCGTCATCACGACCGCGCAGCAACTCATCGAGGAACTCCTCAATCTGCGCCGATGATCCGACTCACGCGACTTGACGGAGAGCCGTTCGTCCTGAACGCCGAATGGATTCGGTACGTCGAGGCGCGTCCGGATACGTTCATCACGCTGACGACGGGCGAGCGGTTGGTGGTGCGCGAATCGATGGATGACGTGATGGAACGGGCCGTGCGGTACCAACAATCCAAGCACCTCATTCCGCTCCCTCCGTCGTCGCCGCGCGGCGGACAGGGCGCATCGTGACGGAACGCGGAGACCGGCCGTGGATATCGCATCGTTGCTCGGAATCCTGCTCGCCTTCGGCTTGATCGCGTCCGCGATCGGCGCCGGATCCGCTCCGATCGCCGCGTTCATCGACGCCCCGTCGCTGCTCATTGTCTTCGGAGGCTGCGCGGGAGCCGTCCTGGTCTGCTTCCCTTTGCGCGCCGTCCTCTCCGTCCCCCGCGTCGGATGGAAGGTCTTTTGCAATCGCGAGTCCGACTACGCCGCGCTCGTCGAACGGCTTGTCGAACTCGCGGAAGTCGCCCGACGGGACGGACTTCTCGCGCTCGAACAACGGATCTCGCGCCTGGAGAACCGGTTCATCCGCATCGGGCTCGAAATGGCCATCGACGGAGCGAGGCCCGACGTTGTGGAAAACGTACTGCGCACCGAAATGCAGGCCGCCGCGACCCGGCACCGCGAAGGAAAGAACCTGTTCGACCAGATGGGTAAGTTCGCGCCGGCCTACGGAATGATTGGAACACTCGTCGGACTCATCATGATGCTCAGCAACATGATCGACCCGACGAGCATCGGCCAGGGCATGGCCGTCGCGCTGATCACGACGCTCTACGGCGCCGTCGCGTCGAACGCCGTCTTCCTGCCCATCGCCGAAAAACTCGCATTCCTCAACAAACAGGAATCGCTCGGGTACGAGATCATCGTGCGCGGCGTCCTCGATATTCAGTCGGGGGAAAACCCCCGGATCATCCGCCGGAAACTCACGACGTTCCTTCCGCCGCGATCCCGTATCCGATGGAAGGCGGCGTGACCATGGCGTGGCCCGAAGAGGAACGCGAACCACCGGCTCCCGAGTGGATCCTCACGTTCGCCGACATGATGGCCCTGCTCCTCACCTTCTTCATCATGCTCGCGTCGCTCGGCGAAATCCAATCGCAGGACAAACTCGACGCGCTCACCGATTCGATCCACCGCCAATTCGGCCGCGGGGTGTTCCATCCGCCTTCCGGCCCCGCGCCGTGCCCGCCGCGCGACGCGGCCATCGCGGCGATGGCGACACGCGGCCGCCAATCGAAACGCGAAATCCTCCTCGACGGCGCTCGGCCGACCACCCAAAAACGATTGGACGGATCGCCCCCGCGTCCTATGTAAAGGATAGGACGAGGAACCACTCCGTCCATTCGCACTCGAAGGACCATGCCGATGTCGGAATCGGATAAAGGGGCCGCGACGGCGCACCCCACCACACCGAGGGGTTCGCTGTTCGGAAAGATCGTGATTTGCGGGTTTGTCGGCGCCGTGATCCTGACGGAATGCCTGCTCGCCTATTTCCTGATTCCGAGCGCCGACGAGGTCGCGAGGCGGGCCGAGGCCCGCATGACCGAGAAAATCCAAAAACACGTCAATGGCGAAGATGGAGAAAACGGCGAGGAACACGCGCTGGTCGAGCACGATTTGGGCGAGTACAGCATTACCTACCATCTGAGCGACTCGAACAAGTCGTATCGGATCGACTTCACGCTTTTCGGTGTGGTCACGCCCGACCAGGAGCAGGAACTGGCCGAGCGGTTCGAGCACGCCCAGCATCGGTTCCGCGACCAGGTGATCTTCGAAGTCCGCAATTCGGACGTAAATGACCTCTCGGACCCCGGGTTGGGCTTGATCAAACGGCGGATTTTGGAGAAAAGTAACCGCCTCCTGGGCGCGACCGTCCTGCAGGGAGTCGTCTTCAGCGACTTCTCGTTCGTGGAACACTGACGTTCCCGATGGTCGAGCGGGCACGGGGCGCCGCGATGGCCACTTTGGGAACGGAAGCCCATGTCCGACAGCGAAAAGATCGATCAGGACGAGATCGAGGAACTGCTGCGCCAAGTCCAAGCCTCGTCGGGAGGGGGTGGCGGTTCGGGTTCCTCACCGCAAGCGGGCGGGGACGGCCCGCGCGCGTCGGCTCCGCCGATGGCCGGAGGCTCGACACCGCCGGGCCCTTCGGGTTTGGATCGGGCGGGCGGCGCGACGGGAACCCAGGTCGGGGACGACATCCAATTCCTGCTGAATCAGGCGGAACAGGCGATCCAGTCGGTCGACCGGCCCCGTCGCGGACCGACTCCCCCCGGGCTCGCGCCCTTCGCGCTCGACGATCTCGGCGCAAGTCCGCTCAGCGCCGAAAAAGCCACTTTGGAACTGCTCCGCGACGTCGAGCTCGACCTGAAGATCGAGCTTGGCCGCACGCACATGTGTCTGGAGGACGTGCTCAAGCTGCGTCGCGGGGCGGTGGTTCCGTTGGACAAGCTGGCGGGTGACCCGGTCGACATCTTCGTCAACGGGCGGCTCATCGCGCGGGGCGAAGTCCTGGTGCTCAACGACAACTTCTGCGTTCGTGTCGCCGAGCTCGTCGCGGGCGAGGAAACCGAATAGGAGCCATCGATGATCGCCGTGCATGGGAATCCGGGAATGCGGGCGGGCGTGGGCGACCGGCCCGGTCGGCGCGCGGCTCGGGGGTGGCAAGATCCGCGCGGGACCCCCTTGGTCCGTCGGGGATCCGAGTCCCTTCGCGTCCTGTTCGCGGTCGGCGTCGGATGCGTGGTGGGCGCGTGGACCGGGTCGCCCGCGCTGGGCGGCGACGCGCGCGGTTCGGTTTCGGCCGAGCGTCGCGAGTCGGGTTCGGACCGGATATCGGGAGCTCCGATCGAGACGCGCGTTCCGACCCGCGGCGCGATCCCCCTCGCCCGGCGATCGAACGGAGCCGAGCCGCGCGGCGGCGTCCGCCGCTCCCCGGGCGCGTCGGCCGGCGCGGTTGTCGGGAGTCTCGGCGCGGTCATCGGGCTCTTCCTTCTAGTGACATGGTTCTGTCACCGCGCCGCGCCGGCGTCGAAAGCCGTCCTTCCCGGCGAAGTGCTGCGCGTGCTTGGGCGCGCGCCGCTGGCCGGTCGGCATGTCCTGCAGCTCGTTCGCGTCGGCAACAAGCTCGTTCTCCTTTCCGCGTCCGGAGCGGCCGTGTCGGCGGTCGCGGAAATCACCGACCCCGACGAGGTCGAACGTCTGTGCGGAATCTGCGAGCGGCGCGCGCCGGGGAGCATCACGGCGTCGTTCCGCAACGCGCTGCGGCAATTCGGCGAGGAGCGGACGGCGCCGGGATTCCTGGGTGACGAGCGTCGCGCCGAATCGAGGTTGGCGGCGAGCGGCGCCGACTGATCGAATCGGATCGAGACGCGCGGGGACGCGCGGAAAGGCAGGTCCTCGAATGGAAGCAACCCGAAACGGGCGAACGGATCGACGGAACGCCGTTCACGCCGCCTGGGTCCTCGCGGCGGCGGTCCTCGCCGCCCTGGTCGCGACGGAACCCGTTGCGGCCCAGCCCGCGACGCGGATCGCGAACGGCCTGCGCCCCGAAACCGGTTCGCAACCGAAGTCGGCCGCGCGGCCGGCCGCGGCCCCGCCCGCGCTGAACCCGCCTCAAGGCCTCCTTCCGCAGCTCGTCGGAGACCCGGAGGCGTGGACGTCGCCCGGCGGACTCACCTCCGCCATGCGGATCGTCCTCCTGTTGACCGTGCTGAGCCTCGCGCCGGCCGTCCTGCTCATGACGACCTGTTTCGTCCGCATCATCGTCGTGCTCGGCCTCCTGCGCCAGGCGCTCGGCACCCAGCAGTTGCCGCCCAGCCAGGTCATGACGTCGCTCGCCCTCTTCCTGACGCTGCTCGTGATGACGCCGGTCTGGACCGACGTCTACCGGAACGCGATCGAGCCATATACGCGCTCGGACGGCGCGATGCCGATCGAGGAACTTTGGCGTCAAGGCGTGCGCCCGGTTCGCGCGTTCATGAGCCGCCAGATCGAGGCGGTCGGCAACAGCGACGACATCTGGCTCTTCCAGGACTATTTGCGGCCCGACGGCCCGACGCCTTCGAGCTACGACGAGGTGCCGTTGCAGGTGCTGCTGCCCGCGTACGTGCTGAGCGAGCTCAAGACGGCCTTCCTGATCGGGTTCCAGATCTACCTCCCGTTCCTCGTACTCGATGTGGTCATCGCCAGCGTGACGATCTCGATGGG
>VGZC01000005.1 GCA_016872725.1 Planctomycetota bacterium
ATCTCCGTCCTTCGACGGCCGCGCCGACGATCTATCCGGCATTCGGCTCGCCTTCCGGCTCTGCGAGTGACATCTCTCCGTCACTCCGTCCCGCGATCCCCGCCCGTTCCCAAACAGGACACCCAAGCTTCCTCTTCCCAGATAGGACACCCAGGTTCGGATCCAATGCGAATCCGGGTGTCCTGTGTTGGAGACACTGTGTTGGAGACAAGGGTGTCCTGTGTTGACTGTGGAAACAGGACACCCATCTCCTCGGCGATTTGAAAATGGGTGTCCCATGGCGAACTGTGTTGACCCTACATCTCTTGGTTCATGGCGCGCGTGAAGGAGCCAATCGCCCACCTGGCCAATGGCGAGATGGGCGGGAGCGGCCGTTTCCGGGAGCAACGGTTCGGGTGCCGGGAACTTGTGGATGAGGGAGGCCGTTTGGCGTGCATGGTCTATGTCGATCTGAACCAAGTGAAGGCCGGTCAGGCGCCCCATCCGGAGGACTCGAACTACTCGGCCATCCAGGAACGACTGGTCGCCTGGCGGAAAGGCGAGGCGTTGGCGGGTGTTGAGGCCTTATTGGGGAACAGATAGGACACCCAGGTTTGGATCCGATGCGAATCCGGGTGTCCTGTGATGGAGCTGTGTTGGAGACAAGGGTGTCCTGTGTTGAACCCTCCCTGTGTTGAACCCTCCGGCGGACACCCCCACCGACGCAATCCGTCGGATGTTTACCCCTGTGTTGAACCCAAACCGCTCGTTCCTCGTCCGCGAGCCGCACGATATACTCCTTCTTCAGCGGGAGCTCCTTGTTGACGTGGGGGTTTTCCAAGAACGCCGATTTGCACAATCCCAAAATCAAGTTTGGGCGAGGCACTAGTCGCGGCGTAGTTTGGCGTGGGTCGGGGCCTCCCTGCCAACGCCCGCCCGAGGGGAGTTTTCGATGCGGCAGGATTCAAGAACTCGTTCCGAGCTGTCTTTCTCGCTTCGGTACACGCTCGGCGCGATCGGTTGTCTCATAGGCCTATCGGTATGGACTTTGCCGCCGTTGCTCGAGGGCGCCGAAGTTCGTCAGGAATCGCGTTCGCTCGGCGCGGACGTCGGCGAAACGGTGCGCGCGTCGGTCGAAGCGGATTGGATCGAACAGGACCAGAAGTTCTCGAAGGTCTCGCCGGCGCACTTGGCACTCCAGGTTGCTGAATCGCCGACGGTTACGACTCGTCAGGATGCGGCGGGGGCTGTCGACGGTATCAAGGACGGTCGATTCGGCTTCCACGTCGCGGTCAACGAGACGGATCCATGGTGGCAGGTCGACCTCGGTCGCGACTATTCGATCGACCGAATCGTCGTCTTCAACCGCACCGACAACGGTTTGGCGCCGCGCACGCGGAATATCGGGATCCAGGTCGCAAGCGAAACCCGTCCCGGTCAATTCGTGCCCGTCTATCAACATGATGGGACCGTATTTCACGGTATCCGCGAAAACGCACCGCTCGTCGTGCGTTTCGAAGGCAAAGGCATCCAAGCTCGGATTGTACGACTGCACATGTCTGGGCCGTGCGCGCTCGCGCTGGACGAAGTGGAAGTGTATGCGGTTGACAATCCCAATATGAATATCGCCTTGAAGAGGCCCGCCGATCAGAAGAGCGTCAGCACGCATTCGCGCGACAAGTCGACGAACCACATCATGTCCGACACGCCGGGTCAGGATGACCGCTTCACCTTGAGGCATTCGCGGGAAATCTCGCGCCGCGCGCGGGAGCTTGCCTCGCGACTGCGACCCAGAGCGGACGCAAGGCGTCTCGAACCTCTGGTGGACCAACTCGAACAACTCGACCTCCGGCTCGACGACGTCGAGTCCGGTTCCTCGCATTCCGAGCCGATTCGTCGGGAAACGTACTTTGCGGCAAGGCACCTCTTGCGGGCCATCGCATTCACGAATCCCCTGCTCGATATCGACCGGCTCCTGTTCGTCAAGCGGCATCGGGGCAGCTTGCCGCACATTTGCGATCAGTACTACGGTTTCACGGCTGTTCCCGGCGGAGGGCTCTTTGTGCTCACTGACCCTTTCAGCGAACATCCAAGACTCGCGAATCTCCTCGAAAACGCCGTCGTCGGCGAGGGACGACTTGCGGGTAGGAGCCTGGACCTCGGAGCCTTTCTTTCACCGGAAGTATCGTACGACGGATCATCGGTCTTCTTCGCGTACACCGAGAATCGCGAACCGATGCGGTCGTGGGACGAGGTTTGGCCGCCGTCGGAAGGCAAACGGAAGTGGACGCCGACCAATTGCTACCACCTTTTCCGTGTGGGGTCCGACGGTAACGGACTCGTCCAGTTGACCGACGGCCCTTGGAACGACTTTGATCCGTGCATGCTCCCTAACGGCCGTATCGCGTTTATCTCGGAACGCCGAGGAGGCTATGTTCGTTGCGGGATCCGAGCCTGCCGGAGCTTTAATCTCTGCTCGATGGACGAGAACGGCGACGACATGATCCCGCTGAGCCACCACGAGACGAATGAATGGCATCCAAGCGTCAGCAACGACGGGATGCTCCTGTTCACCCGGTGGGACTACGTGGACCGCAACACGCAGATCGCTCACCATCTGTGGACCTGCTATCCGGACGGTCGCGACCCGCGCGCTCCCCACGGGAATTATCCGGTCGATCGCAGGGACAGGCCGTGGGCCGAATTGAGTATCCGGGCCATCCCCGATTCCGACCGACTCGTCGCCACCGCCGCGCCCCATCATGGATACGCATTCGGCTCGTTGGTGCTGATCGATCGGAGCATCGTCGATGACGGAGGAAACTCGCAGATCACGCGACTCACACCCGAGGTGCCGTTCCCGGAGGGCGAAGGACCGATTCGCGAGAACGAGGTCTACGGGACGGCATGGCCATTGAGTGAGGATGATTTCCTTTGCGCCTACGATCCTCAGGCAGCTCATCACGCGATCTACTGGATCGACCGCGCCGGCAACCGGGAACTGATCTACGGCGACCCGCACATCGCGTGCATCAGCCCCATGCCGCTCCGAGCGCGCGCCGTGCCTCCCGTGATTCCCGATCAGACCAGGCGGGCGCGAATCGCAACCAGCTCGACGGAGAACCGCGAATCGCCATTCAAGACATCTCCCGACGAATACAAGCAAAGCGCGGAAACGAAACGACCGTCCTCTTCCGATGCGGCCACCATTGCGCTGCTCAACGTGTATGACAGCCGCTTCGAATGGCCCGATGCGACGCAGATCACTCATTTGCGCGTGATCCAGATCCTGCCCAAGTCGACGCCGTCCCGAAATACGCCTCGTGTGGGTATCGCCGAACAAACGAACGCGCGCGCCGTACTCGGTACGGTACCGGTTGAGACGGACGGAAGCGCTTACTTCGAGGCGCCCCCCGGCAAATCGATCTACTTCCAGGCGCTCGACGCGCGCGGCATGGCCGTGCAATCCATGCGAAGCGGGACGTACGTGCACCCCGGTGAGCGATTGACGTGCCAAGGATGTCACGAACCGAAACAGCTCGCGCCCGCGCCGCGAGACGGCCCGCCGCTCGCCTTGCTGCGCCCGCCGTCCAAGCTGATGCCCGAGCCCGAAGGTTCCAACCCATTCAGCTACGTCCGGCTCGTCCAACCCGTCCTGGACCGGCATTGCGTCGATTGCCATCGGGAGAAAGGAGCGATCGATCTGAGCGGTCCGATCGAGGTCCGCCGCTGCCCGCGGGACAGCCACAAGCCGGTATCGTTTACGAAATCGTATGACAACCTCGCCGAGAAATTCGGGTTCTTTTTCCACGCGCACAGCACGACGAGCATCGCGAATATTCCAATGGACGCGATCGCCGGCGGGCGGACGACCGCCGGACAGTTCGGCGCGAGGGCTTCCAGACTGGTCCATTATCTCGATGATCGGCACTACGGCGTGCGGCTCCCACCCGACGATTTCCGCCGTATAGTGCTCTGGTTGGACTGCAACAGCGAATTCCTCGGCGCGTACGAGGACGCCGAGGCCCAAGCTCGCGGCGAGAAGATCACGCCCAGCCTGGAGTAGTCGAACGGGGAATCGCCAAGTCCCGCTCGGAAGGCCCCATGACGTTCGCGCCACCTAACAGGTTCGCCGCACGCCGCCTCTCCCTCCCTCGAACCAACAGGTCCATCATGCCGTCACCGCTCAACATCGCGCGAAGCCAATTGGCATCGGCGCGCGACTACACTCGGACGCTCCTCACCGATCTCGATGATTCACTCTGGTACACGCAACCACCAGGCTGTCCGACCAATATCGCTTGGCAAGTGGCGCACCTCGCGTTCGCCGAGTACGCCCTGGTCCTGGTCCGTGTGCGCGGGAAGGAGCCGGATGACGAACTTCTTGTCTCGAACGGTTTCTGGAGACGATACAAGAAGGGGTCCGAGCCGTCCCTTGCCGGCGCCGATGAGCCGACCCCTGCCGAATTGCGAGCGACCCTGGACCGTGTGCACGACCGGTGTCTCACCGAAATGGCCTCGTTCACCGATAGCCAGCTAGGCGCGCCCGTTCCCGAACCCTATTCAGGCTATCCAAACAAGCTCGGCTCGCTGTTATTCTGTTCCGCGCACGAGATGCTGCACGCCGGACAAATCGGGCTCGTGCGCCGCATGCTGGGAAAGAAACCCGTTCGCTAGGTCCCAACGCGCGACCCGATCGATCGGACCGCGAGGAACGATGAGGTCCGGCACCGCCACCCGGTGGCGTCAAAGGTCGTTATCCATGCGACCCGTGATCAACGACCACTGAATGCGGTTTCCTCTCCGGGCATACGTTGCACGCCGAGATCAAGCCTCGTGGCGGGTCGCAACGGGAAGGGGCAACCGACGCGGATTTCAACGGATTCCATGATGAGGAAGGCGGACCCTATGAAGGTCGTCGTGACGGGGGCGAGCGGACTGGTGGGACGAGCTCTCACTGACCGATTGCGCGAGGGCGGGCATGAGCCGATTCGGGTCGGCAGGAGTCGATCGAGCGACATCGTTTGGGATCCGGAAAACGGCGAGCTCGATTCAAGGCAACTCGAAGGCACCAATGCCGTCGTGCACCTCGCCGGCGAGAACATCGCGAGCGGACGATGGACGGGTCGAGTCAAGGAGCGGATCCTCGAGAGCCGAACGCGAGGCACGAGCCTGCTCAGCCGAACGCTCGCCGGACTTCACGACAAACCCGGCGTCGTCGTGAGCGCCTCGGCGATCGGCTACTACGGAGATCGAGGCTCGGAACGACTCGATGAGCAGGCGTCGGCTGGCGTCGGCTTTCTGCCCGGCGTATGTCGCGACTGGGAATCGGCGACCGAACCGGTCCGCATCGCGGGGATCCGGTTGGTGACGATGAGGACCGGCGTCGTCCTGGCGCGCCAAGGCGGAGCGCTCGCCAGGATGATCACTCCGTTCCGCTTGGGCGTCGGAGGCTCGAGCGTAAGCGATCGGCGCGGGCCCGCTAGCCGATACGGTCCTTGCCAACGAACGGCCTCAATACGTCGGGAACGAGGATGGTGCCGTCGACTTGCTGGTGATTCTCCAGAATGGCGATCATCGCCCGACTGACGGCGACTGCCGTGCCGTTGAGCGTGTGAACGAAGTGGGTGCCTTTCTCGGCCTTTTTCCTGAAGCGGATATTGAGCCGCCGCGCTTGGTAGTCGGTGCAGTTCGAAGTGCTCGTGACTTCGCCCCATTCCCCTCGTTCACCTCGACCCGGCATCCACGCCTCGAGATCGTATTTGCGATAGGCGGGCCCGCCCAGATCGCCGGTCGCCGTATCGACAACCCGGAAGGGAATTCCAAGCCGATCGAAGAGTTCCCGCTCGATCGCGCAAAGCTCCTCGTGGACCGCATCGCTCTGATCGGGCGTCGTGAACGCGAACATCTCGACTTTCGTGAATTGATGAACGCGATACAAGCCCCGCGACGCGCGGCCGGCCGCTCCCGCTTCCGTCCGAAAACAATGGCTCAGCCCGCAGAATCGGATCGGCAGTTGGTCCTCGTCGAGCGTCGCTCCGCTGTACATCCCTCCGAGCGTGATTTCGGAGGTCGCGACCAGATTCAGGTTCGAGTTCTCGATGCTGTAGATCTGGGTTTCGGGTCCGCGCGGGATGAAACCGACCCCGTTGAGGATCTCGGTGTAGGCGAGGTCGGGCGTGATGACGGGTGTGAACCCTTTTTGGATGAGCAACCCGACAGCGAATTGCTGGAGGGCCAATTCGAGCAGCACGGCCTCGTTCTTCAGGAAATAGAACCCGTGACCGGCGATGCGCGCGCCCGCCTCGAAGTCGATCAGCGCGTGCCGTTCGGCGAGCTGCACATGATCGAGGGGTTTGAACGCGAAATCGGGGACGGGCGCCGCGCCGCGCCCGACTTCCCGGTTCGCTCCGTCGTCCGTCCCGATCGGCGCGTCGGGATGGGTTCGATTGGGGATGAGCGTCTGGATCGCGAGCGCCTCGTCGTCGAGCCGATCGTGTTCGGACTGCGCCGTGTCCTTCGCGTCGCGCAGCCTCCGCCCTTCCTCGACGCGCTCGGCCCGAGCCGTCGGATCCTTACACGACCCGATCGACTTGGCAACCTCGTTCGCCCGTCGATTCAATTCCTGGACGTCCTGCAGCTTCGCTCGGCGAAGCTCCTCGATTTCCACGAGGCGGTCGACATCCACCGCCGCGCCTCTCCGCGCGCAGTTCTCCTTCACTTCCTCGGCATGGTCGACAATGTACTTTCGGTCCAGCATGGATCGGAGTGCCTTCTTGTGGTGAGTTACGTCCGGTCATGTCGCACGGGGATGGGGGACGCGGTGTCGGGGCGGATGCGAGCTCGGCTCGCGGCGCGTTCTTCGAACCCAACCGATCCGCGGCCGGTCATCGCGAGGCCAGCTCGTTCCATAGGTGGGCACTGGCCGCAATCCCCCGGTGGAAATCCGCGATGCGGAGTTTCTCGTTCGGGCCGTGGGCGTTGTCGTCGTCGAGTCCCCAGCCAAGCAGCAGCGAGTCGGCCTTCAAGTGCTTTCGGAACGACGAGACGATCGGAATCGAACCGCCCTCGCGGATGAACACGGGCGCCGTGCCGAACCCGCGCTCGATGGCGCGAGCCGCCGCCGCCAGGTAGGGGCTGCTCAGGTCGGCCACGTAACCGGCTCCTCCATGCATCTCGATCAGTTCGTACGTCACCCCCGGCGGGCAGACCGACGCAAGGAACCCGCGAAGGCACTCGGCCACTTTCGCGGGATTCTGATTGGGAACCAATCGAAAACTGAACTTCGCGCCGGCTCGCGCGGGAAGCACCGTCTTGCTTCCCTCCCCCTGATACCCGCTCCACAGGCCGTTGATATCGAACGTGGGTCGAGCCCAACGCCGTTCGAGCGTCGTGTAGCCATCTTCGCCGTGGAGCTTCGGGACGCCGATCCGCCCTTGGAATCGGTCCTCGTCGAACGGCAACGCGCGGAATTGACTCCGCTCCTGGTCCGTCAGCGGAAGCACGTCGTCGTAGAAACCGGGAACTTGGATTCGCCCCCGATCGTCGATCAACCGAGCGAGGATCGCGGTCAGCGCGTTGGCCGGGTTCATGATACTGCCGCCGAAGGTCCCCGAGTGCAGGTCCTGACGGGGGCCCGTCACGCGCAGTTCGAAGTACGCGATCCCGCGAAGCCCGTACGTGATCGCCGGGAGATCGGGACTGAATTGCGATGAATCGCTGATCACCACGACGTCGCACGCGAGCCGCTCCGCATTCGCCCTCAAGAACCCGTCGAGATGCTCGCTGCCCACCTCCTCCTCGCCCTCGATCAGGAACTTGACCTGCAAGGGAAGACCGCCCCGCACGCGCATCCACGCCTCGAGACTCTTGACATGCGTCAGGAGCTGGCCCTTGTCGTCGGTCGCGCCGCGCGCGAATAAATCGCCGTCGCGGCGCGTCGGCTCGAACGGAGGACTGATCCACTCGCCGAGCGGATCGGGCGGCTGGACGTCGTAATGGCCGTAAACGAGCACGCGAGGAGCGCCCGGCACGGCCGGAGTCTCGGCGTAGACAAGCGGGTGGCCCGCCGTCGGGATGACCTCGCGCGCCACTCCAAGCCGTTCGAACTGGTCTGCGATCCATTGCGCCGCCCGCTCGACGTCCGATCGGTACTTCCCGTCGGCGCTCACGCTGGGAATCCGGAGAAGCCGGCAAAGATCTTCCTCGAAATCCGCGGCGCGACTCCGCAAATAATGCTGGATATCCCGCATGGGTCGATTCCTTTCCGATTGACGTTTCAATATACTGGCGCCCCTGCGATGGCACCACCGGCGAAAAGGAGATTGGACCGTGTCACGTGGCAGCCGGACGGCGGTGCTCGAATCGGATGCATGGGCGGACGAGTTCACCCAGCGGACATCGGACAGGACGGCGACCCTCGATCGCGCCGAACCGTCCCCGCGAAAACAGCCTCGATACCATGTCGTGCTGTGGGACGACGACGAACACACGTTCGATTACGTGATCCGCATGATGCGCAGCCTGTTTGGATACTCCGACGAGCGAGCCAACCAATTGGCGGACGATGTCGATCGCGCGGGCCGGGCCGTCTGTCTTACGACGAGCCGCGAACATGCCGAGCTGAAACGGGATCAGATCCATGCATTCGGACGCGATACGCTCGTGACAAGCTGCCTCGGTTCGATGTCGTCCACCATTGAACCGAGCGAATGACGCGCTCCGATCCGCGCGGGCCGCGCCGATCGCCCGATGGCTCAAGAACCAGACGGCTCAAGAACCAGACGGCTCAAGAACCCGACGGCTGAATAACCCGACGGCTGAATAAACAATGCGGCTCGGAAACAAGGCCGCCCGGGAGCCGAATCCGGGGCGGCGGACTCGATCGGGGATTGCGTTTCAGGCCGTTGTCCTCGCCACGAGCCGGCCGTCGATGGACGCCGTCGACTGAACGGAAACCAGCGAGCCGACTTCGAGCGGTTCGCCGAGCAGTTCGACGGGCACGTAACGGCACGCCGTGCCTCGCGCCGCGATCGCTCCACGGCCGCGTGTTGGTGTCTCCACCAGGACCTGCAATCGGCTGCCGACCAACGCCCGGAGATAGGCTTCCCGCAGGTCCCTTTCGAGGCCGGCCAATCGGTCGACGCGTTCCTTGCGTTTCGCCGGGGGAACCGGATCGTCCATCGCGGCCGCCGCCGTCCCCTTTCGAGGGCTGAACGGAAAGACGTGCATCTTCGCGAAACCCGCTTCCCGCGCGACGTCCACCGTCCGCTCAAAATCGTCGTCCGTCTCGCCGGGAAACCCGACCAGGATATCGGTCGTCAAACAAGGTCGATCGAGGGCATCCCGGATCGCGCGGCAAACGTCGAGGAATCGCCGAGCGCCCCATCGGCGCCGCATGCGACGCAGGATCCGGTCCGACCCGCTTTGGAGGCACACGTGCAGGTGCGGACAGATCCGATCCGACCGGTCCCGCATCACGCGGATCAACTCGCGAGTCACTTCCGTCGCCTCCATGCTCGACAATCGCACGCGAAAGGAACCCGGAAGATCGGCGATCCGCTCGAGCAAGTGGGAGAGCCGGAACCAATCCGCCTTGGAACGTCCCCAATTCCATTCGATGCCGTAGTGCCCGAGGTGGATCCCGGTGAGCACGATCTCGCGGTAGCCGTTGTCGACGAGCCGTCGCACTTCGTCGAGCACTTGATGGTCGGGCCGACTGACGAGGTGCGGGCGCACGTGCGGAATGATGCAATAGCTGCATTTGAGCATGCAGCCGTCCTGGATCTTGACGAACGCCCGATTCCGTCCGGAGAATCCCGAGATGCCGTCGGGCGGATCGACGACGCCGTGACGGCCCAAGAGATCGGGGATCTCCCGCTTGTCGGTGATCACTTCGGCCACGCCGGGCAGTACGCTGATTTCACCAGGAGCCCTCGTCGCGTAACAGCCCATCACGACGATCCGCGCCTCGGGATTCTCCCGCGCCAGACGGCGAATCACCTGCCGGCTCTTCGCGTCACCCTCGGCCGTCACCGTACAGGTGTTCACGATGCAGAGCGACGCCCGTTCACCCGGAAGGGCGTCGCGATACCCCGCGCGCGCAAGGCCCTCGCGCACCAGCTCCGTCTCGTACTGGTTTACTTTGCAACCGAGCGTCACGGTTTGAATCGTCGCCATGGTGGACCTGTGTCCGATTTCCGATTGTTGTATAATGTCATGTTCGCGGCCGGTTGCCAAACCCACCCACCCTCGCGACCAAACATCGGAACGCGGACTGGATTCCGCCGCGCCTCACGGCCCATACCGAAAAATTCGCTGAAAAAGACATTGAAAGACCCCTCGATATGGCCAAACAGGGAGCCCGTAAGAAGGTGCCCAAGGAGTTGGCGGTGATCAACGCCGACAACTGCACGGGATGTGAATCGTGCATCGAGGTATGCCCGGTCGACTGCATCACGCTCATTCGACGGAACATGGGCGTGAAGGGGAGCCATGCCTGGTGCGAGATCGATCTGGAACGGTGCGTCGGTTGCGAATGCTGCGTACACATTCCGCAGAAGAAGACGAACCCGTATGAATTGAACGTCTGCCCATGGAATGCGATCGAAATGGTTCCGACCGAGAACGTGGCGACGGTGGTGGCGCAGATCGGAGGCCCGCCGGACTACATCGAGGAGCATTGGGACCGGTTGGTTGGCACGGCTCAGCGGCTCGCCGAGATGCGGGCGTCTGGGTAGGCGTTCCGTCGGCGCGTCACGACTCGTGGCCGATCGACCGCCTCTCGACGCGCTCCTCGCATCGCTTCAGGTACGCGATGCTGTCGCGGGCGAGCGATTCGACGCCCGGCGCGAAGTCGAACACTTCGACCGAGATCCAGCCGGAATACCCCATGTCGCGGAGTGTCGCGAGGATTGGCTCGAAGTCGACGGTGCCCATCCCGGGGCCTCGACGATTCGCGTCATTCGCGTGGAAATGCAGCGCCGAACCGGCGTGACGTCTCAGGATGTCGACGATCGGCGTCGATTCGGACGCCATGGCTTTGACGTCGAGGTGCAGACCGACGTGCGGACAATCCACCATCTCGATCAGCTCGGCCGCGAGATCGGCCGTGCGGAGGAAATCACCTTCCTCCGGACCGAGCGGTTCGACGGCGAGTCGGACTTTGCAATCCCCGAGCGTTCCGCAGGTCCTCCGGAGCACATCGGCGGCGAATCGCATGGCCTGTTCGTGGGTGAGACCCGGGAGCACGTTCCGCTGTTTGGGTGAACCGAGCACGAGAATCGTCCCGCCCAGATCGCGGCACAGCCGGGCGAGTTCGCCGATGTATGCGGCCGTCTCCCGGCGCACGTCTTCGTCGGGAGACGTCAAATAATAGCCGCGCGTGAACGCGAGCAGCCAGTGCAGGCCGACCACTTCGAGGTTCTCGGTTTCCGCGAGCCGCCTCACCGAATGGCGTTCGGCCATTGTGATGTCGTAGGCGTTCTTTTGGATTGTGAACGGGGCGAACTCAATGCCCGTGTAGCCGCACTCGCGGGCGAACCGGAACGCGCGGGGGAACGGCCAGTCCTGGAACGTCTCGTTGCAGATCGCATAACGCATCGGTCGGCCTCGGACTTTCGCGAAGCGGGCGGAGCGACTCCACGCATAGGGGCGGTCGGCTCAGCGCGCGGGAATCCGTTCTCCGCGCATGAGGTCCTCGTAGGACTGGCGGTCCCGGATCAGGTGGCACCGGTCCTGCTCGACGAGCACTTCGGCGGCGAACGGTTTCGAGTTGTAGTTTGAGGCCATTACGGCGCCGTACGCGCCCGCGCGCTCGATCACGAGAAAATCGCCGACGCGAGCCGCGGGCAACGACCGAGTCCGCACGAAACCGCCTTCCTCTTGCGTGAAGATATCGCCCGATTCGCAGAGCGGCCCGCCGACGACGACGTCGAGCAGGCCCGGTTCATCGGCGTCCGTGCGGCATACGGACATCGGATGATAGGCGCCGTAGAGGATCGGCCGAGCGAGATTGTTAAAGCCCGCGTCGACAAGATAGAACGTCTTGCCCGCCGTGCGCTTGACGGCCCGAATCTCCGCGATCAGATATCCCGATTCGGCCACGAGGTATCGGCCCGGTTCGATCTCGAGCGTCACACGGTGTCCGAACTCCGACTCGAGTCGTTTGCGGGTCGCGTCCCAAAGCGAGAAATAGGCGTCGATATCGACATCCGTATCGGTGGCCCGGTACGCGATCGGAAGACCGCCGCCCGCGCTGATCGTCATCACCGTTCGGCCAACGGTCCTCGCGGCCGATTCCATCGCCGAGCAGACCTGGGCGAGATGTTCCAGGTCGCTCCCCGAACCGATATGCATGTGCAATCCGGTGATTCCCAACCCGCATCGGTCGGCGAGGAGCAGTGCGTCGCCGAGCCGCCCGTGCCAGATTCCGTGCTTGGATTGTTCGCCGCCCGTGTTCGTCTTTTGACTGTGCCCATGCCCGAACCCTGGGTTGATCCGGAGCATGATGTTCCGTCCGGGGGCGCGGTCGCCGAGCTGTTCGATCATGTCGAGCGAGCCAGCGTTCACGGGGATATGGTCGCTCACGACGATATCGAGCGCGTCGCGATCGAAGATGTCGGCCGTATAGACGATGCCCGGAGGTTGGGAGGCGCCGGAGAACCCGGCCGCCTGGGCTCGGCGGATTTCCCCCGCGCTCACCGCGTCCACCACGACGTTGCGACGGAGCATGAAATCCAGAATGGCCAGATTCGAATTCGCTTTTTGCGCGTACCGGATGACGTCGAACGCCTGCAAATCGGCGATCCGGCGGGAGATCGCCGAGGCATCATACACATAGAGGGGCGTGCCGAAACGTTCGGCGAGTTCGGGAATCGGCATTCCGCCGATCTCCCGTCGGATGGTTCCCTCGAATTCGGTCGGCGGTTCGCACCCGGCTGATGGCGGTGGGGTTGGCGTGGTCATGGGCTTTCCGTGGGGTGGGGACTCTGAAGGAAAACGGGGTTCAGGCATGGGGGAGCGATGCCTTCAAATCGGGAATCCCGGTAAGAACAGATCGTGTGAATACGACGCCAATTTTCGGTGCCGCTTCCTACTCGTTTCGCCCATCACCGGCTCCTTTCGCCCCGATTCGCGGGGCCTAGCGATCGAAAAAACTCGAAAGCGCGAGATAGCCCGGAAAAAAATTCGGCTCGCCGACTCTCTCCTTCACGACCGGCTTGGCCTTGCCCTGTTCCCACAACTGGAACGTGGCGTCGGCGATCGAGAAGTTCGCGATTTGGGAATAGGCGAGAAACACGGGATCCTTGCGCCCCACAAAGCCCGCCGGTCGGTAATCGATACCGTCCGGCCGCAGGGCCAGGTTCGCCGTCCACGGAACGCGTTCTCCGGCCGACACACCGCGCAACATGCGTCCGGCGACGACGGCCGCGATGTGATCCCGCAGGTTGTCGAGCGATTCGTCGACGTTCTTGACCGACCTCGAGAACCGAATGGTCTTGGCGCCCGTTCCGGTTTGCGGGACCAGGACGATGTTCAGTGATGTCCCGATGTAGGCGCCGTTGTAGTATTGGCGCGTCGCCGTATGGGTGAACGTCTCGACCTGGTCGTATCGCATCGACGTTGCGGTGAACAGGCCGCGCCGGAAGACGCCCCGTTCATGGCATCGGAAGACGATGCGGCGATGAACACGGATTCCCCACACGGCGAGCGAGGCTCCGACGAGCAGAACGACGCCGAGGATTCTCGCGCCCGGAACCATGCCGCCCAGGACGAGCGGCGTACCGGTCAGGACGAACAGGGCGGCGACCGTCCAAAGCAGGACGGCGGCGACTCCGCTTCCTTTCCGTTCGAAGTGGATGCGCCCGAGCCCTTCAACGGGTTCGCCGTCCGTGTCGGCCGCGGCCCGCTCGCCGATGCGTTTTTCGAGCAGAACGCGGAGCAGGAACGCGTTCGATGAACGCTCGGGAGCCTCGAACACGGGTTCATCCCGACCTTTGCGCCATACGCGGACCCGGTCGTCCAGAACGGCGACCGAAACCAGGTCCTCGATCGGAATCGTGACGGGCGATCGATGGCCGACGGTCAGCGCGGCGTTGGTGAGCGACCAGTTCGCGCCCCGAACGATCGCGCCCGCGCTCAGCGCCTCATCGGCCCTTTGGCGGTAGGCGTTGACGAGCCGCCCGATCAGCGGGGCGAGCGGATCGGATTGGGCGAGCGGGAAACGGTTGTCGCATGCGACTTCGCGCGGCTCGCCCTCGATCCGCATCCGAAATCGGCGCCGTGTGCCGGCGCAAACGCCCTGCGAGAAGATGCGGCGCGCGTCCAATTCGACGCGATACGCGTCCTCGTCCTCGTACGACCGTTCGCCGCGCCGGTCGCGGATCGTGAAACCCTGTCCGGTGTCCGTGATCCAACGGCGCTTTCGCGCGAGCCGTCCGATCGCGGCGGCGGACGCGACGGCGACGACCAACGACGCGCCAAGAACGGCGATTCCGGGCCTCTTTCGGGCCGCGATCATGACGCCGCCGACGAGGCAGCCGAGCACGGACGCGATGAGTACGCCCCGAAGGAACCTCGGGACATGCCCGGAGACCTGAACCGCGTCCATGTCACCTCACTCTCGGTCGATGCGCCTCGCGGGTAACCGTCATTGGGGTTTGGCGAGGTGTTTTTCAAACCAGCCAACGAGCGCCTCGAACGCGCGCCGCTGGTCGTCGCCGCGAAACCCGTGGCCGGCGCCCTTGAGCACGAGGAACTCGCTCACCACCTTGTTTTCCCCGAACGCGGCGTGAATCCGTTCGCTATGGGCGATCGGGACGAGGTCGTCCTTGTCGCCCGCGATCAGCAACGTGGGCGAGTCATCCTGGGATACATGGACGAGGGGCGACATTTCCTGGGCCGATTCGAGGTCGAGATCGAGCGCGGGGAATTGCTTGTATGCCGGGAGTTTTTCGGGAGCCTCCCATACCATGATGCGCAGGTCGGTCGGCGCGACGATCGCGACGACCGCCGCGACTCGGTCCGACGCGCGTTCGATCGGATCGGCGTTCGCCGAGTCGCCCTCGTCGCTCGCCGTGGCAAGCATCAACGAAAGATGGCCCCCCGCGCTCATCCCGAAAACGCCCAGCCGGTTCGGGTCGACGTCCCACCGCGCGGCGTTCGACCGGATGAACCGGACGGCGCGCCGGACGTCGGATACCGCCTCGGGGATCGAGAATTTCGGGCTGCTGCCATGCCGCACGGCGAACACGGTGAATCCCTTGTCGAGCAGCGGAGCGAAGAGGGGCATCGCGCTGGCGGGCGGAGCCCATGTGGAGTACCAACCGCCGCTCACCATGAAGAGTACGCCCGCGCCGTTCGCCCCCGCCTTCGGTCGATAGACATCGAAGGTCATCGCGAGTCCGAGCTTGTGGCCGTAGACGACGTCCTCCACAATATCCGCGTCGGCTCCGCGAGCGGACGGAATCCCCCAGACGGCGCATGCCGCGAGGGCGGAAACGAACGTCACGAAGGCGGCGGCGCGACGCGCGCGCCGGGTCGAGTGATTCGCGCGATGGGCCATGTTCCGTTCTCCTCGCCGAGTACCTTGCTCTTGGAATCGACATCGATCGGGGCTCCCATGATGGCGCGCCGGTCGGGATGGAGGCAATACGGCAATGGCCATGCGACACGTCCCGCCCTGCCACGGCGGAATCGGAGATCGAACGCCACGCCGCGCGCCGCGCCGATTCGCGCACGGGCTCTTGGTCCGGACGCTCGCCGTTCTGTTGACCGGCTCGCTGGCGATCGCCGCGACGCGGAATCCGGCGCGGTCCGGGAGCGGCGACCCGTCCGACGGCGGCGCACTCGATCGACTTCCCCGCGATCAGCTCCTCGTCCAGCACGCGGCCGACGGCTCCGTGCAACCGGTCCACACCGTCGACGACTGGAAGCGGCGACGCGAGGAAATCCTGGACGGAATGCGCGCCGTCATGGGCGAACTGGATCCGAAGCAGGCTTCGCGCGGTCCGCTCGACATGCGCGTCGAGGAAGAAGTCGATTGCGGCGCGTACGTGAGGCGACTCGTCTCCTACGCGTCGGAACCCGATTGCCGGGTCCCCGCCTATTTGCTCATCCCGAAGTCGGTGCTCGCGGAATCGGACGCCGATCCGAGCCGCGGCGATGAAGGCGCCGCGCCGGCGTTGGCGAACGCCGCTTCACGGCGCGCGACCCGCCGAGCTCCCGCCGTGCTCTGCCTTCATGGTACCGACAATGTGGTCGGCCATGGAACGGTCGTCGGGCTTGGAACGCGGCCCAACCGGCAATACGCCGCCGAACTCGCCGAACGCGGTTATGTGACGCTGGCCCCCAATTACCCGCTCTTGGCCAAGTACCAGCCCGACTTGGCCCGTTTGGGCTGGAAGAGCGGAACGCTCAAGGCCGTTTGGGACAATATGCGAGGCCTTGACCTGCTCGAATCGCTCCCGTTCGTCGACGGCGAGCGGTTCGGCGCGATCGGCCATTCCTTGGGAGGCCACAACGGGATCTTCACGAGCGTATTTGACGATCGGATCGACGTGGTCGTATCGAGCTGCGGGCTCGATTCGTTCGTCGATTACTACTCCGGCGACGAGCGGAACTGGCAATTGGAGAGAGGCTGGTGCCAGACACGCTACATGCCGCGACTCGCCGACTACCGGGGGAAGCTCGAGTCGATTCCGTTCGACTTCCACGAGCTGATCGGCGCGATCGCGCCGCGGCACGTGCTGATCATCGCGCCGCGCGACGATCACAATTTCCGCGCGGACAGCGTGGACCGCATCGTCGCCGCGGCGAGACCCGTGTTCGCCCTGCATGGGCATGCGGACCGGCTGCGGGTCGAACATCCCCCCTGCGGCCACGACTTTCCGCCCGAGATGCGCCAAGCCGCGTACGCGCTCTTCGACCGTGTGCTCAAGGTCCCGGAAAGATGAGGCGAATGCGCGGTCGCGGCGACCCGGGCGGACCCTGCCGGCTCGACCTTGTCGCTCGTAGGGATCGTGCCGACGAACCGAATCGGGTTCCATGGAATCCAGTCGGTTTCGTTCAAGGACTGTCTTGCGGCGAATCGGGCCGTTGATAGAGTCGAGTTATATCGGGAGCCGGCGAAATCGCCCGAGCGCGGGACGGTCGGCTTCCGGGCTCGGCCGCGACGGGCGTGATCGGCGATGGGCCGATCGACGCGGGCCGCCGCGGCCGGAGCCCGAACGACAGCCACTCGACCTGGTTCCCCATGCCTGAATCGCTGCCCATCGACGAAGTGGAATTGCTCCTGGAAAACGCGCGGCTGCGCGACGCGCTCGAACCGTACTTGGACGAGTCACTCGAAGTTCTGCGGCTCAATCGCCGGTCGACGCGCGAAGAGAACGAGTTCCTCGCGTCGATGCTCGCGTGGGAACGGGCTCCGATCGTTCCGATCAGTCAATGGTTTGAACCGGAACTTCGCCTTCCGCGTCCCGAGTCGCTCGATGACGCGAGCCTGCACCGGATCCTCGGAGACACCCTGAAACGGCTGTATGAGAAGCGGGTCCAGATCGAGTTCACCGATCACTTGAGTGACCGGCGCCTTTACGCGATCATCTACCGTGACATCCTTCCGTCACTCGAAAAACGGCTCGAATCGCCGCGGAACTACCTGCACTGGCGATGCATGGATCCGGACGACGACGCCGAACTTTGGCTGCGGTACTACGCGACGGACGACGAGCGTCGGGAGTGGTCGATCGAGTCGGGCCAAGCGCCGCCCGCTCGCGAACGGCCACCGTTTCCCCGACGCATGCCGTTTCGCGGATATCCATGACGGGTCGCGGCGGACGAGCGTCCTTGGGACGCGGGACCTAGCCGGCCGGATCGGAGCTTCGGCCTTCGCGAGGCGGTTCGAACGCGCGCCGCCGTTCGAGGGCGATGATCTTCTCGACGCGCCGAGCGTGGCGCCCGCCTTCGAATTCGGTGCTGAGCCACAGCGCGACGAGGTTGTCGATGTTGCGTTCGCCGAGCAGATGGCTCGAGAGGCACAGCACATTGACATCGTTGTGGCGACGGCACATTTCGGCGTCGAATTCGTCGTGGCAGGTCGCGGCCCGGACGCCCGCGAACTTGTTGGCGGTGATCGCCATGCCGATCCCCGTGCCGCAGATCAGGATGCCCCGTTCGGCGTCCCCTTGCGACACGAGCGTCGCGACATGCGCGGCGATATCCGGGTAGTCGACGGCCTGCGTGTCCAGCGTCCCGACGTCGATCACCTCATGGCCCATTTGCCGAAGGAAGGGCAGCAGACGCGCCTTGACCTGCAAGCCTCGATGGTCGTTTCCGACAGCCACGCGCATGAGGTCATTCTCCGGGCAAGACGAGGGAATCGAGGGGTTGGATGTCGAGTTGATCGAGCCAGGCGATCAGGTTGCGTTCGATCTGATCGGCGCAGTGCTGGTACATTTCGAGCGGGCCGCCGATCGGATCGGCGATGTCGGCGCCGTCGAGGCTGACGACCTTGACGCGGCCCGCCGTGAACGGCCAGTGCGCCAGGATGGCGTCGCGGTGCCCGCGCGTCATCGTGAGGATCAGGTCGGCGAAACGGGCGAGGCGTTCGCTGAGCGGTTGCGATTCGTGCGGCCTCAGATCGAGCCCGCGCTGCGCGAGGACGGCGACCGCCTCGGCCGATGGCCCCGATCCGCTCATCGCCGAAACCCCCGCGGACATCACCAGGATGCCCCGCGATTCGAGCGACTCGATCGGAACGTTGAACTTCCTGGCGAGCAGATTCCGCATGAGCCGTTCAGCCATGGGGCTGCGGCACGTGTTCCCCGTGCAGACAAACAACAGCATGTAGCCGGCCATCTGTCTCAGCGATGCGTCGGTCAAGACACCCATTCGGCGAACGATCAGCTTGAGCCCGTCGACGCGCACGACGGCTGGAGGTTGGGCGAACCGGCAGCGGCCATCGTCGAGCACGAGCGAGGCGTGGTCGTCGAGCCGTTCGACGGCTTCGGTCGCCGTCACGGCGGGAGGCGATCCGATCGGATGGGCGTTCGTCCAGACGACGGGTCCCGCGCACAGTCGAAGGACCGACTGGACGGTCGCATGCGCCGGAACGCGGAGCGCGACCGTGCCGCGCGGCGCAACGGCCGCCCGCACGGCGTCGGGAAGGACGCGCAGCGCGCTGTCGGGATGCGTGTCGTCGACGATCATCGTGAGCGGCCCGGGCCAGCACCGCCGAGCGAGACGGCGAGCGAGGGGCGAAATCGCCGGAACGTAGTCCAGAGCGTCCTCGCCGCTCTTCAGCGCGAGCGACAAAGGTCTCGACGCATCCGCTCCCTTCCACCGCGCCAACCGTTCCACCGCCGACGGTTCCAGAGCGCTCGCCGCGGCACCGTATACCGACTCCGACGGAAAACCGACAATACGGCCCTCGGCCAGCGCCTGGACGGCCCGGTGGACGACGTCGCGCGGATCCTCCGTCCGCTTCAGATCGATGACGACAGGCGGCATGGAAACCACCGGGTTTCATGCGAGGTTTCGAGCGAAAAGGGGGCCGCCGGCGATCCGCGTCCGCCTCGGGGGTTCCGCCGAGTTCTCGTCGTACTATAGAAGACCCGGAAAGCGACCGTCAAGGAGCGGTCAAGGAGCGGTGAACGTAGGACAAGCGTGCTCCTTTCCGGCACGGGACAAGATGTCATCGGTTCACGCCACGCCGGGAGCTTGCCCCACAGCTTGACACCCGGCGATCGGGACGTACAAATCATGGGTTCGCCGGACTCCGTTCGGCGCTCGTCGGAAACCGACCTGGGTTTCCACGTTTCCCGGGTGGTGTAATTGGCAACACAGCGGATTTTGGCTCCGCCATTCATGGTTCAAATCCATGCCCGGGAGTTCCCCTCCCCGCGTCAGCCCGCGCCTTCGACGTCGTCGAGGTTCGACTTGCGGCGCAGGATGTGATGATAGTGCTGAGCGAAACGGTGCGCCTCGTCCCGCACATACTGCAGGAGGCGCAGGGCGAACGCGTGGCGGCTCAATCGCAGCGATTCCGCCTGGCCCGGCAAGAAAATCTCCTCCTCGCGTTTGGCGAGCGAGAGGAGAGTGGGCGGATCGATCGCCTGTTCCCGGAATGCGGCGAGCGCCGCGTTCAATTGGCCCTTGCCTCCGTCGATCAGCACGATGTCCGGGAACGGTTCCCCGTCGGCCCGCAATCGTCCGTATCGCCGGCCGACCACCTCGTGGATGCTCCGGAAGTCGTCGATGCCCTCGACTTGCCGGATCTTGTAGCGGCGGTATCCGGGTTTGAACGGGAGACCGTCGAGGAACTGCACGACGCTCGCCACCGTCTGATCGCCGGCGAGATGCGCGATGTCGATCCCTTCGATGGTTCGCGGAGGTTCGTCGAGCTTCAGGATCTTCCGGAGGCCGACGAGACCTTTTTGCGGATCGACATGGAAGACTTCGGGCTGCGCGTGGGTGTCGAGATCGCCGCGCTGGTCGAGTGATTCGAGCATGGCGATTTCGTCGCGCATTCGGGCCGCTTCCTCGAATCGGAGTTCCTTCGCGGCCGACCGCATTTCGTCGCCCATTTGGGAGAGCAGGTCCTTCTTGCGGCCTTCGAGGAACATCTGGAGCCGGCGGATGTCGCGCCGGTATTCCGCCTTGCCGATCCTCAGATTGCAGGGCGCCGTGCATTGGCGGATGCTGGCGAGCAGGCAGGGTCGGAACCACTTCCAACGCTCGTCCCCTTCGTCGATCTCCAGCCCGCACGTGCGGAACTGGAAGATGCGTTGGAGGACCTGCACGGCGCCGCGGAGCGAACCGGCGCTGGGAAACGGTCCATACAGCTTCGCGCCCGAGGCCCACGGTTCGCGCGTGACCTCGACCCTCGGAAAATCGTCGCGGGTCGTGATCATCAGGTAGGGAAACGTCTTGTCGTCCTTGAGTTCCCGGTTGTGTTTGGGTTGGATGTCCTTGATGAGCCGGGACTCGACGAGCAGCGCGTCGACTTCGCTCTCGCATTCGATGAAGTCGACGTCCGCGATTTCGCCGACCCACGACGCGGTCCTGGATTCCTCGAGGGCCGCCTTGAGGAAATAGCTCCCCGCGCGGGAGCGGAGGTTCTTGGCCTTTCCCACATAGACGACCCGTCCGGCGGCGTCCTTCATCAGGTAGACACCGGGGGTCTGCGGGAATTCGCGGACTTTCGCGCCCGCCGCGCGCCATGCCGTCCGCTCCGAGTCCGGGCTGCCCGGGATGTTTGTTTCGGCCTCCGGATCGCCGGGCCCAGGTTCGTTCGTCTCCATACCGTATCAATATGCGCGGCGGCGGCCGCCGAGGGAACCACGCTCCGCCGTGCTCCGCGTCGAGGGGAGCCGTTGGAATCCGCCCGCACGGTCTGCTCTAATGGTGCCGGTGCGGCCGATGCGGCCGATGGGCGATCCGGAATATCCATGGCGCGTTCCGTTCCAAACTCGACGCTGGACCCGCACGAAGGGCCCTACTTCATCGAGCTGCTCTACGCGGAGCCGCCGAGCATCCCGAAGGCGGACCTGTTCGACGCGTTGAAGGACCGATGTCCGGGCATCGCGCCGCTGGTGCGCGATGCCGATTCCGACCTGCTCGCATTCGTCCACACACGCCATTCGGTGCGGTATCGCGACGGAACGCTCCCCGCCCAATGCCTGATCGCCGAATCGAGCAAGCCGACCTCGCCCGATAGGCTCGTCGATGCCGTGCGTCAATCGTGGCGGTTTCCCGAAGTGGAATCGCTCATCGAGGACGCCGGCGTGTCGATGCTGGTGAGCGACCTGATGGCGAGCGGCCTGCCGCACAAGGATCGGTTGGGCCTCTTCCAGCAGTGCGTTGCCGCCGTGCTCGAAACGGCCATGCCGCTCGCCATCCACTGGTCGCCGACACAGCAGATCATTCCTCCGCGCGCCTACCTCGACGCGGTCGCCGACCCGAGCGTCCATCTCTTCGCGCGTCCCGGAGCCTTGAATGTCCGCCTCTTCCGGATCACCGGGTACGACGGCGCCGAGGACGCGTCGTGCGAGGATCTGCTCATGGACACGCTCGGGCTCGCCGCGCTCGGACTTCCCGATCTGCAGTGCCATTTCCGACGGCTCGAACCGAACGACGTTTCGCACGTCCTGTACAACACGGCCATCTATCTCTTCGACGAGGGCCCGGTGATCGAGACGGGGCACACGATCGCGGGCGTTCGCGAGGACGATCGATGGGAATGCCGGGGCATGGAGGCGATCTGGAAGCCGGCCCGCGAGGTGCTCGACATCGATCCGGGCCCCCGCCATTCGGCTCGTCGCGGAACATGACGGCCGGGCGTAACGACCGCGCCGCCGCGGCCCGGTCCAACCGATTTCGCCGATCGCGCCGATCGCGGGGCGCGCGCATCGAGCGAACGGCACGAAACAGGACCGGAATTCGCGAGTCGATTTGACGCGACCGGGATTCCGTCCTATTTGTTTCAATGGTCAGCCTGTCGCCTTCGCAACGCAATCGATCCGCCGGTCGTTCCGTCGAACGGAACGATCGCATGGCCGGCGCGGTGCGCCGGGACGCGTTCGCGTCCATTCCGGTGTTGCCCCTGATCGCGCAATGAAGTGCCCCGCGCGGAGCCCGCGGCGCGCCGATCGCCGTCCCGACGAGGTGCCCTCATGAACGCGAGCCGATGGTGGAGTCGAAACGGAACGAAATCATCGGCGCGGAGAAACCGCAAGCGGAGGCAGCGGCGCCGAGGCCCGGGCATGACGATGGAACGGCTTGAAAGCCGCGACCTCATGGCCGTCTCGTCGCTCTGGTTCAGCGGAAGCATGCTCGTCGTTCAGTCCAACAACCTCGCGACGAACGTCGAAGTCAGCCGCGTCGGGGCGAACGTCGTCGTCAATGACGTCGGAAGCCGCAAATCGTGGGCGTATGCGGCGAATCTGGTCTCCGCCGTCGAGTTCCAGGGCGGGGCCGGAAACGACCGGTTCGTCGACCTCATCGCCACCATGACCGTCCGGTGTTTCGGTTTCGGCGGAAACGACTACCTTCAAGGCGCCGGTGGAAACGACTATCTCGACGGCGGCGACGGCAACGACACGCTCGTCGCGCTCGGCGGCAACGATACGCTCGTCGGAGGCGCCGGCAATGACGTCCTTCAGGGCGGCGAAGGCGCCGACAGCGTGTGGGGCGGCGCCGGAAACGACCTGCTCCTGGGCGAAGGCGGCGATGATCAGCTCGTCGGCGAATCCGGCGACGATCAGCTCAACGGCGGCGCGGGCATCGACCGCATGTTCGGCGGCGCCGGCAACGATACGCTCGTCGCGATCGACAACGTGATCGGCGATTTCACGCAGGGAGACGAAGGCGGCGACACCTATTGGCTCGACCTCGACGCGACGACCGACCTGGTGGCCGGCGCTTCGTCCGACGACACGACGCACCTCGTTCGATCGTTCGCGAACGGCGCGGACCGGACGCTCGACGGCGACCGCATCGCCGATCCGAAAGCCCTGTCGAACCACGTCTACAAATCGTTCGCCGGACGACCGCTCTTCTCGTCCGCCGGGCCGGCCTATTCCGACATCCGCCAGGGCGCGGTCGGCGATTGCTATCTGCTCGCCGGGCTGAGCGCGATCGCGATGGATGCTCCACGGATGCTCCGGCAAAACCTGGTTGATTTCAACGACGGGACGTTCGGCATCCGGCTCGGCAACAACTTCTATCGCGTCGACAGCGACCTGCCGGTCGCGAACAGCCGCAGCGCGAATCCGGCGTACGCGGGGTTCGGTGCCGAGGGCAGTCTTTGGGTCGCGCTGGTGGAAAAGGCGTTCACCTACTACCGCAAGGGCGCAGGCACCTACGCGTCGATCGTCGGAGGTTGGGGCGTCGAAGCCAACCTCGCCTTCGGAACGCGCGCCCCGGGCGATCGCGACATGACCCGATACGCCAACGCGACGTCGCTCGCGAACGAGGTCTTCAATCGGTGGAGCACCTACGGCGCCGTCACGATCGGATTCCTCGGGCAGAAACGGCCGGGAGTCGGCAATGCCCCGCTGATCATGGGCCACATGTACACGGTCATCTCCGTGACCCTCACGAACGGAGCGGTGACCGGCATCACGGTGCGGAACCCATGGGGAGTCGACGGCGTCGCGAACAGCTCGAACCCGAACGACGGTCTCGTCACGCTCACGCCCGATCAACTCTTCTGCTACACGGGCCGCGTGAATTGGGGCGCCGTATGAGGCCGTCCCAGGAACGGCTCAACACCATTCCGCCTTGGTCACGACATTGCGGAGCGGCTGGCCGAGCGCGAATCGGCGGACATTGTCGACGAGCGTTTCGAGGTGCCGTTCGGGGACGCGCGGCGAGTATCCGGCGATGTGCGGCGTGAGGATCACGTTCGGAAATCGCCACAGGGGATGGTCGCTCGGAAGGGGTTCCTGTTCATAGACGTCGAGCGCGGCGCCGGCGATTTCGCGCGCGTCGAGCGCCGCGACGAGGTCGTCGAGCCGGACGATGGCGCCGCGACCGATGTTGATCAGGAACGCGGTCGGCCGCATCCGCCCGAAAACGGCCCGATGGAACATGCCGACCGTTCGCGGCGTCTGCGGCGCGGCGATCACGACATAGTCGCTTTCCCCGAGAAGGCGGTCGATCTCTTCGACGGGCCATAACGCGTCGACTTCGGACGGCCGTTCGCGGCGCAGCGCGTCGACCGCGAGCACGCGCATGCCGAACGAGCCGGCGCGCCGCGCGATCTCCGACCCGATGCATCCCAACCCGACGACACCCAGCGTCTGATCGCCCAGGTGCCGATGGCTCCGGTCGATCTCGGTGACGACCGAAGGGCCGATCAGCGATGAGGCCCTCTGCGTGTCGCCGCCCAGCGGTTCCCATCGGGCGTCGACCTGGTTCCGAATGTAGATGTGCAGATTGCGCGCGAAGCAGATCACATACCCCATGACCTGATCCGCGATGACGTCGGAAAAAAGGCCCCGCATGTTCGTGAGGACGGCGGGATGCCCGATCAACTCGGGGAACATGTAGTGCTCGAGGCTCGCGGTGGGGGATTGAATCCACCGGAGCCGCGTCGCGGCGGCGAGCAGATCGGCCGTGATCTTGCCGTAGAACGCGTCCGCCTCCGGCATCGCGCGCCGCGCCGCGCCGAGATCGGTCGCATTGATAACGCGCATCGAGCCCGCCGCCTCGGCCACACGCGCGAGGCGATCCGGATCGAGCGGCGGATAAACGACCAACGTATCTTCGCGCATGCGAGCCGACCTCCCCTTGCGTTCGTTGTGACGCGCCGCGCACGGCGTTCCCCACGCGATTCTCCGAGCGGCAACCGAGCATTCCCGACGGACCGTGCGACGACCGGGTGAACGGTGCGCCGCGCCGCGACAAGATACCATCGGTCGGTCCAGTGTGCTATTCTGAAGCCCGCACAGGGTTCGGATTTCTCGAACAGGGGCGGAGTCATGCGTTGGTTTGATGCGTACGACGGTCCGTGGACGCGCGATGAGGCGGCCCATTTGGGTCGTCGAGCGGGATTCGGGCGGCGGCCCGACGAATTGACCCGAATGGTCGAATGGGGCCTCGATCGGACCGTCGATGGAATCGTCGACTACCCGGTCGTGGACGAGGAACTTGAAGCCGAGATCGCCGCGCTGCCCGAAATCCTCGCCGTCGATCGGAACGGCCAAGAGAAGCCGGTCGGGAGCATCAAGGTCCCGTTCTACGAGTGGGACCTGCAAAACCACTGGATCTTCCGGATGATCCGGACCCGACATCCGCTACAGCAACAGCTCCAGTTGTTCATGCACGATCACCTCGTGTCCGACTGGCAGAAGGTCTGGGCGACGATCACCGACGCCGATGTGCGAGGTCCGACCGGATTCAATCGGGGCGCGCTGAACCCGTGGACGCAGAAAATCGTCGGCCGACAATACCGGTTGCTGCGCGACGCGAGCCACGGACCGTACCGCGCTCTGCTGCGCGCCGTCCTGCGCGACCCGGCAATGCTCATCTATCTCGACAACCGGATCAACACCAAGGAAAAACCCCAAGAGAATTTCGCGCGGGAATTGCTTGAACTGTTCACGATGGGCGTCGGCAACTACACCGAACACGACGTGCGGGAAATCGCCCGAGCGCTCACCGGCGAGGCGCTCAACGAGCGGGAAGCCGACCATTGGCCGTTCGAGTACGAGTTCCAGGCCGATCGGCACGACGGGGAAGTCAAGACGGTCTTCGGAAAGGAAGTGCGCTCCGACATGCCGGGCGGCGAAGCCGATCGGATCATCGACTTGATCCTGGATCACGTCAGCGGCGCTCCGATCAGTCCCGCGCACGCGCGGGTGCCGGCGGCCGCGCTGCACCTGGCGTGGAAGTTCCTCGGCTGGTTCGTGTTCGAATCGATTCCGATCGATCATCCGGCGGTCGAGGAATTGGGCGCGTTCTTCTATGAAACGCGGGTGGACGGCGACAATTACCAGGTGCGCGAGGTCCTTCGGAAGATCTTCAAGTCGCGGTTCTTCCACGACGAATCGTATCGATACCGCATGGTGAAGCACCCCATGGACTACATGGTCATGGCCGCGCGCAACGTCGAACTCGATGAATTCGCCTGCGTGACGCGCTGGCCGCTCAACAAGATGGGAGTGCCGGTCTGGACGGCCGAGATGGGCATGCGGCTCTACGGAGCGCCCAACGTGTCGGGATGGGAGCATGGTCGGGCATGGATCAACTCGGGGAACCTGATCGCGCGTTTCAATCTGGCGGGCGGCATGTCGGGCGCCGACTTCATGACCCCGGCGTATTGCGACCGGCTGATCGCCCAAGGGCATGTCGACTCCGAGTCGGATACGGAAGGCATCGTCGAGTACTTCCGCGCTCGACTGCTCCAGGCCGAATTGCGTCCGGCCGAAAAGCAGTCGCTCGACGCGATGGTGGCGGCGATCGGCGCGTCGCCGTCCGAAGCGGACCCTTCCACGGTCTTCCAGCGGCGCGTACGCGCCTGTTTCCACGTCATGATGACGTTTCCCCGATATCAGTTGAAATGAACCACGGCCTTTCGGCGCGAACCGTGTAACCCAAGCGAATCAAGGATCCGATACGATGCGAATCTCACGACGCGACGCGATGCGAGTCGGCTTTTCGGGATTGGCTTCGCTCGCCTTCCCCGCGGCGATGCCGCTCTGGCCGGCGAGGTCGTCGGAGGGCTTCGAGCGGGCGCGGCGCGGCGCATCCGACCGGATCCTCGTCCTGATTCAGCTTGAAGGCGGAAACGACGGGCTGAACACGGTCATCCCTTATCGGGACGACGCGTACCGCGCGGCGCGCCCCGCGCTCGCCGTACCCCTGGGTGAGGAACTCGCGGTCGACGCCGAAAACGGTTTCCATCCGCAATTGTGGCGGCTCGCGAACCGATACGTCGACGCGGGACAAGTCGCCGTCGTCCAGAACATCGGCTACGCACAGCCGAATCAATCGCATTTCAGCTCGATGGACTTTTTCGAATTCGGCATGGTGCCCGGCGAACCCGCGCCGTCGACCGGGTGGCTCGCCCGCTATTTCGAACGGGAGTGCGCGGGGGCCGAGTCGGAGAATCCGCTGGCGATCACGACGGCCGGAATCGGATTGGTTCCCGACTGTTTTCGCGGCATGCGTGGCTACACACCGCCCGCCATCAGCCAAACGCACACCTACGCGATCCGCGCGGGCGAGGACACGGCGGCGCGTCTCGCCGCCATCCGGGCCGTGAACGCGGGGGCGACGGAAGACCCGGAGATCGAATTCCTGCAGCGCGCCGAACAACAGACGGAGGCGTCCATCGAGGAACTCCAGCGCGCCGCGGCCCGCCCGACGCTCGTGGACGAACGGGAATACGCCGATGATACGCTCGGTCGGGGCCTCAAGTTGGTCTCGCGGATCATCCGATCGGGGTTCCCGACTCGCATCTTCTACGCGAGCCAAACGGGATACGATACGCACGGCGTGCAGGTGAACCTGCGCGATCCGCTCAACACGGGCACGCACCCGCAACTCCTCGGCGCCCTCGATCAGTCGCTCGACGCCTTCCTGACCGAAATGGAATGGAGCGGCCACCTCGACCGCGTGCTCGTGATGACCTTCTCGGAATTCGGACGCCGCGTGAAAGAGAACGGGTCGGGGAACCAGCGGGGCACCGACCACGGCGCCGCGAATTGCTTCCTGCTGGCCGGAGGCGGCGTGAAAGGCGCGATCTACGGCGGTCAGCCCGATCTAGAGGATCTTGACCAGGGCAACGTCCGGCACAAGATCGACTTCCGCTCCCTCTACGCGAAGGTGATCTCCGGATGGCTCGGAGGAAACCCGGCCTCGGTCTTCGACGCGCCCGTCCTGGACCGCGTCGTCGCGCCCGAACTCGGGAAACTCGACCTGTTCAAGACAGTTTCCGACTGAAATGGTCCGCGAAACGACCGTCGCTTCACGACTCGGACCCAAGCGATGGTATTTGGGCTGGAATGTGCGGAACAAGGAAACGAATCATGACACGAGTCGCCGTAGCCGACGATGTTGCAGCAAAGATCCGAGAAAGCGAAGGGCCAATCGAATTGATTGACGCGAGCGGACAGACCATTGGTATCGTTCGAAGACCACCGACGGAATCGGAAATCGAGCGGGCGATAAGCCGGGCAAGTCAAGGCGGAAGTCGGCTTACTTGGGCCGAAGTTATCGCAAAGGTGAAGGATGGAGCCACCGGGTGACATACGATGTCCGGTTTTCGTTGGGCGCCGCCGCGGAATTGGTCCGTATTGCGGGAAATGAAGCCGGATTCACGGAAGAACTTCCCTGGGATCGCCGATAGGGATAGAATGATCCCGAATCCTCTTTACAAACGCGGCAGTCAGCACAATTCCAAATGACCCGATACGTTCGGCCGGTGATCATGTTCGCAGTGATCGCGACGCTGCAGCTAGGCGCGGCGAAGGGCGGTCATTGTCATCGGTGCGGATGTTCGGCTTCGACGCATGAGGGTGAGTCGACTCGCACGGATCATCGACACGGTGGCGGAGGCGATTCGCGGGCACAATGCGATTGTGGCCCTGCGGATTGTTCCCCTGCGGATTGTTCCCCTGCGAATGGGACGGCTCCAGGATTGCCTCGGGATCGTGAACCCGGGAAATCCTGTCCGTGTTGTCCGACCTGCCCGGCGCACGGAACGTGCTCGATCTGTGGTGGTGCGCAATCGATGGCACTCATGGTGAATTGGACGCCGCCGACCACCAATCGGGTGACGTCGCGGCTGTTCGGTGAGTCGGTTTCCGGCTACGAACTTTTGCTCTGCTCTGAGCTGCTCCGGCCACCGGCGGCATAGTTGACGCCCGCAGTGGCGTTGGCAGCGTCGGGTTCTTTCTTGGGCCGCAATTCCGGTGGTGGATGACCGTTGGAAACGTCGTTTCCAGGTAGCGCATCCGTCCGCCGCCGCGTGAATGTCGATGCACGATGACTCACGAGACTGACACCGCGCCGAGCCGTGGATCGCCCGCCCTCGATCCACGGCGGAGCGACGAATCAACGGTTGACACTCCGTCGCAAGGCCGTCTGCGCCGCGCTTTGCCGAATCTGCTGATTCTGGCGGCGATGTCCGGAATCGCATTCATCGGACACCGTACGGACTGGCGATTCGGCTGGGCGAGCCAACGAATGCCGGGTCCTTCCGCACAACAAGCGTTCCAGGTCACCGTTGATAATGAGCCGGTATCCGTCAACTCCGACGCCGCGGAATGGTGTTCCGATCACGGCGTGGCTCACTGCCCGTTGTGTTTTCCGCAATGGGTTCAGCTCGATACGGTTCCCGCCGTCGATGCGAACCAACTGAATCGCATCCGAGCGGCATTGTCGCAACTTGGCCGGGCGGAAAATTCGCCTACCTGCGCATTGGTCCATCATTGTCTCCGTTTTGACGCCGCCGACGCCGCGGAAAAGCTGGGCATTGAGGTGGCACCGGCCTGGACGACCGAAATGTCCGAGGTCATTGCCGCCAGTGGTGAAACGGCCTTCGACCCCACTCGAGTGGCGCACCTCTCATCACGCATGCCCGGTTCGGCATGGCGGGTAATGAAGCGTCTCGGCCAACCCGTTCAAGAAGGCGAGGTCCTTGCGCTGATCGAGTCCGGTGACGTGGGCAAAGCCAAAGCCGACCTCCAACAAGCGCTCGTGCAGCTTCAATTGAGACGGCAGGCGAACGAAAATATCCGCCAGGCACCCGTTGCGGAACAGCAGCGGAACGAGGCCGTGGCCGCGCTGCGAGATGCGGAGGCACGGGCACTCAGCGCCGAGCAGGCACTTGTCAACGTCGGGCTGCGTGTCTCGGCTTCCGAGTTGCTGGACCTACCATTCGACGCGATCGCAAAAAAACTCCAGCGCCTTGGCTTACCCGGCGATTTCGCCGATCTTCAGGACGAAGACCTCCCCGGAACGCTTGTACCGATCATTGCGCCCCAGGACGGCGTTATCACGCAAAGCGACCTGATTGCCGGCGATGTTGTCGAGCCCTCACGCAGGTTGTTCACGATCGCGGATCCCGGTCGACTGGTCTTGACGCTTTATGTTTCTCCAGGCGATGCGGCTCAAGTCAAGATTGGACAGGTCGTGCATTTTCGCCCTGACGGAGCCATGCGCGAAACGACGACTCGAGTGAGTTGGATTGCCGCGGCCGCAAGGGACCGCACTCGGACAGTCCCCGTTCGCGCGGAACTCGACAATTCGGAGGGTCGTTTGCTGGCATCATCGTTCGGTCTCGGGCGAATTGTGCTGCGGCGGGAACCCGACGCCGTGGTGGTTCCCAACGAGGCCGTCCGATCGGATGGCGACTGCCGGCTGATTTTTGTTCGCGACAAGAACTTTCTCAAGCCGGCGGGACCCAAGGTGTTTCACGTCCGAACGGTTCGAACGGGTGCGCGGGATGCCAAATACACGGAGATCATCGTGGGGGTCGTGCCGGGCGAAGTCGTCGCGACAAAGGGCAGTGACATTCTTCTCAACGAACTCCGTCGACACCACAACACTCAAACCGTGGCCGGGAAACAGAATCAGAAGCAACGCGTGCAGACATCGCGTCGAACAGGAGTCGATCATGCGCTCACACCTCAATAGCTGTGGACCGGCCGCTCCCCGGCCATCATGGCGAATCCCGCGGCGACTCGGCCAAGTGACGCCTGGGTTGCTGGCACTGACGTGCGTTGTCGCACTCGTTGCCGTTGGGCAGCGGACCGGCTGGAGGCTCTCGAAGTTCTCCCACCTCTTTGGCCAATCGCAGGTCAGCGGACCGGTGTGGTGCGCCGCACATAGCGTGTCGGATGCGATTTGCATCGAGTGCCGTAAGGAGGCCGAACCGCGAGCAAAGGAATTCGGTTGGTGCAAACTCCACGGAGTACACGAGTGTCCATTATGTCACCCCGAGTTGGCTCAGTTGGCCTCGCCACCAAGCGTGACGGAGGACGACATGCGGCGAGCGGCCGCCGGATTGGAATTCGCGGACCGCGCAGAGAACAATAGCCGGTGCAAGTCGCATCAACGGCGCATTCAGCTCACTTCCGCCCAAGCGCTCGGCGAAATCGGTATCGAAGTCGCGCACGCGAGCCGCCAAACGGTTTCCGAGTTCATTTCGACATCGGGAGAGATCGGCTTCGATCCGACTCGGGTCGCTCGGATCGCGCCGCGGGTCGCGGGCGCCCTGTGGCGGGTCGACAAGCGCATTGGCGACAAAGTACGAGCGGGCGAACTTCTCGCATTGGTTGATTCATCCGCCGTGGGAAAGGCCAAGGCCGAATTCCAGCAGGCGCTCACCAACCTTGACCTGAAAGCGCAAAGCCTGGCCAGGCGAAAACCGTTGGCTGGACAGACGATCGCCGGCCGGGTCATCCAGGCCGCCGAGGCGGAGGCGCTTGAATCGCAAGTGCAGTACCTGTCGAGTCGGCAGGCATTGATAAACCTGGGACTGCCCGTGCGGGCCGCGGACTTTGAAGGCTCGGACCCCACGTCGAACGCGGATCGGTTACGGCTTCTCGGCTTGACCGATAACGAACGGCAAGCCATTTTCTCGCTCACGCCATCGAATAATCTTCTGCCTGTTCGAGCTCCATTTGACGGGGAAATCATCGAGAGCGAAAGCGTCCCCGGAGAAGCGGTCGATACCGGCACTACGCTATTCGTGGTCGCCAATACGCGCACCATGTGGCTGACGCTGAATGTCGCCCTGGAAGACGCCGATCGCGTCCGAACCGGTCAGCGCGTTCGGTTCCGGCACGAGGCGCACCGGGACTGGGACGAGGGGGTCGTGTCGATCATCGGCCGGGCCGTCAACGAATCGACTCGAACAGTGCCCGTCATCGTCGAGTTGGCCAACGCGGACGGCCGGCATGTGGCGGGCGCGTTCGGCAAGGCGAGCATTTTGTTGAGAGAAGTGCCCAACGCGGTTGTCGTCCCCAGTTCGGCGATCCACTGGGAAGGCGACTGCCACATTGTTTTCGTCCGCGAGAAACATTTCGACCAACAAGACGCGCCAAAGCTATTCCACGTTCGCAAGGTTCGGCCGGGAGTTCAGGACTCGGCACTCGGGAATCCCATCACCGAGGTGATTGCCGGACTGCTTCCAGGGGAAATCGTGGCGACAACCAATAGCGGAATCTTCCGATCCGAGTTGTTGAGGAACAACCTCGGCGCCGGGTGAGCGGACCACAACCATTAACGGCCCGGTCGGGCCGTCCGCCACCGAGACACGACGGACGCGATCGAGAGTTCGACATGCTGAACCGGATTATCGACACCGCCTTGCGCCAAAGGCTTTTGGTGATCCTGGCCGCGATCGCGTTTGCCGTGGCCGGAGGCGTGTCGTTGTGGCACCTCGACATCGACGCCTTCCCCGACACGACGCCCGTGCAAGTGCAGATCAACGCCACCGCTCCGTCGCTGGGCCCGGAGGAGGTCGAGCAGCAAATCACGTTTCCCGTTGAACAGGCCCTCAGCGGCCTGCCCCGGCTCCAGACATTGAGATCCGTCTCAAAGTTCGGACTGTCGCAGGTGGCTGTCACCTTCGATGACGGGACGGACATCTACTTCGCTCGGCAACTGGTCAACGAGCGTCTCGGTACCGTGGTGCTGCCGCACGGAATTGAAAGGCCGACGCTCGGCCCGGTCTCGACGGGCCTGGGCGAGGTGTTTCACTACATCGTGTCGCTTCGTGGTTGGGATTTTTCCCAGGCTAGCGAGGAAGAGCGGGTCGAAAAACTGACCTACTTGCGGACGATTCACGATTGGAGCATCAAACCAAAACTGCGCACGGTGCGGGGCGTCGCCGAAATCAACTCGTGGGGCGGTTACGAAAAACAGTATCAGGTGCACATCGATCCGGATCGATTGATCAAACACGACTTGGCGTTCGCGCATGTGGTGGAGGCGCTCGAAAACAACAATCGTAACGTCGGTGGGGGAGGTATTCGAAAGAACAGTCAGTTCCTGTTGGTGCACGGTCTGGGACGGACCGTCAATGAGGAGCAGATTCGGAACATTGTCGTCGCGTCGCAGGATGGCGTCCCCATTCGAGTCCGCGATGTGGCCGAGGTAAGGATCGGCCATGAAATCCGGCGCGGAGCCGTGACAGCCCATGGTCGCGGCGAGGCGATCCTCGGGCTGTGCTTCATGACCATGGGTCAGAACAGCAAGGTGGTCGCGAGCGATCTTCAACGCAAGCTGAACGACATTCGCGGCGCACTGCCATCCGATGTCCAGGTCGACGTCGTTTATGATCGAACGGAGCTCGTCGAGTTCGTCATGGATACGGTGCGCCGAAATCTGTTTGAAGGCGGCCTGTTGGTCGTGGCGGTCCTGTTCCTGTTCCTCGGCAACCTGCGGGCGGCGGCTATTGTCGCGGTGGCCATTCCGTTGTCCATGTTGTTCGCGTTTTCGGGGATGCTTCAGGCGGGGATCGCGGCGAGCTTACTCAGCTTGGGCGCCATTGATTTCGGCATGGTGGTCGATAGCTCGGTTGTGATGATCGAGAACTGCGCGCGCCACCTTGCGCATGGCGATCCGCGGCAACGATCGAAGATCGAAGTTATCCGCAATGCGGCCGTCGAGGTTCGCAAGCCGACGCTGTTCGGTGAACTGATCATCATGGTCGTTTATCTGCCGATCCTCACGTTGGAGGGGATCGAGGGAAAGCTCTTTCGGCCGATGGCCCTGACGGTCATTTTCGCGCTCATCGGCTCGATGATCCTGTCAATGACGCTTATGCCCGTGCTGGCGAGCGTGGTGTTACCCCGCCGCATCGAGGGGCGCGAACCGTGGCTCATGCGCATGGCGCACCGCCTCCATAACCCGCTGCTCACCGTATGCATGGACCATCGCTACGCGGTCGTGACCATTGCGGCCTGTGTTCTGATATTCGCGTTCGCCATGATTGCGCCGAACTTGGGTACCGAGTTCATTCCAAAGCTCTCCGAAGGATCACTCGCGATCAGTGTCGTGCGACTGGCGGGTACGGATATGGAAGAGTCATTGCACGTCAATTCGCGGATGGAGCTCAAGATCTTGGAGAGCTTTCCCGATGAGGTCCGCGACGTGTGGAGCCGGGTCGGCACCGCCGAGGTGGCGACCGATCCAATGGGCATCGAGTTGACCGATATGTACATCACGCTTCATCCGCGTTCGCGGTGGAAGCAAGCCCGAACGCAGGCGGAACTCGTCGAACGGCTGGACGAGAAACTGCGGGAATTCCCCGGTCAGCGAATCGCATTTTCGCAGCCAATCGAACTGCGGCTGAACGAGATGATCTCGGGGGTGCGTTCCGACCTGGGAATCAAGCTGTTCGGCGACGATTTCGAGATCTTGGCGACGAAGGCGGCCGAAATCGAGACCGTATTGAAATCGATACCCGGAAACGCGGACGCGAGCGTTGAACAAGTCACCGGCCAACCTGTGCTGCAGATCCAGATCCGACAGGACGACATTGCCCGTTATGGCGTGCCGGCCCAGACAATTCTGGACTTGATTCAGTCCATCGGAACGCTTCCGGTGGGGGAAGTGGTGGAAGGCCAATTGAGATTTCCGCTGGCGGTGCGTCTGCCCGAGCGGATGCGCACGAGTGCGGAGGCGATGGGCGCCATTCTCGTGGCCACCCCTGGCGGCGAACGTATTCCCCTCGTACGGCTCGTGGACATTCGAACGGAAGAAGGCCCCTCCACGATCACACGTGAATGGGGCCAGCGACGGATCACCATTACGAGCAACATTCGCGGGCGCGACGTGGGCAGTTTCGTGGCGGAGGCACAGCGTCAAGTCGCGGCCAAAGTGCGGCTTCCGGGCGGACGGTATTTCCTGGAGTGGGGCGGGCAGTTTGAGAATTACCAACGTGCGTCCCGGCGATTGCTGATTGTGGTTCCGGTCGCCGTGGCCATGATCTTCACGCTGCTCTACTTGACCTACCACAACGTCGTGGATTCGCTGCGCGTCGTTACGGGCGTTCCACTTGGCTGGGTTGGAGGCATCATCGCCCTCTGGCTCCGGGACATGCCGTTCTCAATCTCCGCCGCCGTCGGCTTCATCGCGCTCTCGGGTGTCGCCGTGCTCGACGACATGATCCTGGTCAGCTATGTCCGGCAACTGCGCGCTCGCGGTCTGAACATCCACGACGCGGTGCGGCAAGCCGCCGTAACACGACTGCGCCCCGTGCTGATGACGACGCTGGTCGCCAGTCTTGGCTTTCTCCCGATGGCGCTCAGCACGGGACAGGGCGCCGAAGTCCAGCGTCCTCTGGCGACGGTCGTCATCGGCGGAGTCATCGGCGCCATGTTGATGTCGCTGATGGTCCTCCGCGTGCTTTACCTGTTCTTCGATGCGATGGCCCGCGCGGCGTTGGTTCTCCTGGTCCGCGGCTTGCGGATGGACCGCCGCGCGGCCATGTCCGTGCTGGGCCTGGCGGACAAGCCGAGCGAGTCCGACAAGGCCTCGGATTCCTGTCGCTCGGGCCGCAGGAATGCTTGAAGGAACAAGCCATGAATTCCGCAACTCGCCGCGTTGTCGTGGGGCTGTTCGCCGTATTGGCATGGATGCCGGACGTCCTGGCCCAGGACATGTCGTCCTCCCGTCGTTCGGGACACTTGCTTGCGTATCGCGAGCCGACGGAGATCCTCCAGCCGCCGACACCGGAAGGAGGCATTACCATTGATGAGCTGGAAGAAATCGCCTTGGCGAATCATCCAGGCATTGCCGAAGCCTATGGGCGCGTCGAAGGGGCGCGTGGCCGTTGGGTCCAGGTAGGACTGCCTCCCAATCCGCAAATCGGCTATTCGGGCCAGCAACTCGGCAGTCGCGGCTTTGCGGAACAGCATGGCGTACTGGTACAGCAAGAGATCATCCGCGGCGGCAAGCTGCGGCTGAGTCGCGAAGTCGCGAGCCGGGAAATTCTCCGCGCCGAACAAGAGCTTGCGGCATTGGAACAGCGCGTGCGAACCGACGTGCGGTCGGCGGCGTTCGCCGTTCTCGTGGCGCGGCGGCAGATCGAACTGAACATGGAGCTCGTCGCAATCGCCGAGGCGGCTCTCGCAAACGTGGAGGAACTCCTGGCGGCCAAACTCGCCAGCCGCATCGAGAAACTACAGGCGCAATTGGAAGTCCAACAGGCTCAGGTCACCCTAGGCAACTCGCGGAATCGGTATGCATCGACGTGGCGTTCCCTGACAGCCGTCTTGGGTCAACCGGGTTTTCCCGAGCGATCGGTTGTCGGTGAGTTGGTTCCCGACGTCGGTCGACTGACGTGGGAGGAATCCCTGGCGAATCTGCAATCGACGAGTCCGGAAATCGCCTCGGCCGGGGCCGAGGTGGAACGGGCGCGAAGTGCGTTGGCCCGTGCTCGAGCCGAGCCGGTTCCCAATGTGACGGTACAGGGGATCATCCAGCGCGACAATGCGATCGGAGGGACGGATGGCGCGCTCCAGGTCACACTGCCGATTCCCATTCTCAATAGGAATCAAGGGGGGATTCGCGAAGCCGAAAGCCAGCTCGGTGTCTCCATGCAGGCGATGAGGAGACTGGAGTTGGATCTGCAAAATCGGTTGGCGCCGGTCTTCGAGCGGTACGACAACGCGCTCGCCCAAGTCAGCCGGTACCGCGATCAGATCGTGCCGACCGCGGAAGAAAACCTCAAACTCACCAGGCAGGCCTATGACGCCGGGGACGTGAACTACCTCAGCCTGCTTACCGCCCAACGCGCCTATTCCCAAATCAACGCGGCCTATGTCGAGTCGCTGGGGGAATACTGGCACGCACGGACGTTGATCGACGGATTGATGCTTAGCGGAAGCCTGTCGCCGCCGAAATAGACGCTTCGAACTCGCTCGAGGGCCCTCCGCGCGCGGCGTACCGCGCCGACCGACCGGTGGTCGGCGATCGGCGCGGTACGTTTTGAACGCGCGAGGTCGAATACGGTCGACTAGGCGATGCAGTCGAGCGGTTCGAAGGCGCCGCCGAGAATCGGGTCGGGCTCGGTGCCCAGCCACTTCTTGAGGATGGCGGCGTAGACGCTTCGGAAATCGTTCGAGGGAATGAAGTGTCCCTGCGGGTTGAAATGCTCGTAGCTCGGATGATGCCCGTGCACGCCCGCCTTCACGCCGTTGCCGACAAGGAACATGGGGGTCGCCGAGCCGTGGTCGGTGCCTTGGCTGTTGTTCTCGGCGACGGTCCGGCCGAACTCGGAGAATGTCATCACGAGCGCCCGATCGGCGTTGCCTTGCGCCGTCATGTCGCGATGGAACGCGGCGATCGAGTTCGACAGATCGGCCATGAGGTTGTCATGGTGTCCGCGTTGGCCCGAGTGTGTGTCGTAGCCGCCCTGCCGCACGAAGAAGACCCGCGTGCTCAGGCCGCCGGCGATGAGCGCGCCGACGGTACGGAGCGAGTTGCCGAGATGCGAGCCGGGATAGTTGGCCGAATTGGCCTTCGCCCGTTCGGCCGCTTCCTGAATCCGAGCGCTCGTCGCGTTCGCCTGCATCACCGTGTGCGTGATGTATTCGAGATCGGCGATCGAATTCTGTTTGGCCGCGTCGACCGCGTTGACCGCTTGATACAGGGCGTCGGTCTGGCCATGGCGGAATCCAAACGCGGCGGGGTTGTCGATGTTGAGGCACGGACGATCGCGGGCGTCCATGAGCCAGAACCGGCTTCCGGTCGCTCCGACGGCGATCGTCGGCTGCGCGTCGGCCTCGCTCTGGAACGCCGTATCGGCGTACCGGCCGATCCAGCCGACCGCATCCGCGCGTCCACCGCCACCCGCGCCGCCGCCGCCGCCCGCGTCGTAGATATCGAGCCGCTTCGTCGGATCGCCGCTGTGCCAGATGTACATCGCCTGCTCGTGGCTGTAGTTCGGGTTGGGATACCCCACGCCCGGAACGGCCGCGAACTTGCCCTGGTCGTGCAGTTCCTTGAACGGACGCAGATTCGGATTGAGCCCGACCTCGTCGTTCAACCGGATCACCTGCTGCTCGGTGATGCGCGTGATCTTGCGCAGCCGATGGTAGCCGTCCATCGAGTACGGCACGAGCGCGCTCGGACCGTCGTTGCCGCCGCTCATCTCGACGATGACCAGGACCCGGTGGCCCGAGCCTTGCGTCTGTTGGCCTGCCAGGCAACTGTGGACCAAGAAGTTCGGCAACGTCGAGCCGATGCCGACAAGGCCTAGTCCCCGCGTGAGGAAATCACGCCGCGTTGCGATCCTGGTTCTTGGCATGGGTCACATCCTCCTACTACCGATTGGGAAAACACCGTATCTCGATTCGCCTCGTTTGTCGCCGCGCCCGGTACGCCGCGCGCGGCGGCCCCTTCATTAGCCTCGGATTATCCTCGATTCTCAGGTCAATTGGAACTCGGGCGAACAGGCGATCATGACGAGCAGGCGGGTCAGGATCGCATTCGCCTTGGCCGGGTCAGTCCCCCACTGAGCCGGTTCGGGGAGGGGCTTCAGGAATTCAACCAACGCCGCACGCTTGGCGTCGGCGAGCGGAACGGACCAGAGGCTGTGGACCAGGTAATCGACGACCTCGCCATGGTTCTGGAAGGTCTTTCCGGCGAGCACGGTGCCGACCACGTCGATGCCGGTCTGGCCAGCCCTTGGGCGCTGTTGGAGGGTTTCGGCGAGCACATTGTAGCGGTTGAGCACGCGGCTCGTGGTGATCCACGTTCGGCCGCCCTGCCACCCGAACACGCTCGGCGGCTCGAACACGTCTTGTCCCATCTCGCGGAGCGCCGAGACAAGGTACGGATAGTCGGCCGTCTTGAGGCCGAGATCGCGATGGAGTCCGACGATCATCTGGACAGGGCTCTTGATCTCGGTCCGCATCGACTGCTCGCTGTAGAATTCCTCCGAAAGGAAGAGGTTTTCGAGCATCGGAGTGAGTTCGTAGTTATTGAGCTTGATCACACTGGCGAGCGATTCGACCGTGTCGATCGATGGGCTCGCATGCGCGAAGAACGAGAACATCTGCCGCGCGATGAACTTCGGCGGCGCGGGCGTTTCGAGGATGATCCTGACGAAGTCATCGCCGCTGAAGTTGCCCGATTTGCCGAGCACCGTCTTGGGCTCGGTGTCGTGGTTATCGGTGACGAATCGGAACTGGCCCGTCCAGGGATCGTAGGTGAATCCGGTGAGCGCCCGGGCGCCTTGCCGGATGTCGGGTTCGCCGTACCCCTGGTCGCGACCCATGCTGAACAACTCCATGATCTCGCGGGCGAGGTTCTCGTTCGCCTTGCCTTTGACATTGGTGTCGTTGTTCAGGTATTTCAGCATGGCCGCGTCATGCGCGATGCCATGGAGCAGGGTATCGAAGTTGCCGGCCGCGTTGTCGCGGAAGAGCTGGTTCTGGAGGTACATGTAGTAGCTGTCGCCGACATCGCTGTACTGCGACGGAATCTGCCCGTGCCAGAAGAGGGTGAGTTTCTCTTCGAGAGGGCGGGGCGATTCGATCATGCGCCGGACCCACCACGCCTTCATCGCTTGGATTTGGCGTTGATCGGCGGCGACCCGTTCGTTGTTGATCCGTTGTTGCTCCTCGCCGGAGAGCGCCGGGTGATAATTTTCCGGCCGGTTCTTCGGATAGGCGACAAACGCGACGTCGGCGGCCGGCAGGTCCTTGAAGTGCACCATGTGCCGGACCGCGCCGTGCAGCCCCATGGCGTGCAGTTTGGCGACTTCCTCCTGCGTGCCGCCGAATCCGGCTCGAACCATCAGGTGCCGGGCCTTGGCCATGTCCCATGCGGCGGGATCGAGCGGTTTGAGTCCGCCGTAGGCGGCGAAGCGGGCAGCCGCGATCTTGGGCGGTCCGCTGTCGACGGCCTGGCGTTTTTCGCCGACCGCTTTTTCGGCGGCGTCCTTCTCGGCCGTGGCGGCGGCGAGCGCCTGTTGGGCGGGCGCGACTTTCGGTTCGGTGTCCGCAACGACTTTGGCGAGTTCCGCGGCCTTGGTCTGGGCGGCGGTGAGCGCGGCGACCGTCTTTTCGAGGGCGGCCTGGGCGGCCTTGAGTCCGTCGTCGGCGGCCTTCGCTTTCTCGGCGGCGGCGGTCGACGCGGCGGTCGTATCCGCCACGGCCTTCTCCGCGGCCGCTTTTTCCTCGGCCGTGCCGGCCTTGCCGACCGCTTCCTGGGCGGCCGTCACGGCGGCGGCGGCGTCCTTGGCCGCCTGATCGGCGGCCGTCTTGGCGGCCGTCGCGTCGGCGACCGCCTTGTCCGCCGCTTCCTTATCCTTGGTCGCGGTGGTCACCACGGTCGCCGCGGCGGCGTGATCGGCCTGCGCCTTGGCGAGCGCGTCGGTGGCCGCCTTGAGATCGGCGGTCGTCTTGTTGAACGCGGCGATCTTGGGCTGCAGCGCCTGGTTGGCCGCGTTGAGCGCCGCTTCATTCGCCCGCAGTTCGTCGTTCGCGGAGCGCGCTTCGCGATAGAACCGCTGCTGCATCATGCGATCGATGCCCTCGCGGACCGCGACCTGATTGGCAAGCGCGCCTTCGACGGCGGCGAGTTCCGCCTGCGCCTTGTCGGCGGCCGCCTGCGCTTCGGCCGCGGCGGCGGCGAGCTGTTCGTTCTGGGCCTTCATGGCCGCCTCGCGGTCGGCGGCCGCCTTCGCGATCGCCGCCTTGTCGGCGGCCAGCGATACCTGGGCCTCGGGTGCGACCACGAGCGCCTGCACGGCCGCCTTCAACGTCGCGGCGTACGCTTGCTGGGCACGTTCGAGGTCGGCGGCTTTCGGCGGCACCGCCTGTTCGGCGAGCGCGCGAGCGGCCTCGGCCTTCTTACCCGCTTCGGTTTCCCGAGTCAGGTCTTTCGCGGCGCGCGTCTTGGCGATGCGCTTCTCGACACCTTCCTGAGCCGCCTTGATGCGCGCCTCGGCCTGCTTCACCGCCTCGACCTTCTGCGCCAGATCGGCTTGGACCTGCTGCAGGGCGGCCGTCGCCGTTTGGACGACCTTTTCCGCTTCGATGAGCGGCACGCGCAGTTCCAGGGCGAGCGCCTTCGCCGGGTCGCTCCGATATTCCGGCAAGAGGCGTCCGACGGCGTGCAGCGCGGCGGCATAGGCCTTCGCGGCGTTCTCGGCGTCGGTCGTCTTCTGCGCCCGATCGGCGTCGGTCGCCTGCTTGAGCGCGGCGGCGGCCCCTTGGACGACCGCGTCGGCGGCCGCGAGATCGGCGAACGCCTTGGAAACGGCCGCGTTCGCCGCCGACTGCTGGTCGGACGTCGCCTTCGAAAAGGCGGCCTTCTCGATCGCCTGCTTCGCGTCGCGGATCTTCGTCGCGCGGTCGGCTTCCGATTGCCGAACCAGGGCCTTGATCTGAGCGGCCGATCCTTCGGCCGCCGTGAGCGCCGCCGTGTACTTCTCCTCAGCCGCCTTCGCCTCGGCCTCGCGCTGCGGCAATACCTGCTGCGCCGCGTCGAATTCGACCTTGCGCTGCGCCGCCAATTCCTGAGCGAGCTCGTACACTTCGAGCGCGTCCTCTTTCGCGGCCGGTTCGGCCTTCTCGTACTTGTCCTTCGCCCCGTTGACCTGATCGGTGGTCACGCGATTGTTGTACGCGGCCGAATTGAACCGATTCGTATCCAGATTGTCGCGGGCCGCCTGCAACGCGTTCCGCGCCGCGACGACGACCTTGTCCGCTTCCGCGAGCGCCGCGGTCGCCGCCTTGACCGCCTCGACCGGATTCGGGTCTTGAGCGGACAGCCGCGAACCGAGCGCCGACGACGCCCATACAAGGCCTCCCAGGAAAACAACGGATACCCATCGACGATTCATGCGAAATCCTCCCCCTCGCGCAATCAAGAGGTTTGACGGAATACGGTTCACGGGATCGTGATCCCCCACACGGCCTCCGCGGCCAACCGGCGGCCCGGCGATTCCACGCCGACGCGCCGCGTACCCAACTCGATCTAACTCGTCATCTCGACAACGGCTCTCGACGACTGTCTTGTATGGCGTGCGGCCGCGCGTCGCGCGGTCGTGGATGCGTATCGGTGTGCTTGTGCGGGGCGTTGCGAACAACCACTCAACCATGCGCGACATGCGCCGCGGCGGAGGGCGATTGGTTTGGTTTAACCGTAATCCATGGTTCGGGCGGCGTCAAGTATTCCGACAATGCCGTCCATGCGTTCGGGGGGAGCGGCGCCGATCGCAGCGATCAGCGCGGTTGCGGAAGAATCGGGTGCTCGGTCGCCGCGAACGACTCGCGCCCTCCGAACGTCTCGCGAAAAAAACGACAAGAACGCGTTTCCATTCCGGGCGCGCGTGCGTTTTAATGGAGGCCGTCGGGCGGGGCCGCCGCGCCCGAGGCATGCCGGGAGGAGGACGAGATAATGATCACGCGCGTTGGAATCGACGTTCGAGTGTCCACCTGGTCTTGGCTGGGAATCGGGATCGGATGCCTCGCTCTCGCCGAACTCGGCGCGGCGCCCCTCGCGGCGCGCGGCGAGGAACCTCGACGGGCCGGCGCGACGGGCGGTCTCGACGCGATCGCCGACGCGATCGACCGAGCCCGCGCGCTCGCCGCGCGGATTCGCGTCATCGAGGACGCCGATCCAATACGTCTCGACGGACTCCTCGCCGAACTCGAACCGCTCGACACGCGCCGGCGCGAACTCCTGTCCGAATCGTCCGCCGACCCCAAGGCGATCGACGAGCTCGGCATCCGCGTCGCCGCCGTCAAACGCCGCATCGCGTTCGCCAACCCGCGGCTCGATTTCGACCAACTGCTCTTCATCAAGCGGCACGACTCGGTCGGCGTCTACCACATGTGCGACCAGTACTACGGCTGCAACGCCAGACCCGGCGGCGGGCTCTACGCGCTGCGCGATCCGTTCGGCCCCGAACCAAGGCTCGTCAACCTCCTCGAAAACGCGACCGTGAGGAACGGGCGGCTCAAAGGCCAAAAGCTCGATACGGGTTCATTCCTTTCGCCCGAGCTTTCCTTCGACGGTAAGACCATTCTCTTCGCATACAGCGAGGCGAAGGCCTGGGAGAAATATCAGGGGAAGGAAGCGTACGACTGGAAGCCCGAATACAGCTTCCACATCTTCAGGTGCAACGCGGACGGTTCCGAACTCACACAGCTCACCGACGGCGATTGGAACGACTTCGATCCGTGCTTCCTTCCGAACGGCCGGATCGCGTTCGTGTCGGAACGCCGCGGCGGATTCCTGCGGTGCGGACGGCATTGCCCCGTCTACACGCTGCACTCGATGGAACCGGACGGATCGGACATCGTTCAATTGAGTTATCACGAGACGCATGAGTGGCACCCGAGCGTGACGAACGACGGCATGCTGGTCTATACGCGATGGGACTACGTCGATCGGGACACGAACATCGCGCACCATATCTGGACCTGCTATCCCGACGGGCGGGATCCACGCTCGTTCCACGGCAACTACCCCGACCGGCGCGAGAGCCGTCCGTGGATGGAAATGGCGATCCGCGCGATCCCGGGTTCGCACAAGTTCGTCGCGTCGACCGGCGCGCACCATGGCCATGAATTCGGATCGCTCGTCCTGATCGATCCCCACGCGGTCGACGACAATGCGTCGTCGCAGCTCACGCGGATCACGCCCGAGACGCCGTTCCCCGAGGCGGAAGGCGGCAAGGCGTCGGTCCGCGAGCACCAGGCCTACGGCACGCCGTGGCCGCTGAGCGAGGACGACTACCTGTGCGTGTACGATCCGAAGATCGAGCGGCGGGCCGTTTATTGGATCGATCGATTCGGAAACCGGGAGCGGATCCACGGCGACGCGGAGATCCCGTGCGTGAGTCCGATCCCCCTCCGCGCCCGGCCTCGGCCTCCCGTGATCGCCGATCAGACGATGCAGACCGCGCGGGCCCGGTCGAGCGCCGTCGAGCCACCTTCCGCGACGATCGCCGTGCTCAATATCTACGACTCCGACTTCGATTGGCCCGAGGGAACGCGGATCGACGCGCTCCGGGTGATCCAGGTCCTTCCGAAGACGACGGCGCCCCCGAACGAACCGAGGATCGGCGTGGCCACGCAGACCAACGCGCGCGCCGTGCTGGGCACGGTGCCGGTCGAGAGCGACGGGAGCGCTTACTTCGAGGCGCCGGCGGGTAAGGAGCTGTATTTCCAGGCGATCGATTCCGAGGGGATGGCCGTGCAGTCGATGCGCAGCGGCACCTACGCGCATCCCGGCGAAAAGCTCACCTGCCAGGGATGCCACGAACCGAAGCAACGCAGCCCCGTTCGCCCGTCCATCGCGCCGCTCGCGCTGCGCCGCGCTCCCTCGGTGATCGCGCCGGAAGCCGAGGGCTCCAATCCGTTCAGCTATGTCCGACTTGTCCAACCGGTCCTCGATCGCCACTGCGTCGCGTGCCACACCGAGCGCAAGGCGATCGACTTGAGCGGTTCGATCACTCCGACGCACGGTTGGACCCAGTCGTATCTGGCGCTCGCCGAGAAATACGGGTTCTACTTCCACGTCACCAACGGCTCGATCCACATGGGCGTTCACGGAGGAAGCCGCACCATTCCCGGGAAGTTCGGAGCGCGCGGATCGACGTTGATCGAGTACCTCGACGAGCGGCATCACGGAGTGCGGCTCGCGCCCGAGGAACGCCATCGGTTGACGCTCTGGCTCGATTGCAATTCCGAGTTCTTCGGCTCGTACGAGAACACCGACGCGCAAAGCCGAGGCCAGATCGTCCGTCCCACATTGGATTAGTCCCAACTTTCTTGGTCGTTGCGGCGGAAATACGCCTGTCTTCCCGTGGGATACGCGCGTTCGAGGCCGTATTCGCGTTCCATCCGTAGCCAGAACCTGGAACTCCCCGCGGCGATCGGTCGCATTCCTTTGGCGAGTGCCTGGCAATCGAGGGTAGCCAGAAGACACTCCCCATAGTGGGGGATCGCGCTGTGGCGGCAGCGCGCCTTCGATGGCGGAATGAGCTCGAAGAAGCGAACCGTCCACGTGGAAACCGTCACCCGACATTACAAGGGCAAGACCTAGGTCAGTCAGACGATTCTCGTTCACGTATGAGTACGAGTTCGGCGCTGGCTGGCAGCACGTGGTCTTGTTCGAGGGCGTCGTGCAGGCCGATCCGAAGGCCAAGTACCCTCTGTGCCTCGAACGTGTCAGGGATTACCAGCCCGAAGACGGCGGCGGGGTGTGGGGCTACGCCGACTTCCTCGAAGCCAGCGGCAACAAGAAACACAAGGGACTCGAGAGCATGAAGGAATGGGTCGGGGGCTGGTTCGATCCGGAGGAATTCGATGCGGCCACGGCGACGAAGGCAACGAAGAAGGGGCTGCCCGATTGGAGGAGGATATGGGGCTCGCACTCGCGAGGGTGTCGACAAGACCGTTCGCCTGAGGCACGTGAACAATGAAGCGATCGAATTGGCGCAGCGACGGATCGGCGAGCGCCACGCGGCGGTACTCGGGACCTTCAAATGGACGGTACGGCCTTTCAGACGTCCGCGCCGCGGTCGGCAACGGACCTGTTCGGTCAACTCCAGGAGCCAGGCCCGCACCGAGTCCGGTTCGACCCGATTCTCCGCGATCGTCGTTTCATGCGAAGCGGGCGGCAAGGCCGTTGCAAAAAATTGCAAGGCGATCGGCCAAGTTGGTATCGTAAGCGCAGGCCGCCGTCCCCCGGGTTGCACGGTGCACATTCCCTGGGGCCGTCGGATCGAAGCGAGGCTGCGTACCATGCGTTCACGAATGGCCTGTCGACCCGTATCCATCCTGGTTCCATTGTTGCTCTGCGCGGCAGTGAGTGGCCTGGCCCAGGATTGGGGCGCGGGCGCGGTGTTCTGGCGGGAGGCGAGGAGGCCCGGCGAGGAACGGGCTGCCGCGACGATCGAGCAAGCGCTGGACGGAGTGCTGTCCGCGGACATCCACGACCTCACCCTCGATTCGCTCGTCGATTTTCTCCGCGACCAGGGGCTGCCGGCGCTGCTCGACAAGCACGCCCTGGCCGATGCCGCGATATCCGGCGATGAACCGGTGTCCTTCCAATATTCGGGCGTCCAATTGCGGTCGGCCCTGACCATCGCCCTTCGAGAACAGGACCTCACGTGGCTGGTGGCTGACGAAGTGCTGCTGATCACGACTCCGGAGGTGGCGGAACAAAGACCCATGACCCGCGTCTATTTCGTGGGTTCGGTTCTTCGCAAGCGATCGTCAGTCAATATCGATGGAGAGCGCCAGCTCGGCGACGGCGACGGCGTCCAATTGGGAAACACGGCCGGCGACGGTGTTCGCCGACCCGACTACGATTTCGCCGAACTGATCGAGGCGATCACCTCGACGATTGCCCCCGATACGTGGGAATCGGTGGGCGGCTCGGGCACGATCCGGCCGCTTGTCCTGCGCGGCGATGCGCCCGTGTTGATCGTCTCGCAGTCGTACGATGTCCAGCAGCGGATCAGCGACCTGATTCGGGTGCTTCACGCGCCGTCGGAGGCAATCGATGGTTCACACGCGCGGAGCCCGATGTGGCGAGATCCTTCGGAGTTTTCCAGGGGGATGGGGACGGCAAAGTCCACGTGAAAGTCCGCTTCTCCCAGGCCGTGGCCCGCCACGTGACCGAGTCCGAATGGCACGGCAGTCAGCGGCTCACGATGTAGACGGACGGCAGCCGGATCGCCACGTTTGACATGGGCCATACCGAGGAGATCAAACGCTGGATTCAGAGCTTCGGCAGGCATGCGGTTGTCCTTGCCCCCGGAATACTTCGAACCGAGATCGTCGGTGAACTTAGCGCATTGCAACTGGCCTATGGCGAGGGCGGCATGCTCGCGGGTGGAAAGGTAACGCGCCGGGGTTCCACGGACGCCACGGTTAGGCGAACCGTCCATGAGGGGCGTTCGCGCCGAGCGCCACGAAAGGTCTGAGACTCGGGTTTCATCCGATCGCGGAGGGTGTCGCGCCTCGGGATCGCGCGACGATCCAATCGACGAGCGGCGCGAGATCCGAGCGCGGGAACACGGGCAAGTCGAGTTCGATCGGATCGTCGGTCACCATGGCGAGCACGTTCGGGATGCGGATGGCGTGGGGCTGCGATTGGCCCGCGGCTCGCCAAACCTCGATCTTTGGAGCCGCCGTCTCCGTGTCGCCCTCGACGAGCACGATCGGGCACCCCGCGAAGGCGGGGGCCATCGCCGCGTACCAGTCGTCCGGCTGAGAGCCAAGCTCGGTCGTCGGTACGTAGACGGCGGCGAGTTCGCGCGACAGCACGCCGACAATGGAAGAGCCCGCGAGCCGATGTCGATGCGAGTCCTTTCCCGGCGTGTCGAGCTCATGCCGATGGTGGGTGTGCTTGATCGTGCCGACGCGCAGACCCCGCTCCCGCAGCGCGCCGATCAGTTCGACGATCAGCGTCGTCTTGCCGTGGTTCTTTCCGCCGATGACGTGCAGGCGATTCATGGAGCCGATCCGATCCTGAAAAGAAAGCTCGACCGATCCCCGAAAGGACCGGTCGAGCTCGCGTCGGTTCGCGGCCCGGTGGGGCCGCCGCTTCCTTCGTGGTTCGCTCGGGCCGCCCGCCACCGCTCCGCGCGGAGCGGCCCGTCGATCCGAGTGATCGTGACGATGAACGGTCTACCAATCTACCAGTTGTACTGGATCCCGCCGTAGAACCCGTGCAGGATCATGCTTCCGTTGGAATCGACCGCGCGGAGGCTGTCGAGGTTGGCGATGTAGTCGACGGGAATCTGGTTGGTCGACAGGGCCAAACCGGTCAGCGCCACGGCGCGGTAACCCGCGTTCACGCTCCAGCATCGCGACATCCGGTAGTTGCCGCCCAGGTTCAGCTCGCCGATCATCGCCACATCGTCCTTTTGGCTCGCGACGCAGACATTGCTGCCGTCGAACGGGCCGCCCGGATCGACGATGTACGCGGCGCCGTTCGATCCGCACATGCGCGAGAAGTGGCGGATATGGTTTCCGAATACGCCGACCTTGGTCGTCGCGTAGAGGCCCATGCACTCCCAGAGATCGTAATCGAGCCGTCCGCCAAGCTGGAAACCGATGAGGTTGTTGACCACGTTGATGGTGTAGTTGACTTCCTCGGGGTCGCCGTTGAGCCCCATGTCGTCGGGATCGGTCGAGTACTGGAAGCCCTCGTCGAATCGGAAGTAACGGACACCGGCGAGCCAACTGAGCCGCGGTCCGCAGACGCACGTCGGCTGGAGCGCGCCGCCCCAGAGGTTCGTTTCGACGTTGTGGAACTGGTAGCTGCGCCGCAGCAGATGCCGTTCGGCGTCGAAATAGGCGTCGCTGACCGGAGGATCGACTCCACCCGGATCATACCAGATGTCGTCGAAATGGAGGACCGTGTCGAGGTCTCCCGCGACGTCGGTGGAATAGGCGTTCGCGCATCGCACGTTCGGGAAGAGGCCCCAGTAGACCGCTTCGATCGCGTTGTTGCCGCAGTTGAAATAGCGGCCGAGCCTCGCTTCGAAGCCGCCCGCCCAATCCATGTCCGCGTCGCGCGACGTCAGCACGCGATTCTGAATGTCGTTCGTGTCGTAGCTCAACCAGACATCGTTCTCGTCGTCGCGCGTCATCAACAGGCCGCTGACGCCGCCGAACCAATTCGAGCAAGGTCGACAGGCCGGAACACCACACGCGTTGGCCATCGCGCCATCGGACCACGGCGACGCTCTCCACTGCGGATCCTCGTAGGGAGAGTGCTCGCCGGCGACCGGCGGCGGAGCATACAGCGGTTGGGCCTGCGCGGCGGGAGGAACCAATTCGGGTTGCAGACGGGTTCCCGTCATCCACGCGGGAGACGCTTGACCTTGACCATTGCCGAGAACCGATCGATCGGCCAGAGTCGGTCCGACTCCCTGCAGGTTCGGCGCCGGCGACAACGGGCTCAGCCCCGGGCCATACCCGCTCGCCGGCGCCACGGCGGCCGGACCGTAAGCGGGCGCGGTCGCGTAGCCGGGTCCCAGAATCGGACCATCGGACGATTGCGGAGCCGCGACGCGGGACGCGTTGCCGTACGGCATCGGCGCGCTTTGGGGATACGTTCCATAAAGGGCCGGTGCTCCATAGGGAGCCGGCGATCCAAATGCGTACGGCATGGGAACGCCGTAAGGCGCGTCCTGCGCGCGGCCGTCTCCCGCCAGCGTCCAGCCGGCCAGGGCGATCGCCACTCCTCTCACTATCAAGGACTTCATCCTGCAACTCCTTCCACCGCGAGCAGCGCCGGGCCGAACGCGCTCCTCCAAGAAGCGCGGTGTGAGGATCGGCTCGACGCGTTCGCCTCGGGCAAGGGCATCCGTACCGTCCGTCGATTCCGTTCGGGCGTACTACACGCATCGACCAGAGTCCGGAGCGAGGTTGCCCGTTTCGCAATCGCGGGAAGGAAATCGAGGCGAGGCCGCCGGATCAAGCTGCAACCGCGGCATATCCCCACCGGCGAGCCGGCGGCCCAAGGACCGACCGTCCGTTACAGGCACGATAGACGATCGACCGCGCCCGAAACGCAAGGTCGCGCGCGTTCGGGCGGCAATATAGCTCCCGTTTCGCGCCGTGCAACCGCCCGCCGGGAAAACGCCCAGCCTCGTGCGGCAAGCGTCCAGTTTGCCGCGCCACGCGATTCCGGCTCAAGAATGCGGCTTAGGCCGCATCGGAGCGCCGGTCGGCCCCTTCCGAGGATTCCATGGCGAGGACCTCGTGGGCGAGCCGGCGGTAGTCGAGTGCGCCGTTGGAGTCGGGAGCGTATTCAAAAATCGATTCGCCATGGCTCGGTGCTTCCGCCAGCCGGATGTTGCGGCGGATTCGAGTCGTGAACGCGCGGGCGTTCCTCCACGCCGGGCCCGCGTCGGCGCGCTCGGCGAAAAACTCATCGACGTCCGCGCCCACTTCCGCCGCCAATCGGGTTCCCGAGTCGTACATGCAGAGAACGACTCCCGTCAAATGCAGGTCGCGGTTCAGCCGCTGCGCGACGACGTCGATGGTTCGAAGGAGTTTGCTCAGTCCGTGCAAGGCAAGGAAGTGCGGTTGAAGCGGAAGGAACACCTCGCGCACCGTCGTGAGCGCGTTGAGCGTGAGGATGCCGAGCGACGGGGGGCAGTCGAGGATCAGGTAGTCGAACGATCCGTCATCCTCGGCGAGCTTATCCCGGAGCAACAGCTCGCGACCGACCTCGCCCGCCAACTCCAACTCGGCCGCCGCGAGGTTCAAATGCGACGGAGCGACCCAGAGATTCTGGCCTACTTGATGCCGGACATGGGCGATCGGCACGCCCCGAGTCAGCACGTCGTAGGTCGACGGTGTCTGCTCGTCGAGCGCCAATCCCAAGTGCAGCGAGGCGTGGGCTTGGGGATCGAGATCGACCAGGCAGACGCGGCGACCCTCCTGGGCGACGGCCGCCGCGAGATTCACGGCGGTCGTCGTCTTTCCGACCCCCCCCTTCTGATTGATGATGGCGATCGATCGCATGAACGGGAACTCCTTCTCGCGTTCGGTTCACTTTCGCCTCGGTGCGCATCGCCCGGCTTCCGAGCCGTTCTCGACCCGGCCCGCTTGGGCCCTCGGGCGACAAGGGCGGCGGATTATAGGGATTACCCACCCATGAGCCCAGACCAGTAAGGCGGGAGTTGGCGGAACGACGGCCCACGCGCCCGCACCTTCGGCATCCTCGCACCCCCGGGCACCCCGACGCCCCCGCGTTGGCCGCAAACTGAAATTGTCCCGTATCGCACGGCCCGCTACAATCCGCGCGTCGTAGTCCGCCGATAGGGCGACGGACGTGGACTAGGGATGGTCGATCGATGAGCGTTCCCGGCGCGGCGAAGGCAGAGGCTGTTCCGTTCGAGCCGATATGGCTGGCGCGCGAGATCCTGCGCGCGGAAGGCGCCGCCCTGCTGAAACTCGCCGATCGAATCGCGCCCGATTCGCTCGCGCGCGCGGTCGAGCTGATCCAAGCCTGTTCGGGACGGCTCGTCGTTTCGGGAATCGGCAAGGCCGGATTGGTCGCGCGGAAGATCTCCGCGACGTTCAGTTCCACCGGCACTCCCAGTCAGTTTCTGCATTCCGCCGAGGCGGCGCACGGGGATCTGGGCTGTTTTCGATCGGGTGACGTCGCGCTCGTGCTGTCGTACAGCGGCGCCACGGAAGAGATTGTCCGGTTGTTGCCGCCGCTCGCCGAACTGCGGATCCCGTTGATCGCCGTCACGGGCCGACGTGCAAGCCCGCTCGGACATGCCGCGTCGGTCGTGCTCGACCTCGGCCAACTCGACGAAGCATGCGAGCTGGGATTGGCGCCGAGCACGACAACAACCGCCATGGTGGCGCTCGGCGATGCCCTGGCTCTGGTGGTCAGCCGGCTGCGGGCGTTCACCGCGCGGGATTTCGCGCGATTCCATCCCGGCGGAAGCCTCGGACGCCGTCTCACACGGGTCGAGGAGGTGATGCGTCGGCTCGAGGATTGCCGGCTCGGCCACACGGGACAGTCGGTGCGCGAGGCGATCACGGCGACAAGCCGCCCGGGCCGGCGGACCGGCGCCATCATGGTCCGCGACCAAGCTGGTCGTTTGGCGGGGATCTTCACCGACAGCGACCTGGCGAAGCTGATCGCTCAAACGCGGGACGACGTGCTCGACCGACCGATCGAGGACGTGATGACGGGCGACCCGAAGGTCATCCGGTCGGGCGAGTCGCTCGAAGGGGCGATCGAGGTCCTCGATCGCCACAAGATCAGCGAACTGCCGGTCGTGGATGCGTGCGGATTCCCCATCGGCTTGATCGATGTGACCGACATCCTCGCCATCGCCGGCGGTCGGAAACCACCCGCCGAGCCGGTCCGTTTGGCGGCCGGTTTGCGGGTTTTCGACAGGGACGCGAACCCGTGACGGGATCGCGCGGGAGGTCCGCCGTTCCATGAAGCTCGACGCCCAATGCCGCGATATCGAACTCATCCTCTCCGATGTCGACGGCGTGCTCACCGACGGAGGCATCGTCTTCGACAATCAGGGGATTGAATCCAAGAAGTTCCATGTCCGCGACGGATTCGGAATCCAGGTCTGGCGGCGGGCCGGATTCCGTTTCGGCATCCTTACCGCCCGGAATTCGCACATAGTCAAAGTCCGCGCGAACGAATTGGGGATCGACATCGTAAGGCAGGGGTCGGAGGACAAGACGGCGAAGGCGCTCGAGATCGTGGCGGAATGCGGCTTGACTCCCGAGCAGACCTGTTACATCGGCGATGATCTTCCCGACCTGGCGATCGTGAAGCGGGTCGGGTTGGGAATCGCGGTCGCGGACGCCGCGAAGGAACTTCGGGACCAAGCCGATTATGTCACGGTGTTGCCGGGCGGACAGGGCGCGGTTCGCGAGGTGATCGAGATGCTCTTGCGGGCGAAACGGTTGTGGGACGACCTTGTCGGCAAGCACGCCAACTAGCGGGCCGAAATCGATGATCGTCAGGTTGATGCGATCGGCCGCCGGCCTGGGTGCCGCACTCGGGTTGTACTGGGTGTACCAGTTGGCGGTCGTGCCTCGTGTCGAACCTCCGGACCGACCGGCGTCGAGTGCGGAGTCGGCCGCGAGCGCCTCGGAACCGGCGATCCGCGGACTCGAAAAGTACTTCGCCGCCGACGCATGGCAGCGCAACCAGCCGAAGGTCCTCGAGACCGAGCACGGGGCCCTGCTGTTCCGCGAATACGCGTCGCGCGACGACGGCACGATCGAACTCGCGCCGGTCACCCTGCTCTATTATCCCCAAGGCGACCCGTCGGCCGTCGCGCCGGTCGTGATCGACGCGCCGCAGGGCGCCGTGCTGCAATCGGACCGCGCGATCAACCTGGCGCGGGGCGATTTCGGGAAACCGATCGCGGGCCGCCTTCAGGGCAATGTGACGATCCGCCGCCCGCGCACCGACCCCGATCACGACGACGAGCTGTATTTGGCGGCGCGCAACGTGCAGATCGACCGGCAGCGGATCTGGTCGCCGAACGAGGTCGAATTCCGTTTCGGACCGCATTGGGGCCGCGGCAGCGATTTGCGGATCCGGTTCCACGGGAGCGATGCCCGGTCGCTGTCGCAGCGGCGGAGGACGGGCGTCGTGCGCGAAATGGAACTCGCCCGGATCGACAAGATCCTCATCGCCGCGGATGACAACTTCCAGTCACTCAATGCGCTTCCCGCCGACACGCGCGGACGTCCGGATCCGCGTCCCGCCTCGAACCGGACACCCGAGAACGCGCCGGTCGAACTGCGATGCCGCGGCCCGTTCCGGTTCCATTTCGTGGAACAGACGGCCGTGCTCACCGACGGCGTATCACTCACCCGCGCCGTCCCGGGCGGACCTGTCGATTCGCTGCGATGCGAACTGCTCGAAATCCGTTTCGCGTCGCTCCGCGCGCCGAACCTCCCGGGCGGCGCCATGGGCCGCGCGGCGGGCGGCATGGGCGGCTCGCGGTCCGGAGACGACTCCCCGTCCGCTCGACCCACCATCGACCGTTTCCTCGCGAAAGGCGGTCCGGTCGAATTCGATTGGCCGTCGCGTCAAACGAGCGCGACGGCCGACATGATCGAGTGCTATTGGACGGAGCGTCGCCTTGTGCTCGAAGGCGCGGCGGGGGCCCGCCTGCGGTATGGAGCGAATGAACTGCGGTCGCAGCGCATCGACTATCGCCTCGCGGAGGGTAACGCGCGCCGGCCAGGAACGTTGCTCGCCGAGGGGGCGGGGCGTCTGACCGGCGAGATGCCCGGCCGCGGATCGTTCTCCGCGTCCTGGACCGAGTCGCTCCACTTGCGGCCCCACGAGAACCGCCATTGGCTTTCGATCACGGGTGACGCGTCGATCGCCTTGGACCGGTTCGGCGCGTTCTCGGCGCGCGTGGTACATCTGTTTCTGAATGAGGAATCGCCGAGCGGCGACGGGGGGCATGGGACACAAGGAAAGAACGCCCCGCGACTCGCCCCCGACCGGCTGCTCGCCGAAGGCGATGTGCGGATCGACTCGCCGTGGCTTCGGAGCGCTGCGCCGAGCGATGCGCTGCGGGTCTGGTTCGAACGGGAATCGAACGCGCGGCCTGGACCCGGCAAGACCGTTTCGCACGCCCGTTCGAATGCCGCGCCCGATTCGGACCGCGCCGACCCGCTCGCCAAACCGGTCGGCCCTCCACTCGATTTCCAAGGGAATGTCATCGAGATGCGGGTGCTCGCGGGCCCCCTGATGGCGCTCGACGATGTCACGGTTGCCGGCCGCGTGCTGATTCGACGGTCCGGAGGAGCGTCACCCCAATCGACGGTCCAAATCGCCGGGGAACTGCTCCAGGTCAGCGGGCTCGCCCGCGCCCAGGGCCTGGTCCGCGTCGAGGGGAATCCGGCGGAGGCGGGCGCGGAGGGGCTGATCCTGCGGGGCGCCCAAATCCATTGCGATCTGGCGGCGAACCGAATGTGGATACCGGGAGTTGGCGAAATGCGCGCGTCGGACAACGGCTCGCGCCGCGGAGCTCGGCCCCCACGGCCGATTCCTCCCCTGACCATCCGGTGGAGCGAAGGCCTCGATTTCGACGGCACGTCGGCCACCGTGCGGGGGCAGGTCGAGACGACGGGCGTTCATGTCGGCGAACAAGGAGACACGACCGAATTCCGCGTGACGGGACGCGATGTCCGCGCCGACCTGACGCGCTCGATCCGATTCCTCGAACCGCCGGTCGAGTCGGCGACCGAGGATGTCGAGCTCCGCAAGATCGCCTTCCAAGGAGAAGTGCTCGGAGAAAGCCGCACCGTCGGGCCGGACCAATCGTTGCGGTCGCGCGAAGCGATGAAGGTCGTTGATCTGGCGATCGACGGGCTTTCGGGAACGGCGACCGCGTCCGGGCCCGGCTCGATCCGCTCCACGCGCGTCGGCGGATCGCTCGACATGGCCTCACCATCCCCGCCCCGCGATCTTCCCGCGCCGCCCTCGGGCGCCGGCGTGACGAAGCTGGTGCAGGTTCATGTGCGATTCGACGAACAGCTTGCGATCCGATCCGCCGAGCGTCGTGTCGAGTTGTCGGGGGATGTCCGCGCGACGTATGTTCCGGTTGGATCGTGGGACGAGCCGTTTCGCGCCGACTCGCCGGAACTGGGAACCGAGGGCCTGGAACTCATCAGCGACCGGCTCGAACTTTCCGAATCACCGGCCCACGACGGCGGCTCGCCGCCCCATCACGAAATCCTCGCCCTTGGCGACGCGAAGGCTCGCGGCGAGTCGTTTCAGGCGACGGGCCATCGGATTTCGTATCATGACGGCAAGGAACTGCTCGTCCTCGAGGGGAACGGCCGGGATCTGGCCGCGGTGCGCACGGCGTGGGGGAACGGGAACGCCGAGGCGCGTGTGATCATGATCTGGCCGAAACAGAAGCGGGTGAAGAGTGACGGAATCCGATCGCTCGACTTCGGTCCGGTGGGTGGTCCGCGCTGAGCCTTTCCTTGCATGACCGGCATCAGTTTGCACGACGACGCGGCGCTCGACGCCGTTTTCCGCGAGCATCGTCTCGATCCGTATCCGCTGCGCCGGCTCCGGTATCTGCTCTACGCCGAACGCCGCCCGGCGCGCGAGGCGATCGCCGGCCTGCCCGGCGCGGCGCGGCGCGTGATCCACGAGCGGGTACGCCTTCCGTGGCTGACGATCGAGGACCGGACCGACTCGCGGGCCGATCGTTCGACGCGCCTCGTCTACCGCGCGCCCGACGGGGCGGTGTTCGAGGGCGTGTTGCTCCGCGCGACCGGCGCGCGAACCAGCGTATGCGTCTCGACGCAGGTCGGCTGCGCGTCGGGCTGCGCCTTCTGCGGCACGGCCCGCATGGGTCGGATCCGCGACCTGGGCGCGCACGAAATGATCGACCAAATCGTTCTGGCGAACGACGTGTTGCGAGGCGAGGGCCGCCGCGCGCGCAACGTCGTGTTCATGGGGATGGGCGAGCCGTTCCACAACGAGCTCGCGTTGGGCGAGGCCATTCGCCGATTGGTCGATCCCCGCCGTTTTTCGATCTCGCCCCGGAAGCTGCTGGTATCGACGGTCGGCGTGCCCGATGCGATGGTCCGGTTCGCCCGCGACTTCCCGCTCGTCGGGCTCGCCGTCAGCCTGCACAGCACGATCGGGCCGCAGCGCGCGTCGATGATCCCGCTCGCCCGCCGGTACCCGCTCGATGCGATCCGGACCGCCATGCTCGACGTCCAAACCGTCTCGCGACGTCCGTTGATGATCGAGTACCTGATGCTGGAGAGGATCAACGACGAACCGGACGACGCGATCCGGTTGGCCGACTACTTGCGGGGTATTTGGGCGCATATCAATCTCATTCCGTACAATCCGATCCCCGATGGCCGCCGGGATTATCGGGCGAGCCCCCGCGACCGGCGCGATCGATTCGCCCGTCTCTTGCGCGAACGGGGCTATCTGACGACCATCCGTCATTCGCAGGGATCGGATATCGCCGCCGCGTGCGGCCAATTGGCGAGCGGCGCGCGGGTCGATCGCGAATCGCCGGGCGACGGGAACGGTTTTCCGAGCCACCAATCGTGACCTACGTTACGATAGGAACTTTCGTGGAGGGATCCGGGAGCGACGGGCACGATCGGAAAGCGCCGACGTTCGGGTGGACCCGCCCTCGACGGCCGGGAGGTTCGACCATGTTCTTGTTCAAGGGACGCCGGCAGCGATTCGAACTCGAAGGCTACCTCCGCAAGGTCGCCGATCTCACGAATCCCAACGGTGGCGCGGTCGAGACGACCCAGCGCCGCGACAGCCGAATCAACCGAGTCTTCCCCGTTCTCATCGCTCCGTGGGAAGACGAACAGCCGGTCCTTGCCCAGTGCACGTTCGGGTTGACCCAAGACGTGTCCGAACATGGAGTCGCCGTCATCCTGAGCCGCAAGTTTCCGATGGTGCGTGTCGTCGTGGGGATGTGGCCGACGAACGAGATGCTCACGGCGACGAGTTCCAAACCGGGATTTCTGGTCGGCGACGTCCGCCAGACGCATGAAATCGGGGCGGCCTTCCACCACATCGGCGTGTTGCTCAAGGAACTACTTGACGAATCGCACCCCGCCCACGAGAAACTAGCGCATCAGGCCCGCTGCCTGCTGCCGCCCGATCAGCTCCACTTGCTGAAACAGACCCAGCTCGCCCACGCGCACTGATGCGTACGGTTCGTTTCGCTATCCATCTCCACCTCGATGAGAGCTTCCCTGATGGCTTCCCGACGCGCGTTCCTTCGTTGGCGGATTTTGGTGCCCGCCGGAATCCTCGTTGCCCTGCTCGCATGCCCGGCGCGTGCGGGGGAGCGGATGACGGCCGAGATGCTCTGGCGGCTTGGACGACTCGAAGGCGGCGCTTTGTCGCCCGACGGAAGTCGCGTCGCGTATGGTGTGCGGCGCTACGACCTGGCGCGCAACTCGGGCCTGTCCGAACTGCGCGTCGCCGATCGGAACGGCGACAACGACCGCGTGATCGCGGCGAATCTGAAAGGCCTTGGTTCGGTGCAATGGGTGGTTCGGGCCGAGGGACTTCGGCTGTTCTACATTGCCGTGCCCGGCGACGTCGAGGGCGCGGTTCCGCAGGCCTACATGGTCGACGCCGATCGAGGATCGCCTGTCGCCGTCACGCGGATCGAGTCGGGAATCGCGAATCTGAAGGTGAGCCCGACCGGGACGCATCTCGCGTTCACCGTCGATGTCAAAATGGACCCGACGGCCAGTGAATTGCATGCGGACCTGCCGCTCGCCGACGCGCGGATCATCGATGGCCTTCTGTACCGCCACTGGAACGCGTGGCACGACTACGCCTACAGCCACCTGCACGTCGCGCCGCTCAACGCGGACGGAACCGCCGGTCCGGCCGTGGACTCGATGGCCGGCTTGCGGGCCGATTGCCCGGTTCCTCCGTTCGGAGGCGAAGAGCAGTTCGCGTGGTCGCCCGACGGGCGCGAGATCGCCGCGACATGGAAGCTCGTGAACAACCCGGCCGAGTCGACCGATACGGGCATCTTTCTGATGGGCATCGATCGGCCGTCCGATCGTCGATGCATCACGCCCGGCATGCCCGGCTACGACAATGATCCGGTCTACTCGCCCGACGGACGATGGATCGCGTTCCACTCGATGGAACGCGCGGGATTCGAGGCCGATCGAAACCGGATCATGCTGTACGATCGGGCGTCGGGCGCACTGCGCGAGCTGACCGAGGGCCTCGATCGGACGGCGCACGGATCGCTCTGGTCGGCCGACAGCCGGTCGGTGTTTTTCACGTCGGAACACGTCGGCACGACGCAGATCTTCGAGATCGCCCTTGAACGGCCGGATGCGCGGCAAGTGACGCGAGGCTGGTTCGATTGGCGCCTGTGCGGAGTCGATCCGTCGGGCGGCCTCCTGGCGGCGCGGCAGAATATGATCCGCCCCGAGGAACTCGCCTCCGTCTCCGGCGCCGATGGGTCGGCGGCGGACGTGACGCATGTCAACGACACGATCTACGCCGGACTCGAACTCCCCAAGATCGAGGAACGCTGGGTCCGAGCGAGCGACGGACGCATGATCCACAACTGGGTCATCCTGCCTCCTGACTTTGACGCGAGTCGAACCTGGCCGATGCTGACGTACTGCCAAGGAGGTCCGCAAGGCCAGATCGGGCAATGGTTCTCGTACCGATGGAATTTCCATCTGATGGCGGCCAAGGGGTATGTCGTTCTCGCCGTGAACCGTCGAGGCCTTCCGGGCTTCGGACAGGAATGGAACGACGCGATCAGCGGGGACTGGGGCGGCCAAGCGATGCGCGACATCCTCGCGTCGACCGACGAAATGCTCGCCCAGTCCTACATAGACCGCAAACGGGTCGCGGCGGTGGGAGCGAGCTACGGCGGCTATACCGTCTATTGGCTGATGGGGAACCACGCCGACCGGTTCGCGTGCATGATCGCGCATTGCGGTGTGTTCAATCTCGAATCGATGTACGGATCAACCGAGGAGTTGTTCTTTCCGAATTTCGACTTGGGAGGCCCCTATTACGCGGGCGGCGGTGTCCAAGAGGACTACGATCGCTTTTCGCCGCACCGGTTCGTGGGCCGTTGGAGGACGCCTCTGCTCGTGATCCACGGTGAAAAGGACTTTCGGGTTCCCGTCACGCAGGGGATGGAAGCGTTCACCGCGGCGCAGGTTCAAGGCGTCCCGTCCCGGTTCCTCTACTTCCCGAACGAAGGACATTGGGTGTCCTCGCCGCAGAACAGCGTGCTCTGGCAGCGCGTCTTCTTCGACTGGCTGGATCGCCATTGCAGGTAGGCGACACGGCATTCCCGGATTCCCGCGCGGAGAGACTCCTCATTCCGATCGAACCGATCATGGAGAATCCGTTGGTCCTTTCCGACCGAACATCGCGGTTGGTCCACCGCATGGTGGCCGGCCATACCGTGACGATCGGCGCGTATGCGCTGTGCGTCTGGTCGGCCGCTGTGGGAACGTTGGTCGAGGTCGTATCGGCGTGGAGCGCGGGGGCCGTCTTTCTGTACGCGGAGAGCCTGGCGCTCGCGGCCGTGCCGTGGGTGGCGCCGAGCGTTACGCGGACATCGGTTCGGGGATCGTGGATATGCGGCCTGCACGGCGCGGCGGCCGGCGCGCTCGTCGCCGGGTCGGGCGGGACCGAATCGCCGATGGCCTGCTGGTTGGTCGCGGTCCCCTTGCTCGCGTGCGTTTTGGGTGGATCCCGCGCTCTGGCCGTCGCCTGCCTCGCCGCCTGCGCCGCCGCGCTCGCGACGCACGGTATCCCGTCGGCGCTGAGCGTTCCCTTCTGGGCGGATCGCGCGTCGATCGCCGCGCTCGGGCCGATCGGGCTCCTCGGCGGACTCGTGCTCGGCGTTCTCATCGCATTCCTAGCGGGACTGCGGCAGTCGGCGGCCCGTGATCGATGCGATGAACTCGAATCGGCGATCGAGCGGCGCGATCTGGCGCGGCGCGACTTCCTGTCGAAGATGAGCCACGAGTTGCGAACGCCTCTGACGGCCATCCACGGATTCGCCGAGGAGATGACGTCGCGGCCGGGCAACGCGGAATGGGCGCGGGGTATCGACACGATCCGCCGCAACAGCCGCGCGCTGCTCGCGTCGCTCGATGATCTCATGGAATGGGAACGCATCGCCAACGGCGAAGGCCGCGCGCGACGGGCGGACCATGACTCGCACCCCTTCTTCGCGGGGATCGAAGAGGCGATCCGCGCCATGCCGTCGCCCCAGGTCGATCCGGTCTCGCTCGAACTTGTCGGGGACGTGCCCGATCGGATCGGCATCGACGGAGAACTCGCCACCAAGGCGATCGTGAAGACGGTCGCGGGCGCCGTTCAGGCGACCGGTCGGGGCGGCATTCGGTTGCGGATCGAATTCGCGACGGATTCGCCGCTTTGCGAAGTGACCGTCGCGCCCGATCGGCACAGTTGGCACGACTACGAACTCGCCGGCCTATTCGAATCGCCGGGCGGCGTCGAGACGGTGGGCGCGTTCTCGATCGCCCTCGCGCAGAACTGGCTCCGACTGCTCGGCGGAACGGTCGCGCCCGCCCGCATCGAGAAACCCCGGTCGGCGGCGATCCGCGTGACGTTGCCGTTCGAGCCGGCCTCGCCGCGCGTGGGTCCGGGCAACGGGTCCGCCGAACGCGACGGCGCCGGCTCGGCCGCGGCGCAGCGCATCGAGGGCGCGAGGATTCTGATTGTCGAGGATTCGGTCGACACGCGGGCCCTGATCACCCGTCTGCTCACCCGATCCGGCGCGATCGTGCAGGGCGTCGAGAACGGCCAGGCGGCCGTCACCGCCGTCTTCGCCGCCGAAGCCATGGGCGCGCCGTTCGACGTGGTCCTCATGGACATGCAGCTCCCGCTCCTCGACGGCTGCGAAGCGACGCGAAGGCTGCGCGCCGAGGGCTTCCGGCGTCCGATCCTCGCGTTCACCGCGCAGTCGGTCGGGTTCCCGCGCGAGGTCTGTCTCGCCGCGGGCTGCGATGACTATCTCACCAAGCCGTTTCGAAGCGCCGAGATCCTCGAACGGATCGCGCACCACGCCAACCGGTCGCTCAAACTCATGCTCAAGCCGTGACGCGGTGACTGGTTATTGTCACATCGATACGCGGCGGGCGAAGCGGCCGCGGAACACTACGCGCGGCGCGACTCCCGCGCCGCGCCGCCCGCATCGGGTGTGGGCGCGTCGTACGCGAGTTCGAGCGTACCCCAGAGGCTTGGGTCCTCTTCGAAAGGCAGTTCCCGCCCGACGGAAAACGTCTGCCAGCCCTGTTCGCGATCGATGATCGCGTAGCTGAATCCGAGTCGAGGCTGTTCGAGGGGCTCATAGCCGGTCATGGCGGAGGCGAGGATGATCATATCGAGGATGTAGCCATCGACGCGTTTCTCGGCGCGCGCGATGACGCTGCCGGCCGGGCATTCCTTGGCGGGTTCCCGCGCGCGATGGATGGGGACCGCGAACGCGGCCGGTTGGTTTCCTTCCCGGCCCGCGCCGAACGGCATGAACGCGAACCGATGGCAGAACCGGCTCGCGCGATGGACATTGCCCGTCGCCCGCGTATCGATCCAGAAATGGACGCCGTCGCTTTCGTCGAGCCGCGAGGCGCGGCACCAGGGCACTTGTTTCTTGCCGACGACCCGCGCGCTGAACGCGAGCCCTTCCTCGCTCCACGCGCCGCGAAGGTCGGCGAAGATCCGCTTGCCTTCGAGCTCCCCGAAGCTCGGCAACCGATATCGCTTGTCCAGGTCCCGAGGTCCCTTGCGCGCGGCGTCGGACCGGTAACGGAGCAAGGCGGCGAATCGGAACAGGAACGTCTTGGGAATCAGCGATTCACTCATGGGTGTCACCCGGTGGTCCGCGACACGGCGAGATGCTCGCGCACGAACGATCGAAAACCGTCGCTGCGCAGTTCATCGAGCGACTTCAGGCTGATCCGGGCCGACTCGCCGACCGCATGGGATTCGATCGCGCGGTCGCATCCGAAATCCGCGATGCGTCCGAGCGTTACCATGCCGGGAGGACCGTGCAGATGGACGTGCACGGCGTCGGTCCGTTTCGTCACGATGGTCGCCCAGGGTTGGCCGTTATCGGGTCGGCGGACGTGGACCAATACCTGATGGGTCCAGACGAAGGCGTCGGCCGGCGTCAGGCTTTCAAAGAACCGGAGTGTCTCTTCGAGCAATTCGGCCGGCCATTCGACTCGACGCCCCGGCGGGAATCCCTTGCGCAGGACGTGCCAGCGTCGGCCGAGTTTTTTCCAGGGCGTGGCGTCGAGGGGATTCGCGAGGATCGCCTGCTCCGCGCGCACGAAGCCGCGTACCGCCTTCTCCAGGAAATCCCAAAACGCGGGCGTGTCGATCTCCTTCCACGAATGCGCTCGGATTTCCACTTCCTGCCACGGTCCCTTGACCTTTTGGACGCGGACCCGAGGCTCATTGCCGTAGAGAGGGATCTCGTCGAGTTGATTGAGCGTTCCAAGCCCGAGCGACTCGATCCACGCCGGTCCCCGAAACGTGCCCGCGGCGGTGCGGAACTTCATCTTGAGTTGCCAGGTCTCGCCGGTGAGCGCGTGAAAGAACCACCCCTGGCTCTTCTTTTCGGCCGCGATGGCGACGACCGCCCGGTCGTTCCATTCGGTGGCGCTGAACGAGCCGAGATCGTGAATCCGATCGACGACCGCTTCGAGGATTCGGCCGTCCCATCGGCATGGTTCGCCGTCGCGGCCGACTCGGTCGCGCGTGTGCCACGCGCGGCCGTCGCGTTCCCAAGGCATCGGCACGTTCTTGCCGACGTCATCGATATCGATGTCGGTTCGCAGGCTCTCATCCCACGCGCGGGGATCGAATCGGGGACGGGCCTTGAGCGGTCCTCGTTCGAGCACTTGGCGGAGCGCGGCGCCGGTGTGCGACGGGGCGATCGTCGTGTCGCGTTCGGCGCGGCGCGACCACTCCGCGACATGCTCGGGAGTCCCCGCCGCCACGACCAGGCCGCCTTCGCCGCCCGCCTCGGGCCCCATGTCGATGACCCAATCGCACGACTTGATCACGTCGAGATTGTGTTCGATCAGCACGACCGAATTGCCGAGATCGACGAGTCGGTGGAGCACATCGAGCAGTTTCCGCAGGTCATCGAAATGAAGGCCGGTCGTCGGCTCATCGAGCAGGTACAGGGTGCGTCCGGTATCGGGCCGCGCGAGTTCGGCGGCGAGTTTGACGCGCTGCGCTTCGCCACCGGAAAGCGTGGGCGCGGCTTGACCGAGCGTGAGGTAATCGAGTCCGACGTCGCAGAGCGTGCGGAGGATGCGACGGATCTTGGGGATGTCGCGGAAGAGATCGAGCCCTTCCGCGCAGGGCATGTTGAGCACATCGCTGATCGATCGGCCGTGGTAGCGCACGGCGAGGGTCTCCTGGTTGTAGCGCTGTCCGCCGCACGCATCGCACGGGACCCAGACGTCGGGCAGGAAGTGCATTTCGATCCGTTTCTGCCCGTTCCCCTCGCACGCTTCGCATCGGCCTCCCGAGACGTTGAAGCTGAACCGTCGAGCCGAGTACCCGCGCAGTTTGGCCTCGGGAAGTTGCGCGAAGAGCAGACGGATCAGCTCGAAGACCCCGGTGTAGGTGGCGGGATTCGAGGTCGGCGTATTGCCGAGCGGTTGCTGGTCGACTTGGATCACCTTGTTGATCCGCTCGACGCCCCGGATCGCCTCGCACGCTCCCGGATTGACGGCCGCCATATGGAGCCGTCGGGCGAGGTGCGCGTGGAGCACATCGTTGACGAGCGAGCTCTTGCCGCTGCCGCTCGGTCCGGTGACGGCGACGAGGGCGGCGAGCGGGATGCGCACGACGTCGGCGCGCAGATTGTGATGCCGCGCGCCGACGACTTCGATCCAGGAGACGGGCGGACCACCGTCCGTCCGCTCGACGCCGTCGGCCGGCGTTTCCGCGCAACGTCCGAGCCGCGCGGCGCCGACCGCCTTCAGGCGGCGGTTCGACGGCACTTCGATCGCCTTCCGGCCGCTCAGATAGGGCCCCGTGACCGAGCCGCGGCTGCGCGCCAGCGCGGCGGGCGGGCCATGCGCGACGACGCGTCCGCCGTGCTTGCCCGCCGCCGGACCGAAATCCAACACCTCGTCGCTCCCCTCGATCACCTCCCGGTCGTGTTCGACGACGAGCAACGTGTTGCCGAGGTCGCGGAGTTTGTGGAGCGCGCCGAGCAGGCGCCGGTTGTCCCTGGGATGCAGGCCGATGGTCGGTTCATCGAGCACATAGAGGACGCCGCACAGGCCGCTTCCGAGCTGGCTGGCGAGCCGGATGCGCTGCGATTCGCCGTTCGAAAGGCTGTTGGCCTGCCGCGCGAGGGTGAGGTAATGGAGGCCGACGTCGATCAGGAATTCAAGCCGATTGCCGACCTCCCGCGCCAGTTCGCCCGCGACTTTTTGCTCGTCCCCCGTCAATGTCCATTCGGCGAACAGCGCGTGCACGCGCGCGAGGGGCATCCGGCACAGTTCGTCGATCGTGAGATCGAGGAATCGCACGGCGGCCGCGTCTTCGCGGAGGCGGCTCCCGCCGCACGCCGAGCACTCGACCTGGTCGACGTACATTCCGAGCCGCCTCCGATAATAGGGGGACAGCCGCGAGGCTTCCTCGAGCGCGGGATAGACGCCCTTGTACCGGAACCGGAACAACGGCGCCGCGTTGCCCTCCGCCGATCCCTCGGGAACGACGTCGAACCACTGGTCGCCCGTCCCGTGCAGGAGCATGCGGCGGTGGCGGGCCGACATCTGATCGAACGGGCGGTCGGCGTGGATCCCCGTGCCCCGGCACAGGGCGTCGAGCATCCAGTTGGAAACGGGCCGCGAAAGATCGGGCCAGAGCAGGAGCACGCCGGTTCGAAGTGACAGGTTATTGTCAGCAAGAAGCAGCGAGGGATTCGCGCCGGATTGCGTGCCGAGCCCCTCGCAGCCGGGGCATCGGCCGAGCGGGCTGTTGAACGAGAAGTGGTTGGGCGTCAATGGCTCGAAGGAACGCCCGCATCGATGGCACGCCATCCGGCGGCTGTGCGCGACCACGTCCCAGCGAGGCTCGGGGAGATCCTCGCGGGGATACGCGACCCGGAGCGTGCCTTCTCCCAGTTGCAACGCCTGCTCGACGCTGCCCGCGATCCGGCTCCGGTCGGCCGGGCGCGCCGCGATCCGGTCGACCACGACCTCGATCGTGTGCGTGCTGCGCCGATCGACGGTCGGCGTTTCGTCGAGCGAGTAGGTTCGGCCGTCGACCCGCACCCGCGCGTAACCCTCGGAACGCAATTCGAGCCAGATCGAGCGGTAATCGCGGATCTCGCGCGTCGGAAGCGGCGCGAGCAGATAGAGCCGAGTGCCCTCGTCGTGTTCGAGGATCTTGTCGACGATCTGGTCGGTCGTCTGCGTTCCGACCGGAACATCGCAGGCCGGGCAGTGGGGCCGACCGAGGCGTGCGAACAGGACGCGCAGGTAATCGTGGATTTCGGTGACCGTTCCGACCGTGGATCGGGGCGTATGCCCGAGGTTCTTCTGTTCGATGGCGATCGCCGGCGAGAGGCCCTCGATGTGCTCGACCTTCGGCTTCCGCATCTGACTGACGAACTGCCGCGCGTAGGCGCTGAGGCTCTCCACATACCGCCGCTGGCCCTCCGCGTAGATCGTGTCCATCGCGAGCGAGCTCTTGCCCGAACCGCTCGGCCCGCAAAACACGGTCATCCGATCGCGGGCGAGCTCGGCGCTGACGTCCCGGAGATTGTGCTGCGCGGCGCCGACGACCCGAATGCGGTCGTGCGGCTCCGCGCGGCGCGGGACCTTGCCAGCTCGGCGGCCCGCACGACGAGCCGGCGAGGTGCCGCGCGCGGCGAACAACCGGCCGAGCGCGCGGCCGGTGTGCGAATCGTCCCGCTCCGATACGCTTTCCGGAGTGCCTTCCGCGATGAGCCGGCCTCCACCCGCTCCGCCTTCCGGACCCAAGTCGATGATCCAGTCCGCCGTCTTCACCACGTCGAGGTTGTGTTCGACGACGAGGACCGTGTTGCCCGCGTCGACGAATCCGTGGAGCACGCGGAGCAGCATGTCGATGTCCGCGAAGTGCAGCCCGGTCGTCGGTTCGTCGAGCAAATAGAGCGTGCGGCCGGTGCTCTTCTTCACCAGCTCGCGCGCCAGCTTGATCCGCTGCGCTTCCCCGCCCGAAAGGGTCGGAGAGGGCTGGCCGAGCTTGAGGTAGTCGAGTCCGACGTCGTGGAGCGTTTGGAGACGGTGCCGCACGGCCGGAATGTTCTCGAACAAGCCGATCGCTTGCTGCACGTCCATGTCGAGCACATCGGCGATCGACCGGTCCTTGAACCGGACCTGCAGCGTCTCCCGATTGAACCGCCGACCCTGGCAGACGGGGCAGGTGACCCAGACATCGGCGAGGAAATCCATTTCCAATCGGTTCGAGCCGTTTCCCTCGCACGCCTCGCACCGGCCGCCCGTCACGTTGAAACTGAAACGGCCCGGATCGAAGCCGCGCCGCTTCGCCTCGGGAAGACCGGCGAACAGTTTTCGGATTTCGTCGAGCACCTTGACATAGGTGCCCGGATTCGACCGAGGCGTCCGGCCGATCGGCGATTGGTCGATGGCGATGAGCTTATCCAGGTGCTTGAGTCCCTGGATCGCGCGGTGCGCGCCCGGCTCTCCCGATCCGTGGTTGAGGTCCCGGTTGAGCGCTTCGACGAGGATGTCATTGACGAGCGAGCTTTTTCCCGATCCGGATACGCCCGTGACGCAGACGAACGCGCCGAGCGGGATCGCGACATCGATGTTGTCCAGGTTGTTGTGGGCGGCGCCGAGAATGCGAAGGAACTGTCCCGACCCGGCGCGGCGCCGCGCCGGGATCGCGATCGTTCGGCGCCCCGCGAGGAACTGCCCGGTGACGCTTCGCGGCTCGGCCATCAGTTCGGCGGCGGGCCCCGCCGCGACGACTTCACCTCCACGCACTCCGGGCCCCGGCCCGAAATCGATCAGATGGTCGGCGGCCCGCATCGTCTCCTCGTCGTGCTCGACCACTACGACCGTGTTGCCCATGTCGCGCAGCCGCTTCAAAGTCGCGATCAACCGGTCGTTGTCTCGCGGATGGAGGCCGATCGACGGCTCGTCGAGGATATAGAGGACGCCGACGAGTCCGGACCCGATCTGTCCGGCGAGTCGGATCCGCTGGGACTCGCCGCCCGACAGGGTCGGAGCGGATCGATCGAGCGTGAGGTAGTCGAGTCCGACGTTGAGGAGGAATGCGAGCCGGGCGCGGACCTCCTTGAGGACTTCGGCGGCGATGCGGCGCTGGGTCGCGTCCAACGCCAAGTCGTTGAAGAACTCCGCGCAGTCCGCGATCGACAGCGCGCACACGTCGGGCAACGATCGCGACGGCCGTTCGGCGAACGCCGGGCGCGACGACTCGATTCGAACGAAACGCGCTTGGCGGATCAGCCGCGCGCCGCCGCACTCGGGGCACGTGATGTCCCGCATGTGCGCTTCGAACCGCTTGCGATGCGGCGCGCTCGCGCTCTCGCGGTATTTCGCCGTCAACTCGGGGATGATCCCCGCGAACGTTCCGCCGAATTTGACCGGTTGCGGACCGTCGCGCCACGTGAACGTCACGTGCATCTCCCCGGTCCCGTGCAGCCAGAGGTCCCGCAGCGTTTGAGGCAGATCGCGCCAGGGAGTCGCCGCCATCGTTTGCGTCGGCAATCCGTGCCGACGATCCACGGTCGCCGCCACGCCTTCGAGCTGATGCCGGCGCCAGTGCCCCATGTCGCGCCATGCGCCGAGCAACTCGACGCAACCGTCCTTCATCGACAGGCGATCGTCGGGGATGAGCCGCTCGGGATCGAACGAGAAGAACCGGCCGAGCCCGTCGCAATGCGGGCACATGCCTTGCGGGCTGTTGAAGCTGAAGAGCTGCGGCGTCGGCGCGCCGAGACTGATCCCGCAGGGCGTGCAGGCGTAGTCGACGGAATAGAGCACGTCCCGCGCCGCGCCCGACTCGTCCTCGACGACCACCGTCAGTGCCCCCTCGCCCAACGCGATCGCCGATTCGACGGCCTCGGCGAGCCGCGACCGGGACTTCGTCTGCACCGTGAGCCGATCAATGACGACATCGATGTCGTGGCGCATCTGGCGGTCGAGATTCCAGTCGTCGGCGAGTCCTCCAATCCGCCCGTCCACGCGGGCCCGGACGTAACCCTGCTTGAGCAGGTCGGCGAACAGGTCGCGGTACTCGCCTTTCTGCCGGCGGATCAGCGGAGCGAGGACCTGGATCCTCGTGTTCGCGGGCAGGTCGAGGATTCGACCGATGATCTGATCGCGCGATTGGGCGGTGACCGGTCGATCGCAGTTCGGACAATACGCCTGGCCGACCCGCGCGAAGAGGATCCTCAGATAGTCGTGGATCTCGGTGATCGTACCGACGGTCGAGCGGGGATTGTTGCCCGCCGACTTCTGCGAAATCGAGATCGATGGGCTCAGCCCATCGATGTGATCGACATCCGGCTTCGGCATCTGCCCGATGAACTGCCTCGCGAAGCTCGATAGGCTCTCGATGTAGCGCCGCTGCCCTTCGGCGTAGAGCGTATCGAAGGCGAGCGAGCTCTTGCCCGATCCGCTGACGCCGGTCAGGCAGATCAATCGGTTCCGGGGTATGGCCAGGTCGACCGACCGCAGATTGTGCTCGCGGGCACCCCGGATCAAGATGTCTTTCGTGGTCATGCGCCGATCACGGTTCACGCGGTGGGTTGGGGCGATGGCCGCTCGCGTCGGACGCGGCCGCGAACATACAGATCGTCGTCGAGGACTTCAAGGGCCAACCGATCGATCCAGGCGGCGTCGGCCAGAGAATCGGGTCCGCGGCCCGCGACGGGGGAAACGGCGAGCGATCCGCCGATCCACCGAGGCGCGAGGAACAGATGCACCTCGTCGATCCGATCCGCGTCGCGCAGGCTACCGATCACGTGGCCGCCGCCTTCGACGAGGACATTCGTCATTCCGCGGCGGGCCAATTCGCCGAGCAGGCGGTCGAGCCGCGCGGCGCGATCGGCCGGTCCCGCCCAAACCTCGCACCCGGCATCGCCGAGCCGATCGACGGCGCGCGGATCGGCCGACTCGGACACGGCGACCAATACGGGCGTTTCGCGGGCCGAGCGAACGAGTCGGCTGTCGAGTGGGAGGCGGCCTTGCGAATCGAGGATGACGCGCGTGGCGACACGCGGACCCGGAGGGCGCGCCGTCAGAAGCGGGTCATCGCGCTCGGCCGTTCCGATTCCCACAAGTACCGCGTCGACTCGGCCGCGCAGCGCGTGCGCGACCGCGCGCGACGACTCGCCCGAGATCCACCGGCTGTCGCCCGAGCGCGTCGCGATCTTTCCGTCCCAACTCATGGCGACCTTGACCAGAATCCAAGGCCGTCCCTTCTCGATCCGCGTGCGATACGGCGCAAGCAACTCGGCAGCCTCTTCACGGCAAACACCCTCGATGACCTCGACACCCATCGCGCGCAGTTTCGCGACGCCGCGACCGGCGACTTCGGGATACGGGTCGGGATGCGCGACGAAAACGCGACCGATTCCCGACCGACCGATCGCGTCGGTGCAAGGAGGCGTCTTTCCATGGTGACAACAAGGTTCGAGCGTGACGTAGAGCGCGGCGTCGGCGGGCGAGCCGTCGAAACGGGCAAGCGCCTCGACCTCCGCATGCGCGCCTCCGAATCGCCCATGCTGGCCCTCGGCGACGATCGACCCGCCGCGCGCGATCACACACCCCACCATCGGATTCGGTTCCACACGCCCCTCACCACGCATCGCGAGCTCCAAGGCGCGCAGCATGCAACGGCGATCCGTGACCTCATCGCGGGGTATGGGGAATCCAAGCCCGTCATTCATGGCTCACGAGCCGGGAAGCCAGAGTTTCGAGGGTGCGCCTGCCGTCGAAGGTTGCGGCGCCGGCCGGTCGGGAGTCCAGATCGCGCCGGTACCGTCCGACGGTCCTCGCGAGGCCTGGTCCATGGTTCGGGCGATCTCCGGAACGAGCGGCCGTCCCGACTCGTCCATGAAACCCATCGCCTGCAGGCGCATGGCGACCAAATGCATGATGGACTGGTTGCCCCGATAGGTCGTCATGATCTCTTGAAGCCGTTCAATGGCGGCGGCCGGACGCCTCGCGCGGATCAGCGTATCGAATAATTGCAGCTTCCATAGGCCGACCACGTCGGCCGGCTCGCCGGGCCTCGACGCGATCGCCCGTTCGAGCAGATCGATGCGCATGGTCGGACTCGTCGCCGCGATGGCCGCTTGCATCACCAAGGTGCGCGTTTCGTTCGTGTTGGGGAGCCGTTCCCGGTCCAGGACTTCCATCACCAAACGAACGGCCGCCGGCGGCACGCAATAGCTCGCCGCCGCCGCCGAGAATTCGAGAAGCTCCGGATCCGAGCACTTCTTGGGGTCGACGCGCGCGAGCGCGGTCAAGCCGAGTTCCTCGAACGGCGGGTAGCGGTTGCCGTCCGCCGCGGAGTCCTTCGCCAAGTCGCGGCGAAGCCCCAACCGTTCCCAAAGTCCGGTGAAATCGCCGGTCCACTCGCTCCCGGGCGCCGTCGTTTCGAGGAGGAGCAACACGGCGGTCAGCGGAATGCGCCATTCCGGCGTTCCGACCAGTTCGATCGGCCGTTTGCCGTCCAAGTAGGGGTGTCGCTGGTCCGGCCACCCGCGCACCCCTTCGTCGATCAGCGCGTTGTGGAGCGTCGGAACGTCGAACGACGTGGCACCCCGGAAATAGCGATCGCGGATCAGGCCGTTTCCGATCGGAAGGATCACGTCCGTCGTTTGCTCGTCCGTTTGCGGTCCGATGAGTCCGCTTGGAAATGACGCGGCGATCGCGGCGCCCGCCTTGTTGTTCTGGTCCTCCGCGATCTGAATCATCATGCGCGCGGCGCGATCGGTTTGGCGGCCGAACACGACGATCGAGCCGATCAGGATCGGCAGCTCGCCCAGATCCAGGCCGTTCATGTCGACGGGTATCGGTCGATCGCAAACATGGTACGCGGCCTTGGGAGGCGGTTCGCCTTCCTCGGCCAACAGCCTCGGATCCTCGGCGAGTACGGCGAATCGCCGGTCCGAGGCGAGATACTCGATCAGCCGGTCCACGTCGGCCACCTCGAACTCGCGCAAAACCAACATCCGATCGAATTCAAAATCCGTGGTGCCGTGGTACTTCGCGAGCAGGAACGCGTCGACCGCGAGGCACTCGGGCGCCTCGGCCATTTGCGCGACTTCGCGGAATCGAGCGGCGGCGTCGGCGAATCGGCCAAGGCAGACTTCGGTCAGGCCCGTGAAGAAACGGGCGTACGGGTTACGGGGCTCCCGATCCTGAAGGGCGATCGACTCGCCGCGAAGTTCCCGGAATCGGCACATGATGAATCGCGGAAGCCAATCCGCGATCGCCGCCAACGCGGGTTGTTCGCACAACCGTTCGACAAAGAACTCGTTGATGACGGGCGGCTTGTTAGAGTCCGTTTGAATCTCACGGAGGATGTTCAGTACGCGTTCATTCGCGCCGCGCAATTGGCCCTCGGGCGTTGTTCGCTGCTGAATGTAGCAGCGCGCGTACATCATCGCGGCGAACACGGCGCCGTTCGAGAAGCAACTGAAGATGACCGCTTCCAGCGCCCAGGAGATGAGATAGCTGATCCCCATGGGGGACCGCTCGAACGCGTCCTGGAGAAGGTCGATCGCGGCGTGTGAGTCGCCCTCGGAGGCCGAAATCAGGGCGAGCGCCGCGTGTCCGTTGGGGTGTTTCGGCGCCACGGCCCGAAGATGGTTGGCGAGTTCCGCGATTCGGTCCAACTCGCCCATTTCGAACAGCAGGTGGAGCTGAAGCGTGAGGAAGCAGGCTTGATTCGGATTCCGGACCAGGATCCGTTCGCACGCGTCCAACGCGGCAGCCCGCTGCTCCCCGTCGATCAGGCCCAGAACCCGTTCAAAATCAGCGTGGAGTTCCTTCGGGCAGCAGAACTTGTATTTTTCCCCCGAACCACACGGGCAGGGGGCATAGGCGTCCAGAGCCATGGCGGCCGCTCCTTGGGTTGGTGCCCAACGCAAACCACCGATCGTATCAAATCGCCGGCGGAGTGGCGACCAGTGGACACGAACGCCCGGAGGCGGATCGGAGGCGGATCGGCCCAAGCCGATCGGCGACCGTGATTCCGAAAGACGAAAATAGGACCGGCAGGATTCGAACCTGCAACCAAGGGATTATGCGTGCCACTTCGGCTTTCGCCGCCCCTTTCGAGTTCGTGGTCTGGACCATCCCTTCGCTTTACGCGTCTGCCGTCTGGTCTCTACACCTTCCGCCGCGCGGCGGCTTGGCTCGGGATTGGCCTGGCTCGATCGAGCGGTAGCGTTCCCCGAGTTTGGCAGATTCTACCGATGGCCTCGACGTTCGGCGTCCTGGCCGGACGCCGCGCGAAACGAAGCCGTCGGCAACCCGTCGAGGCGCGCCGTGCGGAACGCGGAAACGCGTTCCGGGTAGGCGATCCCCAAGAAGTCCCCTGCTCTAACCGTTGAGCTACGGTCCCATGGGGGAGCCCGGCTTGACCGGCCCCCGGAATGTGGATTGTGACACACCACGCGCCGCGCCGCCACCCGCCGCGCGGCCCCCGCTGACTGGCATGCGGATCAAAAAGGAGGCACAATCATGCGGAGTTCATGGGACGAGGTGGGGTGTGGCGACGCGTGGAACGCGCGGGATTCCATTTGACGTCCAAGAAGACGCAACCGCTGTGAAAAGGGGTCGGGTCGATGTCGATTCGTTCGCATGTCCGTCGTATGGGCGCATTCGTGTCGATCGTGATCGCGGCCGGTTCGCTCGGCGCGGAAGAGCAATGGCCGCGTTGGCGCGGTCCGTCGCAGGACGGGCACGCCGCATCGACGGCCATGCCGACCGAATGGTCCGCGTCGTCCGTCGTATGGCGCACGCCGCTCAAGGGCCGAGGCCAATCCTCGCCCATCGTCTGGAACGGCCGGATCTTCCTGACGACCGATCTCGAGGACGGTAAGGAGCGGTTCGTTTTCGCCGTCGATGGTTCGACGGGCAAAGTCGTTTGGGAACACAAGGCGTGGGAGGGGACGCCCGAGCCTTCGCACGTCATGAACGGGTGGGCATCCGCGTCGTGCGCGACGGACGGTGAAGTGGTCGCCGCCTTTTTTGGAAAGGGCGGCCTGCATGTCTTGACCACCGACGGTCGCCCGCTCTGGTCGACCCTGTTGGGCGCTTTCGAGAATCCCTGGGGAACGGCCGCGTGCCCGATCCTGGTCGGCGATCTGCTGATTCAGAACGGCGATTCCGATGTCGGCGCGTTCCTGGCCGCGTTCGACAAGAAGACGGGCAAGCCCGTGTGGCGCACAAAACGTCCGGACTTCCGAGGTTGGAGCACGCCGATCGTGCTCGATACGGGGGGCGCGTCGACGGTGATCGCGTTGAACGGGCATGAAGGCGTCATCGCCTACGATGCGGCGACCGGCCGCGAACTATGGCGCACGTCGAGCAACAATGGGCGGGGCGAGCCCTCATTGACGCCCGGCGCCGGGCTGCTCTTCGTCGTCTGTGGCTTGGCGGGCGACATGGTCGCGCTGCGGCCCGCCACCGATCCGCGCCAACCTCCCGAGCGCGTCTGGTCGTCGAACCGGCGTGGAGGCCGCGATCTTCCGTCGCCGATCGTCGTCGGATCGTATGTGCTCGTCTCGTCGCTCAACGGAATCATGACCTGCTACGACACGGCGTCGGGCAATATTGCCTGGAAGGAACGCCTCGAAGGTCAATTCAGCAGTTCGCCGATCGCGATCGGCGACCGAATCCTCCATCAATCGGAATCCGGTGAGACGTTCGTGATCGAACCGGGCCCCGCGCTCAAGATCGTCGCGCGGAACAAGATCGGCGAGGGTGCGGACGAGCTGTTCCGCGCGTCGCTCACTCCGATCGGCAAACGGATCTACGCGCGCTCCAACAAGTTCCTCTACGGTATCGAATGAGTGGACCGACGGTCCCCGGTCGTTCGCACTGCGCCGCTTCAGCCGCGCCCCCGGTCGGCCGCGCCGCGCGCGACCTCGGCTTCGGGTTTCACGAAGGCGCCGATCCAACGTCGCCGTGATTGCGAGTTCATCGGTCGTCGTCGATCTGCGCGGCCCGCCAGAGTTCGCGGTATTTCTCGTGGACGTATGGATTCAGCGATTCCACATAGTCGAGGGACAATCGATTCACGCGGATCAACTGAATGACATCATCCAAGTCGCGCGGACGATGGGGGGCCGTCATACCGCTCGCCATCTTCAGTTCCAATAGCGCGGCGAGCGAAACATAGGGAATACCGTCGGCACCGATTTCCCGAACATCCTCGGGACACGGAAACGCCACGGGTTTGGGTAGGCCGTCGCCTGGATATTCTCCGACCAGCAACACGTCGATATTGACGTCGCACACCGCGTCGCGGAAGTTCTTGGAACCACCGAATTTGTCGACCCACCCCCTCCCGCGATACCGTTGCTTGAAACAGTCCAGATCCTCCCCCCGAATCAATATGTCGACGTCGGCCGTCGTACGCCGATGGCCATGCGCGTTGGCGGCCATGGCGCCCGCGACGGCGAATGCGATCCGCATCTCGCCGAGCGTACTGGCGAGTCGCCGCATGGATGCGTGAATCGCTGACGTTCCCATAAAGAACTCCTCCGTGAGCTTGGCGACTTCGAGAATGGACTTCGGCATACGGCGCCTCGCATCGCGACGAACCCCGCGGCGCGCCGGATCGGCCCACGCGGAATACGCTCATTCTAGTCGCGCCCAACCCAACAGGACTACGGCGCACGGTCGACCGCGGCCGAATCCCGCCGCATGACGAACGCTCGCCCGTTCAACCGCGCCCCCGGTCGTCCGCGGCCGCGCCGCGCGCGACCTCGGCTTCGGGTTTCACGAGGAGACGCGCCGGTTCGGTCTCGCGGCGCGCGATGGAACGCAGTTCGGCGGCCAGGAAGAACGAGCCGGCGATGCAGATCATCGAGCCGTCGCTCGACGATTCCAAAGCGGCCCGCCACGCGGAAAGACTGTCCCCGGAGACCTCGACGCGCGGCGTCCTCCCGCAATGCGAAGCGACCGATCGAGCGATCGCCGCGAGATGGTCCGGATCGGCGCTTCGCGGATTCGATCGGAATCGCGTCGCGATGAGCCGATCGCATGCGGGCACAAGCCTCCGCAACATGCCGTCCACATCCTTGTCCTGGCTCACCGCCACCACAAAGGTCCGCGATCGATTCGGATAATGGGCATCCAAGCAGTCGACAAGCGCGTCGATCGAGGCGACGTTGTGCGCGACGTCGATGATCACGAGCGGCTCGAGCGAAAGGCATTCGATCCGCGCCGGGGCCTTGGCCCGCGCGAGGCCTTGACGAATCGATGTGTCGGGAATCGACCAGCCCCGCTCCCGCAACCGACAAAGCGCGGCGATCGCGACGGCCGCGTTCCGCGCCTGATGCCCGCCGATCATGCCGAGCTCGATTCCGTCGAGCTCGAACGGCGCCGATTCCGTTCGTTCCGCGTAACGCAATGCGCCGATCGCACCGCGCCGCGGGACCGAGTCCGACCGCTCGATGAGCTCGAATTCCCGGCCCAATCGAAACAGGGGCGCGCCCGCCTCGGCCGCGCGCCGCTCGATCACGTCGAGCGGCTCGGAGGCCCGAACGCCGCTGACCGCCGGAACGCCGGCTTTCAGAATGCCCGCCTTTTCCAGGGCGATCTTGGCGAGCGTATCGCCGAGCTGTCGGGTATGGTCGAGGCTGATCGACGTGATGACCGAAACGTCGGGCCGGCAGACGTTCGTCGAATCGAGCCGGCCTCCCATGCCCACTTCGAGTACGGCCAGATCGACCGACATCTCCGCGAAATACTGAAACGCCATCGCCGTCGTGATCTCAAAAAACGTCGGGCCGGGTTGCCCGTCCCGCGATGGCTCCCGATCGAGCCGCTCGACGACCGGTCGAAGGCGATGGACGAGCCGCACCCACGTCTCCGGAGCGACGGGCACTCCGTCCACGGCAATCCGCTCCTCGGGCCGTTCAAGATGCGGCGACGTGTAGAGCCCCGTGCGGTAACCGGCCGCCGCGAGCGACTCGGCGATCATCGCGGCGGTCGACCCCTTCCCCTTGGTCCCCGCGACATGGACCACCCGCACTTGGGAGTGTGGGTCATCCAGTCGAGCGAGCAGGTTCCGCATCCGGTTGAGTCCGAACGCGCGGGAGTGGTATGGAACGGCCGCGGCCCGCTCGTAATCGATGCGGTCGTACAAGAATCGCTGGGCTTCCGAATGGGCGGAATCGACGGGCGGAAACGGTGGCATGGGGCTTCCTGCGCGAGACGAAACGGAGCGCGACGATCGAACCTTGCGGCCTTGTCGCGTCACACTTATAGTTGATAGATGCCGTTGGAAGCCCGCGAAAGGCCCGATAGGGTCGCGTGGAACGCTTTTTTCCGGCGGCATGAACCGTTTCCCGGCCCGACTCGTACGGACGTTGCCGCAAAGTGTGCCCGGCCCCGGTGCCGCGGCGGCGGGCAACGCCGATCGGGAAACCCCCTTCTCGGAGTCCTTTCATGCCAGGTCCCGCCGCCGCGGAGCAGACCGCTGCTCGAACGGCCTCGCCTCCCGTCGCGGACATCGTGATTGAGACGCGGAGTTTGAGCAAGGTTTATCGCGATTTCTGGGGTCGCCAGAAGGTCCGGGCGCTCAAGGCCCTCGATCTGCACGTCAAGCGCGGCGAGATCTTCGGCCTGCTAGGGCCGAACGGATCGGGGAAATCGACGACGATCAAGCTGCTGCTCGGCTTGCTCTTTCCCACGAGCGGTCAGGCGCTTGTCTTCGACCGGGACGCGACCGACGTCGAGAACAAGGACAAGATCGGCTATCTGCCCGAGGAGTCGTATCTCTACAAGTTCCTCAACGCCGAGGAAACGCTCGACTTCTACGGGAGGCTTTTCAATATGCCGGCCGATCGCCGGAAGGCCCGCATCCAGGAATTGATCGACATGGTCGACTTGAACTGGGCGAAGCGCCGCCAATTGAAGGAGTATTCGAAAGGGATGACGCGTCGCATCGGGTTGGCTCAAGCGCTGATCAACGATCCCGAGTTGATCATGCTGGACGAACCGACGACGGGCCTGGACCCGATCGGCACGCGTCAGATGAAGGACCTGATCTTGGACTTGAAGGCGAGGGGCAAGACGGTCCTCATGTGCAGCCACCTCTTGGCGGACGTGCAGGACGTCTGCGACCGCATCGCCATCTTGCATCAGGGCGAGCTCAAGGAACTCGGGCGCGTCGACATGCTGCTTTCGGTCCAGGACGTGACGCAAGTCCGCGCGAAGGGCCTGTCGAAGGAGGCGGAGGCGGAGATCCGCGCGGTGATCGAGCGGCACGGCGGCGAGTTGCTCGCGATGGAGAATCCGCGAACGACGCTCGAGGAACTCTTCCTGAACATCGTGCAGGACGCGGGCGCGCGGCCTGGACGCCGCGCGGCGCGGGATGCTTGAACGGGCATCGCGGTACGAATGATCGGATAGGCCATGGTTGTCGAAAAAGAAGTCTTGCCGTATTTGCAGTGGCTCCTGTTCAGCAACCAGGGTTACGGAGCCTTGTTCGCGTTCCTGTTGCTCGTATCGGCGGCCTCGCTCGTCGGCATCCTCGTGTGCTACGCGGTCACGTCGGCGCGGATCGGACTGTGGGAAGCGTTCTACGCGGTGGCGCAGACGATCGCGAACGCGTTCCCCGACTTCCGCCGTACGTCGTTCGGACGCGTCGCCGCCCTTTCCCGTTTGGCCATTCAGGAATCGATCCGACGCAAGGTGCTCGTCGCCTTCGCCATCTTCGCGGTCATCTTGCTCTACGCCGGCTGGTTCCTCGATGTGCGCACCGACCATCCCGCGCGGCTCTATTTGAGTTTCGCGCTGACGGCGACGAACTACCTGATTCTGGTGATGGCCCTGTTTCTGAGTACGTTCAGCCTTCCGAACGACATCAAGAACCGGACGATGTACACGGTCGCGACGAAGCCCGTGCGGGCGACCGAGATCGTCCTCGGGCGCATCGTGGGCTTTTCGATCGTGGGGACCGCGATGCTCGCCCTGATGGGCATCGTCAGCTACGGATTCGTGGTCCGCAATCTCAGCCACAACCACACGCTCGACGCCGACCCCGCCGAGATCGAGGCGTCGCTCGCCAAGGACGGCGTCTGGGAAGGCGAAACGTCGCCCGACGCCAAAGGCCTCCACCGACACCCGATCCGGATCGACCGCCGCCGGCTCGATGAGGGCGGCGACATCACGACCGAACTCGAACGGGGCCATTGGCACGTCGTTCGCCGGACGGGTGAGGGGGCCGCGGCGCGATACGCGATCGGACCTCCCGAGGGACAGCTCCAGGCGCGCGTCCCCGTCTATGGGAAACTCAGCTTCCTATCGCGGACGGGCACGGCGGGCGACGGCGTGAATGTCGGCAGCGAGTGGGGATATCGCAAGTACATCGAGGGCGGCACGCTCGCGTCGGCCGTTTGGACGTTCGAGAACATCACGCCCGAACGATTCCCCGACGGATTGCCGCTCGAATTGAACCTCAGCATCTTCCGCACGCACAAGGGCAACATCGAGAAGACCGTTCTCGGGACGCTCTTCGTGAAGAGTCCGAACCGCGGCGCCAAGATCCGGAGCAGCACGCCCCGCAATTTCCACGCGCAGGAGTTCGTCGTCGACCGCCAACGGATCCCGAGGAAACTCCAGGCGATCGACGGCGAGACCTCGACGATCAAGGACATCGACCTGTTCGATCTCGTCGAGGACGGGAAGCTCGAAGTCTGGCTTCAATGCGCCGAACGGGGCCAGTACTTCGGCGTCGCGCAGGCCGACCTCTATGTCCGCTCGGCCAACCGGCCCTTCTGGCTCAATTTCATCAAGGGGTACGCGGGCATCTGGCTCCAGATGGTCCTGATCGTCGGGTTCGGCGTGACGGCGAGCACGTTCCTGAGCGGTCCGATCGCCATGCTCGGAACCTTGGGAGCCGTCGTGCTCGGTCTTTCGGCGACGTTTGTGTTCGGCGTGTTCGGCGGCGCGATCCAGGCGAACCCGATCCTGGGTCCGATCGTCGGCACGATCATCAGTGAGGAGAAGGCGATGCCGGGCGGCGGGCCGATCGAGTCGCTCGTGCGGCTCGTGACGCAGAAGAACATCATGATCGAGCTGGATTTTCCGTGGCTGGCCGAGTTGATCATCAAATCGCTCGACGCCGCCATGCTCGGTTCCATGCTCGCCGTGACCCGCATGCTGCCCGACTTCGCGTTCTTTGACACGACGAAATACCTCGCCTACGGATTCGATATCGACAACGCGCTGCTGGCCCAGCAGGCCACGATCGTCGCGGGGTATATGCTCGTCCTGACGATCGTCGGCTATTTCTTCCTGAAGACGAGGGAGCTTGCGGCATGAACTGGAACGCTCCATTCGCTCGGAAGATCGTCTACGGCGTGCTCATCGTCGTGCTGCTCATCCCCCTGTTCCGGCTCGGCCAACCGGCGTCGTACGACGCGAACGGCGAGTTCAAGAGCGCGGGCATGCTCGCCAACATGCGCATCGAATACGATCTGGCCCAGGCGAATCTCGGCGAAATCGACCCGGCGAGCGAGTCGATGAAGCTGGCGACGCTCGGACTCCGCGGCGTCGCCGCCAGCATCCTCTGGCAGAAGTCCAACGAATACAAGAAGAAAGAGGATTGGGACAACCTCTCCGCCACGCTCAACCAGATCACCAAACTGCAACCGAACTTCATCGGCGTCTGGGAGTTCCAAGGCCATAACCTCGCGTACAACGTTTCGGTCGAATTCGACAACTACCGGCATCGGTACCACTGGGTGAAGAAGGGGATCGAGTTCCTGATCAAGGGGACGGAATACAACAGCAAGGAGGCCCGCCTCTTCCACAACGTCGGTTGGTTCTTCGGACAGAAGATCGGCCGCGCCGACGAACACGAACAGTTCCGCCGGCTGTTCCGGGAGGACGCCGACTTCCACGCGTCGCTTTCGCCCTATGTGGACATGGAAAGCAGCGAGGCGCGGTCCCGCCACGATCAGTTGCCCGATAATTGGCTCGTCAGCCGCCTCTGGTACATCCGGGCCGCCGACATCGTCGATTCGGGACTCAAGCCGCTGCGCGGCAAGAGCCCGCTTGTCTTCCATTCCGACCGCCCCAAGGCGTACATGAATCACGCCGAGGCGATCGAGACCGAAGGGCACTTCGGCGAAGTGGCCCGCGCGGCGTGGGCCGATGGACTCCGCGAGTGGACCGCGTTCGGCAGTCGCGAAATCCCATCCACCTGGGGCGTGCTCATCCGCTTGAACGAATACGCCGCGACGTCCGAGGAAATCCAAAACCTCACGCGCGAACTCGACACGCTCGCCCCGACCGCTCGAGCCGACATCGCGAAGGAGAGACGGGAGGCGTTGACCGCCGAGGAAGCCGAGTTGATCCAGACGCCCGAGGCCGTGAGGAACGAGCGGTTCACCGAGAAACAGTGGATGGCCTACCAGGCGATCATGAGCCGCCTGTTCGTTTCGGATGACGATGTTGTGACGCGCGTTCCGACCGAGCACCGTTCATCGGCCGAACGGATCGCGCGCAAACTGAGCTCGGCTCGGCTGATGATCGAACGGATCGATCGGTACCGCAATCAAGTGGCGTTCGCGTATTGGAAGACGCGATGCGAGGTCGAGCAGACCGAACGGGCCGCGAAAGCCCGCGAGCACCTCTACCAGGCCGATCGGGATCTCGAAAACGCCAAGCTGGAAGAGGCGAAGAAGAACTTCGAACTCGCCTGGGACCTCTGGGCCGCATTGTTCGCCGAGAATCCCGAGCTCAAGGATGACCTCGCGCAATCCGATCTGCGCCGACCGTTCGAGTTCTACCGCATAACGCTCAGCCAACTCGGCGAGGACTTGCCGAAGGATTTCAAGCTCCCCTGGCTTGTCGAAAAATTCTCGGTTCCCGAGGTCATGTCGCAGGACTACGCGCCGATCGAGCCCCAGGTGATCCGCGAGGATCCGGCGAAGGGCGTGAATCCGAAGTAGGTCCGAGCGCATCGCCCCGGGCGCATCGCCCGGGCGCGGGTCCGCCTCGCATGGTGATCAGCGCGTGTCGGCCGAACCGTGGTCCGGAGCGGGTACGGAACGGAGGATGAGCCGCGTGAGTTCCGGCCGGCACCCGAATCGCACCGGGTGCAGCGCGCTGATCCCACGGCTCACGTGCAAGGCGGTCGGCCGTTCATAAAAGACGCCGCACGCGTACCGGGTTCCGTTGCGGCTGGGCGTCAATACCGCGCCAACTCCCGGCAGACGGACCTGACCGCCGTGCGTATGGCCGGCGAGGGCGAGCTGGAATCCGAGCCGGCGGGCCCAGGGGAGCTGATCGGGCGAGTGGATCAGGGCGACGCGCAGCGCGGCGGGACCGGGCGGCAGCGGCTCGGACGGAGGCGGCCCGATCCAAGGCATCTCGTTGCCGGCGATCAAGACGGTCCGCCCCCGCCAGGCCGCGTGCGCCGCAATTCCCCCGATGGAAGTCCATCCGCGGGCCCGTAGCCGCCTCCGCACGATTTCGACATGTCCCACGCGCTTGTCGTGGTTGCCGAGCACGAAATAGACGCCGTTTTCAGCCTGAAGTCCTCCGAGCAGATCGAGCCAATCGATGTGGCGGGCGACGTCGATGATGTCGCCCGTCACGGCGATCGACTCGGCGTTCAGCGCGAGGGTCTCGTGCACGACGCGCCGATAGAAGTCACGGTCCATCCGACCCGTGATATGAAGGTCGGAAAGGTGCGCGATCGTGAACCCGTCGAGTTCCGCGGACATGCCGGGAATCCGCAGGTGCTTCTCGTTGATCTCCAGTTCACAGATTTCATTCATCGGCAACGCGGCCAACACGCGTGTCATCGCGCCCAATACGGGCCGCGACCCGTCATCGCGGCGGATCGCTCGAACGCGCCTCGATGTCGGCACGCGCACTTCGGTCGACCACCACCGGCGCGTGGCGACACGCGCGGCCGCGCCGAGCATCACGAGGGCGCACGCATACGCATAGGCGGAGAAGGCGATCGACCGAACGTGCGACGCCGACCGATCGCCGAACGCGGACTCGAACCACCCCAGTCCCACAATCGCGGGGCCCGCGGCGGCGATGAGAAGGAACCCTTTTTCGGCGGACCGCGTGACGAACGACGGGAAATCGCGGGCCGACACTTGATTGACGAGAAACGTCCAGAGCACGACGTGGCCGACGAGCGCGCAGCATCCAGTCACCGCGAAACCAGCGACGTTCCAAGGTCCACCGGCGGCGGCGATCCACGATTCCATCCCCATCCCCATCGCCCACCGAAACGGCCACCGTCGAAGGGTTCCTCTTCCGCCCTCGGCGCGGCTGCCGCGTCAGGCCGGCGCCACGCGCTTCGCGTGTTCCATCACCATCTCCACGGTCTCGAGCAGTTGTTCGAGACGGAACGGCTTATAGAGGACGGCCTTGGGAAGGAGGCCGGCGAGCCTCGCCTTGACGATGGAGTGGCCCGGATCCCAGCCGAAACCGGTCATCAGGATGAGAGGCACGGGGTCGAGCGTCGCTTTGAGCTTCGTGAGCAGCTCGTGGCCCGACGTGTCGGGAAGCCGGATGTCGCTGATGATCGCGTCATACGTCTCGCCCGGCCCGCAACTGCGCACCATGAAGATCGCTTCACCTCCCGTATGCGCCGTTTCCACGATGCAGCCGTACCGTTCGAGCAGCGCATGCGCGTCATTGCGCACCGATTCGTCGGCGTCCACGACCAGAACGCGGCTCCCACGCAGCGTGGGACGCAGCGACGGCGTGACGCCGGGAGGAACCGCCTTGGTCGGCGTCATCTTCTGGCCGACTTTGTGGATCACCTGCTTGATGTCCCGCGCGTTGCGCAGGATCCGCTGCAACCGCTCGACCACCTCGGGCTCGTGGCCGATGTAACGCTCCATGACGTTGACGACGTCGTTGAGGATTTCGTCCATCGGCCTGGCGACCGCGCTGTGGATCGCCTCGACGCTGCGCAGCGCGGCGTTCGCCTGCTGGGCGACGAGCAATTCCAGCGTATTGAGGGCGACCGCGATGTCCCTCGAAAACATCTCCAGGAACTGCAGGTCACTCTCCGTGAACGCCCGTGTCTCGGGACTCTCCACGTTGAACGTTCCGATCACCTGGTCGTGCAGCATGAGGGGAACGGTCAGCGAACTGCGGGCTCCCTTGAAGCCTTCGATGAACAACGGATCCTCGCGCGTGTCCTCGCACAGGTAGCTCTTGCCCGTCGCCGCCACGAAACCGGTCACTCCGTTTCCCTGCGACCGGGCGAACAGACGCCGATCCCGCGATTCGGGGTCCAAACCGACGGCGAGAAGAGGCACCAAGGCTCCCGATTCGGGATCGAGCAGGCGGATCTCCACGACATCGAAATGGAGCAGGTCCTGCGTGTAGTGCAGGATGTTCGATTTGAGAATCTCAACCCGTTCCTCCACCCCCATGTGGAAGATCTCTTCAGGTTTCAAATCGGCCAGTTCCATCCCCGCCTTGTGGATGGCGGCGAGCTTCTGCTGCTGCACGACTTCGGCCGTGATGTCGCGAATACTCACGATCAGGAATCGCGGCGTTCCGGACGGTTCCAGAACGGGCGCCGCATGAACCTGGAAGTAACGGTTGTCGCCGGCCCGCAATGTCGAGACGCTCGGCGTTCCCGTCGCCATCGCCGTGTGGAACGGACAAAAATCGGGGCCGAGAATCTCGGGACTGCCAAGCGACGCGTAGAAGCCGAGTCCCCGCACGTCCGACCGCCCCGCCCATTCGGCGAACCGCCGGTTCGTCCAGCGGATCAGATTCTCGGAATCCAACAAGACGACACCGTCGGGGAGGTCGTCGAGAACCTGTTCATTCTGAATGAGTTGGCCGATCTTGGCGGCGTCGCGCAAGTGCGTCGAGCCGACCATGACGGCCGAATACCCGTCCTGGGCCAGGGCCCGCATCACTTCGGCGACACTCGCGACCCGATGGAATTCGACCGCGTCGGAATCCCATGCCATCCAAGAAAGACTGGGAGCCTCGCACGTTGGCTCGCACAGACAGAGGATTCTGGGTTTGCCGGACAAGCCCCAAACTCCGCGTGAACGGAACGCCCCGCCGTGATTATAGGACGCCGTCCGGAATCCAACAACCGGACGCGTCAACCTCCGCGTATCTGGCATCGGCTGCCGCATCGATCAATCTTCACACGCGATGGGCAAGTCCCGGCGCGGCGCGAATCGCGTCGAAACGGGCCCGTCGAAACGGATTGGAGAGGGAGCCGCGAAACGGCCGATGGTACGACTAAGGACGGTTGGCCGCGCGGCCGCCGAAGGAGGTCGGGCACGATGATGCGCGCGTTCTTTCTCGCCATAGGCATGGCGCTGGTCATTCTGGGATTGGAATGCCTCATCATCGAACGCGCCGTGCTCCATCGCACGGCCGCGGCCGCCATCCCTTTGTCCAAGGACAAGGCCCCTTCGGCGGAGACCGCCAAGGAAGTCGTCGTGCAGCCTCCGGAATGGGTCCCCTGGACGTTCCTTTCCGCGGGCGCGGTCGTCATCCTCTATTCGTTCACCATCCCCCGCCGAGTGAACGGCTGAACCCGGAGCGCCATGCGGCGCCTCGTTCGTTCGCATCCGGCGCCGATGTGCGATCGAGGACAATCGCCTACGTAGGACGACGGTCCCCGTCGTCCCTCTTCGCGGCACGCTAGAAATCGGCCGAGCCGGGCGTGCGAGGGAATGGGATGACGTCGCGGATGTTCGCCATGCCGGTGAGGAATTGGATCACCCGCTCGAATCCGAGCCCGAATCCCGCGTGGGGTACGGTGCCGAACCGCCTCAGATCGAGATACCACCAATAATCGCGCGCATCGAGGTTCTGCTCGCGCATTCGCCCTTCGAGGACGTCGAGCCGTTCCTCGCGCTGGCTTCCGCCGATGATCTCGCCGACTTTGGGAACCAGCACATCCATGGCGCGGACCGTCCGGCCGTCGTCGTTGACCCGCATGTAGAACGGTTTGATCGATCGAGGATAGTCGTAAAGGACGACGGGCGTGCCGAACACCGTTTCCGTCAGATACCGTTCGTGTTCCGATTGCAGGTCGGCGCCCCACCGCACGGGGTATTCAAACTCGGCGCCGCATCGTTCCAGAATGCCGATCGCCTCGGTGTAGCTGACTCGCCGAAACGCGCTCGACGCGACACCTTCGAGCGTCGTGAGGAGCCCCGGTTCGATGAACTGCTCAAAGAACCGCATGTCCTCGGCGCATTGATCGAGCGTGTCGCGGACGAGTCGGCGCAGAAACCGCTCGGCGAGATCCATGTTGTCGTTCAGGTCGAAGAACGCCATCTCCGGCTCGATCATCCAGAATTCGGCCAAGTGCCTTGACGTATTCGAATTCTCGGCGCGGAACGTCGGCCCGAACGTATACACTTTGCCGAGCGATGTGGCGAAGATCTCGGCTTCCAGTTGGCCGCTGACGGTCAGGTAGGTCGGCCGTCCGAAGAAGTCGGCCGCGTGGTCGACTTTGCCGTCCCGTCGAGGCGGGTTGTCGAGCGGCAGGGTCGTGACGCGGAACATCGCGCCGGCTCCCTCGCAGTCGCTCGCCGTGATGATCGGCGTCTGGACATAGAGGAATCCCTCGTCCTGGAAGAAGCGGTGGATCGAGTTCGCGACGCAGTTGCGGACTCGCATCACGGCGCCGAACGTATTGGTGCGGGGCCGGAGATGGGCCCATTCCCGGAGTTTTTCGAACGAATGCCGCTTCTTCTGGAGCGGATACTGTTCGGGATCGGCCATACCGAGCACGCGGATCGAGGCCGCCTTGAGTTCGGTCGTCTGGCCATGCCCCGACGACGCGAGCAATGCGCCTTCGACCGAAACGCCGCAACCCGACGACAGCCGAAGCACGTCCGTTTCGTAATTGGGCAGCGACCCGTCCGCGACGACCTGGAGGTTGCCGAGGCACGATCCGTCGTTGAGTTCGAGGAAGCTGAACCCGCCTTTCGAGTCGCGGCGCGTGCGGACCCAGCCCTCGATGCGGGCGTTCCGTCCGATCGATTCGGGCCGTCGAGCGACCGCCACCGTGAGTTTCTCCATGATCGGGTCCTCGATCGCCCTGTGCGGTTCTAGAGATTCCGTTCGGCGAGCCACCGTTCGGCGTCCAGTGCGGCCATGCATCCGGTGCCCGCGGACGTGATGGCCTGGCGGTAGCGGTCATCGGCGACGTCGCCCGCGGCGAACACGCCGTCCACGCTTGTCGCCGTTCGGAATGCCTTTTTCCAGACGACGTGGCCTTTGTCGTTCAAGTCCAGCTTTCCTTCGAGGAACCGCGTGTTGGGGGTGTGGCCGATCGCGACGAACATGCCGCGCGCCGGGAGCTCGCGCGTCGCGCCCGTTTCCGCATGGCGGATCCGCACGGCCGTCAGGCCATCCTTATCGTTCCCCATCACTTCATCCACGACATGGAACCAGACCAGATCGATCTTGGCGTGGTTTTGGGCCCGCTCCCGCATGATGCGGGACGCGCGCAACTCGCCGCGCCGATGGACCAGATGGACGACGGACGCGTATTTCGTGAGATGGGTCGCCTCCTCCACGGCCGAGTCACCGCCTCCCACGACGACGACCGGTTGGTTGCGGAATCGGGGAAGCGCGCCGTCGCAAACCGCACACGCGCTGACGCCCCGGTTCTTGAACTCGGTTTCCGACGGCAGGCCGAGGTAGTTCGCGCGGGCTCCGGTCGCGATGATGACCGCCTGCGCTCGGTGCGTTCGGCCTTCGAGCGTTCGGAGCGTGAAAGGCCGGGACGCGAAATCGACATCCACGACATCGTCGGTCACGATCCGCGTTCCGAAATTCTTCGCCTGCTGACGCATCAGATGCATCAGCTCGGGACCCGTCACCGCGTGCGGACGCTCGTCGAACGGTTCAAGCATCGGCCGGTAGGAATCGTCGATCGCCGTTCGCAGGAACTCGGCGAGCTTTCCGGCGGGGAATCCCGCGTAGTTCTCGACCTCGGTGGTCAGGCTGAGCTGTCCGAGGGGCAACGTTCCGCCGAGTCGGTTCTCCTCCGTCGCCGCGCCTTCGAACGTGAGCGGATCCAGGTTCGCGCGCGCCGCGTAGATCGACGCGGACCAGCCCGCCGGGCCGCTTCCGATGATGACGACCTTCTCGACCGCTTGCTCGCTGTTCGACACGCGTTGATTCTCCGTGGAATGCCGGAACGGGAATGGGAAGCGGGGCCGACGCGCTCAATCGGACATCACATCCGCCTCGCGCTTCTTGGCCAGGTCGTTGGCGAGATCCTCGAATTTCCTGGTGAGCTTCTGGATTTCCTCCTTGAGCTGGTCGCGTTCGTCCTCGCTCATCTCCTTGTCCTTCTCGGACTGGTCGGCCGCCTTGTTGCCGTCCCGGCGGACATTACGGATCGCGACCCTCGCCTCTTCCGTGAGATCCTTGATCCGCGAGACCATCTTGCGGCGGACCTCGGTCGAAAGGGGCGGGATGTTGATGCGGATGAGCTTGCCGTCGTTTTGAGGATTGAAGCCGAGCTCGCTTGCGATAATCGCCTTTTCGATATCTTTCAGCGTGCCCGGGTCGTATGGCCGTATGACGATCTGCGTCGGTTCGGGCGCGGCGACCGAGGCGAGCTGCTTGATCGGAGTCGGCGAGCCGTAGGCGTCGACGCGCAGCGAATCGACAAGACCCGGATTGGCTCGACCCGTCCGGATTCCGGCGAGCGCGGACTTGAGCACGGTGATCGCTTTTTCCATGCGGTCATCGACATCGAGCAGGACGTCGTCGGATGCCATGGAACACCTCCTCGGGAAATTCGAATCCTCAACCTCGACGCGCGGACCGGGACGACGTTTCGGGGCGCCGTCAACCGACGGGCGCCGCGCGACGGCCTTCGGAAGAAATCATGGTTCCGAGCCTTTCTCCCATGACGGCCCGCTGGATATTGCCTTCCTTGAGATAGTTGAACACGAGGATCGGAAGGCGATGTTCCATGCAATGCGTGATGGCCGTTCCGTCCATGACCCGCAATTTCTGATCGATGACCGCGTGGTAGGTCAGCTCATTGTACAGGACGGCGTGCGGGTTGAGTTCGGGGTCGTCGCTGTAAACGCCGTCGACGCGCGTCGCCTTCATCAGGATGTCGGCTTCGAGTTCGCGGGCGCGCAGCGCGGCGGCCGTGTCGGTCGTGACGAACGGGCCTCCGGTCCCCGCCGCGAGGATGATGATGCGGCCCTTCTCGAGATGCCGGGACGCCCTCCTGCGGATATACGGCTCACACACTCCGTCCATGCGGATCGCGGACAACAAACGCGTACTGCAGCCGAGCGACTCGAGCGCGTCCTGCAGGGCCAGCCCGTTGATCACCGTGGCGATCATGCCCATGTAGTGCGCGGTCGCTTCCTGGATGGCCGAGTTCGTTCCTTTGAATTGGGCGCCGCGCAGGATGTTGCCTCCGCCGATCACGACGGCCAATGCGCAGCCGAGGTCTCGGGCATGCTTCACCTGGCGGGAGATCTTCAAGACCTCCTCCATCACGATGCCCCGTTCACCCGCCCGAACGAAACTCTCTCCCGAAAGCTTCAATACGACTCGGCGATACCTCGGACCCGGCGTCTCGCTGTCCATCGACGTGTGGCTCCCCGGTCTTCCCGAATGGACTCCCGCCGGTCGGCGGGAGCGGTTTGCGTTCGACGCGAACGACGCGCGTTCGTTGCGATTCCGACTCGTCGCTCGGCTATTCGCGGCCGAGCACCTGATGCGCGAATCGCCGCAACACGATGCCCGCCTGCTTCGCGTAGGCGCCGACGGAGATCGCCGAGTCCTTGACGAAGGGCTGTTCGAGCAGGACGCGCTCGGCGTAGAAGGTCTTCAGCCGCCCCTCGACCATCTTGTCGACGATGTTCACCGGTTTGCCTTCCTTGAGCGCGGCTTCCCTCAGGATGGACCGCTCGTTGTCGACCACCGCCCGATCCAACTCGTCCACCGTCAACGCGCTCGGCGCCATCGCCGCGATGTGCATGCAGATGTCCTTGAGCTGTTCGGGCGTTCCGCCGGTCGCCTGGACGAGCACGCCGTGGACGACCGAACCCATGTGGAGGTAACCGGCGCACCGTCCGTCGAACCGCACCATGCGCCCGACATTGAAGACCTCGCGGATCCGGTTGAACAGCTCGTCCTTCCGCTCCTTCAGCGTCGAACCCTCGCGGCCCGGCGAAGGCTGGGCGAGCAGATCGTCGGCCGAGGCGGCGCCGGAGCCTGTCGCGAGCCGCTCCGCGAGGTCCCGCGCCAACGCGATGAACGCGTCGTTCTGAGTGACCGGAGCGCTCTCGCACTTGAGTTCGACCATCGCGCCGACCGAGTCGTTAAAGAACAACCCGAACCGTCCGAATTCGGTCACCCGGTCGGCTCGGCCGGTTTGGATCTTGACGCCGTTCTCGCGAAGCCAGCGGATCGCGCCGTCGAAATCCCCGCTCGATTCGGTGAGCGCCTTCTTGCAATCCATCAGCGGCAAGCCGGTCTTCTCCCGCAACTTCTTGACCTCTTCGGCTGTGATCGCCATCACGGTTCTCCCTTATTGTCGAAATCAGCATGTCGAAATCATCTGTCGGAATATGGAATGGTCGGGCGTCGGAAACCGGAAACGACGGATTCGAACGGACGGCGGCCGGCCACATCGCGGACGAGTCGCGCGGGCAATCCGTTCCCGCGCCTCGGAACGCCGCCTGGCGGACGTCGATCACGCTCGGGAAACCCACCCGCCGGCCGATCGCCTCGCTCGTCGCGGCGCGCGGATCGTCCCGCCGGCTCCGGCACATTCCGTCGGCCCGATTATCGACTCCCGCCGACCCCGACCGGTTCGGGGTTCGCGGCGTCTTTGGCTTGGACGGCGACCGATTGTTTCCCTTCGAGTACGGCGTCGGCGAGATGCCGCAGAACGAGTTCGATCGAACGGATGCCGTCGTCATTGCCGGGGATCGGAAGATCCACGCTGTCCGGGTCGCAATCGGTGTCGATCAGCGCGACCGTGGTGACGCCGAGCTTGCGGGCTTCCTTGATCGCGTTGTGTTCCTTGTTCGGATCGATGATCACCAGGCACTCGGGGATCCGGTTCATGGTCCGGAGGCCGTTGAGGTTCCGGTACATTTTGCGGTATTCGCGGCCGAGCGCGGACTGCATTTTCTTGGAGTAGGTTCCCAATTCGTCTCCGCCGCGCAGCCGTTCGAGGTCTTCGAGTCGTCCGAGCCGGCTTCGGATGGTGCGGAAATTGGTGAGCGTTCCGCCGAGCCAGCGTTCGGCGACGAACGGCATGCCCGCTCGCAACGACTCGCGCTCGATCGCCGCCGCCGCCTGGCGTTTCGTGCCGACAAAAAGGACCAGGCTCCCGCCCGCCGCGACCTGGGTGAGATATTTCTTGGCCCACAGCAGACCGCGAACCGTCTCGCGCACATCAATGATGTGGATCATGTTCTTTCGGCCGTAGATATAGCGCGCCATCTTGGGATTCCAACGGCTCGCGCGGTGGCCGAAATGAACGCCCGACTGGACTAGCTCCTCGACGATCGACTGCGTGGCTTGCGACACGAACGTACTCCCTCCGCGGGCGAATACCCGCATCCATCCGAATGATGGATGCGCGTACAGGTGAACCCTTCGCCCTCTGGTAAACGAAACGAATGCGGCAACCGGAACCCATCGACGCTCGGGGCCGACGACAGCCGAGTTCGGTCCCATCGCGGCCCAATCGGGTAAACCTAACAATTCCCCCGTTTCGGGTCAACGGCGCGAGCGCGCGGCGCCCCGGTCAACGTCCGGCGGGTTGCGTCCTTGACGGCGGGGGCGTCTTGGGGCGAGACGTCCGATCGACGTCCCACGGATAAGAGCTCGCGGCCGATAGATTCCGGTGCCGGCAAGACGGGGCGGCGTTCAAGCCGCTCTCGCGTTCCCCGTCGCGAAGCGACCGTCCCATCAAAGCCCGGGGGCAGCTCGACGCGCGTTTGCCTAGGCCCCGGTTTGGCCGAGTTCGCGGAGCGTATCGTCGATCAGTTGGTCGATTTGCTCCTGGGAAAACCGCATGGCCACCGCGGCGGTGGCGAAGATGCGTTTTTCCGTCTCGGCCAACGTGCCATCGGCCGCCATCATCTTGAGCAGTTCCTTGAGGAGTTCCACGCGGTCGGGATGGCTCTTGGGCAGTGTGAGTCGGCAGTCGCGCGAGAGCGCGTACCGGATGGCCGACGCGAACGCGGCGTCGTCAATGCCCCAGGCCTTGGCTTTGGCGGAGAGCATGCCGATTTCCGACTCCGTCAGGCTCCCGTCGGAGGCCGCCATCACGATCATGTCGCGAAACAAGGTCACTCGGTCCATAGGGTCCACGCGCTCCCTGACACGATGATGAGGCGGACGCATTGCGCGAACGCGCCGCGATCATACCGGTTTCCTCGGAGCGAGGGAACCTGGGAGCGGGGGTGTCGGAGCCGCGACGCATGGCGCGGCGACCGGACCCGTTGTGACGATGGCGCGGCGCCGCCGCGAATTCCTCACACGACCCTCGACGGCCCGACGATACGAGCGGATGACGGACGCTCCGCTCTCGAGATGGATCTCGGTCCATTTCGAACACCCATGCTCGGGAGCCTTCCCATGCGTCGGTCATTTCTCGCGGGCGCGCTTTGCGCGCTCGGAGTTCTTGGGATCGTGAAAGCGTGTCTTTCGCGCCGATCGCCGTCGATCGAGCCGAATCCTCCACCCCGCGCCGCGATATCGTTCCGCGCGGGGTCTGCCCGCGAATGGTTGCATGAGGATCCAACCCAACTGCACCACGCCGTCCTGCGCCGCGAAAACGGCCGTTGACCGTCGCTCGACGTCGCCGTTCAACCGGGTCGGTGCCGTCGAGGCGGGGATCGTTTCGGCGGGCGATGCGCGTCGGACCGCTCCGAAGCACGGCGGGCCGCGCGCACGAACGCGACGAATTCGGGCGGCCAAGGCGCGGTGAATCGGAGCGGGGCACCCGTGACCGGGTGCGCGAACCCGAGCGATTCGGCGTGCAAGGCGATCCGCCGATACGGCCATTTCGGATCGCTCGCCGTCCCCCCGCCGTAGCGCGGATCACCCAACACGGCGTGGCCCGCCTCGGCGAAATGCACGCGGATCTGGTTGCGCCGGCCTGTTTCGAGCACGACCTGAACGAGCGTCGCGTCGTCGAACCGCTCGACCACCGTGTAGTGCGTGATCGCGAGTTCGCCGCGCTCCGGGTCGTCCGTGGAATGCCGATGCAGCGACGGGTCGGTCACCAGTCGTGACCGGAATGTGCCGGACGGACGTTCGATGACGGCACGCACCAGAGCCACATACCGCCGGTCCGGTTTCCGGTCGGCGAACTGGTCTCGAAGCGATTCGGCGACCGGTACGCCCTTCGCGAACGCGACCAATCCCGATACGCCCCGATCGAGCCGATGGACGGGGCAGATCACCGGATCGCGGCGCGCGGCTCGCTCAGTCCGGCGCTGCAGCAGGGTGAGCGCCGTGTTGCGCTCGCGATTCGGAGTCGGCACCGTCAGCAACTGGGGCGGCTTGTTCACGACGATCAACGCGTCGTCCTCGAAGACGATTTCGATCGGTTGATACGGCGCGGAAACGCGGCGCGGCGCGTCGCGCGCCGGATCGAATTCGACTTCGAGCCGATCGCCGAGCCGCAGGAGGGCGTGGGGTGATCGCACAACGTATTGGTTGACGCGAACCAAACCGTCATGGATGGCTTGCCTCGCCGCGGACTTCGAGGTCCCGATGAGTTGTTGGACCAACGGGAGCAGGCGCCGCGCCGGTTCGGGCCACCGCTCATCCACGACCACCGACTTCCTCATCGACGCGATCGCCGTGAGGCGATTCCCGGCCGCGTTTCCGCGCTGTTACGGCGTGCCGGACCCGGGCTCGCCCAAACGGAGCCCGTGAAGATGGGGCACGTCCAGCAGTGTAAACGGTCTCGCGAGGGTCCGCCAATCGTCGCCGCGAGGCTCGATCCGCGCCGCGTCGATCGGGCCGAGCCGGTCCGCGGCGAGCGCCAGGTATCCGATCCGTTCGGGCGCAACGCCCATCAGACGGCAAACGGTGGCATCGACGGCGGCGCCGTTCGTGCCCACCACGATGGCGCCCATCGGTTTGGGGGTTCCCATGATCGGACCGTCCCCTTCCATGCACTCGATGCCGTCCACGATGGCGATCATGCGGGGCAGCGACGCGTTGATGTCGAACACCGATTGGGGAATGCCCGCGTGATGAAGCACGTTCTTGGGCCAACCGTAGCGGATACCGGGGATCGTGCCGTAGAGGTTCTTGAGCGACGCGGTGACGCCCGTCCAATGATGGGTTTTCATCTTTGGCATGGACACGATCAGATCGGCTTCGAGCACACTTCGGGGGAAATGGAATCCGTCGAGTCGGCTGGTTCGACCCGAGTTGGGACGCCACCCGGTCTCTTCGTAGTTGAGGTCGGCGAACGGGATGCGGTCTTCAACAAGAACCGCGTTCAGGCCGGATGCGTCCAAGGCCATGTCGGTGTCGCGGACATGCCCCGGGCCTTCGCCGACGACGACGTGGGCGCCCGCCGAGCGGAAGACGTCGGCGGCGGCGCGGACGACCCGCGGGTCGGTCGTGACGTACGGCGCCGCGCGCGTCGGCTCGACGAGGTTCGGCTTGAGCAGCACGCGTTTTCCCCGCATTGCCGCGAGGTCCAGGCCGCCGGCGATCAGCCCGTCGCGCAGCGTCGCGACGAGCGGTCCGTCGTAGGTCTGCCGTCCCGCGACAAAGACGGGCGAACGACCTCGCCGCCCGAGTTTCCGGCACGACCCGGTGAGCAGTCCGGCGGCTGCCAGCGATCCACCGACCAAGAGCGCTCGGCGGTCGATGCGGATTCCCGAGCACGGCGCGTCGCGCCCGCCCGCGTTCGAAGGTCTCTCGTCGCTCATGCGTGTCGCCATCGGCTTACTCGACTTCCCTTTCTTCCGATCGGAGTCGCACGGCATGCTCCCGAATCGATTCGTCCGCGTCGGTTCCGGCGCGGCGCACATCCTCGAGCCAGGGATTGGAAGGTCCGGTCGCGGCGAGCGTCAGGAGACCGATGTGGTATTCGCCGAAACCCGCCGCGGACGGCGATCGGGCCGCTTGGCCAAGGGCGTCGTTCGCGCCGCGAGGCCATGCGCCGTGCGCGGTGAGCCCCATGAGGATCCAGCCGAGCGATGGGGCGGTCCTCGCCGCCCTCCAATGCCGGACCGCGAAATCGAGCGTGCGGACCCGCTCGGAACGCGACGGTTCGCCTATCCACGCGACGAGCGCCATGCCCGTCGGTTGCAGGTGAGCGCGAAGCACCTGGCCGAGCACGACCGTGTTTCCGTAGTTGCAGCCGCCGCCCGGCAACTGGCGGTCCTCGATCAGTCGAACGCCGTTTCGAGCGCGTCGGTCGTCGAATCGTCCGACCGCCTTCAGCGCCAGCACGCCGAGCGCGGTGGGTTCGAGCCACGAATGCGTGCCGTCCACCCAAGGCCAAGCGATCAACGTCGGGTCGTGTCCGACGAACGACTGCGTCTCGCCGCCGTCTTTCCCGCTCGACGCCATCAAGACTCGGAGCGCCTCTTTCGCCGACGCGTCCCTCCGACGCGCGCCCGGTTCGCCCCGGCGATCGGCGAACGCCCATGCCGACAAGGCCCATGCCGATTCCCAGGCGAGTCGGGCCGGCTCGCGATCGGTCGCGCCGCGGTTCGCGGCCCCGTGGAGGCGTTCGAGTTCATCGAGCGCGCGAGTCGCTTCGGCGATCCGTCCGTGCGCGATCAGGGCGAGGGCCGAGACGGCGGCCGGCTCCGATGCGCTCGGCAAGCCCGGCCGGTAGGCGAACACGTCGCGCGCCGCCAACCGATCCAGGCAATCATCCAGCCACGTTCGCGTCATCGATCCGATACTCCGGAAGGGAACGCGGTGCGGGCCGTCACGGGGCCGCACGCACGAGGAAAAGATAGCTCGCGGTGGTCGGCTTCCGTCGGCGCGTTCCGACTTCTTGGGGATTTTCCCGCGATGCGCCAAGGAAATCGTTTGACATCGGCGGGATACGACCTAGGTTTCGAGTACCGGGGAGAAACGAACGCGTCGGAACGCGACGCCGAATGGGTCTTCACCGGCGAATACTCGGCTCGTCCTGAACCGATCGACTTGTCGCAAACAACCGGCCTGTTCCAATGCCGGCACCCATTGAATCCACGGCGTCCTTCGAGACGCTTGGTGCAACCTCTCATCCTCGATAAGGGCAAACCGGTCGAAAGGCCGGGGCGCAAAGCCATGGGCCGACGACCGTCGGTCGCCAGGCTGCCGAAAGGGTGATCCACCGTTCGCCGCGTCCGAAGTGGTCGGATCGCGGCGCATGGAGACACGACCGAGACGAGGGCGAGGTGTTTTGGAAAGGAGCTTCCGCCGTTGAGGCGGGCGCATCGCGGATGCGCGAAGGGAGCTCGCCGCCTGTCGTGGTGTTTCGTTGTTTCATGTTGGGATCCTGGCCGAGACCGGCCCGGTGATGTCGCACCTTGGAGGAAGCTATGAAGAGTCTCGTGAACAAAGTGCAGCGATTCCTGATTTCGGAAGACGGCCCCACCGCGGTGGAATACGCCGTCATGTTGGCGCTGATCGTCATCGTGTGCCTCGCGGCCATCCAGGCGATCGGAACGAACACCAGGACGGTCTTCAACAATGTCGCCACGCAGATCAGCAGCACGTCGGGCAGTTAACGGCGACGCCCGATCGAACCGACTTCACGCGCCCCCGCGATGCGGCCGCCGCATCGCGGGGGTTTCTCTGTTGACGTCGGCCGCGGCGCGCGAGCCGACGCGGATCGCGCGGAAACGGACGGCGGATCGCCCCGCTCGCGTCGAAAACGCATCCCATACTTGGGAATGGAGGACCGCGACCATGATCAGCCTTGTTCCAGCCGATTGTCCGGCGATCGCCGCCCAAGCGGCGTGCTACGTTTGCATGGCGGTGATGGCCGTCGTGAGTTGGTTTGTCACGCTGCGCGCGTAGCGCGGCGGCTCGTGCCCGCGACGAGGGCGCGGGATTTCCATTCGGCGGGCGGACAATCCGCCGACGATTCCGCGGACGAATCGCGCCGCGTGTGGAGACATCTTCAGCCATGGACTATTTCGCGACACTCGGCACGGGCATCGTCGAACACTGGCCCGTCTGGTTGGTTACCTTCACGCTGATCCTCGCCGCCGTCATCGACGGCGCGCGGCTCCGCGTTCCCAATTGGATCACCTTCCCACTCATTCTGTCCGGCTGGGCGTGCGGCGGTCTTTGGTTCGGCTGGGCGGGGCTGGGCGCGAGCTTCGCCGCGTCGGTCGTCGGCCTGCTCCTGCTGCTCCCCGCCTACGCGATCGGCGGAATGGGAGCGGGCGACGTCAAGCTGCTCGCCGGCGTCGGCGCCTGGATGGTCTTGATGCTGGAAGCATGCGATCTGTCCGTCAGCCCGACCTCGGCCATGTTCGTCTCGTTCGGCATCTCCGCCGTCGTCGGCGCTGTGATCGCGATCGCCATGACACTCTGGCGCCGCGCGTTCGCGAAGCACGCCAACCAGTTCTGGATGATCCTGGGCGAGATCCTCACGATCCGAAACCCGACCCAACTCGCGGAGATCGCGGCCGACCGCAAACCCAGCATGTTGCTCCTTCCCTATGGAATCCCGATCGCGATCGGAACGATCGCCTACTTCTGTTGGATGGGGATGCTTCTATGAACGTCGCCCGAATGACCCTGGGGAGAATAGGCAATCCGGCGCGGTGGGTGGGGTTACGACGGTCGCGCGCGACTCTCACGACACCGCGAACGGGGATGAACGGCCGGACGGCCGCGATCCGAAATAGACGATTGGGCGCGTCGGCGGTCGAATTCGCCGTCGTTGCGCCGGTCTTCTTCCTGCTGATTTTCGGAATGATCGAATACGGGCGGCTGGTCATGGTACAGCAGGTGCTCACAAACGCGACGCGCGAAGGCGCCCGCCGGGCCGTCCTGCAGGACGCGACGTCCAACGCCGTGACCACGACCATCCGCGACTATCTGACGAACGCGTCGATCAACGGAAACAATCCGCATCTGGCCATCACGGTCAGTCCCGCGCCGGAATCGGCCCAGCCGACCGACGAAAGCATCACGGTCACCCTGACGCTGCCGTTCGCGGACATCAGTTGGTTGCCGTCGCCTATGTTCCTCGGCACGACGACATTGACGGCTCGTTCGGTGATGAGGCGTGAGACCTTTGAGTGATCGGTGACGCGAGGGCACGGGCGATGCGAGTCAAGTCGATGGTTCTGGTCACGATCGCCATGGTCTGCGGACTCTTGGCGACGATCGGCATCAGCCAGGTGATCGACCGTCAGAACAGGAACCAGGTCGCGACGGAGATGGTCAAGATCTTCGTCGCGGCGGCCGACGTCGACATCGGCGCCGCGCTCAACGCCCAGAACGTGAAGCTCGAGGAATGGCCGAAGGACCGCATCCCCGAAGGCGCGGTCACGAAACTCGAAGATCTCGAGAACCGGTTCGCCCGCCAGCGGCTCTTTCCCGGCGAACCGATCCTCACGATCAAGTTGATGGACTCGAACGCCGACACGACACTGACGATTCCCGAGGGATATCGGGCGGCGAGCATCAAGGTGTCGGGCGAGGTCGTCGTCGGAAACCTCGTCAAACCGGGGGATCGGGTCGATGTGATCGTCTTCCTGAGACGCGGAAGCGACGTGCCGTTCACGGGTACGCGGACGATCCTGCGCGACGTGCGCGTGTGGGCGGTCAATGCGAAGACCGAACGATCGGTCGACGATCAAGGTCAGCCGACGATGGCCCAGACGGTCTCGCTGCTCGTGACACCCAAGCAGGTGGAACTGCTGACGCTCGCCTCGGAGCTCGGCCAGTTGCGTCTTTCGCTCCGACGCCCCAACGATCTGAAGGAAACGACCGACGAGGGCACCGACGTCGATTCGTTCCTCGCCGAAGGCGCGCAACCCCGCCACCTGAACCACCCTTCGGCGTCGCCGCAGTCCGACGCCAAGCCGTCGAGCCACCTTTTCGACCTTCTCGAACAGATGAAGAAGGGACCGAGCACGGCTGAGGCGCCCGTTTCGATCCTCGATCCGGCGGCATCCGCGCCGAAAGTCGAAGTCAATCCGGTGCGATTCTCGATGTTCGTCCATTCGCCGCAGGGCCTCGTGCGGTACGACTGGATGGATGAGGAGGACGTTCCGCAGATGGTGTCGCTGATCGCGAATCCGGCCTCCGCGCCGGCCGCGTTCGGGCCCCCGCCCGCGTCCGGTTCGGCTCCCCCGTCGGGAGGGACCGGCGTGAAGTCCGATCTTGACGACAAGGCGGGAACGAAGATCAACGTTCCGTAGCGGTCGGGCCGATGATACCAAGAACGGGGGCCGCTCCCGTCCAGGATTGCGGCGCGCCGAGAAGTCGCTCGGTTTGAGGAACCACGGATGGCAACCGGAAAGACAGGGGCCAGGGTTGGCCCGGGATCGATCGGCCTGATTGCGGTCGCCCTGTTGGCGACGGCCGTGCGGGCGGCGCCCGCGCAGGACGCCGCGCTGGGTTCCGCGTCCCCGCGGTTCCGCGTGCGCGAGGCGAACCAGCGGCTCGAGATGATCGTGAACACGAGCCGCATCCTTGAAATGGAATTCAAGGTCCCCCGGATGCTCGTGAACAACCCGGAGGTGCTCCAGGCGACGCCCTTGTCTCCGAACGAGGTCCAGATTTCGGCGCTCAAACCGGGCGTCACGAATCTGAATCTCTGGGACGAGCAGAAACGGGTGCACTCGCTCGACGTGCTCGTGATCGGCGACGCGCGCGAACTCGACGCGCTGCTCGAATCCCAATTCCCCGACGCGTCGCTCAAGGTGACGCCCCTCTCGACCAATGTCGTGATCTCGGGATTCGCGCCGAGCGCGGACATGGTCAGCCGCATCATCCAGATGGCGGAGGACTACTACCCCGAGGTGATCAACAACATCACGGTCGGCGGCGCTCAAATGGTGCTCCTCCAGGTGAAAGTGTACGAAGTCTCGCGGACGAAACTGCGGCGGGCCGGTTTCGATTGGAGCCACTTCAACGGCAACGACGGGATCGTGCAGAACGCGGCGGGAGTCGTCCAGACCTACAGCCTCGCGGGCGGCATCAACCCGACGACGGGTCCGAACATCGCGGTCAACGTCATGGACGGCGCCGAGTCGTTCTTCGGGTTCATGGAAGCCTTGCGGCAATACAACTTGGTCAAGGTGCTCGCCGAACCGAACTTGGCCGCGGTGAGCGGCCGTTCCGCCCGGTTCACGTCGGGAGGCGAGTTCCCGATCCTGATTCCCCAGTCGCTTGGCACGATCTCGGTCGAGTTCCGCGAGTTTGGTACGCGGCTCGACTTCGTGCCGCTTGTGCTCGGAAACGGCTACCTGCGGCTCGAAGTGCGTCCCGAGGTGAGCGAGATCGATCCGGCGCGGTCGGTCGTGATCCAGAACGTCACGGTGCCCGGTCTGCGGACGCGATCGGTCGACACGGCCGTCGAAATGCGCTGCGGCCAAACGCTCGCCATCGCCGGCCTATTGCAGAGCCGCGTCGAGGCGCAGAACAAGGGGATCCCGTTGCTCGCCGATTTGCCTTGGATCGGCTCGGCGTTCCGACGCGTCGAGGAATCGCAGAACGACATCGAACTCCTGATAATGGTGACCCCCGAGTTCGTCGACGCGGTCGACCCGCACGAAATCCCCTCCTGTTTCCCCGGCCAATTGACCGTATCGCCGACGGATGTCGAGCTTTTCGCGAAGGGGTATCTCGAGGTGCCGCGGTGCGCGGAAAACGAGTGCCGGTCCGTCTCGGCGTCGGACGCCGAGCCTCTCGCGGCGCCGACGCCGGCGGGCGTGCCCGCGGAGTCGCCCGGTCTTGCGGGTTCCTCGCGTCGAACGGAACGAGGGGGCGCGCGTCCGGATGGTGGACGTATGACGATTGAGGACGGCCGGCCCAGGCTGATTGGTCCGGTCGGATATCAGCCTCTGAAATAGCCGATGCGCATCCATGTCGTATGCTTGATCATGCCGGGACACGCGCCGCCGGCCCGGGCTGTGCACGCTTCCTCGGACCGCAACGGACCGCGCCGACGCCATGAGCAACGTACTTCGACTGGCCATCGTTGACCCGCACGACGCGTCGCGCGAAACGCTCAAGAACCTCCTCTTGGGCATGGACATGATCTGGCTCGAGGCCGAGTGTTCGCGGTACGAATTTTTCGCGGACGTGGTCGGGCAGACGCACCCGGACATCGGCGTGGTGAACGTCGACGCCGACCACGACAAGTCGCTTTCCCTGATCAGCCGTCTGCGCGAGGCGTCGCCCGATTGCGCGATCCTCGTCATCAGCAGCGCGGGTGACGGCCAGTTGATCCTGAAGGCCATGCGCGCGGGGGCGAAGGAGTTCCTGACGCAGCCGATCAAGGGCGAGGATCTGGCCGCCGCGCTCGAACGGTTGGGGAGCCAGCGTTTCGGCGGCGACGGACGCGCGCGGGGCAGCACGGTGATCGCGCTCGCCGGAGTGACCGGCGGGGTGGGAACGACGAGCCTCGCGGTCAATCTCGGCTGCGCGTTGGCGGCCGACCCCAAGAACAGCGTCGCGCTCCTCGACCTCGACCTCGCGCTCGGCGACGCCGACGTCTTCCTCGACACGATCCCCGACTACACGTTGATCGACGTCGCGCAGAACATCTCGCGGCTCGATTTCACGCTGCTCAAGCGGTCGCTGACCAAACACGCGTCGGGGCTCTATTTGCTCCCGAGGCCCGTGCAGCTCCAAGACGCCCGCGCGATCGACTCGGAGAGCCTTCGGCGCGTCATCGGCCTTCTCAAGGCGACGTTCTCGCACCTGATCGTCGATACGTCGAAGGCGTTCAGCGAGACCGACATGGTCGCGCTCGAAGCCGCCAAGCACATTCTGCTCGTCACCCAGCTCGACCTCCCCTGCCTCCGCAACGTCGTTCGACTCATGATGTCGTTCGAAGCCTACGAAGGGCTCAAGGAGCGGGTCAAGGTGATCGTGAATCGAGCCGGTCTCGGCAGCGGCCAGATCAGCCTCAAGAAGGCTCAGGAGACGTTCGGCCAGGAAATCTATTGGCAGGTTCCCAACGACTATCGCACGATGGTCGACGTGCGCAACAACGGCGTGCCGCTCACCGAATACGCGCCGCGCGCCGCGATCACCCAGTCGATTCTCGCGCTCGCCCTCGCCATCACGGACGCTCCGCCGAAGGAAGAGGCGGACGAGCCGGACGACGCGGCGGCGGCGAGCGGAAAGTGGCGCGGATTCTGGGCCCGGCGGGGCCGCGCGCCGAAAGCCAAGACGGGCGACGAGCCCTAGGGCGTTCGCCCGATCGGGCGCGATTCGGGACCCGGCCGGATTCCGGTCCGGCGCGCGAAGCGGCGTGAGCTATGTTTGGGTGTGGCGCCGCGCGTTTTGTCGGCGGCGCGAGCCCCTTACCGCTTCGATCGGGGTGTCCGATGTCCGTCCACAATCCGAGTCGACCCGTACCGGCGGGCCGCGCCCAGGAACAGGCGAAGGCCCAGGAATTCGAGGCGCTCAAGCGCAAGATCCACGGCAAGCTCGTCGATAAGCTCAATCTGTCCAAGGTCGGTGAACTCGAGGGAGACAAGCTTCGCCGCGAGATCCGACTCGTGGTCGAGCACCTGTGCGACACCGAGGACACGCTGCTGAACCGGAACGAACGGGATCGGCTGATCGAAGAAGTGCTCGACGAGACGTTCGGGCTCGGTCCGCTCGAACTGCTCCTGAAGGACACGACGATCAGCGACATTCTGATCAACGGCGCGAAGCAGGTCTATGTCGAGCGTCGTGGCCGGCTTGAACGGTCCAACGTGACGTTCCGCGACAACGCGCACCTGCTTCAGATCATCGATCGGATCGTGTCGAAGGTGGGGCGGCGCGTCGACGAAGTCTGTCCGATGGTCGACGCGCGGCTCACCGACGGTTCGCGCGTCAACGCGATCATCCCTCCGCTCGCGCTCGACGGACCCGCCGTATCGATCCGCCGTTTCGGATCCAACCCGCTCAAGCTCGAGGACCTCCTCAACTTCAAGGCGTTCACGCCCGAGATGGTGATGCTGCTCGAAGGGGCGATCAAGGCCCGGCTCAACATCATCGTCGCGGGCGGCACCGGCTCGGGAAAGACGACGCTTCTCAACACGTTGTCGAGCTTCATTCCGAACGACGAGCGGATCGTGACGATCGAGGACGCCGCCGAACTGCAGTTGCAGCAGGACCACGTCGTGCGGCTCGAGACGCGCCCGCCGAACATCGAGGGGAAAGGCGCCATCACGGCGACCGACCTCGTCCGCAACGCGCTCCGCATGCGGCCCGAACGGATCATCATCGGCGAGTGCCGCGGCCCCGAAACGCTCGACATGCTCCAGGCGATGAACACGGGCCACGACGGCTCGCTCACCACCATCCACGCCAACTCCCCCCGCGACGCGCTCGCCCGGCTCGAAACGCTCATCATGATGACCGGATTCGAGATGCCGATCAAAGCCATGCGGCAGCAGATATCGAGCGCCGTCCACCTGCTCGTCCAGGCCAACCGCCTGCAAGGCGGCCCGCGGCGCGTCACCCACATCACGGAGGTCGTGGGCATGGAACAGGACACGATCGTGATGCAGGACATCTACAAGTTCGTGCAGGAGGGGATCGACGAGTCGGGCCGCGCGTTCGGACGGTTCGAATGCACGGGGATTCGGCCGTCGTTCATGGAGCGGCTCGAATCGACCGGAGTCCGCCTGCCCGCCAGCGCGTTCCGCCAGCGGGTCATGCTCAAAGGTTAGCCGCGCGTCCTGCGTGTTCCCCGGAGAGACTGACGGAGATCGGCGACCATGCCCATCCACCTGATCCTCATCGCGACATTCGTGGGAGTCGCCGCGCTGGTCGCGGGCGCGTTCCTGCTCTTCTCGCGCGAACCGCGCGATCGAGTCGAGGACCGACTCGACCTGCTCACGAACCATGCCACGGCCCGTCGGGGCGCCGCGGCGGCGGTGAGCGTTCTCGTGCAGCCGCTCGACGAACGCGCGGGTGCCGCCGAGGTGTTCGTATCGAGGTTCTTCAACATCCGGCGGTTGATCGACCAATCGGGGTTGTCGATGAGCGTTCCGCAACTCCTGCTCTTCATGGCGATCGCGGCGGGGGCGGCGGGAGCCATCACGGCCCTATGCCACCGCTGGGTCTTCGCGCCGCCCGCGGCGGCCGTCGCGGGCCTCCTGCCGATCGGATTCGTGCTGTTCAAGCGAAAGCGGCGCCTTGCGAAATTCGCGAGGCAATTGCCCGAAGCGCTCGAACTCATCTCGCGCGCGCTGCGCGCCGGACACAGCCTCGCCGCCGGAATCAGCCTGGTCGCCGACGAGATGCCCGCGCCGATCGCGACGGAATTCGGACGCTGCTACGAGGAACAGAACCTCGGGATCCCGCTCGACCGGGCCCTCGATCAAATGACCGATCGGGTGCCGAATCTCGACCTCCGATTCCTCGCGACGGCGATCATCCTCCAGCGCCAGACCGGCGGGGATCTCGCCGAAATCCTCGACAAGATCGGCTACCTCGTACGTGAACGATTCAAGATCTGGGGCGCCATTCAGGCCCTGACCGGCGAAGGCCGGCTGTCGGGAATCGTCTTGCTCGCCCTGCCGCCCGTCCTGTTCGCGGTCATGTATCGCCTGAACCCCGACTATTGCAAGGTGCTCTTCAACGATCCGCTCGGCCAACGCATGCTGCTCGGCGCCATCGCCATGCAGCTCATGGGCGCCTACGTGATCCGAAAAATCATCCGCATCAAGGTGTGAGGACATCCATGTCCGCGAGCTTGTCGCCGGCTCTCGTCGCCGCATTCGATCCGCTCTCGCTCACGCCGTTCGCCGTGTTCCTCGCGGTCGGTGCGATCGCGTGGCTCGTGCTTGACGTCGTGACGCGCGAGAAACCCCGCGCGGAACAGAGGCTTGACGAGTTCAGCGGCCCGGCGCGGCGTCGCGGCCAGGAAGCCGGCCGTACGGGCGACACCATGACGCGCGTGCTCGAAAAGGCGACACCCGCGCTCGCCAAGCCGCTCCAATCCAAGAACGTCGCGGAGGCGACCAAACTGCGCAATCGACTCACGCAGGCGGGGTTCCGCGGCGAGTCGGCGACGACCATGTTCCTCGGCCTCAAGTTCGCCGGACTGCTCGCCGGCCTTGCCGCCGGCGGAGGTATTGCCCTCCTGACGACGGGTTTCCACCAATCCTCGATCTATACGTGCATGGTCGCGGCGGGCCTCCTTTTCTACCTGCCCGACCTCGCGATCCTCTTCCTCGGACGCAAACGCAAGGACGCGATCTTCCTGGGTCTTCCCGACGCACTCGATCTGCTCGTCGTCTGCGTCGAAGCCGGACTCGGACTCGATCAGGCCCTGCGAAAAGTCTCCGAGGAAATGAAACGCACGTTTCCGGTCATCTGCGAGGAATTCGGCCTCAGCAACCTGCATCTCCAGATGGGACGGCCTCGTACCGAAGTCCTTCAGGATCTCGGAAACCGGACGGGCGTCGACGACCTCCGCGCGCTCGCTTCGATCCTGATCCAGGCCGACAAGTTCGGGTCGAGCATCGCCCAGGCGCTGCGCGTCCAAAGCGATTCGATGCGAACGCGACGAAAGCAGATCGCCGAGGAAAAGGCGGCGAAAACGGCCGTCAAACTCATCTTCCCGCTCGTGATCTTCATCTTCCCGGGCATCTTCGTCGTGCTCGTCGGACCGGCCGCCATCACCATGATGCGCGAGATGTTCCCGGCCATGGGCGCCAACGGCGGATGAGCGGTCCGCGCTCTCCGGGCGAGGGGAATCCAGGCGGTTTGCAGGAACCGGCGACGCGGCGCGGGACGGCGGGATCTGGGGCGAGCCTGACGGGCGGATCAGTTCCCGCGAAGGGGACCGTTCCGACGCGTCGATACCGAACGGGAGGAACGCCGCGCGATCTCCGTCGACCCACCCGTCGGAGCGGACGCGGCGAATCGGAGCGGTCGGCGTTCCCGCGTCTTGACCCGCGTCCCGCCGCACGGAGGCGATGGCCCATGAAACGTGTCGTAATCCTGTCGGTCCTTGCCCTCGTCCTGACGGCCGATTCGGCGACGGCCGGTTGGTCCGAATTCTGGCGGCAATTCCACGTCGACGCGCGGCGCGTCAACTGCTGGCCCGATCCGTTCCGGGGCGCCGACGACGCGGTGACGCGCAGCCCGTTCGAGACGCACATCGCGGCGGGATGGCGGCTTGAGAACACGCTCGTCGGTCCCTTGTTCGACGAGAACCACGAGCTTACGTACGCGGGAAAACTCAAGGTCCGACAGATCCTCACCCAAGTCCCGGCGCACCGCCGATCGCTGTACGTGCTCGAAGGTGATACGCCCGAAATCACGGAACGGCGAGTCGATTCGGTGCAGCGGGCCGTCGCCGCGGTCATTCCGGGCGCCCCGATGCCTCCCGTGATGGTAACGTCGATTGAACCCCGGTCCGGGACGGGGGACTACCTCAACCTCGTCACACGACGCTATCGGGACTCGATGCCCGCCCCCGTCCTTCCCACGTCGGATGGAGGCGGAAGTACGGGCGGCGGTTCGTCCGAGGGGTCGAACTGAGATCGAGGAGGTTGCGAAGTTCACACGGACGAGGGACCAGGTCGGCGCGGCGCACGATGCGCGGCGGACAGGCGGCGGGCAGGCGGGGAGGAGAACGGGTGGCCTTAAGGACGCGTAGAGGGCGCTGGTGCGTCTTGTGGATCGCGGCGAGCATCGGTTGTTCGAGCGCGCGCGCGCCGCTGAGCGCGCCGCCGCCGATGATGGCGAACCCTGGGAGCATTCCGACGGCATCCCAATCGGGCAACCTGTCGGCACCGTTGTGGACGCCGTGGCGGTCCGGACAGGTGAACGCGGCCAATGCGGCGACCGCGAAGGCGGCCCAGTCGGTGCTCGAGGACGATCCGTTGAGCCTCCGGCACATGCCTTCGCAATTGGGGCCCGAGGTGCACGTCCGCGCGGCGCGCGTTTTCGAAACGCGGAACCGGTTTGACGAGGCGCTTGAATCGTACGGCAAGGCGCTCGAATCGCAACCGACCGACCTGGGCGCGATCGTCGGCATCGCGAGGCTCCATGATCGGCTCGGCCACTTCGACGAATCGAACCGATGGTATCAGCATGCGGTCGCGCTCCATCCGTCGGTCGCGGCCGTCCATAACGATTTCGGATTGTGTCTGGCGCGGCAAGGCAATCTGCCGCGGGCGATCGAGGTCATGCAACAGGCCGTGCGTCTGGATCCGCGTCAGGCGCTCTATCGCAACAACATCGCGAAGATGCTCGTCCAAGGCGGCCGAGTGGACGAATCGCTCGAACATCTCGTCGCCGTCTTTCCGCCGGCGGCCGCGCACTACAACTTGGGATGTCTGCTGGACGACGTCGGGCAAACCGACGTCGCCGCGCTCGCGTTCCGCCGCTCGCTCGAAATCGACCCCGCATTCTCGCGGGCCGGTCAGGCGCTTGCCGCGCGATCGCTCCCCGCCCCGGCGGGACCGCCGACCGAATCGAGTCCGGCGATTCCACCCCGCATCGCGGCGAACGGGGCGACGCCCGCGTTTCCCACTCCGTCCGCCGCGCCCCCGGCTCCTCAAGCGCCCGCGCAAGGACCGTCGTCCGTGATGCCGACCTGGCCGGGCGCACCGGGTCCGACACGATTGCCGCCGCCCTCCGCGCCGACACCCGTCCAGGGACCTTCGATCACGAACGGCGATCCGACGCAAACGACGCCAAGCGCGGCGGGGTGGAGCCCATCTCCGCAGGTTCCGCCGGGCGGTCCCTCCCCGTCGGTGTCGCGGTATTCGCAGCCGTGAATTCGAACAGATCCCACGACCGCCGCGTGGTTTGAACGCGGTTCGGGATCTGCTAAGGTGTTCGTGCCGAACCCGAACAATCGTCGGGTCCGCTCGACGCCGCTCGGATCCTCCATCGCATCACGCGGCGGCCGCGTCGTTTCGTCGTTCGATCCCCGCGAGGATCCGCGGTCCTACCGCATTCGGAACAGCCTTTTCCCCACGAAGGAACCTGATCGATGGCACGCAACCTGTGGATCGCCCTTGGGATCGCGGCGGGGATCGGACTCGCGCTCTGCGGAACCGTCGACTCGGCCGAACGCCGGCTTCACACATTCGAACGCATCGCCCTGACGGACGTCTACTATTCGGAGGGCGCGAACGCCGGCGATCTGAACGGCGACGGCGCGCTCGATGTCGTGTACGGCCCGTTCTGGTTCGAAGGCCCCGATTTCATCCGGAAGCACGAAATCCACCCACCCGTCCCACAGGATGTGAACGCCTACGCCGATCACTTCTTCGCGTGGATCCGTGATTTCAACGGAGACGGCCGCAACGACGTGTTCGTCGTCGGATTCCCCGGCAAACCGGCCCATGTCTACGAGAACCCCGGACCCGACGGATGGAACGCGCATTGGAAGAAGCACGAAGTGCTCGACTGGGTCTCGAACGAGTCTCCCCAGTTGACGAATCTGGTCGGCGACGAGCGGCCGGAGGTCGTCTTCACGCGCGACGGTTTTTTCGGATTCGCGACGATCCCCGACGACGATCCGTTCGGCGCGTGGACGTTCCATCCCGTTTCGGAGAAGGTGGCGGCGACGAAGTTCGGCCATGGGTTGGGGATCGGGGACGTGAATGGTGACGGCCGCAACGACATCCTTCATGCCGGCGGCTGGTTCGAGCAACCCGAATCGGACGCGGCCGCGTCGCGATGGCTCTTCCATCCGCGGGCGTTCTCGACGGCGTACGGCGGGGCCGAAATGTACGCCTACGATGTCGACGGCGACGGCGACAACGACGTGATCACGAGCCACGCCGCCCACGATTTCGGGCTCGGCTGGTATGAACAGACTCGCGAGAACGGCGAGATCGCGTTCACACACCACCTGATCATGGGCTCCCACCCGTCGGAGAACAAATACGGCGTCGTTTTCAGCGAACCCCACTCGGTGAATCTCGCCGACATCGACGGCGACGGCCTCAAGGACATCGTCACCGGCAAGACCTATTGGTCGCACCACAAGAAAAGTCCGATGTGGGACGCGGGCGCCGTCGTCTATTGGTTCAAACTGGTTCGAAACGCCGACGGGGTCGACTGGATTCCGTACCAGGCGGACGGCGAATCCGGGGTCGGCCGCCAACTCTCGGTCGTCGATGTCAACGCCGATGGGCTGCTCGATCTGGTGGTCGGCGGCATGAAGGGCTCGCATGTCTTGATCCATCGATCGGCCGCGGCCTCCGAGGAGCAATGGAAGGCCGCCCAGCCGTCCGTCTATCAAGGTCCGAAACCGGTTTCGCCCGAAAAGGGTCCGAAGCCGGCGATCGACGGGCGCGCGGGCCGAGTCGACGGGGCGCTGGAAGGCGAAGGGCTGCCGTTTCGCGTCTCGGGCGGAAAGGCGCGATCGCAGCCGATGGGCCGTTTCGGGGGCGATCGGTGGAGCGGCGACGCGCAGTGGTATTGGACCGGCGCGAAAGCCGGCGATACGGTCGCGTTCGACCTGCCGCCGTTCACGGGCACCGTCGACATCGAGCTTGTGCTGACCCGGGCGCCCGACTACGGGATCGTGCAATGGTCGCTCGATGATCGGCCGCTGGGGCCTCCCATCGACGGCTACCACACCGAAGTCGCGACGACCGGCGTCCTGACGTTCGCGGGCGTCGAGGCCGTGGGTGACAAGCACGCGCTGAACGGCCGCGTGATCGGCTCGAATCCCCGCGCCGTGCCGTCATTGATGTGCGGCGTCGATTTCATCCGAGTGAAGCGGGCCGATGGGTCCGTCGTCGCGTCGGCCGCCGCGGAGCGTCCCGAGTCCGGACCCGAGCCGCGCGGCAATGAGTACGTCGCGGCCGGACGGGACGGCCGAGCTCTCAATCTCGACTTCGAAACGGGAAATCTCGACGACTGGACGGCCGAGGGAAACGCGTTCGACGGCCAGCCGATCCAGGGCGATGCGGTCGTGACCCGGCGGGGCGACATGCGGAGCGGCCATCAAGGGCGGTACTGGATCGGCGGATTCGAGAAGGTTCGCGACGCGGGCACGGGCACGCTCACGTCGGACGTTTTTCCGGCCTCGCACGCCTATGCGAGCTTCCTCATGAATGGAGGGAATCACGAGAACACGCGGGTCGAGATGATCCGCGAGGATACGGGCGACGTCTTTTTTCGAATCGCCGGGACGAACGACGAGACGATGCGGCCCGTCATCGTCGATCTGCGCGCCCATCTTGGAAAACCGATCCGAATCCGGCTCGTCGATGAGAACCGGGGTGGCTGGGGCCATATCAACTTCGACCATTTTCGAATGCACGATGATCGCCCCGCTCCACTGACACCTCCGATGGTGGCGCTCGTTCCCGACGAATATCCCCATAGCGGGCTGAGTGCCGCCGAGGCGGCCGCCGCCATGGACGCTCCCGAGGGATTCTCGATCCTGGTCGGCGCTTCGGAGCCCGACGTCAAACAGCCGATCGCCATGGCGCTCGACGACCGCGGCCGTGTTTGGATCGCGGAGGCGTACGAATATCCGGTGCGGGCGAAAGGGGATCGAGGCCGCGATCGGATCCTGATCTTCGAGGACACCGACGGCGACGGAACGCTCGACAAGCGGTCGATCTTCACCGAAGGACTGAATCTGGTCAGCGGCCTCGAAGTGGGTTTTGGTGGCGTGTGGGTCGGCGCCGCGCCCTACTTGCTCTTCATTCCGGACGCGGACCGGGACGACAAACCCGACGGCGATCCGCAAGTCCTGCTCGACGGCTGGGGGTATCAGGATACGCACGAGACGGCGAACGCGTTCATCTGGGGTCCGGACGGGTGGCTCTATGGATGCCATGGGGTCTTCACGCATTCGCGCGTGGGCAGGCCCGGAACGCCCGACGAACAGCGCGTGCCGCTCAACGCCGCCGTCTGGAGGTACCACCCGACTCGGCATGCGTTCGAGGTCTTCGCCCACGGGACGAGCAACCCTTGGGGCGTCGACTTCAACGATCACGGCCAGGCGTTCGTGACGGCTTGCGTGATTCCCCACCTCTTCCACATCATCCAAGGCGCGCGGTATCAGCGTCAGGGCGGGCAGCATTTCAATCCGTACACGTACCGCGACATCGTCACGATCGCCGACCATTTGCATTATCTCGGCGCGACGCCCCATGGAGGCAACAGCAAGTCGGACGGGGCGGGAGGCGGGCACGCGCATGCGGGCGCGATGATCTATCTGGGCGACCGCTGGCCCGCGAGCTACCGCGATCAGCTCTTCATGAACAACATCCATGGCCAACGGCTGAATGTCGATTGGCTCGAACCGCGCGGCTCGGGGTATGTGGGGCGCCACGGTCCCGACTTCCTTTTGACCGGCGACAAGGCATCGCAGATCCTCAATCTCCGGTATGGGCCCGACGGCAATGCGTGGATGATCGACTGGTACGACATGCAGGCGTGCCACCGAACCGAAGTCGAGATCCACGACCGGACCAACGGCCGGATCTACAAAGTCGCGTACGGAAACCCGAAGGACGCGTTTCAGCCGATCGACGCGTCGGCCCGGACCGACCTCGAGTTGGCCGAATGGACGCTGCATGCGAACGACTGGTATGTCCGGCATGCGCGCCGCGTATTGCAGGAGCGGGCCTCGTCGAGCTCGATCGCGCCCGAAGCGATCGACCGGCTGGCCTCGATCGCGACGGCGCACTCCGACGATACGCGGCGGCTTCGGGCCCTTTGGGCACTGCACGTGACAGGCCGGCTCACGGACGCAATCGCCGGCCGATTGCTCGCGGATGCGAGCCCTTACGTGCGGGGATGGGCCGTCCAGTTGATGCTGGAACGGTTTGCCGCCGAGTCGCCTGGCGCGGCGCCGCCCGCGCCGTTCCTCGATCGGCTCGCGGCGATGTCGCGCGACGACGAGTCGCCGATCGTCCGGCTCTATCTGGCGTCGGCCGCCCAGCGCTTGCCGCTCGACGCGCGATGGACCATCCTGGAAGGGCTCGCGCGGCATGCCGCCGATGCCGAGGACCCGAATCTCCCGCTGATGTACTGGTACGCCGCGGAACCGCTCGCCGACGTCGATACGTCGCGCGCGTTGGCGTTCGCGATGTCGGCGGGCGAGTCGATTCCCTTGCTTCGGGAATTCATGTTGCGGCGCATCGGGAGTTCCGATTCGGGCGCGTCGCTGGACGTTCTGGCCAAGGGCCTCGAGACGGCGGAAACGTCCGAGTTGCGTTTGGCCTTCCTGCAGGCCCTTCGCGCGGCGCTGCGCGGACAGCGCCGCGCCGCGCCGCCCGAACGTTGGGCGGCCGTCTCGGAACGCGTGCTCGGCGACGCCGACGAGCGTGTGCGGCTGCACGCGACGGTGGTCGGCGTCGCGTTCGGCGACTCCGCGGCGCTCGAAGCCATGCGGACGCGGGCCGCCGAACGGTCGACCCCCCTCGATACCAGGCTCGCCGCGCTCCAGGCTCTCCTCGATGCCGGAGACGCCGGTTCGGTTCCCCTGCTCCGCGCCATGCTCGACGAACCGGGACCGATCCAGGAATCGGCGATTCGGGGCCTCGCTCAATTCGACGATCCCGCGGTCTCGGCCGACTTGCTCAACGTCTATGCGACGTTGTCCCAGCAAGCCAAACGTCTCGCGCTCGGCACGCTCTGCGCGCGAACCAACTCCGCCCTCGCCCTGCTCGGCGCGATTCGCGATAAACGGGTGCCGGGAACCGACCTCACCGCCGACCTGGTGCGCGGCCTTCAGTTGCTCAAGAACGACCAGGTCGACGCGCTCCTGACCGAGGCGTGGGGCACGGTCCGCGAATCGGAGGCGGACCGAAAGGCCATGATCGTCGAACTCACGCGACTCGTCGAAAGCCCCGATCATCCAGCGGCGGACCCCGCGCTGGGCCGCGCCGTATTCGCGAAGACGTGCATGAAATGCCATGCGCTCTTCGGCGTGGGTGAGACGATCGGACCGGATCTGACCGGTTCGAACCGCGCGAATCTCGATTACCTTCTGAGCAACATCGTCGATCCGAGTGCCGTGATGGCCCGCGAGTACCGACCGACGATCGTGGTCACGACCGACGGCCGCGTCGTCACGGGGTTGATCCAGGCCGAGGACGAACGGTCGGTGACCCTACGGACCGGCGACGGCGTCGTCGTCGTGCCGAAGGCGGAAGTGGATACCCGCTCCGAAAGCGAGAAGTCGATGATGCCCGACGACCAGCTTCGTCCGTTCACCGAGCATGAAGTCCGTTCGCTCGTGTCGTACGTGCGCGGTCCGCGTCAATCGCCGATTCTCGCGACGGCCGAGAATCGCGGCGCCCTTTTCAACGGCCGCGACCTGACGGGTTGGTCGGGCACGGACGGACTTTGGTCCGTGGAAAACGGCGAAATCGTGGGACGCACCGAGGGCCTCGCGCGGAACGAATGGCTCGTCAGCGACCTGGCGGTCGACGATTTCCGATTGACGCTCGACGTCAAACTCGTCGACAACGCGGGCAACAGCGGCGTCCAGTTCCGAAGCCGCGCGAACGACGGCGAGGTGGCCGGCTATCAGGCCGACATCGGCGCGGGCTGGTGGGGGAAGCTCTATGAGGAACACGGTCGAGCCTTGCTGTGGGACAAGTCGGGTGAGGCTCACATCAGGCCGGGGGAATGGACGACCTACGAGATCACGGCGCGAGGCCATCACATCCAGACGTTTCTGAACGGCGCGCCAGGCGTCGACCTCGAAGACCCCACCGGCGCGACGCGGGGCGTCATCGCGTTTCAGCTTCACAGCGGCGGCAAGACCGAAGTTCGGTTCCGCAACCTGAGGCTTGAAGTCCTCGAATCGAAGTGACCATCCGACCCTGGCCGAACGGCTGGATGGGCGGCAATTCCCCGAATGGGAACTGCCAACGACCACGATCGCGGTGTTTCGATCGGGTGAGTCCAGGCCGCGCGGCCCCCGCGCGGTCCACGCGGACGGGCCTCCGTTCTTCCCGAATACGGCTTGAAAAGAAACGGCCGCTGTGTCACACCGCCCGGTGAGTTGATCGCAACGGCGCGCCGCCGACCCGGGCGGGAACTCCGGTTCGGCGGGCGACCGCATCCGCGGACCGCGGGAGTCGATCTTCCGCGGTCCGCCTCGTTTCTTGACGCTCGGCGGCCCGCTACAGGATACCGGCGCCGAAATCGTCGCCTCCTTTGCGCCGCGGCGCGCTTTCGGCGGGACGATCGCCGCTCTTGGACATGTGCGGCGGTCGAGGCTCCGATCCGGCGGGCTGGATCGCCTTGGTCTTCGGCGGGCGCATCGGGCCCGTGTCCTCGGGACCCGCGTCGATGATCGGGACCTCGTCGCCGTACGCCTCGTCGTACCGCGACCGATAGCCCGGCTGCTTCGACTGTTCCACTTCGACTCGGAACGCCGCGATCACCCGTTCCTGGATCATCTCCCGGCATTTGGAATTGATCGGGTGGGCGATATCGGCGTATAGCTTCGTGCGGCCGTCGGCGTCGCGGATCGCGCGATCCTCCTTGAGTCGCGCGCCGCATTGGTTGCAGTACGCCGATCGCAAGTGGTTCTTGCAACCGCACTGAGGACAATGCGACGTCAGCTTACGGCTCGGCATGGCCACGAACGGTCCGTTCGAACCGTCAATGATCTTGAGGTCCCGAATGACGAAGCAATCGTCCAACGTTACGGAACAGAACGCCTGAAGCCGATCGTCCGAGTCATCCATGAGCTTGATGCGAACTTCGGTGATCTCCATCACGGCCTCCTTCTCCGACGTCCCGACGACTCGAAGCCGGCGCGAGTCGCGAAACGCGTGATCCCTGAGTGGTTGCTCGATTGTTGTCCTCAAACCGCCATCCGCCGCGATTGGGCCCTCGTGGTGCTCAGGAAACGGCAAACCCGCCCGATCGATCGCCGGGCGGGAACGACTGCATCGACTCGGAACGGGCGAGGGGCGTCGGGATCGGAAAATGGGTCGACGCGGCGAAAGCCGCGCCGCCGATCACGGCGTTCAGCCGGGTCGCCGTTCGCCGCGCGTGGCGCGCGTTGCGGCAGACTCCGAAATAACTCGTTCCGCTCCCGCTCAGTTCGTGGCCCGGCAGATCGAGTTCCGCGAAAAGCCGCCTCATGCGGCTCACCCACGGACTCAATCGCTCGGCGGGCTCCCGCAATCGATTGTGAAGGGCTCGCCCCAACCGGTTGGGATCTCCGGATTCGAATGAGCGCCGCGCGGATGCGACGTCGCGCGGCGCTTCAGGAACCCGGACATGCCGGTAAACCTCGGCGGTCGAAAGACCGGCCGGCGGCCGCACGACCACGAAGTGGAATCGAGGCGCCGATTCCAACGTCTCGACCCGCTCGCCGCGCCCTCGGCAGACGGCGGCGGCCGCGCCTTGGACGAGCCCGCGATGGAAGAAGGCGACATCGCTCCCCGTTTGCTCGGCCGCCGCGCGAACCGCTCGGCTGTCCGGCCCGACATTCCACGCGGTCGCGGCCGCAACCAGCGCGGCCGCCGCGTCGCTTGACGCGCCGCCAAGTCCGGCCGCCGACGGTATGCGCTTGTGCAACAAGGCTCTGGCACCCATCTCGAGTCCCGCATCCACCCGCAGGCGATCGAGTGCGCCGGAGGCGAGGTTGCGGGAACCGTCGGGTATCGCTTCCCAAACCGCGTCCTGATCGGGAACCCCGGCGATTCGCCCCGCTTCCCTCCCGGGCGACCAACCGCATCGCAGGCGGATTCCGCCGGTCGGATCCGGCGAAACCACCACCGTGTCGTATATCGTGATGGCCACCATGAGCGTTTCGAGCTCGTGGAAGCCGTCATCGCGTCGTGACAGGATCTCGAGAAACAGGTTGAGCTTCGCGGGCGCCTGTATGAGAACCGTATTGTCCGTTCGCCCTATCCTCATTGATTCGCGCCCGGTCCTGGCCCCGGGCCAAGGTCATTCGGGACCACGAGCGACGATTGTACGAATCGGCGGCGAAGGGTCAACAGAAATCTCCCTCGCCGCCCTTGACCCGGCCGAGGAGCGGCCTCGTTCGGCGCGCTCCGCGACCTGGATCCGCTCGCATTTCGGCCGGAATCGCGTCAGACGTATTTCGCGTCGGGTATTTCGAAACCGGCCCGATTGGCGTCCTTGAGAAGCCGGTTGGCGTCTTCCGCGTGTTCCCCCGTGTGCCGTTCGATCTTGGGGTCGTACGTGAGCCATGGTCCGACGACATACTCGGCGTTGTCCTGCACCCCGACACCCTTTTGCATGATCTCGTGCAGCTTCAGGAAGTGGTCGCTCGCATCCGAATGATCGGCGAATCCGCCGGCTTTCGCATTGAAGGGGACTTTGGCGCCGAGCCGGTACGAGTTGTTCATGAGGTGTCCGAGCACGCACGCGTAGTGGGCGTCGAGCGCGGTGCCGTTGGCCATCGCCGGATTCCCTGCCCGCACGGCGGCGATGAACGCGCCCCAATTGCCGCCTGGCGTCACCTTGCCCGGAGGCAGTTTGACGTCCTCGCCCTTGGTCTCGCCCTTCGCGTAGAGCTTGTCGCGGATGATCCGCGACCCGTCCGCGAAATAGTATTCGTTCTCGACTTGATGCTGGTATCCCTCGTAGTTGACGTTGCGCACGTTGAAGAAGACATGTTGGCCGTTGGGGTATTCCGCGATACCCATCATCGTGTTGGGCGTTTCACCCTGGTCGTTCCACTGGAACCGGCCGCCGAGCGCCATCACGCGCACCGGATGGGTCTGGTCGGTGTTGAGGGCCCACCGGGCGATGTCAAGCTGATGGGTGCCCTGGTTGTTCATGTCGCCGTTGCCGCTCTTCCAAAACCAGTGCCAGTTGTAATGCACGTAGTTGGCGTGGAATGCGTCGATTTGAGCCGGGCCGCGCCACAAATTCCAATCGAGCTGGCTCGGCGGATCACCGGCATCCTTGTGTCCGATGCTCCCGCGCGGTTTGCAGCAATAGCCGTACGAGATCTTGAGCGGACCGAACTTGCCGGCCTGGATCGCTTCGTGGAGCCCGGCGATCGCCGCGCTGCTTCGGCTCTGTGTGCCGTGCTGAATCACCACGCCGTACTTCTTCTGCGCTTCGACGACGACGCGCCCCTCGTCGCAGTCGTGGCTCATCGGCTTCTCGACGTAAACATGCTTGCCGGCCTGCGCAGCCCAGATCGTGATGAGCGAATGCCAGTGGTTCGGCGTCGCGACGGAGACGGCATCGACATTCTTGTCCGCGATCGCTTCGCGCACGTCCGCGGCGCCTCGCGTCGTGAACGGGCCCTTGACTCGGCTTTCCAGCGATTTCAGCGTGCGGGCGAGCACGTCCCGGTCGGGGTCGATGACGTATGCGATCTCGACGTTCTCCTGGTCCAGCCAGCCGTCGATGTGGCTTTTGCCCCGGCCGTTGAGTCCGGCGACGGCGATCCGGATTTTCTCGTTCGCGCCGCGGACGTCGCCCGAGGCCCGAGTTCCCGTGATGAGCAGTGAGGCTCCGGCGGCGGCCGTGGTCGTTCGCAGGAAATCGCGTCGGCTGAGATTCGACATAACGCACACTCCCGTTCAGAGGTTCGAGCGTCCAGAATGTCCGACGATGCCGGCCGGACGCGTCGATGATACGGCAAACGCGGCCCGGACACAAACACGTCTTGGATTTTGGAACGGAGTTCCCGGATTCCCGTGCGAGCGCGGCCGAACGGGGTTCGCGAACGGCCCGGTCCCGCATGCGGCGCTCGGCCCGCATATGGTACGATCCCCGGTTTGACGAAGGCCGGCGCTCGAGGTCCATCCGAGTCGGTCGGGTCGGTCGGATCCGAGTGCGGCGGCGCGCGAATCGCGGGTCCAAGAGGTCTTATTGCGGGGAGGCACGGATCGATGGGCGACAAGGGACAGGTAGCGCTGATCACCGGTTCCGCGACGGGCGTGGGCCGTGCCTGCGCGGTTCGTTTCGCTCAGCGCGGTTTCGACGTCTGTGTGAACTACTCCCGGAGCGAGGCGGAGGCGCGAGAGACGGCTGAATCGGTCGAACGGTCGGGAGGCCGCGCGATCGTCGCGCGATGCGATGTTTCCGACGACGCGCAGGTCCGCGCGATGCTCGCCGAAGTCGAACGGGCATTCGGGCGACTCGATGTGCTCGTCAATAACGCGGCCCGAACGCACTTCGTTCCCCATGCGAAGCTCGATGACTTATCCGAAAGCCAATGGGACGAGATCCTGGGCGTCAATCTGAAAGGCCCCTTCTTCGTGACGCGAGCCGCCGTTCCCCTCCTCAGGAAATCGCCCCGCGCCGCGATCGTCAACGTGAGTTCGGTCGCCGGCGTCTCGGGGATGGGTTCGTCGATCGCCTATTGCGCGAGCAAGGGAGGTCTGAACACGCTCACCCGGTCGCTCGCCCGCGCACTTGCTCCGATCCGCGTCAACGCCGTCTGTCCGGGGCCCATCGATTCGCGTTGGCTGCGCGCCGTCATGACCGAGGAACAGCTCAACGCGCTGGTCGCCGACTACCCGCTCGCCCGCGCGGCGACCCCCGACGATATCGCGGACACCGTGCTCTACCTGGCCGCCGGGACGTCGCTCACCACGGGCCAATGCCTCGTCGTCGACGGGGGACGAACCATTTGACGGGTCCCTACCATCCACGCATGGCACCGCGCGACCACTTCCTCTTCGTAGCCAGGCTCGCCAGAGCGTGGATTGCGTCGGAGCGCGCTTCGGCCACCGTCTGGCGACGGTGGCTACCGCCAGTGGATGCCGCCCTGAGCCACGCTCGCCAGGTCAGCGGGCGATTGTGTGGTGGTACATGTTCCGCGCGTTGTCGTCGCACAGACCGACCGAATTGAACGGCGCGATCGCTTCGCGGAACGCGCGGCGCGCGTCCTCGATGGAGGGCTCGTCGTCCAAACGGGTTGAGGCGTCGAGCAGCGTTGCGTAGAGCCGTTCGAGCACGGGGCGCAGTTCGGGGTCGTTCGCGCACAGGAACGAATCATGGCGGCCCGCCTTGCGCCGCTGCTCGTACGTCACAACGGCCGTGAAATAGAGCATGGCGGCCAGGACGAAGAGCGGGAACGAGCCCATCGTCGCATAGACGGCGTGGATCAGTCGATCGGCCATGTCGAATTCGGCGCGGATGGCCCGCTCGTACGCGAGCAACTCGGGATCGAGCGACGAACCGATCCCGTGACGGTCGATCGCGATCGCCAGCCGCTCGATCGCGCTCAGCGTGAACGCGATTCCCATGCTGTGCATCGGATCGATGAACCCGTAGGCGAACGGAAGCGACGCCCAGCCAGGCCCGGCCGCCCGTTCGCATCGCCGCTGCAAACGGTCTTCGACGATCCACCGGCCGGGAATCGGCGCGAGCCGGGCGGCGCCGAGCTGATCGGCGAGGCTTGGATAGCGATCGAGCCACGCGCGCCAAACCGCATCGGGATCGTGGATCGCCAGCGTGTCGTGTTTTCGGCCGAGCGCCAACCCCACGCTGACCCGACCGCAGTCGAAGGGCAACATCCACATCCAGGCATCGTCGAAGATGTGGTGCAATGCCGCGTCGTCGCACGGGAATGGATGATCGTCGAGCCGCGCGCCGCGCGAGGCCAATACGTCGGCCCATCGCCCGACATCGTCGAAGTGCGTATAGATCGACCTCGAATAGGCGCGCATCGACGGCGTATCGTCGCCCGCGTCCAGCCACCGTCGACCGAAACCGCCGCTCCCCGACGCGTCGATCAGCAGGTCCGATTCGATATCCCAGCTCCGCGCCGGGTCGCGCAGCCGCAATCCCCATCGAATCCCCGCATCGCAGGCCTCGACCGTCGTTCGCTCGTGCAGGACCGTTCCGAGCTCGACCGCTTCGCGCGCGAGGAACTGATCGACGTCGGCCCGCAGCCAGTGCGTGTCGCACCGGTCATCGTCGCCGCTCGCGGCGACAAGCAACTCGTTGCCGTGCTCGGGCGACGCCTGGAACGCGCGCCCCGGCTCGTGCCGGAAGTAACTAAACCCGCGTTTCCGGCCCCGCTCGATCCCAGGGTAGGTTCGGCGCCACGATCCATACTGGGCGAGCGGCGCGATCCTGGGAAGGTCGTAGCGCGAGGCCAGATCGGCGAGGATCATGTCGGCGATCGGCGTCGACGATTCGCCGATCGCGAACCGCGGATGACACGTCCGTTCCACCAGGACCACGCGTTTTCCCAATCGAGTGAGTACCATGGCGAGCAGACTGCCGCCGAAGCCCGACCCGATGATCGCGACGTCGTATCGTGAGGCTCCCATTCCGCGCGTTTCCTCCACGGCGCGGCGCCGCCGCGCGGTCCCCCGCTCACCGACCTCGAAAACCGCCGAGGCTCCATGGCGAGCGGCGCAGCGATTCTACCAACGGCCGGTTCGCGCCGCAAACGGCCCATCCCTGTCGCCGACGCCCACTCAATGACTCTTCGAGGCGGAATGGGGTTTCGACGAGCCCTTGGACGTGGAGCTCTTGGACGACGAGCCTTTTGATGACTTCGAGCCGTGTGATTTCGACGACCCGGACCCGGAGGCGCGCGACTTGGAGGAACCGGATCGCGGCGCATGCGACTCCGACGAGCTCGAACCCGTTGCATGGGAATCGCCGGAGCCGGCTTTGACGGGATGGGCGGTCGAGGACGAGGACGCGTGGCCCGCGTTGGCCGGATCCTCCCGCATGAAGCGCCCTTCCCGCTCGGATTCGGTGCCGACCAGATGGGTCGCCAATTCGTTAAGCAGGAAGATCTCGACCGACGAATTGCGCCGCATCAGGTTGGGGTCCGTGCCGATCGTGAACGGTTCGTGTGAGCCGGCGGACGTGAGTCGGATCCGCTCGGAGGGTATCCCCCGCGCTTCGAGATGGCGCAGCACCGCAACGGCCCGCTCGTAACTCAGATGCCACGCGTCCCGGTACGGTCCATCGGGGGGCAATGGACGACGGGACGCGTGTCCGCGGAGTTCGATCTTCTGCGGCCTGCCCACGATCCTCGGGATCAGTTCGTCGAGCCGCTTCTTGGCGTCCTCGGTCAATTCGGCCGTTGTTTCGTCGAACAGGACGATCTCTCCGACCGCGCTCCGATTGCCGCGGTCCGGGTCGAACTCGGGAGGAATGTCCTGATTCTCGGTGCTGAGCTGGCCGGGGTTCTTGGGCGCTTCGGGCGCGAGGCCGTCCTTGGGATAGAGGTCGATGAGCGGCGGAAGGAGTTGGCCGTTGGACGGAGGTTCGCGGAAGTGCTTGGCGACCGCCTCCTTCACCTTTTCACTTTGCGAAATGAGCCACATGACCATGAAGAACGCCATCATGGCCGTCACAAAGTCGGCATACGCCACCTTCCAGGCTCCGCCACCATGACCCGCCATTCGCGTTGCACTCCCGGCGCCGTGTTGAGTTCGCTGAATACGTTCGCGTCGCGTCGTCTAGCCGATTTCCTTGAGGATCGATTCCATTTCCTCCTGGCTCGGCCGCACGTCGCTCGGCACGCCTCGCCGAGCTTTCTCGACGATGACCTTCGGAGGCACACTGTTGGCCATCTCCTCGATCATCGAACCGATCGTCCGGTAGTAGGCGAGTTCCGCGAGTCCGAGGAACTCCATCTGCACGCCGAGCGGCGCGAAGAAGCCGTACGACAGGAGGATCCCGAGGAACGTTCCGACCAGCGCGGCTCCGACCTTGTGCCCGATCTCCTCGACCGGCCCGTCGATCGCCCCCATCGTGATGACGATCCCCATGACGGCGGCGACGATCCCGAATCCGGGGAGCCCGTCGGCCGTCTTTCCAAGCACGGTGAGCGGCCCGTGGTGTTCGGCCTCCATCGTTCGCAGCTCCGCGTTGATCAGCTTGGGAATCTGATCCGGCGCGACGGCGCCGTCGACGAGGAGAGTCAGCGTTCCGCAAATGAACTTGATCGTGTGGTGGTTCTTTTCAACCGTCGGGTATTTCGAGAAGATGTTGCTTTCATGCGGATTGCTGAGATGGCTTTCCAGGGCGAGCATGCCGTTGCGTCGAGCCTCGGACATCAGCTCGTACATGACCTTGAATAGTTCGACATACGCCTTCTTGTTGAATGGAGCTCCCTTGAGCGTCTGCAATACGCCCTTGACCAGGTCGATCAGGACTTTCTTGGGCGACATGACGATGAGCGCGCCGAGCGCCGCTCCGCCGATCGTGACCAGTTCGGAGGGGTGGACCAGCGCGTGCATGTGGCCGCCGGCCATCGCGAAGCCGCCGAGCACCGATGCGAGAACGACGATGAATCCGACGATGACGATCATGACGGTTTTGCCCGCGGACGATGGGGGTGGCATTCAACGAGCAAGTGTAGGTCACGGTGCGACGCGCGGCGCGGCGCGGGGTAAGGTCCCGGCGCGGCGCGGAATCGGCGGGGACCTCGATCGGACGTTGCGGAGGCGCCGCCCATGCGTTTGACCGCCGAGCGAATCCGGGTGGCCTGCCGCCACCTGCGGACACGCGACCCCGTCATGCGCGCCATGATCGATAAGGTCGGCCCGTTCACGCTGCGATTCAACGACGACCGATTCGCCATGCTCGTCCGCTCGATCATCTCCCAGCAGATCTCGACCACCGCCGCGACCCGTATTCGCGACCGCCTGATCGAACGAGCGGGCGACGAGGGTGTGACGGCCGAGTGGATCGCGCGGCGCGATCCCGACGAACTGCGGGCGGTCGGCCTCTCGTCCCAGAAGACCACCTACCTGCTCGACCTCGCCGACAAAGTGAGGTCCGGAGACATTGAGCTGAGGACCATCGGACGGTTGTCGGACGAGCGGATCATCGAGATGTTGACTCGCGTGCGAGGGATCGGAGTCTGGACCGCGCAGATGTTCTTGATCTTCTCGCTCGGTCGTCCGGACGTCTTTCCGCACGGAGACCTGGGCATCCGGGTCTCGATCCGCGACCGCTACGGCCTCGCCGATCTGCCCGACATGAAGACCGGACTGACGATCGCGGCCCCCTGGCGCCCCTACGCGACCGTCGCGAGTTGGTATTGCTGGCGCATGCTCGAAGCCGAACCCAAGCCAAGACCCTGACGCACGCCGGAATCCACCCGTAGGGCAAGCATCCTGCCTGCCGATCCGACAACCGACTACGATCCGCACCTCGCGGACAAGGAGCTCGACCGCATGTATCGCGCCCAACGGCGATCCGTCCCACTCGGTTCGTCGCGGATCCCGTTCACCGCGATTGGCTTGATCCAGGGACTTGTCGGTGATCTGGGCGGAGTCGTTTTGGACCTTGAATATGAACCGGTGGCGGGCGCCGACGTATTCTCGCACCGGCCGAACGAAACCGATTTCCTGGCGCGTCGCACCGGTTGGACCTGACGATGCGAGTGGACAGTCTCTCCGAGTCACTCTCGTATTCCAGCAAGTATGCGTTTCATAGTCCGGGAGGCATCGATCGCGACGTGTGGATCTTCGCCGTTCCTCCCGTGCACATGAGCCGGCTGCGGATCGAACCCGTGTTGGACGAAGCGTTCTATTTCCCCGACGGTTCGCACGCGGGGTACGCGTGGCATCATGGTTTCTGGCGGATCATCGACGCGTGGCGCCGCCCCAAGCCCGAATGGTGGATCACGAAACGAGTCTTCTCGCCCGTCTGGTTTCCCGTCCGCGAACTCGGCGCGGTTTCCGCGAACGGGGGCCTCGATATTCCGGTCGAGAATCGGTACTCCTTCACGAACTTCCGGGATCTCCCGGTCCCGGCGGGACCCGCGCCGCGCGTCACGGATGATGGGACGCGGTCCGTTACCGAAGGTTCGGGATTCTCGCTCGTGTTTGATCGTGGCCGAGGTGAATTCGAGGCCGGCGATCCGAGGCATCGCGCCGTGCGGGAGAACGGCATCGAGCTGATTGTCGAGGAGCATTACGATCGGCTCGCGGGGACGATGCGCTGGCGAATGGACGGTTCGGGACGAGGCACCGTTGCGTTTCCATGTGCTCATGCGCTGCGAACTCGGACAAACCGTGCTCCGCGACGGCGATCTGCTTGAAGGGGATTGTGTCGTTGAATTGACGGATGTCGCACGGCTCTCCGAGCCGAGCTGCGGCGCGATACGCTATGGGTTCGGGAACTCGAAGGAGCATGTCGTAATGGGTCGGACACATCGAGTCTACTTGGCCGTGGATTTGGGCGCGTCGAGCGGTCGGGTGGTCGCGGGCCTGTTCGATGGAGCTCGATTGGCGATCGAAGAGGTCCATCGATTCGAGAACGGGGGTGTGCTCGCCAACGATCGCCTCTATTGGGACATCCTGGGACTATGGCAGCGGATTCAAGACGGATTGAGAGCGGCCTCGAATCGATACGGTGACCGGATCGCCAGCGTCGGCGTCGACACCTGGGGCGTCGACTTCGGACTCCTGGGGGAACACGATGAGTTGCTCGGCAATCCGTACCACTACCGCGACCGACATACCGATGGCGTGATGGAGAAGGTTGTTGCTCGGATCGGCCGCGAGACGATCTTTCAAGAGACCGGACTCCAGTTCCTCCCGTTCAACACGCTTTTCCAGTGGGTCGCCCTTCGGGAGGCGCGGTCGCCTCTGCTGAGGCATGCGAAGTCGTTCCTCATGATTCCCGATCTTTTCCATTGGCTGCTGACGGGAATCCGATCGAGCGAGTACACGAACGCGACAACCACCCAGTTCTTCAATCCAACGACCCGGGATTGGGCTCGAAGTCTGCTCGACCGTCTCGAGCTTCCTTCGCGCATGTTGGGCGAGATTCTCGAACCGGGGACGCGCATTGGGAAGGTGCGTTCCAGCGTCGCCGGCGAGACCGGGTTGCGGGGCGTTGATGTCGTCTTGCCGGGGACGCACGATACGGCGAGCGCGGTGATGGCCGTGCCGGCGCGGGGGACGATCGGCGACGCGCCCGATTGGTGTTATTTGAGCAGCGGTACGTGGTCGCTGATGGGCGTCGAGCTGCGGCGCCCCGTCATCGATCGGCTTTGCGTCGAACGCAACTTCACGAACGAGGGCGGTGTCGGCGGGACCGTGCGGCTGCTCAAGAATATCGCCGGGCTTTGGCTCGTGCAGGAATGCCGTAGGATCTGGAAGCGCGAGGGTCGCGACCTGGATTGGGACGCACTGACCCGAGCCGCGTCCCAGTCGCCCGGCGGCCTTTCGCTCATCGATCCCGATCATCCGCGATTCCTCGCCCCCGCCGACATGCCGGCGGAAATCCGCGCCGCGTGCCGCGAGACCCATCAGCCCGTTCCCGATACCGACGGCGCCGTCATTCGATGCGCGCTCGATAGCCTTGCCCTGCGTTATCGCGACGTCACGCGATGGCTTGAACAACTGACCGGCAGGCCGATCGACGTCGTCCATGTCGTCGGAGGCGGATCGCGAAACCAGTTGCTCACCCAACGGACGGCCGATCTCTGCGGACGCATGGTCCTCGCCGGCCCCTCCGAGGCGACGGCCGTCGGAAATCTGATGATGCAGGCCGTCGCGGCCGGCGACGTGGCCGGAATCCCCGAGGCGCGCGACGTCATTCGGGCAAGCTTCCCGTTGATCGCGTGCGAGCCGAGCCCGGTGCCCGCATTCGACGAACTCGTTGCCCGCTTTGAGCAGGTCGTCGCGCAAATGGGCCGCTAGCCATAGCCCAGCTCGGGGCCCCGTACCATCGCCATTCACCGACGGATTCGAGCGGAAAAGTCGGGGGCATCGGCGAATTGCCGAGCCAAGTCGTTGATGCGGGCGTTGGCGCGGGCTTGTTCGAACGGAAGGGCCGTGTCGATCAGGCCCAGGTCGTAGGCAAGCCGATCCGAATGGCCCGTGAGCACAACGGAAAGCGAGCGCGGGATGCGACCCGGCCGGATTCGATTGACGTGCGCGACGATATTCGTTGTGCAGTTGTTTCGCAGCGTGTCGTAGAACTCGGCCTGTTTCGCGATCGCATTCACGCGCCGCATGACGTCGACGAACAACTCGCCGACCTGCTCGCGCTCGACGCGCGTGCGGTAGACGAGCACATCGACGTTGCGGTGGTCGGTTCGCAGCTTGACGACGTCGCGTTCGTCGGCCACCACGTACATCAGTTCGTATTGCCGCGCGGCACCCAGCCACGCCGAATACGTCTCGCCTTCCTCGAGCCGCGCTTCCACCGAGACCGCCAGATAGTCGCCGCCTCGGAATCCGAAACTCAACATCGTGTGCGCGAGGTTGGCCGTCTCCTTGAACGGCACGACGATGAAGTCGACCGACTCGATGTCGTCGAGTCGGTACGTCTTGTCGTAATGCCGAACGACGTACGCATCCTCGGTGAAGTAGAGACAGTTCCGAATATTCCGGACCTCGATGCGATCGTCCTTGATCTTCGCGGTGGGAAGCACGGCGAGCGTCGGTTGCCAGCGCCGGTCGTGCGATGGATGCATCGGGTCGGCCGAGGCGCGGGAATTGGCCGCGGTCTGAGGTCCGGATCGGCAGCCGGTTGCGAGCGAGAACATCAGGATCCAAACCGAAAGCCGGCGCATCGCGATCGTGCGGGTGATCGCCGCTTGGATCCCGCCGGCCTTCCTGCCGTGATCGCGCATGCCACCGCCTTCGTTCCGCCTGGGTGCGTCCCGGGTGCGGGCCGAGCCCAGCTCCGACTCTCCCAAGGAACACCCGCATCCGCCCCATGGCCGTCGGTTCCATATCCGAAACGGACGTTCTTGGCAAGAGAAACCTCGCGAGGCTCGGGGAATGGGGGAATGGGGACCGCGGTAATGCCGGATCCGCCAGGGTACGGTCTCCGGAATGTGAACGGGGGCGATGATGCGGCAGCGAAATCGCATTCGACGCTTGCCGCGGAGACGGAGAACACCGGGAAGGAGCGGTCTTGCTAGCGGGGCGGCAGCGTGCCGAGCTGGACATGGACGCCGACGACAATCTCCTCCTCGCACGTTTCGGCCCAAATCGTGGGCTGGCCGTAGTAGACCATCGCGCCGCCGCCTTCGTAGCCGCCTTCGAGCAGCACCCGGCGCGACGGGATATAGGCCATGACGTCGTTCGAGTATCCGGCGACCCACGTCCGTTGCCCGAGACGTTCCGCCTTGAGTCGCACGGCATAATCGACCACGACCTCGCCCCCAAGGAAGACCCACTCGCATTGCGAACCCAACCTCCACGACGCGATCGGGTAGGGGTAGGACTTGGGCAGCGTTTCCCCGGCGGCGAGCCGTTCCTGCCACATCTTTCCCCGCGACGCCACGAAACGGTCGGTTGACGCGGCCTGTTCGGCGATCTGTTCGGGTGTCGGCAGCGTTCCGAAGCTCAGCGGGATCTCGGCATACGCCGTCTCGAGCCGATCCTCGATCGGTTCCATCGGCGCCGTTACCACGTCGCTCACCGCCAGCGCGAGTCGGCGGCCATACGCCTGGGCCATTTCGACGGTCCGGCGCGGCAGTGGATTCTGATCGCCGCCGCACCCCGCCCAAAACATGGCTTGGCACCCGGGAAAGAGCGATTCAAGCTCGATCTGCGCGAACCCCGGATAGTCGCCCGACCATTGATAGAAGCTGAGCACGGTGGCGTGGCACGCATATCCAAAAACGGCGACGTTGAGTTTCCCCATGGCGTCGCGCACGGCGAGCACGGGGACATCGTGGTCGAGCGGACCGACGAGCCGTCCGGCGTCGCGGGCCGCGACGACGTCGGCTTCCTTATTGTTGCGCCGGTTCACGGCGAGCGTCGTCCTTCCCGAACCCCATTCCACACGCGCCGGGGCCAGCCCGGAAAAAGCGCGATCCACAACGCCGATCATCTTTTTCTCGAGGGACTCCGAATAGCGGTCGACAAGCGTTTGCTGTTCCGGACCGAGCAGGCGATAGTGCATGGTCGTCAGGTTCCGACTCACCACGGGCCCCGTATGCGTATGCGACGGGCATAGGGCGATCCGGCTCCGATCGATCGAGTGCCGCTCCATGATCGCTCGGCATACCCGCTCGCTCGTCTCGCGATCGATGCCGACCAGATCGAGCGTGAGGAGCACGGCGCGCCTTCCCTGCCCGTCCTCGAGCACGAGCGCTTTGGCCCAGAGATCGGTCAATGCTCCCTCGGCGGGATGGTCGCGGCCGCCATAACCCGCCATCCACATCGGTTGGTCGGGCGTGATCTTCTCGCTTGCCCAACCCGCTTTCCATTCGCCGTCCGCTCGACGTCCGGCGGCCAAACACAGGATTAGCACGAGTGACACAACGACCGTGCGCATCGGGGTACCCTCCTCGAACGGAATCTCGCGAACCGGGAACGGAGCGGCTCGACCCTGGGCGATCGCGTGCCGCGAATCGCCGTACGATCGTACCATGCGGACGCACCGTGTATACTCGCGGCCGGGCCTTGTTCACGCGATCCATCCCTCCGCGTCCATCCCGGTCGCCATGTCGGAATCCAGTCGCAATCCGATGGACGGCGAACGGTTCGCGCGGCGGGGCGAACAGACGACGGTCTGGATCCTCTGGTTCACGTACGGCGCATTCTATTTTTGCCGCACCAACATTTCGGCCGCGGTTCCGGGACTCAAGGGTCCGCTCGATGCCGGTGGATTGGCGCTCACCGGCGAGCAAGTCGGATGGATCCTCGCCTCGCTCAAGATCTCCTATGGCATCGGTCAATTGGTGACCGGTCAGCTTGCCGAACGGTATTCGGCCCGATGGTTGCTCGCGGCGGGCATGTTCGGTTCGGCTCTGCTCAATGTTCTGTTCGGGTTCAGCACAGGCGCCTATTTCCTGCTCTTCGTCTGGGCGACCAACGGGTTCTGCCAATCGCTGGGATGGACGCCGACGGTGCGCGTGATGGCGAATTGGGTTCCCGTTCTGCGTCGAGGCCGGGCGGTCGGCGTGATCGGCACCGGATACCAGATCACGCTTGGTCTGACCTACCTCATCGCGGGGCAGTCGGCCGAGTTCCTCGGATGGCGCGCCGCGCTGTACGTTCCGGCGGTCCTGCTCGCGACGGCCGGCGTGTTGATGGTCGCACGGCTTCGGGAATCGCCCGATGACGGCGATGGCGAGCCCTCGCCGCGCGGGAACCCGAGCGGCGCGGTGGAGGCCGGATCCACGAAGGAAATCGGCGCCGTTCCCGGCGCCGCGCGAGGCTCGGTCGTGCCGGCCCTCTATTGGACCTTGTATAACCCCGCGCTCTGGCTCATGGGACTCGCACTGGGCCTCTTGAACGCCTGCCGTTACGGGTTCCTCGATTGGGGCGTATCGCACCTGATGGAGACCCAAGAGACGGGCGTCGGGAAGGCCGTGCTGCAGTTCTTCGTCATCGCGATCGGCGCGACGGCCGGTTCGTATCTGGCGGGCTGGGCCACCGATCGGTTCTTCGGCGGGCGCCGAGCGCCCGTCATCTGCCTGCTGATGATCGCGCTGGGAGCCATTTGCCTCGCGTACGACCATGTGGCTCGATCAAGCGCGATCGGCACGATGGTCTTGCTGGTCGTTGTCGGATTCTGCATCTATGGTCCCCAAGTCCTGCTTGTGGGAACGGCGCCGGCCGATCTGGCCCATCGAGGCCATTCGGCGGCCGCCGCCGGATTCGTCAATTTCCTTGGATACATGGGCGCCGCGACGGGCGATGTCGTCACGGGGCACTACGCGTCGCCCGAGCACGGGGGATGGCGCGTCGCGATCTACATTTGGGCGGGCTGGGCATTCGTCGGAGCGGCGATCACCGGCCTTCTGTGGAACACGACGTCGCGCCGGATCACCGTGGTTCCCGAACACGTTCCCCGCTGGACGTCGCTCGGCTGCTTGATCGCTTTCCAGGCGATCGCCTGGCACGAGGGTTATCCGCTCGAAACGATCGGCATGGCCGGCATGGCCGCGTTCGGGTTGCTGATGAGCGGTCGGCTTCGAGGCGCCGCCGTGTTGGGTTTCGCGATCGCGCCACTGGTTCTCTGGAAGATCTTTCGATTGAATGGAGCATCCGACGCGGGCACATGGCATGCCCCGGCGGCGATGGCCCTGTTGGGACTCGCCATACTCACGGCCCTGATGGTGCTCGTCGGAACGGGCGGCGACAGGGCAAGCGATGAGCGATCCGCGCCGAACGGAGAGGGGCCCTGAGGCGCCTTCCCGCGGCGGTCACGAGTTGGTTCACGAGGCAAAGGAACGCGCCAACGCATGCAGGTCATCATTATCGCCGCGGGACGCGGTCAACGGTTGATGCCGACGACGGCCGACGCGCCAAAGTGTTTCGCCGAGGTCGCCGGACGCCGGTTGCTCGACTGGGCGCTCGACGCGTTCCGCGCCAACGGTCTCGACCGGATCGGGCTGATCGGCGGCTATCAGATCGACAGGATCCGCGAGTCGTACCCGGACCTGACGATTCGCGAGAACGCGCAGTGGCCGCACAACAATATCCTCGCATCGCTCTTTTGCGCCGAGGACCTCATGGGATCGGAGTCGGGGTTCCTGTGCTGTTACAGCGACATCCTGTTCACGGCCGATGTCGTGGCGCGGCTGAAGGCGAGCCCGGCCGACATGGCGCTGGGCGTCGACACCGAGTGGCTTGTCCGCTACGAGCACAGGACGGACCACCCGCCCGACGACGCCGAGAAGATCACGTCGTCGGACCGCCGCGTCGCTCGGATCGATCGGCGCATCGCGCCGGATGAGGCGTACGGCGAGTACATCGGTGTCGCGAAGTTCTCGCGCGAGGGCGCGAGGCGGCTCCGCGACCACTACCACCGGTGCCGCGCGCTTCACGCGGGGCGGCCTTGGCGGGGAGCCGCGTCGTTCGAAAAGGCCTACAAGATCCTCTTGTTCCAGGAGATGATCGAGAACGGCGAATCGTTCGCGCACGTGGACACGCCCGGAGGCTACGTCGAGGTCGATACGCAGCAGGATTATGATTACGCGAGATCGCACTGGGTCCGCCGCCATCTTGGGAGATCGCCGTGAACGCGCAGCCCCTCTTTCCGACATCGGTGATCGGCTCGCTCCCCCGGCCGCGATTCGTCCGCGACCTGATCGCGGATGACACGCCGCGCGACGACGCGGAGTACCGCCGGCTCATGCGGGCCGCGATCGGCGCGGCCGTCGCCCTCCAGGAAACGGCCGGATTGGACGTCGTCACCGACGGCGAATGGTGGCGCAAGTCGTACATCGGAGTCATCGCCGAATTGGCGCATGGATTCGAATTGAGCGTGAACCCGGCCGACGGACGTCCCTGGACCATCGTTGTCGATCGGATCGCGCCGAAACAGGCGGGGTTCATCGCGCGCGAAGTCGCCTTCCTCAAGACGCTCACGTCGCGAAACCTCAAGGCGACCCTTCCCGCTCCGGCCCTGCTCGGCGAACGCATGTGGGATCCCGAACGGTCGGCCCGCGCCTACCCCCGACGAGACGACTTCGTTCGGGATTGCGTGCCCATCCTGCGACGTGAAGTGGAATTGCTGCGCGACGAGGGTGTTTCGGTCATTCAGGTCGATGATCCCCACTTGTGCCTGTTCGTGGACCCCGACGTCCGAAGCCGGTACGACGACGCCGATCGAGCGGCCGATTTCGCGGTCGATATGGACAATCAGGTCGTCGACGGCATCGAAGGCGTGGAACTCGCCGTCCACCTCTGCCGACGCGCGGGCGCGCGGGCTCGGGGCGAAGCCGACCATCGCGGATCCTACGATCCGATCCTCGGCCAACTCGCCCGACTCAAGGTCGACCACATTACCATGGAGTTCACGTCACCCGGCGCGGGAGAGATGTCGGTGTTCGAGCGGTTGCCCGAGCACGTACGGATCGGATTGGGCTGCGTGAGTTGCCGGCCCGGTCAGATCGACTCGCCCGAGACGATCGTCGCGCGCGTCGAGTCGGCCCTGCGTTACGTCGCGCCCCACCGAATCACGCTGAATCCCGATTGCGGATTCGCGCCGGGTTCGGCCGCCGACGTCAGCCTGGATGAAGTCTACGTCAAGCTGCGGAACGAAGTCGCCGCGGCGCGCTTCCTCCGCGACAAGTATGGCCCGATCGGATGACCATCGGCCGCCCGCAGCCACGCTCGCCCGCAACCACGCTCGCCAGAGCGTGGCCGAATCGGCGAGCGGATCCGGCACCGTCTGGCGACGGTGGCTACCGAGCGTGGCCCATTATGCCGCCGCGCGGCGGGATTGGGCCGAGTCGACGTTCTTTCGAAAAAGAAGTTGGACCTCGACGCATAGTCCGGGAACGACCCGACCCATCCAACGGTTCAGCTTCCACCACGTCCGAGTGAACTCGAGCGGCCGCAACACGCCGCCCGATACGATGCGAAAACCTCGGCAATCCTCGAGCCGCAAGTTCGGGATCGAGCGGAATTCGCGTCGGAAGGTCCGAAGCGACCAGGCCTGCACGTGACCGCGGACCTTCTTAACCTTGAACAGCCGATCGGTGGTCGGTACGACGTGCTTGCGCACCCAGTGCAGTCCCTCGGGAAAGATCGGAACACCGACAATCAACAGGCCCCCAGGTTTCAGCACGCGGACCATGTCGTCGATCGCCGGCCGATAGTCCGTCAGATGCTCGAGCACCTGCTCGCACAAGACGATGTCGTAATGATCGGTCGGAAGATCCGGCATGCCTCCGAGAAGATTGATGGCGTGCATCTTCCAGTCATGGTGCTTGTAGACGAATTCGACTCCGCAAGGAAAGATGTCCACCGCTTCGTAGTCGATGGTCTCCGTGCCCGAATTCGCCTCGATGTATCTGCGGGCCACGCCGTCAAAGGTGCCCACATCCAAGAGCCGGCATGACGGACGCCTCCCGGCGGTCTGAAGCCGCCTGGCCTCGCGGGCCACGTCGTGCCCCAACGCTTCATATCGAGATTGACGCAGTTCGTAGGTCGCCCGACGATTCGGTTCGACACCAAAAGCCGTAAACGACATGATCCGTCTCCGCGAACGCCCAACGGGAATCCCGCGGGATCCCCACGAATCGAAACGCCTACGCGTCGCCTCCGCCACCGCCGCGGGCCCACGCGGCCCCCTCCCAAGGCGTCCGGTACATCGGCGGACGCCTCGGATCCCTTGCGGCCCCAGGGTGCGGCCCCAGCGTGAGGTTGTGGCAGGAACACGTTTTCGAGTCCAGACCAGTTTCGCACCGATCCCTTCCGGGTCCGGCATCCAGGCCCCTTTTCTTGCTTGACGAACGCGCGCCCTCCCGCTTAACATATCAAGCCGCTTTGATGTATCGGCGCGCCGGGATCGATGGGGGGGGCGCGCGGCGTTTGGAGAAGGCGAGCGGAAGATGAGCCGAGCACGACCGATGGACGGACGGTACGGACGTTGGACGGTGGCGATCCGCGCGGCCGTTCTGGGTGTCATGGGATTGGGTCTTGGCGCGGGTCGCGCGGAGGAACCGCTGCACATTCGCATCGACCGGATCATGGACGCCGCGATGGTGGGCGGCCCGATGGGTCAGGCGAGTGACAGCGAGTTCCTGCGCCGCGTTTGTCTCGACCTGACGGGCCGCATTCCGCCGGTCGGCGATGTCCGCGCGTTCCTCGCCGATCCCGACCCGGAGAAGCGAGTGAAGTGGATCGATCGCTTGCTCGACGCGCCCGAGTTCGTTCGGCACATGGCGACGTCGTTCGACGTCATGTGGATGGAGCGGCGGGTCGACAAACATGTTCCCGGCGCCGAGTGGCGTCAATACTTGCACGCGTCGTTCGCGGCGGACAAGCCGCTGAGCGAGCTGGCGCGAGAGATCCTGAGCGCCGACGGCGCGGATCCGGCGCGAAGACCGGCCGCGAAATTTTTCTTGGACCGGGACGCCGACCCCGACCTGCTCACGCGGGACGTGGGCCGGCTCTTTTTCGGCGTCGACCTGCAATGCGCGCAGTGCCACGACCATCCGTTGATCGACGACTATCACCAGCGCGACTACCATGGCCTGCTCGCCTACGTCAACCGTTCGGTGCTCTTCCTCGATCCCAAGGACAACAACAAGGCCCTATTGGGTGAAAAGGCGGAGGGAGAAACGGCATTCACGTCCGTCTTCACGAAGGAGTCGGGTTCGACCGGGCCGCGGCTGCCGACGGCGGAGGAGGTCGAAGATCCGGTGTTGGCGGCGGAGGATGCGTACCTTGTCAAACCGGGAAAGGACGTTCGTCCCGTCGCGCGGTACAGCCGTCGAGCTCGGCTTGGTGAGGAAATCGCCCGGGGCGACAACCGGGCGTTCAACGCGAACCTCGCGAATCGGCTGTGGGCATTGGTGATGGGGCGTGGGCTGGTCGATCCACCCGACCTGACGCATTTGGAAAACCCACCCGCGAACGCGATCCTGCTCGACGAGCTCGCTCGGGACTTGGCGTCCCGCGGATTCCGATCGCGGGCGTTCCTCCGCGAACTCGTTCTCACCCGGGCCTATCAACGGTCGCTTTCCGCGCCGACGGACTGGCGGCCGGTCGTCGACACGGCGTCGGCGGCGCTAATTGAACTCGAAGCCGCCTACCAGGCCTCCGACGGGGAACGGCACGCGGCCCGGGCCGCGTTGGACAAGGAGTCGGCTCGCCGAGCGGAGCGCGAGGCTTCGGTCGCGACGCTTCGGATGGCCGTGAGACGCTGCGAGTCGGCGCGTGCCGAAGCGGATAGGGCGTCGCGCGACGCGGCGGCGGCCGTCGCGCCGGTGGCCGCGGAACTCGCCAATCGCCGCGCGGACATGGAAGCCGTTGCTTCGGCGGCGGACGCGACGGCCAAGGCGATCACCGCCTTACAGACCGAGACCGAACTCGCGGACGCCGCGTCCCGTATCCAGGCCGTTCGCGACAAGCTGACGGCGGCGATGGGTCCGTTGGAAGCACGCGTGGCCGGACTGACCGCGACGCGCGAATCCGCGGCCGCTTCGCTCGCCGCCTTCGACCGCGCGCTCGATGCCGCTCGACAGGCGCTCGCCGCGGCGGTCGCGCCGTTCGCGGCCGCCGATTCCGCGTGCACGGGCGCGGAAGCGCGGTTCCGCGACGCCGAGCGTCGCTGGATGGTGGCGCGGCGGAAAAGGGACGACGCGAAACTCGCCGCGGAATGGAAAACGATCCTCGATCAAGGGCCTGGCGGCGCGGAGAAACCTCTGTTCGATGAACGGCTCGCCCGGCTCGAGGAACGATGGACGCGCCAGTCGGCCCTCGCACCTCTCAAACCGCTCACCCCGGAACAACTCGGCTGGTCGATCCTCACGCTTTCCGGCGCGGTCGACCGACATCGCCGCGAAGCGGAGCGGGAACGGAAACAAAGGACCGACGCGCCAAGCGATCCGGCCGAACTCGCCCGCGAGATCGAGAAATCCATTTTTGCGAAGCTCGAAGGGGATCTCGCCGAGTTCGTACGCCTTTTTGGAGCGGGTCCCGGCCAGCCGCAGCAGACTTTCTTCGCGACGGTCGACCAGGCGTTGTTCCTGGATAACGGCGGCGCGATCCGCGCGTGGCTTGCTCCCGCCGATGGCTCGGTGACCGCGCGGATGCTCGCGATCGAGGATCCCTCGGGCGTCGCCGACGAGCTCTACCTGAGCGTCTTGTCGCGCGCTCCGAGTGACGCGGAATCGGCGGCCGTGCGCGAGGCGCTCGCTGCCGCTCCCGACCAAAAGGCCGTCATCGTTCAAGAGCTCGCTTGGGCTCTCGTCGCTTCGACGGAATTCCGTTTCGCCCCCTGACCTGGAGACCTGGTGCCATGCGATGCGCCTACGCCTGCGGATCCAACGACCATCGGCTCGCGCGGAGGGATTTCCTGGGTGGACTCGGAGGGCTGGGTACGCTCGCCGGACTCGGCCTCGTCACCGGGGATCTGTTCGCGTTCCTTCGGCCGGCGGCCGCGAAGCAGATGGCCGCGGAACAGAAACGGGTCCTGGTGATCAACATGCATGGCGGCTTGAGTCAACTGGAAAGTTGGGATCCGAAGCCGGGCACACCCACGGGAGGTCCGTTTCGGTCGATCCCGACATCGGTTCCCGGCACGCATATCAGCGAGTTGTTGCCGAAAACGGCGGGCGTCATGCATCACCTTTCCCTGATCCGCGGCCTCAATACGAGCGAGGACGACCATGGAAAGGGCGCGTACCTGATGCTGCACGGTCGGCGGCAATCGCCCGCGAACGATATTCCGGAGATCGGCGCGGTCATGGCCCGCACGCTGGAATCGTCCGACGGCAACGGGCTCCCCGGCCATATCAAGATTACCGCGGGCGGAGGCGGTGGGCGTGGAAACGACGCCGCCTATCTCGGACCGCGCTACGCGAGTATCTCGCTCGGAAACGGCAACCCGCCCCAATACGCCACGCGCCCCGACGACCTTTCCGCCGAACAGGACGCGCGGCGGCAGAACCTGCGAAGGCTCGCCAACGAACGGTTCCTCTCCCGGCGCCGCACGGCGATGACCGACGCGTACACGTACACCTTCGAACAGGCGCTGCGTCTGATGGAACAACGATCGGTATTCGACCTGTCGAAGGAACCCGAACAGGATCACGCGCGCTACGGCGCGCATGACTTCGGCCGCCATTGCCTGCTCGCCCGCCGTTTACTCGAAAACGGCATCACGTTCGTCCAGGTGTCCCACTCGAACTACGACACGCACAACGAGAACTTCCAGTTCCATCTCGAACAGATGGGCGAATTCGACGGCCCCTTCGCGACGCTCATCCAGGATCTGGTCGATCGAGGTCTCTTCGACAGCACGCTTGTGATCGTGCTGAGCGAGTTCGGCCGGACTCCCGGGATCAACCAGCTCTACGGGCGCGATCATTGGAGCAAGGCGTGGTCGGTTTGCGTCGGCGGAGCGGGCGTTCAGCGAGGCGCCGTGTTGGGCAAGACGAACGAGCACGGCACCGAGGTGATCGAAGGCCAGGTCGACCACGGCAACCTGTTCCACACCTATTTGTCCGCCGTCGGACTCGACTCGACCGAATCATTCGACATCGGCGGACGCCCCGTTCCGCTCGCCGATCCCGCGTCCAAACCGATCCGAGAGATCCTTGCGTAGGCGCGAAGGATTCCCATCGCTTGCCCAACAGTGCTTGCCTAGGATGCGAGACGTACCATGCAAACGGAAAATCCCGCCATCGACGCCAAATTGGTCCATGTCGCCGAACAATGGCCGCACGACCATCCGTTGATTTCCTGTCGGTTCGATCCGACGGGGCGATTTCTTTTCGCGTGTTCGGAGGATTCGACCATCCAGCGGTGGGAACTCGCCGGCAAGACCAGGACGCCATTCGCGGGACATGCGTCCTGGCCTCGCGATGTCGCGTTTACGCCGTCCGGCGAAACGATGATCTCATGCGGCTACGACGATTCCTTGATCTGGTGGGAGACGGCGTCGCCGGAGCCCAAGCCGGTCCGCGTCGTGAAGGCTCATGAACGGTGGATCGACGGCGTCGCGGTGAGTCCCGACGGCCGGTTCGTGGCGAGCGCGGGATCGGATCGCGCGGTCCGGTTGTGGAACATAGCGGACGGATCGCCGATCCGCGAGTTCACCGGTCATGCGAAACATGTCTATAGTCTGCTATTCCATCCGTCGGGTGAGTTCCTGCTTTCCGGCGATTTGGGCGGACAGGTCCATCAGTGGGAGATCGCGACGGGAAAATGCGCGCGGACCATCGATGCGACGGGCCTTTGGTCGTACAACGGGGGCCAGGCCGTCGACTACGGAGGTGTCCGATCCATGGCGTGGAACGCGGACGCGACGCAATTGGTTTGCTCGGGCCTTCGCGAGGCCAGCAATCCGCTCGGCGCCGTCAACGACCCGTTCATCCTGCGATTTTCGTGGGACAAGGGCGAAAAACTGCGCGGTCATGTCGTCGCGGACGTGAAGGGCGTCGCGTGGAATGCGGCATTCCATCCGCTGGGATTCCTCGTCGCGTGCAGCGGCGGATCGGGCGGCGGATGGCTGCTCTTCTGGAACGCCGACGATGACCAGGCGTTCCACAAATTCCAGTTGCCGAACACGGCGCGCGGCATGAGCCTTCATCCGGACGGAATCCAAGTGGCGACGGCGCATCACGACCGGCACGCGCGGATCAGCCGACTGGTCGCCAAACCGGCGTGATTGGGTTCGCTCACACACGCGCCCGAACGTGGATGACCGGCACCGCCGCCGCTTCGGAGGTCGAACGGATCGAGCAGACGTATTGCGACGTCCGTTACGGAGGGGAGTGGCCTGGGCCGAGACATCGTCCTTGAATACGCCAATCACTTCGCGAACCGTTCTTTCGCTTTCGTTTCCTCGGGAACGACCGTGACCTTGCCTCGGGCCACAAGCTGCTTCGGCGTCACCGTGGTGATCTCGATCATGTAATCCCCCGGTTTCGCGGGCGCCTTCAGGCCGATCCTATATGGGTAAACGCCTTGAACGCCGTCCTCGGGCGTGCCGATCGCGCCGTTCGCGATCAGAGGAATCCCACAAACGTCGCACGCATTCGGGTCGCCTCCGTTACGGAACGTCAATGAATTTAGGGCGATCCTTCTTTCCGCTCTCCCGCAATTGATCCGAATTCCCTCCAAACCGGTCTGGCGATCTGTTGGCTCGCGAACGCGACGTGCCCATCCACGTAGAGCACATTGACACCACCAGGGTGCAGACTGGAGGCGGTCGAGGCCGCGCTTGTTACGTTTTGGACGTTTTGACAAGCGAGGCGATTCGGTGTCAAAACACGGTTGTATAGAGTGTACCCAACATTACGTTCCGTCGCGGATGTCCGCGAGCGTGATGGGCGGCCCGTCCGCGAAGTAACGAAACACGCCGTCAAATCGGCTGCGAATGTACCAGGTGCCGCAATTGCCCGCGTAGTTCGTGCCGCATTGGCGATTTCCCGCATGCTGCCGCATCGGAGCCGGATCGCTCGGGCAGACAACGGCGGGAAACGAGTCGGCCTTGTCGATGTCGGTTTCGGGCGGGAGCTGTATGCCTTCGAGATAGGGCAGGCATCAACTCCATGACGGTCCAACCAGCGCGACGAGATCCGTGGCGGATCGACATCGGCCACCCCACTCTTGTCGGAACCCGGGCCGCGGCACCATCGCGCCGAGGCCAAA
>VGZC01000006.1 GCA_016872725.1 Planctomycetota bacterium
ATCTCCGTCCTTCGACGGCCGCGCCGACGATCTATCCGGCATTCGGCTCGCCTTCCGGCTCTGCGAGTGACATCTCTCCGTCACTCCGTCCCGCGATCCCCGCCCGTTCCCAAACAGGACACCCAAGCTTCCTCTTCCCAGATAGGACACCCAGGTTCGGATCCAATGCGAATCCGGGTGTCCTGTGTTGAACAGTCCAAACAGGACACCCAAGTTTCCTCTTCCCATCCCAGATAGGACACCCAGGTTTGGATCCCATGCGAATCCGGGTGTCCTGTTGGGACCTTCTCATGCGAATCCGGGTGTCCTGTTGGGACCCTGTTGGGACCTTCTCGGGTGTCCTGTTGGAACCTTCTTTGGAACTCTGTCGGAACCGGGTGTCCTGTTGGAACGAACCACACGCGCTCGTCGCGACCCGACCACGGACGATCGACACGTTCGAATCGGTGAACCTCCTACTCCGTGAACTGGAATGCGAACAGGTCCGCGTCCTTCAATTTGAAATGAAGGCGGACCGACTTTCCCGCGAGCGAACTCAGGTCGGCCCCGCTCTTCCAGACCACGACCCGCGCCAGGTCGTCGGTGTTGATCTCCTGGCAATCGGCGAACGTGAATCCCGGAATCACCGAGCCGTCGGCGGTCCGGATCTCGACCCAGACGCCTCCCGCCGCACTCGAGGAGACATTGACCGTCAACCGCTTGCCGCCGAACGTGAGCGGCTTGGTGACCAATTCACCCGGTTCGTAATCGGCGTGCGCCGAGGCGAGCCCGTCGGTGCGAAACGCCAGCCGCTCCAAGTACTGGGTGGGTTGGCCGTATCCCCGCTGCACGTAGACCGACATTTCCGCCGGCCCCGTCGGCACGATACCGCGTGCCGGGTAGTTCGACCTCGCCGTCCAGTTCCTCAGGTCCAACCCAGGTCGGACGAATGACTCCAGGAAAGTCCGATCGTACCGATCGCCGCCTCGACTCGTGAGCAACACGGCATCGGACGATTCCAGCTTCAGCCCCGTGTAGTTGCGGGGATGATCGAGGTCGAGTTGAGCGACTTGCCCGTCGGTAAGCGATCGGCGTCCGGGCCAGAACCGCGCGGCCGTTCCGATGTAGATATGCGGAGCCCGGAAATAGGCGACGGTTTGATTGGTATAGAGATGTTCGTTGGGCGCGTCGCCGAACGTCATATCGACGGCGGGAGACCAATGCACGAAGTCGGGCGAGGTCACGCGCGTGATCCATCGGACGTCATTGCGAAACGTCCGGAAGAAGCAGACGTAACATCGTTCGTGATCGGACCACAGGACGTTGTTCTGCGAATCGAACGCGCCGCCCGTGATAATCGGTTCCTCCCGCATCTTACGGAAATGGACCCCGTCCTCGGAAACGAACGCGATCAGGCCCGTCTGGCTGCTTCCCCCGACCGCCTTATAGCGTTCCGAAGGAGGCACACCCGGCCGCGTATCGAGGAACGGCGCGAAGTTGTGCGTGGCGTGGCCGATATCCGCGACGATGATGTTGTTGTCCTTGTTGCCTCCGAATGAAACCAGGCCGAGCTTGGGGCGGGTGAACGTCTTGCCGTCGCGACTCTCCGCGTAACAAGTGACCTCCTTCGCGCGGGGATCGGTGTCACCGTAGCCTGTCAGCGGCCGGCCTCGGTAATACAACCGGTAGAGCTCTCCGTCGCGGATCACCGTAACGTATCCGCTCACCGGCCCTTCCCATGGTTGATCGAAGGCGAACGCGACACCGCCCGATTGAGGTGGCTGGAGCCGCAAGGCGACTCCCCGCATCGACTCGATCAGAAAGCGGTCCACGAACAGCTCGCGCCGCGTTCCGATGTCCACCGGATCCTGTCCGCGTACGACCCGCGTGGGGACGCCGGCAGGGTCGGGCCCGCAGGCAAACAAAAGGGCGCCCAAGGCTACCGCGCTGATTCGCGTGCATCGCATGATCGTGCTCCGGAAAATCGAGTCGGTGCGGCGCGCGCTCCGCCGCGCCATGCGCGGCGCCGCACTCAAGACACGCATCGATCGGGAAAGGAAACCTCCACATTGCGGCGCATCAGACCTTCGGCAAATGCCAAGGTCCTCGCCGCTCGCGATCGCGCCACGTATTCGCCTCGGCGTCATCCACGAATGACCAGCTCTTGGGATCCCACCGCATCGAGCGACGATTCCAATACGCGAGATTTCCGAGATGACAGACCGTTACGGAACGGGCGCCGATCTCGACGTCGCAGATCGGCCGTTTGCGGGACCGCATGCAATTGAGCCAATCGCGCTGGTGGCCTGGCGACTCGTACAAGTGCGTATCGCCCGAGCCCAGCGGTTCCTTGAGGATCGTGCCGGGTGTGCTTTCAAGCTTGCCGCGGTTGACGGTGATCTCGCCCGTTTCCCCGACGAAGTGGACTCCGCCACCCGGCCCGTGAATAACCTCGACGCCGTCCGCATAACGGAATCGAACGCCCGTCTCCGCCTTCGGATCATCGGGCGGCAGCACTTCCACGGGTCCCGACTCGTCCATTCCCAATCCCCACTGGGCGATATCAAAATGGTGCGCTCCCCAATCGGTCATGCCCCCGCCGGAGTATTCGCGATAGGATCGCCAATTGGGAAAGTGGTCATGGACTCCGCGCGGGCTGAGCACCGAGTGATACGGGCGCAGGGGAGCCGGGCCGAGCCAGCGATCCCAATCCAGACCGTCCTCCGCCGGTTCCTCGGGCAGATCGCACCATCGGCTCGGGCCACCGACATTCACTTCGACCCGCTTGATCTTGCCGATACGTCCGCTCCGAACGTACTCGCACGCGATGCGGAACTCGGAGTCGGATCGCTGCTGGCTGCCGGTTTGGAAAACGCGGTCGTGTTTCCGAACGACATCGACAAGCGTCTTGGCCTCGTGGATGGTGAGCGTGAGCGGTTTTTCGCAATAGATGTCCTTGCCTTCCTGGCAGGCCTCGATCGCCGGAATGGCGTGCCAGTGATCGGGCGTCGCGATGAGGACGCCGTCGATGTCGTCGCGCGCCAGCAGTTCCCGGAAATCGTTGTACGCCCCGCATCCTCGATACGCGCCGCTCTTGAGGTCCTTGGCGTATCGCGACTCCACCTGCGTCTTCGCATGCTCGCGGCGTTTGTGGTCGACATCGCACACGGCGCGCACCGCGACGTCCGACTGACCCAGGAACCACCCGAGGTGTCCCCTGGCCATCGTGCCCATTCCGATGAAACCAAGCCCGATCCGATCGCTCGGCGCCACGCGAGCGCGCGCGGCGCGTGGCAAGAGACCCGAAACGACGGCCGCCGATGCCGCCGCTTTCAACCAATGTCTCCGAGTCATCCTCTTCGCACGGTTCATTCGAGCGTCCTCCCAGCGACTGCGCCGTTCCGGATCGGCCTTGCCTCCAGACGACCAACGCGCGCGTCGTTGGCCAACGGCCCAGCAGTCTACCAGCGCGACCGTCTCGAGGACAGCTTGCGCCCGAGCGGTCCGCTCAGGGCCGGTCCGCTCAGGGCCGGTCCGCTCAGGGCGTGTCGGCCGAGCGATCGTCGCCGCGGGAATGCCGCAGGCTTTCGAGATAGGCGATGAGATCGGCGAAATCGGTGAGGCTCATGTTGGCGATCAAGCCGTTGGGCATCGGTGAGAGCGAGCTCACGCGTCGATCCTCGACGTCCTCCGTCGCGATCGCGACAACCATTCCGTCGGGTGTGACGAGTTCGATCCGTTCGGGAGTTACGTTTCGGACCAGTCCCTGGTGGATCGCGCCTCCGGACGTCGTGATCAAGGACATCTCGAAGTCCTCGAGAATACGGCTGGAAGGTTCGAGGACGGAACGCACCAACTCGCGTCGCGAGTACTTGGCGCCGACTCCGAGAAGGTCGGGTCCCATGCGGTCCTCGCGCGAAGCGCCGACGCGGTGGCATTTGGCGCAGCCGACGCCTTTCGTATTCTCAAAGAGCTGTCGTCCTCGTTCGGCGTCACCGCCGTTTTCCATCGCGTATTTGGCGTAGGCCTCGGGATCACGCTTCGCTGGGCGTCCGTCCCGCAGGAACGCGTATTCGGAGTTGGGCGCGAAGAGTCGCTTGAGTTCCTCACGCACGGGCGGAGTCAACTCGTCGCGCTCGTGCAGCGCGAGGATCGGTTCCCGCACGGCGGGTGCCAAGGCGACCAGCGCGTCGCGCGCCGCGGCCCGCACCGATGGCTCGGTATCGACCAGCGTCCTCAGGTAGGCGGCCAGGCGCGCGGCGTCGGGCGGATCGCACAGGGCCGTCGCCGCGCGCGTCCGCACCGTCGGGCCGGCCGTGCCGAGCACGATCGGGAGGGCGACGGCGGCGGCCTGGCGGATGGCCGGATCGGAATCATCGAGCATCGGGATCAGGGCGAGCGTCGGCGCGTCGCCTTCGCAGCGCGCCAGGATTTCGATCGCTTTCGCGCGAAGAACGGGTTGCGGATCGGTGAGTCGTTTGAGCGCCACATCGCGCGCGGCGTCGCCGGACGTGCCCGCGAGCGACTCGAGCGCGACGACGGCCAGCGACGCGTCCACTCCTTCCGACCCCGCGATCGCTCCGATCGTCGCTCGATGCGCGGCCGCGTCGAGCGTGACGATCGCGCGCAGAACGGACTCGCGCACGGCGAGCGGCGCGGAGGTGTCGGTCAGGATCGGGACTAGGAGCGCGGCGCCGTCGATGTCGCGCGTCGCGACCATCCGACCGATCGCGGCACGACGGACATTTGGATCGGGATCGGTGAGCGCGATTCGCAGCACGTCGAGCGAGAACGGATGGTCGCCGAGATCCTCCGATGCCTCGATCGCGGCCGTCCGGACGCGGGGTTCGTCATCGACGAGCGACTCCGTCACAACGGCGAGGACTGTCGGAGATCCTTCCCAAAACAGCGTGGGACGACGGGGTGGAGGACCGCCGGCCGCCTTGCCGCCCCACCATCCGCCCGCGTACGGCGTTTCGTGACGGTAGACCCGCGCCAGCGCGCGGACGATCGCCGCGCGGTCGATCGCATCGGGCGATTCCTGAAACCAGCCGTCGAGCGTCCGTACGGCTTCGATGGCGTACACGCCGCGAAGCACGCCGATGATCCGCGCCCGCGACTCCGCGTCGCCATGCCGCAACGCGTCGAGCGCCGAGGACCAATCCGCGATCGCGCGCAGCGCCTCGACCATCGTGAATCGCGCGAATGGATCGGGCTCGCCGAGCGCCGCGAACAGCGCGTCGGCGGTCCCCTTCCCTCCGATTCGCCCCAGCGCGATGGCCGCTTGCATGCGAACCGCCGCTTCGGGATCCGCGAGCCGACGCTCGAGACCCTCGGTGGCGGACCGGACGCGGCGGACCCCCAGCGCGCGGGCGGCCTGGCATCGCACATCCGCATCGCCATCCTCCAGCGCGGCGATCCATCGAGGTGACGCGTCGTAGTCCGCGATCCGGTCCATCAACGCGTGCATCGTCCAGATCGCGTGGATGCGTACAAGAGGCCGAACATCGTCGCGCAGGAGCGTCTCGACCGGTTCCACGGCGTCGCGAGCCGCGACGGCGAGCCGTTGTTGAGCGCGGAGTCGTTCCGAGCGGGCCGGATGGCCGAGCGATCGGACGCAAGCATCGATCGGGTCTCCGTCCCGAGCGCGGGGTGGTTCGGGCGCGACGCCGTCTCCGGAATAGGTGACGCGGAAAAGACGTCCCACCGACTCCGGCCTCCCGCCGCTCGCCTCGTTCCAATCCGCCACATACAGATGGCGTCCGTCGGGACTGAAGCAAAGATCGATCGGCCGAAACGCGTCGCCGTCCTCTCCAACCAGGAAATCCTCGACCGCGCCTTCGAAGGTCGCCCCGCGACGCGACATCCGGTAGCACTCGACCTTACGTTCGCCGAAATCGCAGAAGAAGGCCGCTCCGCGATACGTTTCCGGCCATGCCGATTCGAGATAGCACGCGCCGCCGCACGCCGTGCCCGCGCCGAATTCGCCGATCGGGGGCAGGAACGGCTCTCGCCTGGAACGGTAGTCGTACGGATATCCGTAGTACCCGGTCGGCACATGATGGACGATCCGCATCCACCATCCGTAATCGTCGTCGTTGTCAAACCCGAAAAGATTGTCGTACGCGTCAACGGCGACGTCCATGTTGTTGCGGATTCCGCGGCTGACGATTTCGAGCTGCGTCGCATCGGGCCGCATGCGGAACACGCCGCCGCCTTCGACCGTGATTGAACTTCCATCCCGGCCGACGGCGCGCGGGAGCCCTTTGTCGCCGAGCGCGACGTAGACGAACCCGTCCATGCCGATCCGCATACCGGTCGGAACGTGGTTGTTGAGCCCGAACGCGCCGGCGGGATGTCCGAACGAGTCGGCCAATTCGATTCGCTCGTCGGCGACCCCATCCCCATCGAGATCCCTCAGCCTCGTGTAGTTCGGCGCGTTCATGACGTAAAGCGCGCCGTCGTGCCACAGCAGGCCGAACACGGCCGACAATTTGTCGCAGAACACGGTCTTGATCGGCGGCCCGCCGCGCGCATCCCATCGGACGAGAAGGACCCGGTCGATCGGCTCCGTCGAAGGCCCCCGCATGTCCATCGGATCCTCGCCGACGAACAGGTTGCCCTCGTCGTCGCACGTCACGGCCGACGGATGTTCGATGTCCGGCGCGCGGTAGAGAAGCTCGACGCGGAACCCCGACGGCACCTGTTGCCCTTCGGCACGGTGCGATCGGCCGAGGCCCGCGGTCAGCACGAGGGCCGTCCCGAAAAGGCGGGCAATCCGATCGCGGTCGGGTCGGCGCATGCGTCGTTTCAACCGTTTCAGTCTGTGGGAGTGTGGGAAGGAACCTCGATCGACGCGCCGAATCGGCCTAGCGGAACCGCATCGGAACGCGGCGTCCACTATAGTCGACGGAGCGTATCGGTTCCAACGCACGGACTCCTGGCCCCGCCGCGCTTCCCTCCGATTCGGTTGACACGGTCCGTTCATCTGCGTTACTCTGGCCGACGCAGGCCGTCATTCCGCGGGCCGCTCCGGGCATCGCAAGCACCATCCTCGCGCTGATTCCGTCCGAACGGGCCGCAAGAGCGTCCACACGCCCGATCGAAAGGACCATCCCATGCCTCGTTGCCGCATCCACCGGCGCCGTTTCCTCCAGCGGACGGGCGGCGTCCTGGCCGGAGCCTGCTCCATCCCGTATTGGTTGACCGCCTCACGGCCCGCGAAAGGCCTCGCTCCGAGCGACCGCCCGCTCATCGGAGCGATCGGAGTCGGCGGACGCGGCTCGGCGATCTTGAAGGAAGCGTCCGCGTTCGGCGATGTCGCGGCCGTCTGCGATGTCGATCGGACGCACGCCGAACGGGCTCGCGAGGCGTATGGCGGCAAGGCGTCGATCGATGACGACTATCGCAGGCTGCTCGATCGGAAGGATATCGACGTCATCCTCAACGGAACGCCCGATCATTGGCATACGCCGGTCAACATCGCGGCCTGCCTCGCCGGCAAGGATGTCTACACCGAGAAGCCTCTCACGCTGACGATCGACGAGGGCAAGCAACTCGCGGCGGTCGTTGAGCGGACGAAGCGCGTCGTGCAGGTGGGAACACAGCAACGCAGCGAGCGGCCTTTCCAAACGGTCATCGAGCTTGTGCGGAATGGTCGCATCGGAAAACTCCGACAGGTCTGGATCGCCCTTCCCTATTACACGACGAAGGCGCCTCCATTCGCGACCGAACCGGTCCCCTCGCACCTCAATTGGGACTTGTACCAGGGGCAAGCTCCGGCGAGCGATTACTGCCGAGCTCGGACGCACGCCAATTTTCGGTGGTGGTACGAATATGCGGGAGGCATCGTCACTGATTGGGGCAATCACCACATGGACATCGCGCACTGGGGCGCCGATTGCGAGTCGACCGGGCCCGTCTCGATCGACGCGCGAGGCCTCTTTCCGAACGCCGGCGCCGCGGACAGTTTCAATACGCCCGACCGGTTCTTCTCGCGCATGATCTATCCGAACGGCGTTGAAATGCTCTACTTCTCGTCTGTCAACGATCGCCAGCGGTACGGCGGAATCGCCGAACAACACGAGGAGATGACCGCCGAGAAGGCGGCGTTCCTCTTCGGCTCGGATTGCCCCGACGAGATCCGTTCCTTCGACCGCAACGGCATCATGTTCATCGGCGAGACCGGACGGGTCTTCGTCAATCGCGGCGGAGCCTACGGAAAGCCGAACGAGGACCTCAAGGAAAACCCCCTTCCGGCGGACGCGTGGCGCGTCAAGCCGAGCGACAATCACATGGGGAACTTCTTCGCGTGCGTCGCGTCGCGTGAAGAACCCGTATCCCCCGTACGGATTCAGCACCGCACGATCACCGCTTGCCACCTGACGAACATTTCATTGCGGCTCGGTCGCAAGCTCGCGTGGGATCCGCAATCCCAACAGATCGTCGGCGACGACGAGGCCAACGGCCGGCTGCGGCGCGATCAGCGATCCCCGTACGAAATCCGGATCTGACCGCCCGCGAATCCAAGGAAGACGGTCCATGACGGTTGCGAGGTTGGGATGGACGGTGGCCCTGCTGGGCATGCTTGGCGCCGCGATGCCGGTTTTCGGGGACGAGCCGTCCGTATTCACGATCGATGCGCACGACTTCGACCGAGGCAACGTGCGGGTGAGCCAACCCGGCGAAATGTACGCGACGCGCTATGCGTGTGTCTGGAACGCGGGCGAGTATCCGAATCTGGCGGAATACGATCTCGAGTTCCCCGTCGATGGTGAGTATTCCGTTCACGTGCTCTATACGGCGGCCGATTCGCGGCCCGTCGAACTGCTCGTCGACCAGAAACCCGTGCACACGGGCATCGCGGGCGTGACGGGCAGTTGGAACACCGATCAGGCGCGGTGGGAAAGGCAGTGCGCCGTGCGGCTCGGCAAGGGCCGCCATACGATCAGCTTGCGACGGCGGGAGTTCTTCCCCCACATTTGCGCGCTGCGGTTCGAGTGCTCCGAGCCATTCCCTCCCGGATGGGAGTTGCGCCGGCCGGATATCGAGCTGCGGCGCGCGAGGGAAGCGCGGCGAGCCCGAGCGCAAGCCTCGCTCGCGGCGATTCGCCTGATCGATCCGGCGGCCATGCGCCGCGCCGTCGATGACCTGATTTCGAGTTTTCCGGATCGCTTTGTCGCACGGGAACGGGCACAAGCGAGGCTCGACGCCCTGGTTCGCCTGCTCGAGGATGCCCGGTTGACGTTGGAGCGGTTCGCGGCGGAGCCCGAGTCCGCGGATGACGGGGCGTTCGAAGCATTGGAACGGAAGCTCGCCGACCTGCGGCAATGCCAGCGCGACCTGTTGCTCGCCAATCCGCTGCTCGACTTCGACCATCTGCTCGTCGTGAATCGCGGCGCGACGGCCCCGAACCTCGGCCTTCCCCAGAATTGGCAGGGAAACGCAGCGCTGCCCACGAGCGGATTCGACGACGAGATCGCGCGACTCGATTGGCGCGACGCCGATGCGCCGCTCGTGCGCATCCACAAACCCGACGCCTCCGTCTTCGTCGGCGATGTGGACCTGGACTACGGCGCGGACAAACTGCTTTTCTCCTCGATCGGGACCCATGACCGCTGGCAAGTCTTCGAGATCGGCGTGGATGGACGGAATCGGAGGCAGGTCACGGCGGGGGAAGATTCGGATGTCGACAACTACGACGCGTGCTACCTTCCCGACGGGCGGATCGTGTTCAGCTCGAACCGGTCGTTTTGCAGCGTCGCCTGCGTCAACGGAAGTACGCGCGTCGCCAATCTGTACTCGATGACGCCCGACGGCGGCAATATCCGCCAGCTCTGCTTCGATCAGGAACACAACTGGTGCCCGACCGTCGCGCACGACGGAAGCGTCCTCTACACGCGATGGGAATACACCGACACGCCGCACACGCACAGCCGCATCCTGTTCCGCATGAACCCCGACGGAACGCGCCAGACGGCCGTCTACGGCGCGAACTCGTATTGGCCGAACGCGATGTACTTCACGCGCCCCGTTCCCGGCGATCCCAGCAAGCTGCTCACCATCGTGAGCGGTCACCACGGAGTTCCCCGCATGGGAGAGCTGATCCTGCTCGATCCGCTCCAGGGTTCCCAGGAAGCCGACGGAGTCGTCCAACGGATACCCGGGTTCGGACAGACGGTCGAGCCGAAAATCGAGGATCAGCTCGTTGACGATTCGTGGCCCAAATTCCTGCATCCATGGCCGCTGAGCGATCGCTATTACCTCGTCGCGTGCAAGCCGAGCCCCACGTCGCTTTGGGGGATCTATCTCGCGGACCGTTTCGACAACCTCGTGCTCATCAAGGAAACGCCCGGCCGCGCGCTGCTCGAACCGATCCCCCTTCGCGCGCGGCCTCGGCCGCCGGTCATTCCCGACGCGATCGACCTCGCGAGAAAGGACAGTGTTGTTTATGTGGCCGACGTCCACGCGGGGCCGGGATTGGCGGGGATTCCCCGCGGCACGGTGAAGAAGCTCCGGCTGTTCACCTACACCTACGATTATCCGGGGATGGGTGGACCGCAGGGCGTCGTCGGACTTGAAGGCCCTTGGGACGTCCGACGCATTCTCGGCACGGTGCCCGTCGAAACCGACGGTTCGGCCGCGTTCCGCGTCCCCGCGAATACGCCGATCTCGGTGCAACCCCTCGATGAGCAGGGTCGCGCGCTCCAGATCATGAGGAGCTGGTTCACGGGGATGCCCGGCGAAGTGGTCACGTGCAACGGTTGCCACGATCGGCCCGGCGCGGCGACGTCAAACCGCCGCACGCGCGCTACGCCCGACGCGCCCGCGGAGATCACGCCGTGGTACGGCCCGGCGCGCGGGTTCAGCTTCGAGGCCGAAGTCCAACCGGTGCTCGACCGTTACTGCGTCGATTGCCATCAAGGCGAGCCGGATTCCGATGGTCGCATGGCGATGGACCTTCGGGGAGACACGTTCATCACCGACTACGACAGCCGATATCACCACGGCGGGCAAGACGCCGGCCGATTCTCCGCGGGGTACGCGAACCTGCAGCGATTCGTGCGCCGCCCGGGGCTCGAAAGCGATTTCCATCTGCTGTCCCCGATGGACTTCCACGCGAACACGACGACGCTGGTCCAGCGTCTCGAGGCCGGGCATTACGGCGTTGCACTGGATGCCGAATCGTGGGACCGGTTGGCGACCTGGATCGACCTGAATGCGCCGTTCCACGGCTCATGGACGACGATCGCCGGCGCGGAACGCGTCGTGCCGCTCGCAAAACGCCGTCGCGAGATGCTGGTGAAATACGCCGGCGTTGATTACGACGCCGAAGCCACCGGATCGAAACCGTCGGAGCCGATCGCCGCCGTTCGCCCTGCGCCGAGTCCGCCGCGCGGCGCGGACAATATCGAGCGGCCTCCCGGCTGGCCGTTCGATGAACCCGCCGCGCGCGACCTGCAATCGGCGGCCGCGAAGGAAACGGTCAGGCGGATCGATCTCGGCGATGGCCTCGCGCTCGAACTCGTGCTCATTCCCGCCGGCGCGTTCATCCTGGGTGACGACGAAGGCCTTCCGAACGAAGGCCCGGCGAGCCGCGTTTCGGTGGCCCCTTTTTGGATGGGCCGCTTCGAGGTCACCAACGAGCAATATGAACGCTTTGACCGTTTCCACGACAGCCGGCACGAAGTGCGCCACGCGATGCAGTTCGGTGTCCAAGGCTGGCCGCTCAATGATCCCCGTCAGCCGGTTGTGCGTGTTTCCTGGAACGAGGCGCGCGCCTTCTGCGAATGGCTGGCGGAACGGACCGGCATGGCCTTCGATCTGCCGTCCGAGGCGCAATGGGAATACGCGTGCCGCGCGGGCACGGCGACCGCGTATCATTTCGGCGGCGCGGACTCCGACTTCTCGCCGTTCGCCAATCTGGCGGATCAGAAGCTGCGCGATTCGGTGAGCGATCCGTATCGCAAGGAAATCGCTCCTCTTTCCAACCCGACCAAATACGACGACTGGATTCCCAGATCGGATCGATATCACGACGGGTACCTGGTCACCGCGCCGGTCGGCTCGTACCGGCCGAACGCGTGGGGTTTGCACGACATGCACGGCAACGTCTGGGAATGGACAACGTCGCCGATGCGACCGTATCCCTATCGCGAGGTCGAGCCCGGGTCCGAGCCGTCGGGGGCCCGCGGTGTCGGCGGTGATTCGAGCTTGGACGAGCGGGTTGCGCGGGGCGGTTCGTGGCGGGACGTGCCGGAACTGGCGCGGGCGTCGAGCCGCATTGGCTATCGCCCGTACCAGCGCGTCTACAACGTGGGGTTCCGCGTTGTCGCGCCTGGGGCGCAAGGGCCCTCCCCAACGCCCTGATCGGCGCGCTCCGTCACCGACTTTGGCGACCCCACGGCGCCGGTTCCGCAAGACGTGGGAATGGCGCCGGAAATTCCTTCATCCGTCATCTTTCTCCCCGCGGTCCTCCGGCTCGAACACTTGCATCCCGCGGAGTTCGATGCGAGAATGGCCGTCCTTCCGGACCGTTTCCCGACCGTGGCCGCACTTCGCTCTCGGGACGCGGCCGCGGCCCGGCGCCGCGGGGCCGTTCCGTCGCAGGCGAGCCGCTCGTCGATCGAACCCACCGCCCTACGAGGAAGCTGATGACCACGACCACCGCACCTTCCCCGGCCCCCGTTTCGACGTCGACGCGCTACGAGCAGCGACTCGCGCGCTATGTCGCGGCCATGCGGAACGAGAAGCCGGACATGGTGCCGATCCGGCCGTTTGTCGCCGAATTCACGGCCAAGTACGCGGGGATGGACTGCCAGCAGGTCACGCAGGACTTTCGGCTCGCATTCGACGCGGCCATCCGATGCGCCGCGGACTTCGATTGGGACGCCGTCGTCGCGAATATGGTTTATGTGTGGGGCATGATCCCGCAGGTGATCGGTTCACGCTATCTGGCCGTACCCGGCGTCGGGCTCGAACGCGATACGGGATTCCAGTACCTCGAACCAGCCGAGGACGGAGCTTGGATGCGCGCGGACGAGTACGACGCGCTGATCGACGATCCGACCGGCTATGTGATGAACGTGTGGATGCCTCGCGTGAGCCGGTACATGGTCAGTCCCGGCGAAACGAACACCGTCCAAAACAATCTCGCGTGGCTCAAGGGCGGCATGTCGGTGATGCAGTACTTCACCGCGTTCGGAGGCCAGATCGAGCGGTTGCGCGAGGAATGCGGCACCGTATCGGCGATCGCGGGCATCCTGAAGGCGCCGTTCGACATCATCGCCGACAAGTTCCGGGGTTATCTCGGACTGACGATGGACCTGTTCGAACGCCCGGAAAAAGTCATGGCGGCCGTCAAGGCGATGATGCCGCACATGCTGCACATCGCCCTTTCGACGGCCGATCCCGCCAAGCAGGTTCCGATCACGATCTGGATGCATCGCGGGTGCGTGCCGTTCATCTCGCCCAAGCAGTTCGACGAGTACTTCTGGCCGACGCTCAAACCGATCATCGAGGAGATCTGGGGGCACGGGCACCAGACTTTGTTCTATGCCGAGGGAAAATGGAAGCATCACTGGGGTCGGTTCCGCGAACTGCCCGAAGGATCGATCATCTACCACTGCGATCGCGACGACGTGTTCGAGGCCCACGCGGCGCTCGGGGATCGATTCGCGATCAGCGGAGGCATCCCGAATTTCCTGCTGTCGTTCGGAACCCCCGACCAGGTGCGCGAGTATTGCAGGAAGGTGATCGACGTCGTCGCGGCGGACGGCGGCTACATCATGGATGCCGGCGCGATCATGCAGAACGACACGAGTATCGAGAACATCAAGGCGATGACCGAATTCACGCGGGAATACGGCGTGTATTGAGAAGGCCCCCGCGCGACCCGCGCCGACTCGGCGAACGGGACTCCGGAACAAGGAACAAGGAACAAGCGATGTCCGATCCGTATGAACCGCTCCGACGTCCGCATCCGCGCCCGGCGGGCACGGTCGTTCCCTGGCCCGAGCAGCGCAAGGATATGGGCGAAATGACGGGCGACGAGGCGTTGGTCCGGAAGACGTGGGAGGAAATCGACGCGTGGAGCTACGCGTTCCTTTGGCATTGTGTCGTCTCCTTTTGATGGCGTGACCGAGTCGAATGAGCCCGCACGAGGAAACCGCCGCACCGCACCGGTCACGACCGCGGTTCGTGGAGTCGATCCGCGAGACCGTCGATCGATCCGACGTGCTGCGCTATTTGGGATATCCGCGCGGCGCGGTTCCCCATCGGCGGATCGACGCGATCATCGACCTGTGGATCGACGCATCGGAGGGACTCGCCGACCCGCGCGCCGTCTACCGCGTCATGCCGATCCTGTCGATCGATCGCGCGTCGCTGCGCGTCGGTTCGGACGGCGACGACGTCACGTTCCGAGGATCGATCGGCGAGTACCTCGGCCTTTCCAGACGGATCGCCGTCTTTGTCGCGACGGCCGGTCCCGAGCTCGAACGGAAAGCGACCGAGCGTCTTGAAGCGAACGACGATTGCGGCGCGATGGTGCTGAGCGCCATCGGCGCGGAACGGGCCGAGGCGGCCGTCGAGGCCGTTCAGGACGCATTACGGGATTCGGCGATCGCCGATCGGCTCGCGCCGATGCCTCCCTACAGCCCGGGCTACTGCGGCATGAAACTGACCGAGCAACGCAAGCTCTTTGGACTCGTCGACGCGACGGCGATCGGCGTGACGTTGAACGGGGACTGCCAGATGCATCCGATCAAATCGCTGTCCGGCCTGATTGGGCTCGGCCCCGCCGACCGCGTCGCCGATCTCGGATCCGCGTGCGATCATTGCGGCCACACGACCTGTTCGATGCGCCGATAGGCGATCGCCGCGAATCAACGACCAAGATGGTTTGGAAGAAGGAAGAAGGAAGAAGAAGTAAGAAGAGGAGACACGGAGAGAATGAACACGCCAGGCACGCCCGTCGCACGGCGAGGATTGCTCGAATTCCGCGCGGAACAACACACATTCGAGATCGGCGGGGTCCGCGTCGGCGGACGGCCGGGTTCCCGTCCCGCGGTTCTGGTCGGCAGCGCGTTCTATCATGGCCACAAGATCCACCGGGACGCCGATCGCGGCGAATTCGACGCCGAGGAAGCGGCGCGGCGCATCGGATTGCAGGACCAGTATTCCGAGCTTACCGGCAATCCGTGCATGTTGGACGTCGTGGGCGCGTCGCCCGAGGCGATCGTCAAGCACCTGGCCTTCGCCGCATCGGCGACCAAGGCGCCGTTGTTGGTCGACGGAACGACGATCGACGTGCGGCTCGCCGGACTGCGATACGCCGCCGAGGCGGGCATCGCGGGGCGCGTCGTGTACAATTCGATTCAGCCCGAGATCGAGGACGTCGAGCTCGACGCGATCCGCGCGGCCGGCGTCGACAGCGCCATCGTGCTGACCTACTACCTCAAGGATTTTACGGCCAAAGGACGGGTGCAAGCGGTCCACGAGCTGTTGCCCCGCCTGCGCGACGCCGGAATCCACAAGCTGATGGTCGACACGTGCGTGCTCGACCTCGCCACCATGGGCCAGGCGCTCAGCGCCATGCATGAGATCAAGGACGAATTCGGCCTGCCCGTCGGCGGAGGCGTGCACAACGCCGTCGCCGTCTGGAAAGGCCTGAAGACGAAGATGGGACCGCAGGCCGAGAAGCCGTGCATGGCGTCGGCCTTGTCCCTGGCGGTCGGCATCGGAGCCGACTTCGTGTTGTACGGGCCGGTCGAGGACGCTCCGTACGCGTTCCCCGCCGTCGCCATGGTCGACACGGCGCTCAGCCAGTTGATTGTCGAGGCGGGAGGGCGACTCGACAAGAGCCATCCACGTTTTCGGATCGGTTGATCCGGATCGGTCGCGTTGACGAAACGCCCCCACGCCAACCGACCACGAACCGCGCACTTGGAACCGGAGAGCATCATGACCAGTTCGCAACCCGACGCATCGAAACTCTATGAAGCGATCCTCACCGGCGACGCGCCGGCGGCGACCGAGATCACCCAGGCGGCCATCGATGCGCAGGTCGATCCGCAGAAGCTCGTGACCGAACAGATGATTCCGGCGATGGACGAGGTCGGAAGGAGATTCGAGCAGGGCGAGTATTTCGTGCCGGAACTACTGATCGCGGGCCGCGCCATGAAAGGCGCCCTCAATCTGCTCCGGCCGCTCCTCGCCGCGCGGGGCGTCGAGCCGGTCGGGCGGGTCGTGATCGGAACGGTGAAGGGCGACATGCACGACATCGGCAAGGGCCTTGTCGCGTCGATGCTCGAAGGCGCCGGGTTCGACGTGATCGATCTGGGGGTCGATGTTCCGGCCGAGAAATTCGTTGCCCAGGCCGCCGAGAAGAAGGCCGACATCATCGCGCTGTCCGCGCTCTTGACGACGACCATGCTATCGATCAAGGACGTCATCCAGGCGATGCGCAAGAACGAATCGCTCAACAAATGCAAGGTGATCATCGGGGGCGCGCCTGTGACGCAGCAATACGCCGATACGGTCGGCGCGGACGGGTACAGCAGCAACGCGAACGGAGCCGTCTCGCTGGCTCGCCAACTCCTTTCCGCCTAGCCGGTCGCCCGCCGCACGGCGCGGGCGCGCGCATTCGATGGCCTATCGTCAAATCACCGAAGTCGAATCACCGAGGAAGGACAGGGTCGCATGAAGGAAGTGGGCATTGGCGTTGTGGGGTGCGGCTTCGTGGGTCGCGGCGCGCACATTCCGTCGATCGGGGCGATCGCCGGAGCGAAGCTGGTCGCGATCGCCGACGCCGACGCGAAGCGGCGCGAAAAGGCGGCCTCGAAGCACCAGGTCGACTCGGCCTACGACGACTACCAAAAACTCGTGAACGACCCGCGCGTCGACGCGGTCATCGTCGCCCTGCCGACTCCGTTGCACGTGCCCGCGTCGATCGCCGCGCTCGAAGCGGGCAAGCACGTGATTTGCGAAATGCCGCTCGCCCCGAGCCTCGACGAGGCCGATCGGTTGCTCGAAGCCGCCGGAAAGGCGAGCGGTTTCCTGATGCCGAGCCTCACGTTTCGCTTCACTTCCAACTACGTCAAGACCCGCCGGATGATCGCCGAGGGCGCGATCGGAACGCCGACCGGCGTCTTGTACCGCGAGTTCATTCCGGCGACCGATCTCGCCGGGCAGTGGCCCGCGGGCGGGTGGATGTGGCAGGTCGATAAGAGCGGCGGGCCGCTGTTCACGTTGTCGGTCTGGTCGATCGACCTGATTCGATGGTTGTTCAACACCGAGATCACGAGCGTCGCGCCCGCCGTGAAATACACGCCGCTCGCCAAGACCGGCGGCACGCTCGGCTACGACGCGTACGTCACGCTGAGGCTCGCCAACGGCATGGTCGCGTGCCTGCAATACAGCGGTTCGGTCAATCACGCGTCCGCCAAGTCGAACCTCGAGGTCATCGGCGATTCGACGTGCATGATCAGCGCCGAGGACAACGACCGGGTGATCCTGTTCGGCGAATCTCCCGAGAAGACGATCTGGAACGTGAAGGAACAGGGCCCGAAGATGTGGGGCCATCAGCAACAGAACGAGTATTTCGTTCGATGCGTCCAGGAAGGCCGCGCGCCCGAGGTGCGTCCCGAGGACGGGCGCCGCGCGATGGAGATCGCCCTTCAAATCGCGCGGGCCACCGGAGATTAGCCTAGCCGAAGGAACCCGCCGAATGTCCGAATCCACGCGATTGCTCGAAGGAAAAGTCGCGCTCGTCACCGGAGCGGGCCGCGGGCTGGGCCGCGCGTTCGCCGAGCGGCTCGCCGCGCTCGGATGCGCCGTCGGCGTGCACGGCATGCGGGAACAGGGGCCCGCCGAGTACGGCGAAGGCACGACGCTCACCGATACGGCCTGCCAGGTCGGGGAACAATTCCGGGTCCGCACTTGCCGCGTGCTCGGCGATCTGACGCAAAGCGATCAGGTGGATCGGGTCGTCGAGACGGTTCGGAAGGAACTCGGTCCGATCGACATCCTCGTGCACAATGCGGGCGGCGACATCGCGGCGGCGGGAGGAAAGCCGAATCCGAACGACGCCGTCGGGATCAAGGAAGTCGACGTCCGGGCGGTCCTCGACCGCAACCTCATCAGCACGATCTTCGTCTGCCAACGGGCGGCACGCGGCATGATGGAACGCCGCGCCGGCCGGATCGTCACGATCAGCTCGATCGAGGCGTTCCACGGAATTCCCACCAGCTCGATCTACTCGACCGCCAAGGCGGGTGTCGTGGCCTACACGCGGTGCCTCGCCGCCGAACTCCGCCCCTACGACATTGCGGTCAACAGCATCGCTCCCGGCGAAACGCGGACCGGACGGTATATGGGAACGAGGAAGGTCGATGAACGGCGCATGGCGACCGAGGGAACGCTCGAACGGATCGGGCTTGTCGACGAGGTCGCCCGCGTGGTCGAGTTCTTCGCCGGCCCTCTCGGCGCATTCGTCACGGGCCAAGTCCTGCGCGTCGACGGAGGCGCTCAGATCTGGCCCGCGTGATCGATTCCGGCCTTCCGTGCGAAATGACACGAACGGAGAAGAGCGGGGAAAAGAGGCCGTTTGGATGCGATCGATCGACGGCGTGGCGCGCCGGTAATACGGTCGCGGGACGTCGAGCCGCCGAATGGCCGCCGCGCGATCATCGCTCGTCGGCGGCCGCTCGTGCCGCGCTATTCGCCGGACGGACTCGATTCGAGCGTGACCGCCATCACGATGGGTGACGTCGCGTCGGGGCCTTTGACCAATTCGATGCGTTCGATGACCTCCCGTCGCCGGGGATTCACCGACAGGTATCGCACCTGTTGATTCCGCAGGGCGAACGCGAACTCGGACTTGGGGACATCGACGCGGCGGATATAGTCGGCGAAGTGCTCGCCGTTGATCAGCTCGTGGTCCTCGGTTTGTCCGTCCGCGTATCGAAGGCGGACGATCATGCTGACCGTTCCCCGTTCGCCAAACGGGAATCCCCACCCGCTCACGCCGCTCAGCATGTGGATCGCCTTGACCGGCATGTTGCATGCGAGCTCGACCCGTTCGGGCATGGCCCGCGATACCGCGCCGGACGGCCCGTGGAGCAGGATCGCATTGGGCACCGTACCCTCCTTGGGATCGATCAGTTGGAAAGGAACGTCCTGGAATCGCGTTGGTTCCCAAGATGGGAAGATCATCCGTTCGACCTCGGACTCGCGGCTGATGAACATCCCGCGCGCGCTGGTGATCGTGGCGGCGCGGCGGAGATCGAGGGGCACATACTTGCCTCGCGCGGCGAGGAATTCGAGCAGATCGGCGACCTCCGCGCGGCTCATCTGTTTTTCGAAACCCTCGGGCATCAGAGACTTCGACGACGCGATCGTCTGTTCGACGTCTTCGCGCAGCACGGTCTTGCGGACCCCTTCCGCGTCGAACAGTTCGAGCGCCGTCTTGGATTCGGAGGCGAGCAATCCGGTCAGGACGATTCCATCGGTCGTGGTAATGGTGTAGACACGGTAGTTGCCTTCGACGCTGCGATTGGGATCGAGCACGTTGGTAAGCAGTTCCTGTTTCGGGTGGACGGACATGCCCGTAAGATCGGGTCCGACCCGAGTCCCTTCGCCGTTGTGCGAATGGCACTTCGCGCAGTGTTTTTGAAACACGGTCTTTCCGGCCTTCGCATCGCCGGACTCTTGGGCGACGGAAAGCCATTCGGCGAGCACGGCGGCCCGATCGGCGCTCGGCAGCGCGCCGCCCCGTTCGAGCATGGCGGCGGCACGGCGGCGCAAGTCCCCGTTGGGATGCGCGCGCAGGGCCTGTTTCTGGTCGAGCGAGAGATCGGCGAGCTGGAACGCGCCCGATTCGACGCCGTCGAAGAGCGCGGACGTCCAGTCCGGACGGCTGAGCAGCATGGCGACGGCCGCGGCCCGCAACTCGGGAGTCAGGCTCGGCGCCTTCTCGACCATCACGGTTCCGATTTCCTTCGCATCGCTCCGCACCAACGCGCGCAGCAGGCCGATTCCCACGGCGGGCGGCATGCGGGGTTGGACGAGTTCGACGAGCGCGCGGAGGGCGTTCGCGTCCTCGCCGACGATCGCGACGTATTCCTCGGCGGCCGTTCGCCGCTCCGATTCGCTCGACCCGCCATCGGCGACGCGGGCGAGCAGTTCGGACTGGATCTGGGCGATATGCGCGCGCATGCGTTCGCTCCCCCATCGCGTGGCGAGCCGGACGAGGCCGCCGCGTCCGCCGGCGGGAATCCGTCCGAGGAGCTTTTCCAGACCGGCGTCCAATTCGGCCGTCATGCGGACGGGCTTGCCGTCGGGCCATCCGTTCGCGACGCCCGCGACACCGGCCTCGATCAGGACCGGGGGCGCGTCGGCGAGTCCAAGCAGCACGGCCGGTTCGAAATCGCCCCGCGCGGCGTGTTCGGCGACCACCCGCACCCGCTCCACCCACGCCGGCGCCGATTCGCCCACGCCCGACAAGGATGACATGAACATGTCACTATGCTTCGCCGCCGCGATCGTCGCCGCGTCGGAGATCCACGGGTCGGCGGCGAACGCCGGATCGCGGATCGCCGACACGAGGCCGCGTCCCGCCGACTCGGTGCGCGGAAGATCGGCGAGCGCGAGGAGCGCGGCGAGACGGACCTGCGAATCGGGATCTTCGAGCAATCGGGCGGCGATCAGACGGTCCGCGCTCTCCCCGATCGGAGGCAGGACCTGGATCGCGTTCCGCCGGACGCCCGCCGACGGATGGGTCAGCGCCGCGAACACGGCCGCGTTCGCCTCGGCATGCGCCCCGTCGAGCAACCCGAGTCCGCGGAGCGATCCGAGCGCGTGGATGGCGCCGACGTTGAGCCCGATCGGATCGGTCGAGCGGTCCGCGATCCGCTCGATCAGTTCCGGAGCGATCGACGCGTCACCCCGCTCGACGATCAGCCGCTGGGCATGCTTGCGCCACAACATCGTGGGGTGCCGGAGCGCGTCGACGAGCCGGTCCGGATCGGCGCCGGCGAGCGACATCGGCGCGGACGCCGGAGCGGCGTCGTACACGACCCGGTAGATCCGCCCGTGTTTCTTATCCCGCAGTTCGGATTCGTACGCGTTTCCCTTCCCCGTTTCAAACCCGATCGGCGTCGGATTGTGCTGGATGATGAAGTTGTACCAGTCGATGATCCAGACATGGCCGTCCGGTCCGACTTCGGCCATGATCGGCGCGCTCCATTCGTCCTCGCTCGCGAAAAGATTGAAGGGGCTCGTCGAACGGTAATCGGCGCCGCTGCCCGACAGGACGAACGTCCCCGTGAGGTGGCCGGTCGGACCATTGACGAACGCCGTTCGGTTCCAGAACTCGCGGGGATAGGTCCTCGCCGTGTAGATCGCGTGCCCCGCGCCCGCCGTATAGCCGCCGAATTGGTCGACCTGCCGCACATTCCCGGTGATCGGCCGGAACCGGAACGTGTCGGCGATCGTGCCGAGCATCAGAGCCTTCGTCCAGCCCCGCACCGATTCGTAATAGCGGTTCGGAATCGGCATATAGACGCTCGGATTCCGGTTCGCGGTCGAGCCGAAGACGATCCCCTCCTCGCTGATCCCCAGTCCCCACGTGTTGTTGTTCGTCGATCGGATGAACTCGACCTGGCTCCCGTCGGGCCGGAAACGGAAGAAACCGTTTCGAAAGGCGTCGCCGGCCTTCCCGTGCACGGTGGGCGCGCTCTCGTTATAGCCCTGCATGGCCCAAATCCAGTTATCGAGCCCGTATTGGAAATTGCTCACGCCGCCGTGCGTATCTCCCATCCCCCATCCCGAGAAGAGGACGCGCGACGTATCGGCGCGGTCGTCGCCGTTGGTGTCCTTCAGATAAAGGGTCTCCGTACCCGCCTGGACGATCGCCCCTCCGCGATGGAAGGCGATCGCCGTCGGAATGCTCAGATTCTCCGCGAACACCGTGAACCGGTCGGCCTTGCCGTCCGCGTCGGTATCCTCGCAAATGCGGACGCGATCGCGGCCCTTGCCGTTGGGCTTGAGCTCGTTGGGATAGTCGATCGATTCGGCGACCCAAAGACGGCCTCGTTCGTCCCAGGCCATGGCGATCGGTTTCCCTCCGATGTCCGGTTCGCTCGCGAACAGCTCGACATGGAAACCGACGGGCACCACCGCATGCCGCAACGATTCCTCGGGCGGCATCGGTTTCTGCATGCGTCGTTGGGATTCGCCTTGTTCGCCCCAACGATCGCCCCTCGTGTAGTTGGGAATCCTCGCCCCGACATCGACGAACTCGAATGGCTTGCGTTTCGGGTCGAGGGGATTCATTTCGAGGACGAAGGGTCCCGGGTCGGACCGGTAGGGGGGCACGACGGCAAGATCGTCGCGCGCGACCCATCGGATTCCCCGTTCGATGAGGTTATGGAATCCGGGATGCCCCCAGGTGCGGGCGTCGTGCCCCCAAGCCGTATAAAAAACGCGGCCCCGCCCATGCGTGCGAACCCACGTCCATGGTTCCCGCTGGTCACCCTCGACGCGGTATTCGAGTACGATGCGATCTTGCGCGTTGTGCTGGTGATGCACGTATGTCTCGTCCCAGCTCTCGAACCCTTCGAATCCGTTCAGGATCGGGTGGTCGGCTTCGGCGCGCGTCGCGCGGAACACGCCCGTTCCGTGGCGGAGGAACTGTGCGCCCGCCAGCGCCACGAGCCCACGGGAGTTGCGAAAGCAGTACGAAGCGCAATGCAGGGGCACATAGCCTCCGCCCTCGGCGACGTAATCGAGCACGGCCTGGGCCTGGGAATCCTCGATCGAATCGATGTTGGCATAGACGACGAGCGCCTTGAATTCGCGGAGCCGATCCGGGCGAAGGTCCGTCAACTGATCGGTGTACTCCATCCGTATTCCGCGCGCCGCCAGAATCGGCTGGAGCTGGTCGAATCGTTGCCGCGGCTGATGATGGCCCGCGTCGCCAAGGAAGAGCACGCGCCTGGGCACGGCTTGGGCCGGAGAGGGACCGTTCGCGTCCTGTCCGCGACATGGGGTCCCCCAACACGTTCGCCACATCGCGATCGCCAGCACGAGCGCGAAGCGAACCGAGTGATTCGAGGCCCATGTGTGACGCATGTTTCGAATCCAATTCATGGTGCGTGGCAACCGACGGCCGGTTCGCGCTGCCGGGGAGACGAGCCGATTGTCGTTCGGAAACCGCGAAATCCGCCGTCACCAAGTCGCCATTATAGCGACCGCGCGGCGTACCGCGACCGTCCGCTCGGCCCTCGCGCGGCCCCACGAGCGGATCACGAAGGAAGACCACCCGTCGTGAGCGCCCTGGCCAGGAACATGCCGAACGCGACGCACGCAAGGCCCGCGACGTTCTGGCCGATCAGGTTCGCCATCGCGAACCCGGTGTGGCCGCGCTGGAGCATGTGGACCGATTCGAACGCGAGGGTCGAGAACGTCGTGAATGCCCCGAGGAACCCGGTGAGGATGACGAGCCGAGCTTGGGGGTGGATCCAGGACCGGTATTCGGCGACGTGCCAGATCAAACCGAAGAGGAAGCAGCCGAGTAGATTCACGACGATCGTGCCCAGCGGATGCCTGGGCCCGACGATGCGGATCGCCGCGAGATTGGTCGCGTGACGCAACAAGGTGCCGGCCGCCCCGGCCGCCGCGAGCCATATCCAAATCCGAATCATGTGGGACACGCAATCCCTTCGGGGCGTTCGGGGGCACCCAAACCCAAAACGTCTTGACGCGCAAGGCGCCGTCGAGCTCCAACGACGGTCCGATCCTTCGCACCCGCAAGTCGTCCCCAAGGGCGTCTCAAGATCCGCAAAGGCGGCGCGCGGGTGCTTCGGTCCGCAACGTATCGCTCGGCGCCGCCCCTGTCCAGCCTCCGCCCGGTTCGTGAAACGCAAGATCTGCCTTCGCGCGCGGGCGCTCGGCGCGAGACGTTTCGGGACGGCGCCCCCCTCGCCTCCGCATCGCGAGCCTTGCGGCTCGCGACGCTCGGCTCCGGGTTTCACGAAAGGCCGCGCGCGGCCGCCCGAATGGCGATTGGAAACCGTGGGTTCCGTCGTCAATTGACGCAATAACGGCGTTGCAATAGCGCCGATATAATGGGAGCGCGTACGAATCGCGCGGCGAGGCGGCCGAACGGGTCGCTCGTGGATTCCCGCCCGCGCGCCGGCTCGGCGGTTTCGAGGCAACAACGGGTTCTCGTCATGGTGCTGACTCCTCGAGCGTTCGCGACCGATGTCGTGAGCCGGCTGCGGCGCGCGGGGTTCGAGGCGTATTGGGCGGGCGGCTGTGTCCGCGACGAGCAGATGGGTCTCGAACCCAAGGACTTCGATGTCGCGACGAGCGCTCGGCCGGAAGAGGTGCGCGAGGTCTTCGGCGCGTCGCGCACGCTTCCGATCGGCGCCGCCTTCGGCGTCGTCATCGTCATGGGGCCGAAGTCGGCCGGCGCGATCGAGGTCGCGACGTTCCGGCGCGATCTCTCCTATTCCGATGGCCGAAGGCCGGACGCCGTCGCGTATTGTTCGGCCGCCGAGGACGCCGCGCGGAGGGATTTCACCATCAATGGGCTGTTCTTCGATCCGCTCGCCGGTCGCGTACTCGACTATGTCGGCGGAATCGACGATATCCGGCGTCAAATCATCCGAGCCATCGGCGATCCGCACGAGCGCATCGCCGAGGACAAACTGCGCATGCTGCGCGGCGTGCGGTTCACCAGCCGATTCGAATTCTCGCTCGATCCCGCGTGCTTCGACGCGATTCGCGCGCACGCGCGCGAGATCGGGCAGGTCAGTATCGAGCGGATTGTCGGCGAGCTGAGACAGATGCTGGCGCATCGCCACCGCTCCCGCGCGGCGAGGCTCCTTGTCGCGTGCGGCCTCCTTCAGGAAGTCCTGCCCGAGTGCCGAGCCGACTATGACTGGGAGGCGGGCGACGAACCGCCGCGCGGCGCCTGGGATCGGACACTCCGGATGTTCGATCGGCTCGGTCAACAGCCCGATGGCATCACGGCGCTCGCCTTGCTCATTCGCCCATGGTACGACTCCGCAGGCCGCGATCCGGCGTCGATCGGCGAGCTCGCCCGCCGCTTGCGGCTCAGCACCATCGAGTCGACTCGGCTCAGCCACCTCCTCACGCGGGAGCCGCTCGTTCGAACCGCGCGAGGCGCACCGTGGCCCGTCGTCCAGCGCGTGCTGGCTCGACCCGATCGCGACCGATTGCTGGAATGCGCGCGGATCATCGCCGAAGTCGAGGATACCGGTCGGGACGACGTCGCCTTCTGCCGGACGAAGACATCCGGCCCTGAAACGGAGTGGAACCCTCCGCCGCTCGTTTCCGGCAACGATCTCAAATCGCTTGGAATCCGGCCCGGCCCTGCGATCGGCCGGATCCTCGACGCGATCCGCGACGCGCAGCTCGACGGACGACTCGCCACCCGCGACGGGGCCCTCGCGTTCGCTCGTGAACAGGGGCGATCCGAGTCCTGCGGCCACGATCGGCGAACAGGAAATTCAGACACCCGGTTAGGGCCCAAGGCGGCGGACGGTTAATCGCCGGGAGCCTTGAGGCTTCCGGCCGAGGATGGTGTACTCCTCGGACATCGGATCGCGGCCGCACGACCTCCGCTACCCGCGCTGGCGCCGAGGCAGGGCCGTTGCTCGCCGAGTTGATCGTGATTTTGAACAAGGGGGGGGGTTCGCAAGAATGGCTTGGCTCGACTATGGTCTGCGTTTCGCGCACATCCTCGGCGCGATCCTGTTGGTCGGCGGAATCGTCTTTCAGAGATGCGTGGCCGTCCCGGCGCTTGATCCCGCGCGCGATCCGACGTCGGGTCCGGACGCGGACCGATCCCGACAACGCTGGGGGCGATTGATTCTGGCGGGAATCGCGCTGCTCCTAGTGAGCGGCCTGGTCCAAACGGCCCTCGTGTCCATCGCCTACCGTTTTCCGAACGGCGAGTACAATCCGGTCTTGGGCGTGAAGATCCTGGCGGCGCTGGCGATCATGTTCGTCGCGAGCGTGCTCGCGGGTCGCAGTCCCGTCTCGCGGAAATGGCAGCGGGCTCCCCGACGATGGCTCAATCTGCTCGTCGTCCTCTCGGTGACCGTCCTGCTCCTGGCGGGTATCATGAGAAAGGCCGAGCGCGTGCCGAAGAAGTCGGACGCGGCCAATGAACCCACGTGGGGCGTGACGATGAGGTGAGACGATGATCATGCCGTGGGAGCGTTCGGCGGAGTGACCACGGCACGGGGGATCGTGGCGGATATGGACAAGAAGGCGCGTAAGAAAATCGACGTCCTGAATCAGAAGCTCCAGGCTCTCCGACCGAAATTGGCCGGAGCCCGTCGTCAACTCGACGATCCGAGCGAGGTCGCTCGGCTCGAAGAGGAAATCCGCGGGATCGAAGCGGAAATCGAGCGGCTCCGCGGTTCGAAGTGAGGCGTCGCCCCGCGCGAGATCACTGAACGGCCGGGTCCACGCGCCGCGCTTGGACGCCGGTCGGGCCGACGTTCCGGTACAGGGCGACCTCGTCGATTCCATCCCCGTCGAAGTCCCCGACAATCGGGGAGTCCTGACCGGACAACTCAAAGACTCGGTCGGCGGCGTCGAGCTCCTCGTTGTGGTTCGAGTCGACGACGACCCGCCCATCGCGCCAGATACCCACGACATCGATTCCTTCGCCCGTGAATCGTCCGGCGAGCGGTCGGTCGCCGGGTTGTCCGAAGGCGAATGTCCGATCGGACGCGTCGAGTCGGCCGTCCCCATTCGTATCGAGGATCCACGTTCCGCGCCGGAAGACGCCGATATTCGCGATTCCGTCTCCGTCCCAGTCTCCAACGACGGGTTGATCACCGGCCGAGCCGAATTTGAAGACGTGGTCGATCAGATCGGCGCGGGGCTCGCCTTCCGCCGTGAGCCGCAGGAGGCGCACGCCGTTCGTGGCCGCGTCCGGATCGGGCGGCACGTTCTTGGGTATCGCCTTGGGAGGATTTCGTGAGTCGGGGAGTCCCGGTTCGTGCTCGATCGCGACGGGATCGCGTTCCCAAATGGGTCCGAAGATCCCGATGTCGTCCTTCCCGTCCCCGTTCCAATCCCCGACGACGGGTAGATCGGTGTCGGCTCCAAGCCGGGCCCACAGATCGTTCCGATCCCACTCGCCGTTCCCGTTCACGTCGATGAACCACTCACCCTTCAAGAACACGCCGACCTCGGCTTTGCCGTCGCCGTCGAAATCGCCGGCGACCGGAATCGCGCCGTTGATGCCGAACAGTTTCTTCCATTCGCGACGCGCGTTCGGGCCGTCATCGTGACCGGCGTTCACGAAGATCGTCCATTCTCCGGAACGGAGGAGATCGAGCGTCCAATCGATTCCGATCATCGAGCTCCGGACGAAGTACTCGTATTCCCGGCAGGCCGCCGCGATATCGCCGTCGCCGCGCGGCCGCCCGGCATCGATGATGCTCAGGTGCCACGTGACATCCGTGTCGCCGGCCGCTCCATAGATCGGGATGTCGGCGCGGGGCGGCGGCGGCGGAAGGAACGGGACGCGGGGCGGCGGAACGGCCTTGATCGTCGCGGGCGGAATCGGGTTTTTCGGATATCCCGGCGGTTCCTCGATCTTGGGATACGACGTCGTGCGCACTTCGCTGAAGTTGTTTTCCTCGGATCGCTGTCCGTATCCCAGAGGCACGTTCAGGATGGCGTCGTAGCGCGGCGGGGGATGGTCGGCCATCCTCGCGAGTACGGCCATCGGTGGGATCTCGTGCGCGTTCCACGCGACACCCAACGTCGTCCCCGGCGTATCCGACGCATCGGCGTACCCCGATGGCTGCGTCTGATAGACCGCGTAGTTTCCTCGAGGCAACCCCGCGAACCGATAGTGGCCGTCGGCGTCCGTCTGAACTCGAAGCACGCCGGACGCGTGGTAACCCGGCAAGACGTCGTCCGACGTTACCGGGCTGCCGTCGAGTCCGTTGCGGAGTTCGAGCCAAACTCCGGCGATCGGCGTGTCGTCGCTCGTCCGGATTCCGTCTCGGATCGTATGGATCGGCGCCGAGCCTTCACCGGTCGTTACGAGGATCGCGGGTCCGTCTTGGAACACATACCCGGTGAGTTCGGCGGAAGGCGCTTCACAGAAATCGTATCCGACTCCCTCGTCGCCCGAAACGAGCGTGATATCCGCGATCCGATTGGGCACACCGGTATCCCCTCCCAGATTCCCCGCGACGTGTCCGACATCGAAGTAGTCCGCCGGTTGGGTCTGTTCGAGCGTATAACGCCCCGGCGTGAGATCGCGAAACGCGTAGGCCCCCGACGCGTCGGTGCGGGTTTCCGATACAAGGCGCCCCGATGCATCAACGAGTCGAACGACGACTCCGCTCAGCGGCGCCTCGCGCTGTTGGGGTTGCGGGAACGTCGCTTCGGGTTCGAACACGCAGTTGCCGTTGAGATCGGTATAGACATGGCCGGCGATCGAAATCCCGCGAAGCTCTCCAAAATTGTACTGAACGCCGCGCATCGTCCCGCGATCCGAACCCGATTGGATCAGGTCGATCCGGCCGATCACGTCGTTGGCGATCGAAGCGCCGAGTATGCGCTGCGCGGGTGTGCCGAACGCGACGAAGCCGGGGCTATCCTTGCCGTCGCGCCAATCGTCCGGCTGGTATTCGGCGATCTGGTACGAGCCCGGCGACAACCGGTCAAATCGGTAGTGGCCGTCCGCATCGGTTGTCGCCGTGATCGGCGTTCCGTTCGACGGAACAGGTCGGCCCTCGCCGTCGAGTAAACGCAACAAGACATGGGCGATCGGGGATTCGGCGTTTTCCGAGTCGAATTGTCCGTCGTTGTTGAGATCGTGGAATACGTAGCCGCTGAGCGACCCGAGCGCTTCGCAGAAGTTGTAGTCGGTGAGATGGGGCGACGCGCTCGAAATGACGATTCGCGTGATGCGGTTCACGCCCGACGCGTCGCCTCCGCCGGATCCGGCCGTTTGACCGCCGTTGAAATACGCGGCCGGTTGCGATTCGATCACCGAATACGTTCCCTCGGGAAGATCGACGAAGGCGTACCGGCCTTGCGCATCGGTCGTGGTCGTCCGCGTCGTGCCGAGTTGATCGACGAGCGTCATAGCGACACCCGGCAGGACGGCTTCCCCCGGATCAAGCAGACAATTGCCGTTCGTTTCGACATGAACCTGCCCGGAGAGGCTTCCGAGGAATTCACCGAAGTCGTATCCAACCCCCTGTTCACCCGACCGCATGGCGACTTCGGCGATTCGATCGTTCGCGGCCACGACGCCGCGCGGAGCACCGTTGACCTGTCCGACGGTCTCCGCGCCGTCGATCCACGTCGCGGGCTGGAATTCGACGATTTCGTAGAGGCCCGCGCGCAGGTCGGTGAACGCGTAGCATCCGTCCGGGCCCGTTCGAACGCTGGCGATGGGTTGCCCCGTTTCGTCGAGCAGATCGAGCCGCACATCGGCGAGTCCGATCTCACCCGCGTCGCGGACGCCGTCTCGATCGCGATCGTGATAGACGCAGCCGGCGATTCGCGCCGGATTGGCTTCGGCGAAGTCATAATCAACGGCCGCCGTGCCTCCATCGGCGATGAGGATATCGGTGATCTCGTCGGAGTTCGGGCTCGATCCGATCGTCAGTCCGCCGACGTTTCCCGGCACGGCGCCGACGCTGATCGAGAACGCGGCGGGTTGGGTTTCGACGACGCGATACGTTCCGGGCTCGAGGGCCCATTCGAGGCCGAATGCGTAACGCCCCAGCGAATCGGCGGTTGCCGTGACCGGCTTGCCGTCCCGAACGACCGGTACGTAGAGTCCCGATCCGTTCCGCCGCAGCAGGGCGAGGGAAACGCCGGCGATTCCCTCCTCGCCCGCGCCCGGATCCTGGAAGAGGTCCTCATTGCGATCGTGATAGACGGTTCCTTCGATCGTGATCGGAAGGGCCGTCTGCACCAACGACCCGACCGCCCCCGCGCTTCGGTCCCGGTTGCCGCGCGCGTCGTCGGCGGGAAGCGCGAGCCGCCCATCGTCGGCCAGCGACCGCTCGGCGGTCGCGAACGCGTCGTCGTAGCGGTTCAGGAATCGCGATTCGACAGACGCGTTCTCGAAGTGCGGCGCCGCGAACGACGCCGTAAAGAGACTCCCTTGGAACTCGGCGCCCGACGTCAGCGGATCGAACCCGTCGTTGATCGTCTCGAACGACGTTTCGTTCGGGTTATACGACTGCACTTCGTCGACATCGATCTCGAACACGAGCCGATCGCCCGCTTCGAACGGTGTCGCGTCGAAATCCAACGCGAGTCGCAGACCGCCGTCTGTGACGGTGGCCCGTACGGACGGGCCCGCCTTGGGGAGGCCGTTGCGATCGGTGAATCGGACGAGCGAGAAGGGGAACGCGTGATCGACCCCCAGGCTCTGAGCCGATTCGACCGTGTCGAAGAAGACATCGCCGGCGCTGAAACCGGACGTGTTGCCGTAGTCGAGCCGATGGTCGCCGTCGATCACGAGACGGGCCAGACGCGTTTCCGGCGCGCCGCCTTCGAAGGTGACCTCGAACATGTCGCCGCGCGCGTCATTGCCGGAGTCTTCTTCGGCGTACACCACACCCACAACGAGTGGGTTCGCGCTGAGCATGCGCCGATCTTCCATCGACTCGAATCGGCAATTCCGGACGGCCGATGCGGTCCGAGGATCGCGTTCGCGACGTTGTTTTCGGCGTCGCCATGCCCGCATGCTTTGCAACAACCCCACAACGTGGCTCCTTCCCTGTTTCCTTCATTCCTTACCGCGATACGGCCGTTTCGGACGTGATCTTCCAGACCCGCACCGTCGTGTCGTAGCTTCCCGAGAAGATCTGGCCGGGGAGGGCGTCGAGTGCGGAGACGGTACCCGCGTGGCCATCGAGCCGAGCGACTTCCTTGCCTGTTTCGCCGTGGAGGAGCCGGATGGAGTTGTCCGCGCATCCCGCGACGATCCACGGATCCATGCGGGTGAGCGATTGGATCTTGGTGTCGAGCTCGACGAGGACCCGCCGGTTGTCGCCGTCACCGACCCGAGCGACATAAACGCGTCGGTCGTCGCCGGCCGAGTAGACGGTGTTGGCGTCGCCCGCGAACAGGACGGCGCGAACCCGTTGGCGATGGAGGACATACCGGTCGACGACTTCGCCCGTCGCAAGTGACCAGACTCGCACTTCGCCGCTTCGGCCGGCGGCCGCGATGTGGGCGCCGTCCGGCGAAAAGGCGAGCGTCCTCATGTCCTGGCACGGGCACGCCAGTTCGCGGCGGTCGGCGCCGTCGCGCCATCGCAGGACGGTGAGCGGCATCTCGTATCCGACCCCTGCGATCCACTCGCCGTCCTCGGAAAACCGCACGGCGGCCAACGCGCCGGAAAACGGACCCAGTTCGCGGAATGGCTTCCCGTCCGCCATGTTCCAGACGATGATGCGCCGGTCGTTGCCGGTCGACGCGAGGTATGCGCCGTCGGGAGTGAATGCGACGGCGCGCACCCAATCGGTGTGTCCGTTCACGAGCCATTCCAGGCCGCCCGTTTCCCGATTCCAGACGCGAACCAGATGGTCGTCGCCCGCCGCGGCGATCCGATAACCGGCTCCGTCGACGGCGAGTCCGGTGACGACCGGCCGCGTCGCACGCGCGGATTCGATGGCGAGCGGGATCTCGCGGGAAGTCCAATCGCTCGCGCTCTGGCCTCGGCAAGGCGGGCCGAAACACGATTGTCCGGCGAGGATCAAGGCCATAGCGACCCACGCCAGGCCCCTCGGGCCGGAGTGCGCCGTACCGATGGGATCGATTCGCAGTCCGTTGCATCGCATGGTCGCACGCCTCTCGGCGGCCGGACCGCTCGCGGGTCGGCCGGTCTCTCCATGGGGTTCTCCCTAACGCTTATCGGCCGGATTGCCCAGGTTCCGCGATGGAAGTCGGAGCGAGCAACTCGCCGTCGCGAGCATCGAGGGGGCCCGAGTCGCCGAACCGAATCGGGATATCGGCCGTAACGGACGGTGCCGCGACGGTTTGAGTGCGGCGAAACGGCGCGGCGCGAAGGCGTCGGTGGGCCTTCTTGAATTCCCTAAGAATCCGGTCGAACTCTGGTCGAAGACATTCCCGTTCGCTAATCTGTAGGGATCCGCACGGATGGAGCGTTGTTCCGCGGGCTCGGGGTCCCCATGCGTGAATGGGATCGAGGCGACGCGGCGGAACGTGGCGGTCGGCGGAATCGCTCGGACGGGCGGGGAATCGATGGAAGCCAAGAGCATGCGCGACGAAAGCCGGTGGACGCTGACCATCGTGCGGCTGGGCTCCATGCCCGTGCGCGTCCACATGTTCTTCTGGTTGTTCGCGGTATGGACGATCTACTTCGCGTGGCTTTGCGAGCGATCGCCCGGCAATCAAGGCGGTTTGGTCGGCGCCGCCATCGCCTGCGTCGCCGTGCTCGCCGTCAGCGTGTTCCTGCACGAATTGGGGCATTGGTTCGTCGCGAGGGCCGAGGGCGCCGAGATCCGTTCGCTGATCATCGGTCCGTTCGGAGGCATGGCCCCGATCGGAGCGGTGCCCGAGCCGCGGCGGGAACTGTTGGTCCACCTCGCGGGACCCCTCGCCAACGGCTTGGCGGTTGCGATGGCGACCATCGGACTGCTGGTGCTCGATGCGTACGAGCCGGGAATCCTCAATCCGACCATTCCGCTGGGTATCGTCGAGGGCGATGCGCCGCGCGTCGCGCTGAAACTCGTTCTATGGACCAACTGGCTGCTCTTGTTGCTGAATCTGATCCCCGGTTTTCCGTTTGACGGCGGTCGGATCCTGCGGGCGGCGTTGATGGGGCTCGCTCCCCGATTGACGCGGCGCGGCGCGTCGCTGATTGTCGCTCGTTTCGCTCGGCTGGTCGCGTGCCTGCTGATCGTCGCGGCGGTTGTCGCATGGCGGAGGGAGGACGCGATCGGCGGGTCCTGGTTCGCGCTGACCATTCTATCGATCTTCGTGTTCTTCGGCGCCGAGCACGAAACGTACCGCCCCGTCGAATGGGAGCCGCGTCCTCCGTCGCCTCGCGCCGTGCCCGTCGAACCCAACCACCGGCCCGCGCGCCAGGATCTGGCGCCCTTGATGCCGACGCTCAAGGAGTCGTTCGCGTCGTCCCGCGATCGCGAGGCGGGTCCCGACCTCGAATCGCACGCGATCGACGCCTGCCGCCGGGCTCAACGACGCGAGGACGACGAACTGGTCGACGAGATCCTGACGCGGGTGTCCGAAATCGGCGTCGACGGGCTCTCGCCCGCCGAACGGGCCGTGCTCGATCGCGCGAGCGAACGGTATCGGCGGCAGCGCGGCGAACGGGCCGCCACTTGAGTCGGGCCATGCCCCGAGTCCGATCGTGCGGTTTGTGCCGAAGAGTGGGGTTCGGACTTGGCCCGATTCCCCCGTGCGGTTCGTCCCCTTCTTGCGCTCCGCGTCGCGCGCGCGGACCGTGATCTACGGTTGTGAAGACCGGTCCGACGTTGGAGCCGGTGTTGAGGGGCCGCACACCGGGCAACCAGGATGTTGGTTGACACGCGCCAGGCCGCGATGCCGGATACGGCGATTGAACTGCCGGAGGGCCTCCGTAAGGCCCTCGCCCATTTCCGCGCCCGGTTCGGTATCGAATTCTCGCTCTGGGAAGGCGCGACGGGCCGCTTGTTGCACAGGGCGGCGGGCCAGTTTTCCGGCGACGAACTGCTGCGTGCCGAGTTGGTTCGACGGGTGGCCGACCGGGGGGCGCCGGAAATCGTCGACGACGGGGATGTCGCCGTGCTCGTCGCCGTTCCGTTCCAATTCGCGGCCCGGAAGACGGCCGTCGCCATGGCGCCGCTCGCCATTCAGCCGACGCGCGCGTCAAGCGGGCTCGCGGCACTCGCCCGCATGATGAACTGCGGGGAACACGAGGCCGCCGAGTGGCTCGCGGCGCAGGAACTCTGGACGCCCGCGTCGATCGTCCGCTGCGCGGAAACCGTCGTCGCGTTGCTGAACGCGGATTCGAAGGCCGGAAAACTCGAACGGGAAGTCGAGAAGCTCTCGAAGAGCCTGAGCGGCACGTACGAGGAAATCTGCCTGCTCTACGGCGTCACGCAGAACCTGCGGATCTCGGCGAGCGACGAGGAGCTCGGAAAACTGACGCTCGACTGGCTCGAGGAGTGCCTGCCCGCGATCGGCGTCGCCATTCAGTTCCTGCCGGTGGCCGAGGGCCGCGACGCGACGTATCGGGCACGCACGCGGACCCAGCTCTTGGCGGCGGGCGATTTCCCGTTCGACGACGCGCGGTTCTCGGCCATGACCCAACATCTGGATTTGAATTCGCGCTGCGGCCCGCTCGTCCTCAACGACCAGGCCACTTCGCGCGACGAGTGGCCGTTCCCCGAAGTTCGCCAGTTGGTCGTCGTTCCGCTTGCCGAGGGCGACAATCTCTACGGATGGATCGCGGCCGTCAACCACGAGGAAGGGGCCGAGTTCGGTTCGGTGGAAGCGAACCTGCTCCACTCGGTCGGCGCGATCATCGGGATCCACTCGGGAAACCGCGAACTCTATCGACAGCAGGCCGAGTTCCTCGCGAGTGTTGTCCGCGCGTTGACGTCGGCGATCGATGCGAAGGACCCGTACACCTGCGGCCACAGCGATCGCGTGGCGCGCGTCGCCGTGCGCGTCGCGCGGGAGATGCGGTGCGGTTCGGGAATGCTCAACACGCTCTACATGGCCGGCTTGCTCCACGACATCGGCAAGATCGGGATCGACGACCATGTGCTCCGAAAGCCCGGAAAACTGACGGACACCGAGTACGAGCACATCAAGTCGCACCCGGAGCTCGGCTATCGCATCCTCGCCGATCTGAGGCAACTGTCCGACGTGCTGCCCGCCGTGTTGCATCACCACGAGCAATGGGATGGCCGAGGCTATCCGAGCCATCTCGCGGGTGACGCGACGCCCCTCCTGGCGCGGATCACGGCGGTCGCCGACGCGTTCGACGCGATGACGAGCGACCGACCGTATCGCAAGGGCCTTCCGCTCGAACGCGTCGACGAGATTCTTCGCGAGGGATCGGGCAGACAATGGGATCCCGCGGTGATCAACGCCTACTTCCGGTGTCGGGACGACATCGTGGCGATCGTCCGCCAGGAACGCGCCAACCTATCGCTTGACGTCGAGCGTTGGCACGAATGACGGTCCCCGATCGGCGTGCCGTCGCCCCGCCGCGCGCTCGATCCGTGTGCGGGCGTCCACCCGCCGCCGCTCGCTCCGCGCAAGCCGTCGCCGCCGCTAGAACGAGTGTCCCGGATTGGGACCATGACAGGTTGTTGTCAGCACCTCGGGTCCGTACTCGGTCATCAGGATCGTATGCTCGAATTGGGCGGACAGCTTTCCGTCGCGGGTGCGGACGGTCCAGCCGTCGGCGACGTCGAGCACGGTGAAGCGCGAGCCGACGTTGATCATCGGCTCGATGGTGAAGCACGTCCCCGGCAACAGGCGTTCCTGCCTTCCTTCGTGGTTCGGGAAATGGAAGATCGACGGATCCTGGTGGAACTGCCGACCGAGTCCATGCCCGACGTATTCCCGCACGACGCTGAATCCGCGCCGCGTGGCCTCCGAGAGGATCGTCTCGCCGATGTCGGCGACACGGCATCCGGGCCGGATCGCGCCGATCGCGAGATGGAGACAGTCGAACGCGCACTGGACGACGGCGCGCGCCTCGCGCGACACTTCGCCGACGAAAAGAGTCTCCGATTGGTCTCCGTGCCACCCATCGACGACCGACGTGATGTCGACGTTGACGATGTCGCCGTACCTGAGCGCGTATTTGCCAGGGATCCCATGGCAAATCACGTCATTGACGCTCGTGCAGCAACTGTGCCGGTACCCCATGTAGTTCAGCGTGGCCGGCCGGTGCTTGTGCGCCAGCGTGTAGTCATGGACCAGCCGATCGATTTCCAGCGTCGTAACGCCTTCCTTGACGAACGGGCGGATGTAGTCCATCAGCTGGCCGTTGAACCGGCCGGCCGCGCGCATGGCGTCGCGTTCGAGTTCGGATAGCTGTAGCGACTTCTTGTTCTTCTGCAGCATGATCGACCGGCATCCGCGGGAGGGGATGCCCTGTGGCGATTCCGGGAGGCGATGCCCGCATCGGTCGTTCGTCGCGACGCGCACGTAGTGTACCACGCGCGCGGCGGCGGCAGTAGTCACGCGGCATCAATTGTCAAGGAAGCCGCACCGCGTTAGAATCGCGGCTCGACGTTCGGATTTCGCCGTGATTTAAGTCACTCCAAGACAACCACTTACCCTTTGGCTCGGCGCGCCCGCCGCATCACCATGCCCCGTTACAACCCCGCGGATATCGAACCGAAGTGGCAGGCTTTCTGGGAAACCAAACGCACGTTCGCCGCTCCCGATCGGCCCGCGGCTCGGAAACGCTACATCCTGGACATGTTTCCCTACCCGAGCGGCGACGGACTGCATGTCGGTCATCCCGAAGGCTACACGGCGACCGACATCGTGGCGCGGTTCGAGCGGATGCGGGGCACGAGCGTCCTGCACCCGATGGGATTCGACGCGTTCGGCCTGCCCGCCGAGGAGCACGCGATCCGGACCAATACGCCGCCGCGCGAGTCGACCGAGCGCAACATCGCCAACTTCCGCCGCCAGCTCAAGATGCTCGGCTTCAGCTACGACTGGGACCGCGAGTTGGCGACGACCGACGTCGACTATTTCCGATGGACCCAGTGGATCTTCCTGGTTCTCTTCGATACGTGGTTTGACGCGTCGGCCGAGCGCGGGCGACCGATCGACGCGTTGCCGATCCCCGATGATGTCGCGCGGCGAGGCGACGCGGCCGTTCGCCGCTATCAGGACGAACATCGGCTCGCTTTCCGGGCCGATGCCCTTGTGAATTGGTGCCCGGCGCTCGGCACCGTCCTGGCGAATGAGGAGGTGATCGACGGGCGGAGTGAACGGGGCGGGCATCCCGTCGAGCGGATCCCATTGCGGCAGTGGATGCTGCGGATCACCGCGTACGCGGACCGGCTGGAACGCGACCTGGACCAGGTGGACTGGCCCGAGGGCGTCAAGAAGCTGCAGCGCGAGTGGATCGGACGGAGCGTCGGCGCGGAAGTGGACTTCTTCGCGGGAACGCGCGACGCGTTCGGCGCGTGGCAAGCCGAGCGGTCCGTTTCGGGCTTCGCAAGGCGACCCGACGACCGCGTGCTCCGCGTCTACACGACGCGGCCCGATACGCTCTTCGGCGCCACCTACATGGTGATCGCGCCCGAGCATCCGTTCGTCGACCGGTTGACGACGGGCGCACAGCGGGAAACCGTGGACGCTTACCGGAAGGCCGTCGCGGCGAAGAGCGATCGCGAGCGGACCGAAGCGACGAGGGCGAAGACAGGCGTCTTCACCGGAGGTTTCGCGATCAACCCGGTCAACGGACGGCCGATCCCCGTATGGGTCGCGGACTACGTGTTGATCGGATATGGAACGGGCGCGATCATGGCCGTTCCGGCCCACGACACGCGGGACCACGAGTTCGCTCGACAATACGGCCTGCCGATCGAGACGGTCGTCGCGCCGATCGGTTCGTCCGATTCCGATTCCCCGCTCGCGACCGACGGCCCGTCGAACGCCTGTTTCGTCGGCGAGGGCCGTGTGGTCGGATCGGGTCCCTACGATGGGCTTGAGACCGACGCATGCAAACGGCGGATCACGGCCGACCTGGCCAAGGCCGGTTTGGGGCGTGAAGCGGTCAACTACAAGTTGCGGGATTGGCTCTTCAGCCGGCAGCGGTTCTGGGGCGAACCGTTTCCGATCCTCCATGAACTGGATGAACAGGGACGCCCCAACGGCCTGCTGCGCGCCGTGCCGACCGAGTCCTTACCGGTCGACCTTCCCCGTTTGGATGACTACAAGCCGCACGGCCGCCCCGAGCCTCCCCTCGCTAAAGCGCCCGACGCGTGGCTCTATCCGGTGATCGACGGCGCGCCGTACCGGCGCGAAACGAATACGATGCCCCAGTGGGCCGGCTCGTGCTGGTACTATCTGCGGTTCATCGATCCGAGGAACGGAACGTCGTTCGTCGACCGTGACAAGGAAAAGGCGTGGATGCCGGTCGACCTGTACGTGGGAGGCGCCGAGCATGCCGTACTGCACCTGCTCTACGCGCGGTTCTGGCACAAGGTCCTCTTCGACCGCGGACATGTCAGCACGCCCGAACCGTTCCAAAAGCTCGTGAATCAGGGCATGATCCTCGGCGAGATCGAGTATTCGGGATACCAGGAGGCCGACGGCGCGTGGGTGAGCCGCATCGAGGTCGAGATCGGCGAGGACCGCCGCCCCCGGCGGCGCGGCACGTCGATCGAAGTCCGCGAGGTGCGGCTTCGAGCGGATCAGGTCGAGAAACAGGGCGACGCGATCGTGCTGAGGGAAGCGCCGGATGTCCGGGTCTGGAGCCGCGCCGAGAAGATGTCGAAGAGCCGCGGAAACGTCGTCAATCCCGATCGGATCGTGCGCGACTACGGCGCCGACTCGCTGAGGCTCTACGAGATGTTCATGGGGCCGCTCGAAGCGACCAAGCCGTGGAGCATGGACGGCGTGAACGGCGTGCGCGGTTTCCTCGACCGCGCCTGGCGCATGATCATCGACGACCGGGCCGAAACCGTCGTACTCCATCCGTCGGTGGTGGACGAGCGGCCGTCCGACGAGCAGGCGAAACGCCTGCATCGCACGATCAAGGCCGTGACGCTCGACACGGAGGCGATGGACTTCAACACGGCGATCGCCCGGATGATGGAGTTCGTCAACGGGTTCACTCGGGACACGGTGCGTCCTCGACAGGCCATGGAGTCGTTCGTGCTTCTGATCGCGCCCTACGCTCCGCATTTCGCCGAGGAACTCTGGCAGGCGCTGGGACACGCCGATACACTGGCGTACGAACCCTGGCCGACGTACGACGAGGCGTTGACGCGCGACGCGACGATCGAAGTTCCCGTGCAGGTGAACGGAAAAGTCCGCGGGAAGATCGAAGTCGCGGCGGGCGCGCCGAGCGACGCGCTCGAACGATCCGCTCGAACGCACGAACGGGTCGCGGAATGGATCGGCGGGAATACGATCGTCAAGGTTATCGTCGTCCCCGGCCGGCTTGTCAATTTTGTCGTAAAGTGATTTCCGGGTCGTGACGCGGACTTCGTTCGATTCCCGTCGCGCGAACGCCCTCGGACGCCTCCCGCCGGAGGCCTATTCGGAACCGACCATGCGCAACCTCGTGGCACTCGTATTGGGCGGCGGGCGCGGAACGCGCCTGTATCCGCTCACCAAGTACCGATCGAAACCGGCGGTGCCGCTCGCCGCCAAGTACCGGCTGATCGACATTCCCCTTTCGAATTGCCTCAACAGCGACATCAACCGGATCTATGTCTTGACGCAGTTCCTGTCGGTGAGCCTGCACCGGCATATCCGGCATGCGTACCAATTCGACCCGTACCACGGCGGTTTCGTGGAGATCCTCGCCGCGCAGCAGACGATGGACGGAGGCACCGATTGGTACCAGGGCACGGCGGACGCGGTGCGCAAACAGATGCGGTACCTGCAACAACCCGATGTGGAATACGTGCTGATCCTGTCGGGCGACCAGCTCTACCGCATGGACTACCGCGCCATGCTCGAAGCCCACCAGCGCGCGAAAGCCGACGTCACGATCGCCGCGATCCCCGTATCGCGCGATCAAGCCGGCGCGCTGGGTGTGATGCGATGCGACGAGGCGGGCCGCGTCGTCGGTTTCCTCGAGAAGCCGAAGACGGACCGGGAAATCGACCTGGTCCGCACCGACCCGGCGTGGATCGACGCGCGGGGCGTGCCGAGCCGCGGGCGCGAGTGCCTCGCCAGCATGGGAATCTACATCTTCAACAAGGCGACGCTGATCGACGTGTTGGAAAAGACCGGCTACCAGGACTTCGGCAAGGAGGTCTTTCCCGCATCGATCCGAACGCGCCGCGTGCAGATGCACCTGTTCGACGACTATTGGGAGGACATCGGCACGATCCGGGCGTTTTTCGAGGCGAACCTGAGCCTCGCCGGAACGGGTGCCCCGTTTCCGCTCGCATCCGCCGAAGCGCCGGTCTACACGCGGACCCGATTCCTGCCTCCCACCCGCATTGACGGGGCCTCGATCCGGGAGAGCCTGATCGCCGACGGTTGCCAGATCGGACGCGGTTCGATCATCGAGAACAGCGTAATCGGCGTGCGGTGCCGCATCGGCGAACGGGTCGTGATCCGCCATGCGATCCTCATGGGAACGGACGCGTACGAAAGCGCGGCGATGCGCGTCGAAGCCGGAAAACGGGGCGCGCCGCCGATGGGGATCGGCGATGGAACGGTGATCGAGCACGCGATTGTCGACAAGAACTGCCGCATCGGCCGCGACGTTCGGCTGGTCAACGAGGACGGGATCGAGGACAGTGACGACGCGGACGACTGCGTCGTGCGCGACGGCATCCCGGTCGTCGTCAAGGAGGCCTCCATTCGCACGGGATGGAGGCTGGCCGGCCGTCACGCGACGGCCACCGCCTAGCACGCCCGTTCGACGCCCCTTCGTGAAGGGATGATCGCCGTGAAAGGTCCCTACGAACGACTGAAATACGACCTGCGACGCCTTTTTGAATGTCCCGCGTGCCACCGGCGCATGCGGACATCCGGCGCGGTGACGGCCCTGGTCTGCCGATGCGATGCGTCGCAATCGCCCGGCGGCGTTCCGATGCGGCTCGTCGAGGACGGCGCGCGGCGCGTCGACGCGATCACCGTTCCCGCGCGCCCCGCCCTGTTCGGGCCGTCGACGCAGGTCGGTCCGTGAGCGAGGTCCGGCCACCGCGCGCGAATCGGTCCTGCTTGGTTCGTCCCGTCGCGCGCGCTCGGTCCGTCAATCGACGCACGATGCCGTCGGGCTCCCCATATACAGTTCGAGAATCTGACCCTGGACCTTGATGGCCCGAATCAACACCCAGATCTGGTCCGGCGTGAACCGCCGAGGCTCCGTGCGCGCCAGATCCTCAAGCTCCTCCATCATGGCCGCGTGCTGGTCCGTCGCCGCCTGCAGCCGCATGCCCGTCTCGCGCCACGCGCTCCGAAATGCCGAATCCTCTTCAAGAACCGACGGCTCGCCGACCGAATTGGCGAGCAACAGGCACAATCGGGCGACGTCCCTCAGTTCGGCCTCGGGACGAACCTGCTGGATCCGCGCCGCCAAGATTTGGCAGTTCATGCGACGACTCCTGACATCGAATCGAAGGTATCAATCAGTGGTTGCGAACACGGAGCGTTCCGATCGGCCGAGAATGCGTTCCGAGCGTCGAGCCGCGGGCGGCGGCGGGAACGACGGAATCGGCATGCGGCCTGACGGAAACCCGCGCGAAGTCGGCGTCCTCGGCACAAGGCCTGGGCGCGAGCCGAAACAGCGTGATGCGAATGCGATCGGGACGGGAGTTCGCCCTGGCGACCACCAAGGCATCACAAGACTAGCTCACGACCGGCCACGTGTCCAATCCTCGGCCCCGATCCGGCCAACAACGGCCGGCGCCGTCGGTGTCCGCCCGATCGGGCGACGCGTTTTTCCAGGCTCGGAATCGGCGTCATTGAGCGGGGGCCTTGATCGGCCGAAATCGCATTGCCCCCACCTTCCTTTGGATGCGCGACCCGTTTAGCATGATGCCGGACGTACCGCTCGATCATCGATGTGCCGACACCCGTTTTCTCCCCTCCCTCGCCCAGAACATGGATGATGACATGGAGGACACGCGTCGAACGATCCTGGGGATCTTGGAAAGGAAGACGGGAAAGCCGGTGCGGCCCGAGGACACCTTTGCCACGCTCCAGATCGACTCGCTGTTGATGGCCGAACTGGCGTACGAAATCGAACAGGCATATGGAATCCATACGGGCGAGGGAATGCTCGACTGCGAAACGGTTGAGGATCTCGCGCGGTACATCGGGCACGTGCGGCAGTCGAGTGCGGAAGCGCGCGGAACGCGATAGCCGGTCTATTCGAACCTCGCGGAATCCCCTTTCTTCCCAAACCGCGAGGCTTGCCGGTATTCATCCCCTTGCCCGACCGGCCCAATGGGCGCCGCGCGGAGGAATTCGAGGAAATCACAGTCGGATCGACTTCACTTTTCAAGCCGGCGGGCGTAGGGTTCAACAGGAATTCGCGCGCAGGCATCGCGCACGGACGGCACGGGGTGTTTCCAGGGAACCGGTTGAGCGGATCGCGCGGAATGTACGACGTCGACCTCGAACCCAGTGACTCGAACCCAGTGAGCCGACCTCATGCGGATCTTCGCGATCGCGGCGAATCGCCGGCCTGTTTGTTTCCCTCGATGTCGATACGCGTTATCGGCGGTGATCGCGGGCGGCATCGCGCTGGCCGTGTCGTCCCCCTGTGAAGCGGGTCCGCTTTGGGACGCGCTGTTCGGACGGCGCAACAACTACTACTACCCGGTCGGCGCATACTATGTGCCTGTGACCTCGGTTCCCCCGACGTCGGTCCCGGTCATCGCCGGTTACGCGCCATTCGTTCCGACGCAATCATCGGCTTATGATCCGTTGGTCGTCCACCGACCGTTCAACGGCGGGTCGGCGTGGTCGGGAGGCGTCGCACCCGCAGGCGTTTGGATCCCGGCGACCGGTTCGGCGCCGGCCGCCATCGCTCCATCCTCATTTCCGACCGCACCGATCACGGTCTACTCGTCGAACATGGCCTACGCCGGAGCATGGAACGCGCCCGCAGGGGCGGCGGCGGGACCGTGTGCGACCGGGATCTGCCCCGCGCCGCAGGCAGCCGGTCCATCGATACCGGCGGCCGTGGCGTATTGGCCGCGGACGGCATACCGTACGGTTTGGTATCGGGTTCCCGTGACCAGCTTCCGACCGACGACGGTGGTGAATCCGACCACGGGCTGCGCCGCGACGTCGCTGGCTCCCTGCACGACCTACGCATGGCAGGCGCGTCGCGTTCCGGCCCCATCGGGCGGTGGATTCCTTTCGCGACTCTTCCATGGATACCACGCGTCCCCCCAACCGGTCGCCGCTCCGTGCGCCGTTCCTTCCGGCCAGGCATTCGGCGGCGTCTGCCCGGCGCCGACCGGATCCGCGGGGGTCGCTCCGACCTATCCGGGCTACCTGGTTCCGCCGAGTTCGCCTTCGACGATTCCGGGGGCTCCGGTCATGCCGTCGGCGCCGGGTTCGAGCGTGCCGGCGGCTCGTTCGGGAGGCACAACGATTCGGGACCCGGCCGATATTCCTCCGAGCCTCGATCCGAACCGGTACTCGCCGCGAAGTGACGCGCCTCCGAGCGGCGCGCCGCCGTCCCCGGGGACACCGGCGATTCGGGACGATTCGGCGTTGGAAGGGAGCCGTCGGTCGCATGGTTCCCCATCGACGTCGGCTCCGGCCTCACCGGCGGTCGCGTCGGATGGCCTTGTTCGTGGGTCGCGCGATGACCGCTCGACCGAATCGCCGACGGGTCCGGACCCCGACACGCTCTTCAATCTCCAGCCTGTTCCCGATCCGCGTTCGCTTCCGAACCTCGAAAGGCCGTTCCAGCCGCCTCGACTGCTGAATCCGCGCGACAAGACGACCTCGTCGCGCCCGGCGGCGGTCAACGACTTGTCGCTCGCCTCGTGGCGCGAAGCGCGGGATCGAGGCACCGAATCGAGGACCGTTTCGGGAAGCGCGCCGCCTTCCGGCTCGGAGCGCCCCGCGCCCGCCCGCGAACTCGAATCGAAGCCCGACGATCGCGGATGGCGAACGCAGCGTCGGCCCTAGTGCTTTGTCACCCAAGATCTGAGCGGCCTCGGCGACTCTAGCGTACTCGCTGAGCTTTTCCGTTTTTCGGTTCCAGCACAGAATCCTCGAAAGAACTCCGGTCAGGTCTATCAAAGTCGATGGGCGCTAAACAGTGCCCGAGAGAGCGGCATCGCATTCTTCCTCGACATGTCTTCCTCGCGACGCTGTCCGATCGCGGGGAGTCCAGGATTGCCGCGTGGGGGCCTTTTCAGGAAACGCGCGGGTCCGCACACTGGAGGTATGCCTGCGAATCTCACCCCGCAATACCATAAGGCCGAAGAGGACTATCGCCGGGCGTCGACTCCCGACGAGGAGCTGCGGTGTTTGGAGGCCATGCTCCGCGAGTTGCCCAAGCACAAGGGCACCGACAAACTGCAGGCCGAACTCAAACAGAAGATCAGCCGTGCCCGCAAGGAGGCCGAGCAGCAGGGCAAGAAGGGGCCCGCCCGGGGCGCGGGTGCCGGACACCGAATCCCCCACCAAGGCGCCGGCCGCGCGGTTCTGATCGGCGGGCCGAACTCGGGAAAAAGCGCCTTGTTGGCCGCGATGACCCGCGCGACGCCCGAAATCGCCGCCTATCCGTTCACGACGCGCGAACCGCTCCCCGGCATGATGCCCTGGGAGGATGTCATGGTCCAGTTGATCGATACGCCGCCGATCACCGGCGATGTCCTCGACCCCTCCATCCAAGGCCTGATCCGGGGCGCCGATCTCGTTCTGTTCGTTGTCGATGTCGGGAACGACGAAGGCATCGACGCCGCGCAGGAAGTCGTCGAACGGCTTGGAGGCACGAAGACCCGATTGGCCCGCGATAGTTATCTCGACGAGGACGATGTCGGCCTGTCCTACACGCGGGCCCTGCTCGTGCTCAACAAGGTCGATCTTTCGGGTTCCGACGAACGGGACGTTCTGCTTCGCGAGTTCTGCCCGATCGACCTGGACGCGCTGCGTGTTTCAGCGGCCTCCCAACAGGGGCTCGAATCGCTCCGCGAGACCATCTACCGGGCGCTCGACGTTGTCCGCGTCTATACGAAACTGCCTTCGAAAAAGGAACCCGACTTCGATCGGCCGTTCACCGTCCGGCGAGGTGGAACGCTGCTTCAAGTCGCGGAGTTGGTTCATCGCGATCTGGCCCGCGATCTCAAGTTCGCCCGAGTCTGGGGCAAGAACGTCCATGACGGGACCATCGTCAAAGGGGACTATGTGGTCCACGATCGGGATGTGGTCGAACTACACGCGTGAGAGGCTCGCATCGCGTCCGCCGAGCGCGGCGCGCCGAATGGACGGAACTCCATGACCAACGCGCAGATCGCCGACACGCTCGAATTGCTCGCCGATCTCCTCGAATTCCAGGGCGCCAATCCGTTTCGCGTTCGATCGTACCGGAACGGGGCCCGGACGATTCGGGACCATGCCGAATCGATCGAGTCGATCGTCGCGGCGGATCCGCGCCGGTTGCTCGACATCGAAGGCGTCGGGGACAGCGTCGCAGACAAGTGCGTTTCGCTCGTCCAGACGGGCCGCCTGGAACAGCTTGAGGCCTTGCAGGCGGAGGTGCCCGAAAGCGTCTTGAAGTTGCTTCGGGTGCCCGGCGTCGGCCCCAAGAAGGCCGCGACGCTCCATAAGGAACTCGGCATCCGGTCGCTCGCCGAACTCGAACAGGCATGCCGCGACGGCCGCGTGCGGTCGGTGCGCGGGTTCGGAGCGAAGACCGAGGAGGCCATACTCCGCAACGTCGTGTTCGCGGAAAAGGCCGAGCTGCGCATCCTGTGGGCCGACGCCGATCGCGTCGCGGTGGATATGCTCGCGCACATGCGTTCCTCGCCCGTCGTCCGGCGCGCGGAAATGGCGGGCAGCTACCGCCGCGGACGGGACACCGTGGGCGACCTCGATCTCCTCGTGGTCGCGGCGGACCGCGAAGCGGCGATGGACCATCTGGCCCACGCGCCGAGGGTTCGCGAAACCCTCGCGCGCGGCGAAACCAAGATGTCCGTGCGTCTCGATTCGGGCCTGCAGCTCGACCTCCGCGCGGTACCCGCCGAGTCGTTCGGCGCGGCCCTCCAGTATTTCACCGGTTCGAAGGCGCACAACGTCGAGCTTCGGGGCCGCGCGAAGGACCGGGGTCTCAAGATCAACGAATACGGCGTGTTTCGCGGCGACGAACCGATCGCGGGCGCCGAGGAAAACGAGGTCTATGCGGCGATCGGCCTTCCGTGGTTTCCGCCCGAACTGAGGGAGGCGCGGCGCGAATTCGAATGGGCGGACGCGGGCCGACTTCCCAAACTCATCGAACCGGCCGATATCCGCGGCGATCTCCACATGCATACGACGGCCACCGACGGACGGGCCACCGTCGAACAAATGGTCGAGGCCGCGAGCCGGCTTGGCTACGAGTACATCGCCGTCACCGACCACTCGCGACGCGTCACGATGGCACGGGGCCTCGATCCCGCGCGGCTTCGCGCTCAATGGAAGGCCATTGACCGCCTGCGCGGTCGACGGTCGGATGGACCGGCGATCCTCAAGGGCGTCGAGTGCGACATCCTTGAAAAAGGCGGCATGGATCTGCCCGATGACGTATTGGCCGAGGCGGATTGGGTTCTGGCGAGCATCCACTACGGCCAGCGCCAATCGCGGGCGCAAATCACCGAACGGGTCCTCGAAGCGATCGAACATCCCCACGTGAACGCGATCGCCCACCCCACCGGCCGCTTGCTCCAACGACGCGAAGCCTACGAGATCGACCTTGACGCCGTCTTCCAAGCCGCCGCGCGTCATTCGAAAATCCTGGAACTCAACGCGAACCCCGCGCGGCTCGACCTGGACGACATCCAGTGCGCGGCCGCCTGCCGTCACGGCATTCCAATCGTGATCAACACCGACGCGCACGGCCCCGAAGGGCTCGATGACATGCGTTACGGAGTGACCCAAGCGCGCCGAGCCGGCCTGACTCGGGACGACGTGCTGAACACGCGCCCCTGGAAACAGGTGGAACGCATCCTCGCGCGGGGACACTGAGCCGTCGGGACACTGAGCACAACGGCCGACGAGGCGTTCAGTCGTCGAGGCGTTGGAGTTCGATTCCCGACAGGACGGGACGACCGCGGATTGGAGTCAAGGTCAGTTCGAGCTCGTTGCCGAGCAGCACGCGATCGATCGTCATCACGGTCGAGGCGGACGCCGCGCCGCCCAGCGTGACGTCTTGAGCGGCCGGTTGCCCCGCGATCGCAACGCGGAAGGTCCGCTCGTCGCCCGCCGAGTTCCGGGGGACGCCGAAATGCAGCCGCACGCGAAAAGGGGTCGGCGGTTCGGGGGTCTTGCCTGTTTCCGCCGGCGCCGCATCGCGCGGCGGCACGTTCAGTCCCAGCCGCAAACCGGTCAATCCGTCGAGCCCGGACGATGCGACCCACGGAATCGCCGCGTCGTTCAGGAAGGTGGGATGATCCTGATAAGGCCGCGCGGCGCCGAAGATTTCGAGTTCCAGGTTCAGGGAATCGCCCGCGACCGCCGGGTACTCCAACCACATCAGGCCGTTGGGATCGCGGCGGTCGCCCGGAGCGCCCAGGTTGATTCCGAGCCGACGGATGCGTGCTCCACCCGAATCGGGCACGTCGGCGTTGCTGACGGTCCAGGCATCCAGTTCCGGCATATGGACGAGCGCCAGCGAAGTCTGGTTCTGATAGGCGCAGCTGCAGGTCCGCGTGTAGTCGGGTGCGTTGAGCACTCCGTCCGCCGCGACCAGGTTCGCCGTGCAGCCCGAACGAAAACCGCCGAAGTTCCCGGTGCCGCCCTCGGTCAGCAGATCGTAAAACCCAGCGGCTCCGGAACGGAACGTGAGCAAGTTCTCGCCGGCGATGATGCTGTTGCAGCCGTAGGCGCGGCTGATCCTCCAGGGCCGCAATTCGCCCGTGATGGCATTCTCGACCAGCTTCGGAGAGCCATCGGCGAGGTGAAACGCGCCCGCGGATTCGGCGTTGGAATTGGCGTTCGTGATGATCAGGTCCCCGTGCAGAACGCACGGCCCCGAGTACTTGAGGTCATCATTCTTCCAGACAAGCGATCCCGTCCGGCCCCGGTACACCGCCATGCCTTGAGTCACTTCCGAGGTGAGCCGATCGCCTGCGGCGGCGCCCGCCTGCAACAAGAGATCGTGGTCGGGCGAATAGCCGAGCCACGTGCCGAAGACCTGCCCGGTCAGGTCCCAAGCCGGTTCACCCGTGTGGAGATCGACGGCGAGAATGCGGTACGTATCGGGGTGGGATTGGCCGCGCCGGCGCAATGCGTCTTCCACCGGCTTGGGGTTCCGATCGAGGGCGTACACACGTCCGCCGCCGGCGACGATCCCGTTGTGCCAGAAACTGTGCCGAGCCTCGGCGCGCCACAGCAGTTTGCCGGTGTAACGATCGAAGGCGACCATCGCCAGACTGGCGGCCCGATCGAGGCTCTTCGTGCCGAAACCGGCGCGGCTGGGTTTGAGCTCGGCGTCCAGCGACGCATCCAGATTGTGCCGGGCGCGGTACTTGGCAAACCCCACGCCTCCCAGCAGCACGTCGTCCGAGACTCCGACGTAACCCCATGCGTGCGGCTCGGCGGGATCGGACTGCGGCAGGGCGATGTCCAACAAAGGGTCGCCGGTCGCGGGATCCAGCACGTGGCAGACCGCGCCTTCGACCACGTAGACTCGGTCGCTGGTCACGACGTAGTTCGTGCCGCGGGCATTCGCGCCGGGGATGTGGACCTGGTTGTAGGCGGTGTCGAGCGGCGTGTCCCGCAACGTATCGTCGAAGTAGACGTCGTGGCTTCCCAGGTCCTGAAACGTGCGCCGCCACAAGACGCGGCCGGTGTAGACGTCGCGCGCGGTCAGTGAGTTGATTCCCTGGATGAACAGGCGACCGCCGATCACCTGTTCGGGCGGACCGTGTCCGTGCCGCGGCAGCACGTCGTCGTGGCTCACCCCGCCAAACCACAATACGCCGAGCGGCAGCTTGACCCGCCGATCATCGGACTTGATCGTGTTTGCGACGTTGCCGTACTGGTGCGTCCAACTGCCGGCTCCCGGCAGCGGACCGACTCGGCGCACAACGACTCCCATTTCGCCGGCCGTCACTTCGGCACGCTCCAGGCCGCACGCCGCCACTTGGCCGCGCAGGGCCGCGATCCGGTCCGCGTCGGCGAGCAGATACAGGACACCGCCGTAGGGTCGGACCGATTCGAACAGGCGTTCCAGCAACGGGCGTTCGCCAACCGCGTTCGGAACCATTTCCGGCGCGACGAACAGCATGTTGGCCACGTACGGGGGCGGGGAGAACTCGGCCCGCACCATGTGCCGCGCGGTCACGCGACCGTAGCATCGCGCGGCATCGAGCGCGCGACGGAGGCGGTCGATTCGTTCCCGGTCCTCGTCGAAGATCGAGAGCTCGACGAAGGGCGAGCGGGCGGCGAGCGCCGTCACCAACGGCTCCCGCGCCGCGCCCAGCCACAATGCATAGCCTTCAGCGGACCCGGCCGCCAACAGCCGGTCGGCGGCCGCGACCGCCTCCGGTTCGAGTTCGAGCGGCGTGAGGGTGTCGCGGAGCACGCGAGGCTCTCGCGGCGGGGCGGCACCGTACGCCAGGAGGTTTCCCTCTCGGGTGACGGCCAACAGCTTGCCGCCGGCCGCCACGAGCCGTTCGACGGTTCCCTCCGCCTCCATCGTCCACGTCGCTCGAGGCTGTTCGCCGTCGCGCGGCAGGCGAATCGCGGTGAGCGTGGTGCGGGGCGCGCCGTCCGGTCCGGGAATGGGCGAGCCCGCGGCGAACAGCGTGTCTCCCGCCAAAATGAGATCGCCTCGACCATCGACGGCGATTTCCCAGACCAGCTCCTTGCCGTGGCCGCGGTAGGCGCACACCAGGGCGCGGTCGTTTCGAAGCTGAGCCGCGTAAATGTATTCGCCCGACAGAACCGGTTCGTCGGCGGTGAAGTCCGTCTTGACGCCTGTTTGCGTGACGAACTCCCGCACTCCTCGTAAACGGGTGTGCACGAACCACGACCGGTCATTGGCGGCGAGAAACGACCCGCCCGTCCCTTTGCCTCCGGCATTCAGCTCGAAATACCGCAGCGTCCCGGTATGCCGGTCCAAGGCGGCCGGTACGGAACGCCCACCGGGAACCAGGAGCATATCGGCGGTTGCCACGAGCGCGCCCTGGGGCGCCACGCCCGCGAACGACGGCGCGCTGTGCGGCTGCTTGATGTACTGCGCGCCGGTTTCGTCGTTGACCCAGATGACCCGTCCGCTGTCGGCGTCGAGCGCGTAGATGAACGTGCCCATGAACGGCCAGATACCGGCGGCGCAATAAACGATATCGTCCCGAACGACCGGCCCGCCCCGCATCGGCCACGCCGAAATCAGGCGTTGGTTGCCCAGGATCCGCCGCGCATTCGGACCGCCTCGGAAGGTCCAATGCAGGCGGCCGTCCGCCGCGCCCAGGCAATACAACCGACCGTCATCGCAGGCGAAGAAGACGCGGTCCCGCCAGGCGACCGGCGCCAGACGGACCGGGCCGTCGGCGAAATAGGACCACAACTCCGTCCCCGTCTCCAGATCGTAGGCGACGAGCCGATCGCGATCGTTGCATCCCAAGAACACTCGCCCATCTTTGACCACCGGCTCGAAGACCCGGTCGTAGGTCATCAAGTCCTGATTGAGTGCGTCGTCCCATGCCGGTTTGCGCGGCCCCAGCACGCGTTGCCACAGAGGATGCAGTTCCTCCGCCAACGGCTCGGGCGACGCCGCGCTCCGCGCCGCGTCGAACCGCCACATCGGCCAATCGGCGGCCTCGCCGGGCGCGCCGACCGCGACGAAACAACTCCAAATCCAAAACAACCTCGCACCAACCGGGTTCCGCCGCATCATCGTGGGACCGCCATTTGCGTAGTCACGCGTTCCAAAAACGCTTCGGCGCTCGCCGGAGCGATCTGTCGTCCATCGAAGTGCAGCGTCAGCCCCAGCCGGTTGCGGAGCGTCACGACACCGAGCGCCATGCGCGTGCCGGGCCGGAGTGGAGGCAGCGCGTCGATCTGTTCGATGGTAAACGAGGAGGGGTCGGGAAAGTGCAACGGTCCCAGATTGGACACAACCGCACTGACCGCGCGGCGTCGATCGGCCGTTGCCCACCGCATTCCCCACGGAAGGCGATGGACCGCCTCAAGGAAATCGAAGAAGACCACGCCAAGCCGATGCCGCTTGATCCGCCGCGTTTCGCGAACCAGCTCATCCCTCCACGTGGAGCGCGGATCGAGGATCTGGTTGGGTCTGCGATCGAGGAAGACCAGGCTGCTGGCATTGATCGCCGTGGTGATCCGATCGGCCGGTGACCTCATGTCGATCGGCATGCCGATCCGCAGCCACGCGTTGCGGGGTACCAAACCGGCCGCTTGCTGGTGTTCGGCCATCGCCGAGAACACGGCCTGCAAGAGGTAGTCATTCAGCGTTGGCCGGTCCGTTTCGGGCGCGGTGGCGGCCCGTTCGTGCCAGCGGGTGGCGCAAAGCGGGATCTCCCGGCGGACATAGGCGGGCGCGAAGGCCACCCGGTCGCCCGTCGATTCGCGGCGATGGAAGGCGGTCGACCGCCGGGCCCCCGCCGCTGTGCTCGCCAAAGGCTGCGAGCGATGCCGGAAATAGCCGGCGATCCGCGCCCAGTTGGGACTGCGCCAGTTCCAATACGCGCGGCCGTTCGGACTGAATCCGATCGCCCGGCGCCGCAATTGCCCTATCGCGCCCTCGGCACGCGCGTCCACCTCGGCGCTCGATGAGGGCGAGCCGTACTCGGACTGCAAATCGCAGAGGAAATCGAACATGCCGCGCCCGTCACAGCAGACGTGGTGTCCCTGGATCCAAAGTTCCCGACCGCACAACGAGAGACGCAGGCCGGCCTCGCGCCGGAGATCGAACGACCAATCGCCGCGCGACGTCGTGTATCCCCCGGCGACGTGTTGTTCGACGGTCGGTGTCACCCAGGACGCGCGGGACGCGACCATCCACTGCCACCGAGCGCCGTCCAGAGTTCGACGACAGGGCCGTATCGTCGCGGAAAGCAGCGGATGCCATCGGACGCAGCGATCCACGGCCGAACGCAACCGTTCCAAGTCGAGTTCGGCGGAGAGTTCCAGCCGCAGGAAGAAGGTCGTCGGATGGGAATCCCGCGAGTCGGCCAGCATGAAGTGCTCAACCGAATGCAAGCGGAGCCCTGTTAGCTCGTTGGACATTGCGGGAGTTCCGTTTCGGGTGGAGCCTCATGCCTGACCGCGAGTTCCCGAAACATCTGAAGCCCAGGCGCCAACGCGTCGATCAACTCATCTTTCGAAGACGCGCCAGTTGCACTTCCTCGGCTTCCGGCGCCGTATCGACGGAATAGGGGACATTTATTGGGGCAGTGTATCCCGCGAAACGAGCCGCTTCAAGCCAAACGACGGACGGCCTTGGGTCGAGCGTGCCGACCCGGATGCTTCGCTATTCCTTTCTCGCCGGAATTCCGCTCTTGTTTCTGACATCCATCGCGGGATTCCGGGAGTGTTCCCGTTCCAAAGACTGGAGTAAGTGCCTTGTTCCGCTCGGCTTGTTGTTTCTGGCGTTCAACGCGGTGGCGGTGGGCGCGCGCGTGATCAAGGCGCCGGATGAAGGTCCGGCCCCGAAACGGTAATCGGAGGCGATCGACGGCGATGACGCTCGAAGACGCGATTCGCCCATGAAATGGCTTTTCTTTCCGTTCCTCGGATTCAATCGGTCCGAACTCCATCGGCGTTTGGCGGGCAAGACCGTCCTCATCACGGGAGCGAGCTACGGGATCGGCGAGAGCCTGGCGTTGTCGCTCGCCGAAACAAATGCCCACCTGATCGTGGTCGCGCGTACCGCGGAGAAGCTGCTTGAAGTGAAGTCGCGAGTGGAAGGCAAAGGCGGCCGGGCCGATGTTTTCGCTTGCGATCTCGCGCGGCGCGACGCGGACGGGCACCTCTTCTTGTGCGGTCGAGTCGACGACATGATCGTATCGGGCGGCGAGAACGTCTATCCCATCGAGCTCGAACGCGTCTTATTGCAACATCCCGATGTCGCGTCGGCGGCCGTTGTGGGAGTGGCCGACCCGGAATTCGGCCAGCGACTCAAGGCGGTCGTCGTACCGAGGATAGCCGGGCAGCTCGACCGCCAATCGTTGATCGACTGGCTGAAACGGCGCGTTGCCCGCTATCAGATGCCGGCGGTCGTGGAATTCCGCGACGCGCTTCCCCACACACCGCTCGGCAAGGTCGACAAGAAGGCATTGCGGTAACCAAACGACGAACACGCCGCCGAGGGGCGCGGTCGACCTGAATTCCCGGCATGGAGCTCGATCGTCGCGATCGGCTTACGGCTCTTCCTCGATCCGTCGCGGCCGGTATCCGCCGATGCTCTGGAAATAGACGAGCAACAGCAGATAGATGCCCGCCATGGCCGCGGGGATCAGCGCGTCGACGCGCAAGGTCGTCCGATCGCCGCGTTGGTCCGCGTCGATCACTTTCCGCTGTTCCTCACTGCGGGACTTCTCCTTGCGGGCCTTTTCGAGCATCGCGCCGTTCAGCCCCTGGACTTCCGTCGCCGGAATGTTGAGGAACCGGCTCGGCTTGTCCGCCTTGTACTTCTCGGCGACCGCCGCGTCCACGCGCCGAAGTTCCTCGCCCGCGAACCGATCCTTGCTGTATCCGAGTCCCGGGCCGCCGACCAACCCGGCCGACAACATGCCGATCCCACCCATGATCGACATGGCCACGGCTCCCGACTTGGGATAGCGATCGCCGACGACGGCCAGCATCGTCGGCCAGAAGAACGTTTTGCCGACCGCGTAGACGCCCATCGCGACGAGCGCCACCGCGAAGGACGTCATGCCGCTGGAGAGATACAAACCGATGCTGGCGATGATCGAGCAAACGAGGAGCAGGGCGATCGGAGTCAGCTTGAGCTTCGTCTCGATCCAATGGGCGCAGAATCGCAGGCCGAACATGATCGCCGATGTCCACAGGAAAAGGTATTTGCCTTGCTCGGAGGAAAACAGGTTGCCCGTGATGTTCTGGATCCACGAGTCGGTACCGAGCTCCACGGCGCCGACGAGCGCGTGGGCGATGAACAGCATGAACAGCACAAACGAGCCGATCGAGAATTTCGTGAGGACTCCCACGGCGATCACGAGGGTACCGCCGATCGCGTAGCCGATGTAGTTCGACGCGCCGGGCACGACTTCCTTCAGAATGTCGCCGAAGAACAGGGCGAGCAGGTAGCATGCGACCAGCGCCCCCAGAATGCCGACCGACTTGAACATGTCGGCGAAGCTGGTACCCGACGCGGCGGCCTCCGACTTGGGAAAATGCTGCCCGATGAACATGATCGCGTACAGCGCGACGGGAATCAGGTAGAGCGCCAACTGGTACTGCCAGGGCCATTTGTATTGGTCGTCGAACACCCACCCGAGCGCGGAACCGATGACGAGCCCCGCGGGCCAGCTCGCGTGCAGGATGTTCAGATAGTGCGTGCGGTTGTGGGGGAAGATGGTCGCGACGAGCGGGTTCGCGACCGCCTCGAGCGTTCCATTGGCATACGCGAAGATGAAACTCCCCCAAAACAGCATGTTGTAGGCGTTCTCCTGCGTCGCTCCGAGCGTCACGACGGCCGAAAGGACGTGCCCGATCAGGGCGATCACGACCAGTTTGCCGTACCCCAGCTTGTCGACGACGACGCCGCCGATGATGATTCCGAAACAGAAGCCCGAGAGCCCGCCGCCGGTGATCGACCCCAGTTGCTGCGACGTGAATCCGAATTCGCTCTTCCAATTGTCCAGGATGCCGCCTCGGATCGCGAAGCTGACGCCGGCCGCGAGGATGGCCATGAACCCGGCCCAAAGGAGTCGGTACGCGTTGGGAACAAGTGGACCGTGTTGTGAGGGTGCTGTCATAGCCGGGCTCGTACCGCGTCGTGGAAGGGGATGATCGGGGAGAAACCCAAGAAAAACGCTCGCAAGAGTCTAATGCCCTGGGGATGCCGATGCAACCATGAAAATGGGGCTATGACAAACGGGTCAGCGATCGTCCGGCAAGCGGACCTGCGGAGAAACGACCTCGATTGTGGGAGCGCAACCATGGCCCGAATCCACCGTCGGCCGTCCGTGATCGCGGGTCGGCCCGTTCCCCTCCCGGTGCTGCTCGGCACGCTGCTCGGCACGCTGCTCGGCGCGGCGTTCGGCGCGGCGCCGTCGATCGGCGCGATCGAACCCGATCTGTCGGCGTACTCGGCCGATTGCGGCGTCGGCGTCGCGTGGCGATCACCGGATCTGACCGTTTCGTGGCCGACCGGCGACGGGCCCGCTCGACTCGTGCTGCGCATCGCCGACGGTGAACCGCTCGTTTCGGAATTCACCATCGCCGGCGCGAAGAGCCCCGTCGTGCGCGCGGATCCCGCCGTGTTTGTGACGGTGGGAAGTCGTGTCGTGCCGCGAGGCAACCGGCCCGATCGACCCTGGCACGTGTTCTTCGATAAGCCGGCGACGCGACCGCATCGGACGTTCTTGGCTAGGCTCACGCCGCGATCGGTTCGCGCCGCGAGCGCGGGACATCGCGTGACCATCGCGATCGGCGACATCGCGTTGGGGGACGACGAACACGGGGTCTTTTCCGGTCGATGGGAGTTCACCGTGTATTCCGGATCGCCGTTCATCCGAGTCGACGCGGTCATCCGAACCGATCGCCAGGCCCGCGCGATCGCCTACGACGCCGCCATGCTGACCGATGCCGCGCCCGACGCGCGGATCGGTTGGATGGACACGGAGGATCAATGGCACGAGGAACCGGCCGGGACATCCGATCGGGCCCGACCGCGAAAGAACCGCTTCCGTACGCTCGTCGCGGGGACCGATGACGGCTCGGCCGCGTGCTTCCCTCCCCCGCATCAGTTCTTCTTTCCCCAGGACGACAGCGACAATCTCGATTATGTCTGGTTCGGAAAAGGCCATCACGGACTCACCGAACGATTTGGCTGGGGCATTCGAACGGACACCGGCGCGGGAGGCCATCGGCCCGGCGCTCCATGGTTCAACGCGCCGCCCGGCGTCGATCATCGACTCGGCATGTTCCTCCTCGTCCATGCCGGCGGCCCGCGCGAGACGCTCGACCGCGCGCTCCGCTACACGCACGGGGACCGGTTCCCCGACCTCGACGGATACCGCACGCTATCGAGCCACTATCACATGGCGATCACCGTCGCCGCGATGCGCGAACGCGAGTCCGGCGGCGCGCGGCGCGTGCCCGAATGGGTCGACGTCTTCAAACGGATGAACGTCAATCTGCTGCACCTCGGCGAATTCCACGGCGATGGCCATCCCAAGGACGCGGGCGCCGTCAGGCTCGAGGAAATGCGCGCCATGTTCGACGAGTGCCGTCGGCTCTCGGACGAACGGCTGCTCGTCATTCCAGGCGAGGAAATCAACGAGTACTTCGGACTGGCGGAACCCGGCAAACACCCAGGGCATTGGATGAGCCTCTTTCCCAAACCGGTCTATTGGTTCGCGCGGCGCGGACCCGACGACCCGTTCGCCACGCTCGATCCCGAACTCGGACCGGTCTACCGCGTCCGTGGAAGGGAGGACATGCTCCGGTTGATCAACGAGACCGGCGCTTTGGTTTGGACGGCCCATCCTCGAATCAAGGCGTCGAGCTGGGCGCCCGACATTTTTCGCAACGAGGATTTCTATCTCAGCGACCGCTGGTTCGGCGGCGCGTGGAAGGCGATGCCCGCCGATCTGTCGGACGATCGGCTTGGCCGCCGAGTCCTCGATCTGCTCGACGACATGGCCAACTGGGGCGGGCGGAAATACGTGCTGGGTGAAGTCGACACGTTCAAGTTGGACCATACCCACGAGATCTACGGGCACATGAACGTCAATTATGTAAGGCTGCGCGACATACCCCGGTTCGACGACGGTTGGCAGTCCGTGCTCGACGCACTCGCGTCGGGCGACTTCTTCGTGACGACCGGCGAAGTGCTCGTTCGCGATTTCACGGCGGGCGGCGTATCGAGCGGACGCACGCTCGCGGCGTCCTCCGAACGCGCGCTCGTCGACATCGCCGCGCATATCGACCACACGTTCCCCCTCGCGTTCGCCGAAATCATCTCGGGCGACGGCGACCGTGTCCATCGGGAACGGATCGACCTGTCCGACACGACCGAATTCGGAGTGTACGAACTCCGGCGGCGCGTCGATCTGACGGGACGCGCATGGGCGCGTCTGGAAGTCTGGGACATCGCCACCAACGGCGCGTTCACTCAGCCGGTTTGGATCGCTCGTTCGGCCCCATCGCAAGGACGACCCTAACGCCAAGCTCTCCGTCCTTCCGCGCCCTTCCGCGGCCTCCGCGCCGGCGGCCCTAGGCCGCGCGGTCGCGCCGTTCGCTTTCGCGATCGGCCGGTACGAACACGAAGTTGTTGGCGTAGGCGGCCGATTGCGGATCGTCTTGCAGGCTCGGATGGAACTCGGCGAGCGGCCGCGTTCGCCGGTCATGATGGAAGGCTCCCGAATAGCCAAGCCCTTCAAGGTACTCGAAGACCGGCGTGATCGAACGGCCGCCGTGGTGCCGCCTCTCGCATTCGAACAAAAGGAGCGGACGGTCCTGTTCGAGGACGCGTCGAGCGCCTCGGAAGACTTCGAGCTCATGCCCTTCGACGTCGCATTTGATGAGCCGAACCGGGCGGTGGGCGACGGTCAGGAAGCGGTCGAGCGTCACGACGCGCACGGGCATCGTCGTGAATTCGGCCAGCGCCGGGCTCGACGGCGGTTCCTTGCGGAGCGACGCCCATTGGGCGGGCGACGCATCGCGGCGGATCAGCGTCATGGTTCCCAGTTCGCTCGAAACGCCGGCATGGACGACCGTCACATGCCGCATGCGGGCTTCGGCCGTGAGGCGTTCGAGATAACGCGCGAGTTCGGGCTGCGGTTCAAACGCGACGACGCGTCCGGACGGTCCGACGCGCCGCTGCATCCAGTAGAGGAAGCCGCCCTTGTTGGCTCCGAGATCCAGCGCCACATCGCCGGGTCGGAGTTGGTCGAGCACGAAACGAATTCCCGCGCGCTCGCATCGAAGGCGGAACTTCCACGCGCGGAAGAGCCACACGCAGCGCTCGTTCAGCCGATGCAACGACATGCTCGCGGACTCCTCGGCTCCCCGTCTCGTTCCCGCCAACCGGGTGCCGGATCGGCGCGCGAACCCGGGGGCTCCTGCTATGGGGATCTCCGCGGCGCGGACGCGCCGGCGCCTTCGGACCAATCGGCCGCGCCGTCGGCGGGTCGGCGGTCGGCGGAATTCGACCGGTCCGACGCAGCGCGCGTCGGATTCTCGGCGGCCGGACCGTCGAACGCGTTCCACGCCGGAGTCTTCACGACGGTTGGATAAAGGCGGCCCGCGCCCGGGCTCGGAGCGCGGGCGGCGGGGGTCGGCGCGTCGCCGACGGGAATCGAAACGTCCGGCGGGCCTCCGTTCGTTTGCGACAATCGGCCGAGCAATACGCCGCAGAACAGAACGAGCAGCACTCCGACCACCGCGAGCCCCACTCGGATTTCCTTGCCCATCTTGCGCAGCCTCCTCCTCGAGGCGGACGAACGTGCGGAACATCCGTGGCTAGCGCCCCGCCGCGGATTCCGTCGTTCCGACATGGTGACGCGCGATCCGCAACCGGGCGCTCCGGCTGCGCGGATTGCGGCGCGATTCGGCTTCAATAGGTCGAATCGGCTTTTTCGTCAAGACATTATAGCGCGGATCCTGCCGAAACGCGTTTTTCACGATGCGGTCTTCGAGCGAGTGGAAACTGATCACGGCGATCCGGCCGCCCGGCTTCAAACAGTCGGGCGCCGCGCGGAGCGCCCGTTCGAGTGCGCCGAGCTCATCATTGACGGCGATGCGAAGCGCTTGGAACGTCCGAGTCGCCGGGTCGATCTTGAGGCCCGGCGTCCGGCGAACCGACCGGCGCACGAGCCGCGCGAGGTGGTCGGCCGTCCGGATCGGCGCCCGACGACGCTCCTCGACAATCGTCCGCGCGATGCGCCGACTATACCGTTCCTCGCCCAATGCGAAGATAAGATCGGCCAGCTCGCGTTCCGGCATGCGTTCGAGCCGGCGCCATGCCGGTTCGCCCACGCTCGTGTCGAAACGCAAGTCCAGTTCTCCCGTCGATTCGTAACTGAATCCGCGCGACGCGTCGGCCAGTTGATCGCTCGATAGGCCCACGTCGAGCACGATCGCGTCGACGGCCGACCGATTCAGGGAATCCAACACGCCGCGCATCGCGTCGAAATTCGCGTGGACGACGTCGACCGGCCGGCCCGCGAACCGGATCCGACCCGCTTCAACCGCTCCGATGTCGCGATCGAGGGCGACGACACGCCCGTCGGGCCCGACGGCGTCGAGCAGGAGCTGTGCGTGGCCACCGCCGCCGAGCGTGCCGTCGAGCGCGACGGCGCCGGGATCGAGCCGCAGTTCGGCGAGCAGAACGTCCGCCAGTACGGGCACATGCGCGGTCATCGGCCCTCTCTCGCTATCCAAGAACGCATGAATCGCCAATCCGAAAATCCAGGCCCTGATCCACCGGACGCTCGACGGTTCCCGCGCACGGCGCGGGCGGACATCCGTCGAGCCGGTCCGCGCGGAAGACGCCGTATTGTAGCGAACGGCTTGACACGACCGGGCCGCCTAGTGTACTGTGTCACTAGAACACATGGACCGCGGGGCGGGATGGGCCGACTGCGAAAGGGCGCGCGATGTTCTTCTCGATCGATCCGAGCAACGGCGTCGCGATCTACGAGCAGATCGTGCGGCAGGTCAAGTTCGCGATCGCGGAGGGCATCTTGAGGCCGGGGCAGTTGTTGCCGAGCGTGCGTACGTTGAGCCGGCAACTTGCGATCAATCCCAATACGATCCATCGCGCGTTCCAGCAGTTGCAGGCGGACGGCGCGGTGGAACCCCTTCGGGGGCGCGGGTTGGCCGTTCGTTCGGATGCGAAACGGGCGTGCGTGGAGGCGCGCCGTGCGTTGATCGCGGACCGTTTGCGCTCGGTGCTCGCCGAAGGCCTCCACGCGGGCCTGACGAGTTCCGACCTGCGGCAGCTCGTGCGCAACCAGCTCGCCCGGCTCGACGGCCACGTCGCGACGGTGGCCTCGGTGGACGAGGAGCCCAACGCATGACGCCGCGCGGGTTGGGAAGCGGCTTGCGGCGCGAACGGGGCGGGCGCGTGACGAACGGCGCGCCCCGCGCGCGTGTTGAGTTTTCGAGGGCGTTGTTTCCGTCGATGCGCCGCCGACCCGGCGTCGTTTAATCCAGGCGAGGAATGCGACATGTCGACCGAATCGCGCGAACCGGTGATTTCCGTTCGCCAATTGGCCGTTGCCTTTCCCGCCTGCGACGTGCTGCGGGGAATCGATCTCGACGTGGAACGAGGCACGGTCTTCGCTCTCTTGGGAGAGAACGGCGCGGGGAAGACGACCTTGATCCGCATCCTCACCGGGTACTTGAAACCGGGGTCGGGATCCTGCCGCGTCTTGGGATTGGACCCGGTTCGCGACGCGATGGAGATCCGGCGCCGCGTCGGCTACGTCTCCGACGCGCCCGCGCTGTACGACTGGATGCGCGTCGGTGAGATCGGTTGGTTCGCGGCGGCCTTCTACGCGCCGGGGTTCATCGACCGGTATCACGAGGCGGTCGAACGATACGAAGTGCCGGAAGACCGCAAGATCGGCCATTTGAGCAAGGGCCAGCGCGCGAAGGTCGCCCTCGCGCTCGCGCTGGCCCACGATCCCGAACTGCTGATCCTGGACGAACCGACATCGGGCCTCGATCCGCTCGTGCGCCGCGAGTTCCTCGAAAGCATGCTCGACCGCGTCGCGACGGGTCGGACGGTTTTCCTGTCGAGCCATCAGGTCGCGGAGGTCGAGCGGGTGGCCGATACGGTCGCCATCCTCCACGACGGCCGGTTCCGTGTGATCGACACGTTGTCGCGCCTCCGGGAGACGGCGACCGAGATCGTGGTCAGCCTGGACGACCCGCTCGTCGTGTTGCCCCTTCCGGGCGAGCCGGCGGAAATCCTGAGTGATCGGAACGAAGGTCGGCAGCGGCGCATCGTCGCGCGCGGATTGGTGGAGACGCAACTGGATGAATGGCGGGCTCGTCCGGGCGTCGTCGACATTCGCGTCCGCGGCGCGACGCTCGAAGAGCTTTTTGCCGCGACCGTTCGCGGCCGCGACGGCATGATGACGGGGAATTGAATATGGACCGCGGGCTCGCCATGCGACGGCTCTGGTGGAAGGAAACCCGCCAGCTCGTGCCGCTCGCCGCCATGCTTGTCGTGCTGGCCGCCGTATTGCATCTCGTCGCGGCGCTCGCCGGTGATCGGTTGTTCCGAAGCGAATCATCCCAGTCGATCGCCATGATCGCCATGCTGGGAATGCCCGGTCTTTTCGCGGTTGGCGCCGGAACGCTCTTGGTCGGCCAGGAGTGGGACGTCCGAACGATGGGATGGCTCGCGGGACTTCCCGTGACGGGACGCGAGATCGTGAAGGCCAAACTGGCGGTCGGGCTCGCGGGACTCGTCGTGATCTGGGCGGTTGTCGGCGTGTATCTCGTGGGCGCCTGGACCATGGGAGTCGTCGATACGGAATTCTGGCACGACGCGTTGCGGGCGTGGCCAGCGCACACGGTTTTTCTCCTATTCGCGGCGACCGCACTGGCGTGGCGGTTGAAATCATCCCTGTTAAGCCTCTTGGCCGTCGTTCCGACCGCCTTGCTTCCGCTCGCCCTCGTGACACTCGCCATGCGTGTTGCCCCGCAGGCGCGGTGGTCGAATGGCCGCGACACGACGAACGTGTGGCTGCTGGCCGCGCAATCCGTGTGCGCGCTGGCGGCGTTCGGCCTTGCGTGGCGATGGGGCCACCGGGCGTTCCTGCCCGCGCGGACGGCCGAATCGCGGCAATCGTACGGCGCGGACCGACGGCCGTCGCGCGCGGTTTGGAACGCGGTCCCGATCCCGTCGCCGTATTCGGCCCTTTTCCGCCAATTCGCCGTACAGAGCCGGGTTCCGTTGGCCGCCGTATCGGGCCTGTTCCTCGTCGGTGTTCTTGTGGATGCCGCGGTGGGGTTCGTCGGAGCCGGCGCCGCCATCCGGATGGTCGCGTCCGCTTGGTTGGGCGTTCTCGTCTTTCAAGGCGACACGGTCGGTCGCCGGATCGCTTTCCTGGCCGACCGCGGAATCGAACCGCGGCGTGTTTGGTCGAGTCGCATCGCCGTTCCGTTCGTCATCCTCGGGCTCCTTGTGTGCGCCGCCTTGGCCGCCACGGTTCCTGGGACGTCATGGCTCCGCGAGACGCGATTCGCGTCCGTCCGGATGTTCGGATCGTTGATGGCGTTGGCCGAATTGGCCGCGTTTGTCGTCGGGCAATGGGCGGGGCAGTGCATTCCGAGCCCGGTCATTGCCCTGATCGCGGGCCCGATTCTCGCGATGGCGGCGATCGGGTTCAGCGTCGCCGCCCAATTTTCGCTCGGCACCCCGTGGTGGCTCGCGGCGATCGTGTACCTCGCGCCGATCCTCGCGACGCGGTGTCTCACACGCGGGTGGATGGACCGGCGCTTCGGCGCGTCGTACTGGGTTCAGCAATCCCTATTCGTTTCCGTATTCCTCATTCTTCCCGTGATCCCTTTCTTGAATGCCGTCGTGCGCGAGCCCTCGATGGCGGGATCGATCGCGCGCGAGATCGAAGGCGTCGTACGCCAATTCGGATCGGAGGCCGCGACGCGGCCCTCCGTGGAGCTCGTGTTGCGCAAGGGAGTGGCGACGGAGGATACGTCGGACGGATCGGCCACCGACGGTGCGATGACGATGAATGCCGATCCCGTCGCCGCCGGCGTGACACGCCGGGACTCGTCGGCCGACTCGGCATCGGTCAACCGCGTCCACCCATTGCCTTCCGAGGATCCGATCGGCGCCGAGCTCGCGCGGATCGCGGAACAACTGAAGTCGACGACGGGGCCGATCAACGCGGCGGGATACCGCGTGACGCGCTTTGTGTGGCACGTCGCCATCGTCTCGCGGGCCCATCTCGCGGCGAACGGCGGGCCGGTCGATGTGTCAGCCGCATCCGCGCGTCACTATGGCCAGTCGATCGCGTTGATGACCGAACTGGCCCAGCGGCTTCGGCTCAGCCCCCGCCTCGTCGAACAGGACTCGGCCGACCTGATCGAGATCCACTTGCTTTTCGAATTGCGGCTCAGCGGCGCCCGGGAACGCATCGGCGCGGAGCAATACGCGTCATCCGTCGCCTTGCTGGCGGACACCGCCTCTCGGAACGCGGCCCGGCGGCGGGCCGTGGCCTTGAGCTGGCACGCGTTCCAATCCGTGCCGCCTCGCGCAAACGCGCCAACCGACTTGGGAGGCTATTCGATCGCCGCGGCGCCGGGCGGCGGGTTGACGCATGGCGTTCTACTGCGCCGCCGCGCGGGAATGGCGATCGCCGACTTGTGGGCCCTGCTCGGGGACGGGAGCGAGTCCGGATCGGTCGAACGGCGTCGCCGGATCAACGTGCTATGCGGAACCTACGATGTCGACGCGTTCGAACCGGAGCTCCGGGTGGGGAAGGACGCGGGCGGTCCCGACCCCGCAGTTGGATACCTCATCACACGGTGGGAGCAACCCGGCGTCGCGCGGCATTGGTTCGGGAATTGGGAACGCGAGGCCGCCGAGCTCGGCGGCCATGCGGATTCCCCCTGACGGAGCAAGCTCGATGGCCTACTCTCCAACACACGATCGCCGCGGCACGTGGGTGGTTCGAAGGCGACCGGTGATCGCGATCGTCGTCGCGATCGTGTTGTTTTCGACCGTCGCCATCGCGATCATCGCGCGCGAACTGCTCACCGCGCGCCATGTGCGTTCGGAATTCGAATCGCTCCGCGCGGCGGGATACCCGGTTGACAACGCCTCGATGGCGGCGTGGTTTCGAAACCAGACGTCGTCGGAAGGCACCGCCCTATGGCATGAAGCCCTGTCGCTCGCGACGGGGTGCGGTGATGCGTATCCGTTGTTCGGCGAACTGCCTTTTGTCGGGACCGCGCCCGCGCCCGTGGTCCTCGAACCCGGTTCGCCGTGGCCCGAGGAACCCGCCGCGTCCGCGTTCCTCGCTTGGGCACGTCCGGCAATCGACAAAATCGAGAAGGCCGGCGCGGCGCCGGGACCGGTCTGGTGGCCTATTTCGTTTCAGGGATTCAACACGCTGCTGGAGCCCCTGCAGGAGTCGCGGAGCGTCGTCCGCCTGCTTCAGCTTGACGTGGAACACGCCCTGTACCATCGGGACGGCGCGCGGGCGATGCGAAGCCTCCACGCGATGCGCCGCGCGGCGGATGCGTTTGATTGGGGCGCCGCCCTGATCGGCGAGTTGGTCGAACTCGCCCGTCGACAGGTTCACCATGGGACGATCCAACGATCGCTTGCATGCGATGTGTGGACGGAATCGGACATCGACACCCTGTTGGAACAGTTGGGTCCGGCCCGTGACGCGCCGGCGGCGTGGCGCCGAGCCATGTCGGTGGAACGCGCCTTGGCTTGGGCGACGCTGTCGAGCCCGGACGGGGAAGCGGCCTACGGTCCGAGCGGGTCGGGAATACTGTTATTCATGCGGATTCCGTCGAGTCGCGCATCGCTCCTTCATTGGCAGCGGCGGTTGATCGAGGTCGCCGACGGAGGACTCGCCCAGCTCGACATCCGGGCGAGCCGGATCGAGAGGGAGGCCTCCGATACGGCCCACTCCCCACTCGGGGTTGCCTTGCCGATTCCGCCGTGGGAGACCATGTTGTTGCCGGCCGTGAGTTCGATGGCGAGCGCCTTCGAGCGGGACGAGGAATCGAGGCGGCTCACGCGCGCCTCACTCGCGATCCACCGATTCCGATTGCGGATCGGCGACTGGCCCGCGTCGCTCGCCGAACTCCACGCGCACGGCTTATCGTCCGAGGACGTGTCGACGTTCCATCGAGGGCCATTCGGGTATTCCGTCGATGGCGGTGAGGCTCGGATCTGGACATACAATCCATCCAAGAAGGATGCCGTGCCGCTCGATTGTCCGGCGCTCGACGACAAAGAGTTCCACGGCGCGATTGTCGTGATCCGCAAGCGATCGGATCGGCCGTAGTCGATGGCCGCCGAGCTTGGGCGTCTTGAGCGTGGGACCGCGCGGGTGGAGCGGGCACTTCGGACACGGTGATCCGATTTTCGGTCGGGGAGCTTGCGAGCGACCCGTGGGCCTGCCTATAGTGGGCGCCGTCTTGGGGGCCTTTGTGCGTTCCCGTGTCGGGGGCGCGCGGTCCCAATCAACCCGTTTCCGTTGGTCCGAGGAGGCATTGACACCATGAAGAAGCAGCTCCTAGTGGCGGTGACGCTTGTCGCCGTGTTCGTCGTCTCGATGGTGGCGAGCGCGCAGGTGAAGAAGGGAAAGACCCGCGCGGCGCTGACCAAACAGATCATGGGAGGAATCATGAGGCCGAACTGCGCGGCGCTCGGTGAGGGCCTCAAGACGGCTCCGGCCGACGACAAGGGATGGGCGGCGCTCGCGACCAACGCGGCCGTGTTGAACGAAGTCAGCTACATCGTGATGGACGACGGACGTTGCCCCGACGGCGATTGGGCGAACGCCGCCACGACATTGCGGGAATGCAGCGCCGCCGTGCTCGCCAAGATCGAAGCCAAGGATCTTGAAGGCGCCTCGGCCGCGTTCAAGACGTTGACCGGCGCGTGCGCCGCATGCCATAAGGCCCACAAGAAATAGGGGCGTTCGCAACGGATTTCGTGACGCGATCCTGTCACATCAGCAAGACACGGCCCAGACGCGCCTCCCGCCCGAGGCGCGTTCTGGGCCGTCTTCCTTATGTCGCACGGCAATGTCGCACGGCTCTCCGAGCCGTGTTGAACAACACGAAACGCTGCCAAGAAGAACACGGCTCGGAGTGCCGTGCGACAGAAGAACACGGCTCGGAGAGCCGTGCGACAGAAGAACACGGCTCGGAGAGCCGTGCGACAGAAGAACACGGCTCGGAGTGCCGTGCGACGATTGTGCCGTGCAACGTTGGGGACACACCTATGCCCGAATCGCGTTTCCCGCGCCTTCCCCGGATTCCACCACGCCGCGCGCTCCGGGACGGCGTCCGACGGCCGACCCGATGGACGGCGTCCGGCCTCGCCGCCCTGATCGCGATCACCGTTTCGGGATGCGACCCGCTTCCCGCGCGCGGACAGGCGGATTCCGAACCCAAACAGGTCGATCGCGGGCCGCTCGAACCGGACGCCGAGCGACTCGCGCTCCGCGTGCCCGAGGGTTTTGAAGTCGAACGGGTGGCCGCCGAATCCGAGGGGATCGGAAAATTCATCACGACCTGTTTCGATGCGAAGGGCCGCCTTTGGACCATGACGGCGCTCGAATACCCGGTCGACGCCAACGAGAACCCCGAGGCGTCACGGCGGCTGTTTGAACGCGGCGGCCGGGACCAGGTGCTCATCATCGATCGTCCGTTTGATACCCCCCCGTCCGCTCCCCGTCCGTTCGTGACCGGACTCGTCATGCCGCTCGGCATCCTCCCCTATCGCGACGGAGTTTTCGTGCAATACGGCCACGACATCCGCTGGTATCGCGATCGCGACGGCGACGGAACGGCCGAGTCGCACGAAGTGGTTCTGACGGGGTTCGGGACCGAGGACTCGCACCTCTTTCCCCATCAGTTCACTCGGGTTCCAGGCGACGCGATCCTGACGGGGCAGGGTTTGTTCAACTATTCCAAGGTACGGCGGCCGGACGGGCGGCCATTCGCGGACGGCGCCGCCGAGGTCGTGTTCAACCAGTGCAAATTGGCGCGATTCGCGCCCGATGGTTCGCGATTCGAACTACTGACGGCGGGGCCCAACAACATTTGGGGCCTGACCCTCTCGCGGGAGGGCGAGACGTGGATTCAGGAGGCGAACGATATCGGTTATCCGATCATTCCGTTTGAACCGGGCGGGTACTACGCGACCGGTTCGAGCGAGCGTCTGCGAGCGTACCAGCCGCTGATGCCGGCTCCGCTCGCTCCGGCTCAAATGGGAGGCACGGGGCTGAGCGGGCTTGCGCTGGCCGACGACCGTGATGGATGGCCCGACCCCTGGGGCGCGGCCGGAACGCCGGACGGTGAACGCCGCGCGCGGTATTTCTATGTCGCCAATCCGATCACGAGCCGCATCCAGCGCATTCGCGCGGCGCCCTCGAACGGACGCTATGTCTACGAAAAACTCCCCGACTTCCTCGTTTCGGAGGACGTGCGGTTTCGCCCGGTGGCGATCCAATTCGGTCCCGACGGATGCCTCTATGTCACCGATTGGTACAACAAGGTCATCTCGCACAACGAGGTGCCTCGCGAACATCCGGAGCGTGACAAGATTCGGGGGCGCATCTGGCGGATCCGGCGGACCGATCAACCGCGCCGAGTACCACCCGACTTGACGCGGTTGACCGACGAGGAACTCGAACGCCATCTCGGATCCCCCAACGCGCGTATCGCCGATCTCGCGTGGCAGGTAATCGCCGATCGACACAAGGCCGATCCACACAAGGCGGACCGGGCATGGGCGTTCGAGGCTTTGGCGTTGGACGCGTCGGTTCCGGCGGATCGGCGTCTGGGCGCGCTCTGGGCTTGGGAGGGGTTCGCGAGGGTGCCGGACCTCGTGCTGATGCGTTTGGCGCGGGACGCGAACGCTCAGGTGCGCCGCGAGGCGATACGGATCGCGGGAGCCCAGCCGCGCGGGGAAGCCGAGTTCCTGGCGATCGCGGGCGACGCGGTCGACGATCCGTCGCCGCGCGTCCGCGCGGCGTTTGGCGACGCGCTGCGCCGCGTTCCGATCGAGACCCTCGACGGTGCATCGCTCGTGCTGCGATTCTCGCGGCCTCCGCTCGCCGGCCCCCTCTGGGACGCGTACGATCGCGAATTCGAACGGTATCTCGCCCGATGGGCGATGGAAACCCATCGCGGCGCGGTCGCCCGATTCCTCGAATCGCCGGCCGGCCGCGCATTCCCGCCCGAGCATCGCGCGCTGGCGACGCTCGCTCTCGAAGGACGCGACGCCGCCATCGGACTCGCCCGCGTGATCCCCGAACTCGCGAGGCGGCTGAACGTCGAGGAAATCCGAGTGCTCGCCGCGCATTTCGGAGACCCGGAGGTGGCCAAGGTCTTGGACGGCCTGCTGGCCGAGCCCGCGTCGCGGGCCGCGACATTGCGGACCCTCCTGTCGCTCCGCGCCGACCTGGATACCGGTCCGCTCGCCGGCCCCGTTGAAAGGGCCTCGCGCGCGCTGTGGTCGGGCTCGAACGACCCCGCCGACCGCGAACTCGTGATCCTCGCCTCCGCCGCATGGCGTCTGAAACGCCTCGATGCGGAGATCGCCTCGTTCGCGGAATCGCGCGACACGCCACTCGACGCGCGCCTGCTCGCACTGCGCGGCCTTCGTGAAATCGGATCGGATCAGGGCCCTATCCTCATGGCCCTGATCACGCGCGACGGAGAGCCGTCCGCCGTTCGAACGGCGGCCTTGAACGCGCTCGCCGAATCCGATTCCGAGACGTCCCGGGAAGCCATGATCGAGATCATGGCCGAGTTGCCGTTTGAGCTCCGCGGCGCGGCCATCGATCGGCTCGCCACGCATCGGAACGGATGCCGGACGCTTTTGGCCGCGATGGATGCGGGCCTCGTCGACGGCGAGGATCTTTCGGCCTCCGTGCTCGAGAATCTGCGATCCTTGGTGCCGGGCGACGCGCGGATCGAATCGCTGTGGTCCGAGTTTTCCAGACACGCGCGGCCCGTGCTGCGATTGACGGGCAAGCATGACGACGGCCTCGCCGCGCCGATCGCCCTCGAAGGGCCGTTCACGGTCGAAACGTGGATCCGACTCAAACCCGGCATCGACAATACGGACGGCATCCTGTGCCGGCCCGGCGTACTCGACATCAATTTCCACGACGCGACGCCCCGCGTCTGGATCACCGAAAACAACGACATCGCCATCGCCGACCGGCGGATCGCTCCGGATGCGTGGACCCATATCGCCGTGACGCGGGACGCTTCGGGCGTCTTTCGCATCTTCGTCAACGGTGAGCCGTCGGCGCGGAGTTCGCAGGCCAACGCAATGCGGCTCACCGATCTGCGCATCGGCCGCACGATTCCGCCACGAGGCGGCACCGATGGCGAATTGGTGGAATACCGGATTTGGAACGTCGCGCGCAGCCCCGAGGCGATCCGCAACGACTTCGACCGAACCCTGGCGGAAGGTCACCGCCCCGAGGGGCTGGTGCATCTCTTCACCGGCAATGCATGGGGAGAACTCACCGGAGCGGCACGCGTCGAATCGAGCGGTGACTCGCCCGAGCTGTTGAGCCCTTCGCGCGCGGCGGGTCAATCGGAGAAATTCGCCCGGTTCCGAGCGCTGGCCGAACAACCCGGCGATCCGGCCCGCGGCAAGGAGCTCTTTCGCACCCAGTGTTCGGTTTGCCACTCCTATCGCGGACAAGGCGGCTCGGTCGGACCGGTGCTCGACGGTATCGGCGTGCTCGGAACCGAATCGGTCCTCCGCAACGTGCTCACTCCGAACGCCGCCATGGAAGGCGGCTACCGCACGTTCCGCGTGGTGACGTTTGACGGCCGCATTGTCCAGGGCCTGCTCGTTGCCCAGGACGAGGAATCGGTCGTCGTGCGGCAGCCCAATACGTCTGACGTGCGGATCGCCAAGAATGCAATCGAACGCGCGGGATTCCTCAATCGATCGATCATGCCCGAGGGTCTACTCGAAGGACTCGAACGGCAACAGGTCAGCGACCTGTTCGCCTACCTTCGTTCCTTGGCCGAAACGCGACCCGCGCCCTCTCCGTGAGGACGCGCGCGAACCTCGCACCGAATCGCCTTCATCGCGCGTCAATCCGAGCCGCCGTTTCTCGAGTTCTCGGCAGGGCGAGTCGAGCGACACGGACAACCGGCCACCGGCACGACCATTCGAAAGAAAAACGGCGATCCAGGGGTGTGTCCGTACACCCCGGATCGGATCGCCGTTGGAACCTCCGGGCCCTCTTGGAAGAGAAGGGCCCGAGCCGGTTCCGTTCGCCGCCGAGATCTCCCTACCTCGGCTCGTTCGAGCATCACGGCCGCACCCGTGGCCAAAGTGCGCCGTGACCGTGCCTCGAGCGAACAACGGACGGACGGTCGATGTTGTTGGGTTTGTCGTTGGGATCGATGATGCCGCGAACTATGTGGTCCGAGTCGAACTCCTTTGCGAAAACGCGCGTTCGGCGATTTCGTCATATCGGCCTTGCTGGGCTTTCACATAAGTGTCCCATCGCTCGCGGTTCCACAACTCCAAATGGTCCCGGACCCCAACGAGGACGAGTTCCTTTTCGAGTCCCGCGAATTGCGCCAGTTCCTGAGGTATCCGTACTCGGCCTTGGCGGTCGGCTTCGACCCGCTGCGCTTGCGAATAGAACAGCCGGCTGAACGCGCGCACCTCGAGCCCGTTTGGGGAATCGGAGTTCAGGCGAGCCGCCATTTCCGTAAACGAAACCTCGGGGTAGAGGGCGACCGATCCGTCCGTGCCCGGCGCCAGGTAGAGGACCGGCGTTTGGTCCTCCGAAGGGCCGAGCACCTCGCGAATCGGCTTGGGAAGCGACATCCGCTGCTTTTCATCGAGCGATCGGAGATAGGTCCCCGTCAGCAGCATCACTCCACCTCGCCCCACTGCCTCCCACTTTCGCCCCAAGATACCCACGACCGTCCGCGCGTCAACCCGAACTTGACTCGGTCATCGCGCGCGGGACGGGCGGGCGAATCGTAGAACGATGGCCCAGCACGACTTCGGGCCTCGAACGGTCTCCAAGATTTTTTTTCAAGATCGTCGTTTCGACCGGTTCGAGAGCTCGCCGCCGACCGGTTCCTCGACGTGCCGGAATTGGGCCCTGCGATTGCGACGTGCCCTAAACCATTTTCTGACAATATATTACGGCGTCTCAAGTCGTGCTCGCGTTCCCGTTCTGGGGACGAGCACGAGCACGAGCACGAGCGCGAGGACGAGCGCGAGGACGAGCACGAGCACGAGCACGAGCACGAGCGCGAACACGAGCGCGAGGACGAGCGCGAGGACGAGCGCGAGGACGAGCACGAGCACGAGCACGAGCACGAGCACGAGCACGAGCACGAGCACGAGCACGAGCACGAGCACGAGCACGAGCTAGGGCGGCGGCGGGGTTCGCGGCGCGACAGGGGAGGCGCGAATCAGGTGAGCGACGGAGGCCGTTCGCGGCGCGCGAGTCGGGAATAGAGTTCGGCGTGACGAGCGACCATGGCCGCGGCGCTGAACGAAGCGGCGGCTCGCCGCTGATTGGATTGCCCGAGTCGCGTGCGGGTAGCGGGATCGGTCGCGATCGATTCGAGTCGTTCGAGCCATCGTTCGGTTTGACCGAAGGCGATCGTCTGTTCGTCGGCGAGCGGACCGAGCGCTTCGCCGACGCCCTCGGCGTCGGTCGCCAGGACGGGGATTCCGGCCGCCATCGCTTCGAGCACGGCGTTCGGCATTCCTTCCCAGCGCGAGGGTACGACGAGCAGGTCCGCGCGGCGCAGCAGCGCGGGCACATCGGCGCGCCAGCCCAAGTGGTGCACACGTTCCGCCGAGTGCGACGCGTTCCACGCGCGGCGCGCGGCGTCGCCTTGCGGCGTGGGGTCGCCGACCAACACGAGATGGTGGTGGGTGAGCCGTTCGAGCATAGCGCGGGACATCGCGCGCAACCAATCGATACCTTTTTGATGATCGTATCGGCCGACGTACAAGAGGATCGGCGTGTTGGGCGGGATGCCTTCGCGGGCAAGATCGGCCGGGGGCGTCCGCACGATCGACTCGACGTCCACGCCGTTGGGGATCACGATCGCCTGATCCGCGCGGCAGGTTCGGTTCCGAACGAGTGCGTCGCGCACTCGGCCGCTCACGCACACCACGGCTCGCGCTCCGCGCGCGGCCCATTGTTCGCCCCGCGCCCGCGCGCGGCGCGGATCGGCGACGCGAACGCCGAGCACGCGGGGAGCGCCGACCGGCGCGGCGGCCGCCGCCATGACATTGGCGTGGAACAGAAAGGACTGGACGATCTCGGGGGAGTGCGACGCGAGCGCGCGCCTGAGCCGAAGGAACGCGCGTGGCGCGTGCCAAATCGAATGGGCGTCCAGGAACGTCGTCGGCACGTTCGCGGCGCCGAGTTCCCCGACAAGTCGCGAATCACCGACGGGAGGTCCCGCGAGTGCGATCACGGACGGAGCGAACGCGGATCGATCGAGCCCGGCGGCGATCCGGACGAGGTTGCGTTCGGCGCCGCCGAATTCGAGTTCGGTGATGACAAACGCGATTCGAATCGGAGCGTCGGAATTCGATTCGGACATCGGTGGGCGAACCTACTGATGCGAGCGGGGCGAGTCGCCTATAGTCATAGTCTAGCCCAACCGGCCTCGATCAGGAGCGCGCATGAACGAAAGGAAAGACTACGATTACGACCTGCCCCGCGACTTGATCGCCCAGCAGCCCCTTCGCAACCGGACCGACGCGCGGCTCTTGGTCGTCGACCGGTCGGCGGGGCGCATCGAGGACGCCCACGTGCGGGATTTGCCCGACCTGTTGAGGCCCGCCGATTGCCTCGTGCTCAACGATACGCGCGTCATCCCCGCGCGGCTCGTCGGCGTTCGCGAACGGACGGGCGGACGGTGGGAAGGCTTGTTCCTGGACGCGGACGAGCATGGCCTGTGGCGCTTGCTCGGCAAGACGCGAGGCAAGCTGGTTGCGGGCGAGTCGATCAGGCTGCGCGATCGGGCGGGCGAGCCCGCGCTGCGGCTTGGAATGGTCGCCGCGCTCGGAGGCGGTGAATGGGTGGCCGCTCCCGAAGACGAGGGCGACGCATTGGAGTGGGTCGAACGGGTGGGGCACGTGCCCTTGCCGCCCTATATCCGAGGCGGAAAGATGACCGACGAGGACATCGTCCGGTATCAGACGGTATACGCGGAACGGCGCGGCGCGGTTGCCGCGCCGACGGCCGGCCTGCATTTCACGCGCGAACTGCTCACGCGGCTCGAAGCCCGCCGGATCGCGACCGCCCGCGTGACATTGCATGTGGGAGTCGGCACGTTTCGGACGATCGCGACCGAACGGCTCGACGACCACGTCATGCACGCCGAGTGGGGCGAATTGGGCTCGGAGGCGATTCGCATCATGACCGACGCAAGGCAGCGGGGCGGGCGCGTGATCGCCGTGGGAACGACCGTCGTCCGCGTCCTGGAAACGGCGGCCGAGGGCGGGAGACCGGCGCCGTGGTCGGGACGAACCGACCTGTTCATTCGGCCTCCATATCGATTCCGCGCGGTCGAGGGCCTGATGACGAACTTCCACCTCCCCCAAAGCACGTTGCTCGTGCTCGTCCGAACGTTCGGCGGCGACGCGCTGATCCGCGGGGCCTATGCGCACGCGATCGCCGACCGTTATCGGTTCTTCAGCTACGGCGATGCGATGATCATCGTCTGACTCGATCTCGAACGCGCGGCATGGCGCGGCGATCGTCCGGATCGCGGGAACGGGCCACTCGCCGCGCGGGCGCGGCGCCCTTATACTTCGTTCACAACGCGCCGCGACCGACGGGCGGCGCGGGAATCGCCGATCGTCCGACCGGATGGGAGATGCTTCGCGTGGAGAATGAGCATGTGCTGGTGGTTCCGACGAGCGCGTTCCGGGACGTCGGCTATTTCCAGGGGTTTTGCCCCGATGCTCGGCCCTATCTGGACCGGTTGCTTCGCCCCGAATTGATGAGCTACCGGCCTCGATCGGCCATGGAAAAGGACCCGTCGTTCAAACAGCTCATCCCCTACGTCATCTTCCGATATCGGGACGGGGAGGACGGCGTTCAAGTCTTCTGTTACACGCGGGGGAGCGGGCAAGGCGAGGCTCGGCTGCACGCGAAACGCAGCATCGGAATCGGCGGCCATATTTCGGCCGAGGACGCGCGTCAGGTCGGACACGCCGACGTTTACATCGAGGGCATGCGGCGCGAGATCGACGAGGAGCTGATCATCGCGACGAAGTACGACGACGCCTGCGTGGGTCTGATCAACGACGATGCGACGGAGGTCGGGACGGTCCATCTGGGAATCGTGCATGTGTGCGACGTCGAGTCGCCCGCGGTGGCGGCGCGCGAAGCCGATATCGCGGGCGCGGGTTTCGTGCCCGTGTCGATGCTGCTGAACCGGCGCGATGCGTTCGAGAGCTGGTCGCGAATCTGCCTCGAAGCTCTGTTCGAACACGGGGGCGAGCCGCATGCGTGCGCCCGTCTACCTTGACAACCACGCGACGACGCGCGTCGATCCCCGCGTCGTCGACGCGATGGTGCCCTGCTTCGTCGACCTGTTCGGGAATCCCGGAAGCACGAGCCACCGGTTCGGCCATGCCGCGAAACGGGCCGTGGATGAATCACGGGCCCGGATCGCGGCCGTGATCGGCGCTTCCGACCGCGAGATCGTCTTTACCAGCGGCGCGACGGAAAGCAACAACCTGGCCATCCGAGGCGTCGCCGAACGGTCGCGAGCCGCCGATCGGCATCTCATCAGCATCGCCACCGAACACAAGTCGGTCCTGGATCCGCTTCGCCGACTCGCCCGCAAGGGATGCTCGATCACGATCCTCCCCGTCGCGCGGGGCGACGATCGAACGGGCCGAATCGAACCCGAACGGATCGCCGAGTCGATAGGGAACGAAACACGGCTCGTTTCCGTGATGCTCGCGAACAACGAGATCGGTACGATCCAGCCGATACGGGAGATCGGGCGGATTTGCCGCGAACGGGGCGTCCTGTTGCACTGCGACGCGACGCAGGCGGTGGGCAAGCTGGCCGTTCGCGTCGACGAACTCGATGTGGATTTGATGAGCTTCACCGCGCACAAGATCTATGGCCCGAAAGGGGTCGGCGCTTTGTACGTTCGGCGCGCCGAGGGCCGAGTCCGGCTCGAACCGCAAATCGACGGCGGCGGCCAGGAGGGCGGCCTGCGGAGCGGCACGCTCAACGTGCCCGGCATCGTCGGTTTCGCGAAGGCGATCGACCTGTGCGAAGAAGAGCGCGCCCACGAGGCGCCCCGGCTCGCCGCGCTGCGCGACACGCTCTATGACCGGCTTGTCCGCGAAATCCCCGGAGTCTCGCTCAACGGCCCCCCGCTCGACCAGGCCGATCGGCGGCTCGCCGGAAACCTGAGCTGCTCATTTGCGGGAGTCGACGGCGAAGCCCTGATGATCGCGATGGGCGATCTGGCCGTGTCGAGCGGCAGCGCATGCACGTCGGCCAATCCCGAGCCGAGCCACGTGCTCCGGGCGCTCGGGCTGGACGACGATCTCGTCCGGGCCAGCCTGCGATTCGGGATCGGCCGGTTCAACACGTTGGAGGAAATCGATTTCGCCGCGCGGACGATCCGCGACGCCGTTATCCGGCTTCGCGGCCTGCGGGATTCCTCCTGAGCACCGGGCTCATCGGGAGTCCACCGGGCTGGACGCGCGCCCCGATGGGGAAATAAGCTAGATAGGTCGTCCGACACGAATCTGTGAGGAAGCCGTCATGTCCATCATGTTGACCGAAAAAGCCGCCGGCGAAGTCAAGCGGGTGATCGAGAGCCAGCAGTTCAACGAACCGATGTTCCTCCGGGTGGGGATCACCGCCGGAGGATGCAGTGGGTTCAACTACTCGCTCCAGTTCGAGAAGAGCTACGACGAACTCAATGACTCCCGATTCGAACAGTTCGGAGTGCAAGTCGTCGTGGACAAGAGAAGCGAACTCTACCTCGACGGCACGACCGTCGACTACTACGAATCGGTGGAACGGAGGGGGTTCACGTTTTCGAACCCCAATGCGATCAAGTCCTGCGGATGCGGACATTGAGCCCAAGCGTATCGTGCGGCCCCTGAGCGCACGGTTGGAGGGTCCGGCGATTGGCCGATGCAATCAAACGGGATGGAGGCTGTCCGCAAGGGCCCGGCGCCCCTGGGTGCGGCGATCCCGCGCTCGGCCCGGGCGCGCCGCGTGATCGAGGGCCGAAGATCCATATCATCGGGATCGGCGATGATGGGATCGAGGGTCTGACGGGCCGGGCGCGGCAGATTTTGGCCGAGGCGGACGTGATCCTGGGGTCGGACCGACTGCTTCGATCGGCCGATCCGTTTCGCGGCGAGAAAATCGAACTTCCGAACGACCTGGAAACGGCCGTCGGCCGCTTGGCCGTCTTGGGCGATCGACGCGCCGTGCTCATCGCGTACGGCGATCCGATGTTCTACGGCACAGCGCGCTACGTGTGCGATCGGATCGGCGCCGACCGATTCGAAGTCGTTCCGCACGTGAGCAGCATGCAGCTTGCGTTCGCTCGAATCAAGGAAAGCTGGGATGACGCCTATCTGGCGAATCTCGCGACGCAGGACATCGAGCGTGTGATCGAACGGATACGCGTGGCGGACAAGGTCGGCCTATTCACGAGCGAGGCGATCGATCCAAGCCGGTTGGCGGAGATCCTCCTGGCCTCGCGCGTCGACTTCTTTCGCGCGTACGTGTGCGAGAATCTCGGATCGCCCGACGAGCGCGTGACGCAGTGCGACGTCGGCGAGTTGGTGGGACAGCATTTCGCGCCGCTCAATGTGCTCATCCTGGTCCGCAAACCGCGGGACCCGGGACATCCCGCGTCGCGCGCCGCGCATCGACTGTTCGGCAATCCCGACGAGCTGTTCCTTCAGGCGCTGCCGAAGCGGGGTTTGTTGACCCCGTCCGAAGTCCGCGCGATCGCCCTTGCGCAGCTCGACCTGACGCCCCGTTCGATCGTTTGGGATGTGGGCGCGGGGAGCGGATCGGTGGCGATCGAAGCGGCCCGCATCGCCGAGCGGGGCATGGTGTACGCGATCGAGATGGACCCGTCGGATCACCAGTTGATTTGCGGCAACATGGAACGGTTCGGCGTCGCCAATGTGCGGCCCATTCTCGGCGAAGCGCCCGACGCATGGCGCGACCTTCCCGATCCCGACGCGGTTTTCGTGGGCGGATCGGGACGCCAGGTCGATCGCATGGTCGAACTCGCCTTCGAGCGACTGCGTCCGGGCGGCCGTTTGATGGGCACCGTATCGACGATCGAGAACCTCGCCGCCGTGCGCGAGTCGCTCGAACGGCTCGCGGGCGAAGTTTCCGTTTGGATGATCCAGATCGCGCGGGGCAACTATCAGATGGATCGGATGGCCTTCACGTCGCTCAATCCCGTCTTCCTGATCGGCGCGGGGAAGCGGGCCGCCGGTTGATGCGCATGGCGGGAGATCCGGGCGCGGCGGCACGATGCGCGTGGCCGTCCGGTCGCGTCTTCGGGGTATGCGTGTTCGGAGAATCGAGGAGCGTTCATGACGCACGAACCGGAGGCGGGCACGCTCGATGTGATCGCCGTCGGCGCGCATCCGGACGACGTCGAAATCGCATGCGGTGGCACGCTGGCCCAACTCGCCAAGCAAGGCTATTCGGTCGGGATCGTCGACCTCACCGACGGCGAGCCGACGCCCTTTTCGCCCGGCCCCGAGGCTCGGTTGGCCGAGGCGCGCCGCGCGGCCGACGTACTCGGCGTCCGCCACCGCGTCACGCTGCCCTTCCCGAATCGGCGTCTGTTCGATGGGTTTGAACCGCGCGTCGAGCTCGCGAAGGTCTTTCGCCGCCATCGGCCGAAGGTGGTGATCGGTTTCGGAGATAAGACACCGCTGGCGTCGCCCGACCATTGGCAGGCGATGCAAATCACCGATGCGGCCGTATTCTATTCCCGACTCACAAAATGGGACGCGGTCTTCGAGGGCTTGCCCGCGCACGCGATCGCCGTCCAACTGTATTTCCGCTTGGCGTTCGAACCGTCTTCGGGTACGGGGTTCCCGAGCCAGTTCACGGTCGACATCAGCGAAACGCTCGAACAGAAGCTGGCGGCGATCCGCTGTTACGAGACCCAGTTTCCGTCCTCGAAGTCGCACGTCTTCGATCGGGTGCGCGGAGCCGCGCTGCTCGCCGGCGCGGCGTCGGGGTTTGTCGCGGGCGAGCCGTTCGCGGCCACTCGGCCGCTGGGCACGACGCGCATGATGGACTTCCTCTTCCCGTGAATCCGTGTGGACGAACGGGACGATCCCCGCTACGCTTACGGCTCGATCGCGGCGGTCGACCGCCGCCGGATCCGGTTGGTTCGTTCCGTCAACCCGAATGGAAGCATCGATGGGGTTCTCCGCCGATGTTGGTTTGCTGAGTCTCTCCGCGGTTTCGATCGCGTTCTTCCATACGATGCTCGGCCCCGACCACTACGTTCCGTTCGTGGCCATGGCGCACGTGGGCAAATGGTCGATGCGCAAGACGATTCTGGTGACTTTGCTGTGCGGATTCGGTCACGTCGGCAGCTCGGTCGCGCTGGGACTCGTCGGCGTCGCGGCGGGAATCCTGGTCATGCGGCTCGAAACACTGGAAGCCGCACGGGGCGATCTTGCGGGATGGGCTCTGCTCGGTTTTGGAGTCGCGTATGCCGCCTGGGGCGTCTGCCTCGCCGTGACCCACCGATCGCACGGCCATTCGCACGCGCATGCGCATTCCTCGGCGGACCGCGGCGAGGTTGCCGCGATCCGCGCGATCGACCATCGTCCCGAACCATCCGAGCGGGAGCTTGGCCGAATGACGCCATGGATCCTCGCCGTGGTCTTCATCCTCGGACCTTGTGAACCACTCATCCCCTTGCTGATGTATCCCGCCGCCCGCGCGAACCTGTGGGCCGTCGGTTGGATTTCCGCCGTGTTCGGTTTTGTCACCCTGCTGACCATGACGTCGATCGTCGTTCTGATGAAATTCGGAGTCCAGCTCGCGCGCGTCGAACGACTGCATCCCTACGGTCACGCGCTCGCCGGATTCGCCGTCCTGGCGAGCGGCCTTGCGATCAAGCTGGGCCTCTGACGGGATCCGCCCGATCGCGCGGAATCGGCTGCGCAATCGGAACATGGCGACATCGGTTGGGTTTACCAGATAGGTTGCACGAACGGGCGCTCGGGACGATTGCCGTCATCGATGCGGATCCAGCATCACGCGCCGCGCGGCGCAAGCCGTTTTCCTGAGCCTCGATACATAGGGGAGAACAGCGCATGTCCGTACGATCGAGTCTTCACATCGTCGCGAGTCTGGTTACCGTGTTGGGATTGGCCGGTTCGGTCGGGGCGGACGAACCGGAGGCCCGAGGCCCCCGTCGTCCCGATCCGGTGCGAGCCATGCGAGGCACCCCGGAATCGCGGCCTCGACCTGAATCGCCTCAACCCCGGATGGAAATCCTCGAACGAATGGATCAACTCGACCGAAAGCTCAACGAAGTGTTGGAACGACTCGAACGGCTCACCGACATGGCCCGTGCCGCCCATCGTGACGATGACGCGGACGACGACAACGATCGCGAGCGCCGCGGCGATGCTCGGATGGCCCGTGGGGGAACAAGGCCCCATCCAAGACCGCAGGGTGGGCCGCACCGCGCCGCAGGCCTCAGCCCTGGATCAAGGCCCTTTACCGGCCCCGCCATGCGATTCCCGCCGGCACCAATGGGAACAATGGGAGGTGCGTTTGGCGCCCCTGGGCCCTTTGGCATGGGCATTCCTGCCCTTCCACCGGGACGTGGACCCGAGGGACGTGGACCCGAGGGACGTGGACCTGAGGGACGTGGACCTGAGGGACGTGGACCCGAGGGACGTGGACCCGAGGGACGTGGACCCGAGGGACGTGGACCTGAGGGACGTGGACCTGAGGGACGTGGACCTGAGGGACGTGGACCTGAGGGACGTGGACCCGGACGTTGAGCAGACACGTGCGCCGTTGGATTGAGGAAATCGCGGCTTCGATGGACGGCCGAGCTCTTGATTTGATCGGGGAGCTTCCCGATTCGAGCTCATTCGCTCGCGACGCTTGCCACTCTGGCACGCAACGGGGTATAACCCTTCCAGGGTACGTAAGGTGTTGCGCGATGTGGATGGATGCCGTCCCATCGAGCCGAGGTCGGGACGATGGCCGAGTCAACGGCGATACAGTTCATCACGTTGCTCGAAAAGAGCGAGCTGCTGTCGAGCGGGCAGCTCGAATCGGTGCGTGGGCAGTGGAAGGGCGAATCGGCGCATGCCGACGGCCCGGCGATCGCGAGGCAGCTTGTCAAAGGCGCCCTTCTGACGCGGTGGCAGGCCGAGCAACTGCTCGCCGGCCACACGTCGTTCTTTCTCGGCAAGTACCGCCTGCTCGAACGGATTGGCGGCGGCGGGATGGGAGCCGTCTACAAGGCGCGGCACACGGTGATGGACCGCGAGGTCGCGCTCAAGGTCATGGCCCCGTCGCTGCTCAACGATGCCCAGGCCGTGGCCCGTTTCGAGCGCGAAGTGCGTGCCGCGGCGACGCTCAACCACCCCAACATCGTCGCGGCCTACGATGCGGATCGCGTCGGGCAAAGACATTTCCTCGTCATGGAGTACGTCGACGGGCACGACTTGACGCACTGGCTGCGTCCGACGGCGCCCGTGCCGATTCCGTGGGCGTGCGAGTGCATCCGGCAGGCGGCGATCGGCCTGCAGCACGCGCACGAGCACGGCATGGTCCACCGCGACCTCAAGCCGAGCAATCTGCTGGTGGCGACGGGCGGGCGCGACGGACGGTTCGTCGTCAAGATCCTCGACATGGGCCTCGCGCGATTCACGAGCGCGGGACCGGGCGAGAGCGGATTGACACATTCCGGTCAGATCATGGGGACGCCCGATTACATGGCGCCCGAACAGATCAACGACCCCAAAGGCGCGGACATCCGCGCGGACATCTACAGTATCGGCTGCACGCTCTTCCAGTTGCTGACGCGCCGGACGCCGTTCCGCGGCGAAACGCTGATGGCCAAGCTCATGGCCCGCATGAACGCGTCGCCTCCCTCGGCGAAGGCGATCCGCGCGGATATTCCCCAGGAACTCGATGAGCTCATCGGCCGCATGATGGCCGTCGATCCGGCTAACCGGTTCGGGACGCCCCAGGAAGTCGCGGCGGCGATCGGTCCGTTTTCGTCGCATGGGAGCGAAGCGTCGAACGAGACGCTGCGGATCGCGAGGCCCGTCGAGACGCCCGCGACTCCCGCCTCCAGCGATCCGAAGCTCAATGAATTCCTCAAGAACCTCGCCGCCCAGTCCGGAAGATCCAAACGGACTCCAACCCCCGTTCCCCATGCCCACGCCAAGGTTCGCGCCGAGGCACCGGGGACCGACACGGCGAAGGGAACGTCCGATCCGGCGCACGCCGAGGGACGGATCGAAACGGAATCGGTGCGCCCCCGATGGCCCCTGATCGCGGGTGTCGCGGGTATCGCCGCGGTGCTCGTCGCGGTTGTTGGATTCCTCTTGTCTCGCGGCGGTCCGGATGAACCGACGCCCGTTGCCGATTCCGCGGAGTCCTCCGATCCGGAATCCGAGACACGGCCGAGCGGTGCATCGACGGCCGCGAACGAGGAACGCATTCCAAGAACCGGCTCGGATTCCGCATCGCAATCGGCGCCGCGACCGCCCCGTCCCATCGACGGTTCCAATCCCCCAACGGCGAAACCCGCGAATGCGGCCCCCGCATCGGTCGGTCCGAGCGGGCAGGCAAACACGGCCTCGGATCCCGGCGTCGGTGCGGCGAACGACGCCGCAAAGGCCGCCGACGCGGCCGCCGGAACCAGCGGACCGGGCGCGGCGAGCGGAACGGAAACCAACTCGGCGCCGGCATCGACACCCGCTCCCGCGGCGAAGGAACCCCAAACGCTGATCGTCGGCACCGCGCCCGGATCGTTTTCCGATCTCAAGGCGGCGTTCGAAAAGGCCGTTCCCGGTGATCGGATCGTCATCCGCCACCGAGGCCCATTGGACTTTGAGCCGGTCGATCTCACGGGCAAGACGCCGCTGACCATCGAAGGTGATTCGGTCGACGGCGTGGATTTCTGGCCGATCCTGCGGCAGGCCGAACAAACGGCCAACGCCCCCTCCGACGCGCCGCCGATCGTCGTCCCGTCGCTGTTTTTCTCGCGTTCGGAAATGAACCTGACGTTGCGCAAGGTGCATCTCGCGGCGTCGGGGGAAGGCCGCGCCGAACTGAGATCGCTTTTCGAAATGCCGACCGGTCGGATCGAACTGGACGGATGCAGCATTACAGTGTGCGCGCAGGGACGTTTTGAAAAACCGACGGACCGCGCGATCGCCGTGGTGCGGGGCGATGGGCAAACGGAAGGTCCGATCACGGTTCACCTGCGACGCCTGTTCGCGCGCGGACAGGGTCTCGATTCGCTTGTCACGATCGAAGGCGCGCATCCGGTGGTGGTCGATGGCGAACAGGTGCTTTGGGCCGGCAGTGCCAAGCCGTGGATTGTCCTGCGCGATTCGGCCGTTCCGCATCGATTCACGCTGAATCACTGCACGATCTACAACGCGTCGAGCCTCCTGGCTCGCGAGTCGTCGGAAGGCCCCGCGGTGCCCAAGGTCGAGGCGGCATTCGATCATTGCCTGGTGGTGGGCCCGTACGCCAATCCGTCGCCGGTCATCGATTGGAAGTCGGGTTCGCTGAACGCCGACTTCGCATCGGACGTTGCGGCCGGCGCCTTCGCGTGGCTCGGCGGCGAGAATGTCTTCCATCGTTATCCCGGGTTCCACGCGGGCAGCCGCCAAAAACCACCGGCGGACCTCGCGAACTGGCACAGACTTTGGGGCCGGGAGGGAGCGGGCGCGGACCGGATGGCCGATCCGATGTTCCGAGTCTGGCCGGACGGGTTTGTGCTGCATGAGGTCGAATCGCGCGATTTTCGCCCGCGCACGGCGCGCGGCAAGCGGACCGATCCGCGCAGCGCCGTGACCGATGTCGGACCCGACCTGGACGCGCTGCCCGATGCGCCGTCGGTGGTATCGGGATCGGGAATACCGATGTACCTTGTTCCAAACCCGGAACTGGCGAGCCAACCTCGGGGGCGTCGACGTGTTCTTCGCGTTCACGCGCGGGACGGTCCCTACAAGACGCTCGAGTCGGCGTTCGCGGAACTGGGCGAAGACGACGTGATCGAGATCGCCGACGACGGGCCCTATCGTCCGTCCCGCAATTTCGTAACGCATCCGGCGTCCGCCGTCCTCTTCGCCCCGAATGCGAGGTTCTTCACGTTACGGGCGGCTGACGACGCCAACCCGACGATCATCCTTGACGAATCGGCGCAGCAGGGTGTTCCCCAGGACGCGACCCTCCTCACCCTCTTCCTTCCGTCCGCGTATTCGGCGCGGATCGACGGCGTGCATTTTCGATTCCAAACAGGCCTGGCGACGCGCCGGGCCGCCTTGCAGGTGCGAACGGCCTACTACGTTCGCTTCACGAACTGCACCTGCCTCGATGGGCCCGGCGGACTCAATGGCCAAGTCAACGGAGGGGGCACGGACCATTTCGCCATCGGCGCCTTTCTTGAAAACAATACGCGTTCGATCTGGTGGTTCGAAAATGACGCGTTCTGGGGTCCCATGCCCGCGGCGCGCGTCGTTGTCATGACCGGGAACGGTCCGACTCGCATGCGAATTCAGGGATCGGTTTGCGAGGGTTCGTTCCTGCGGAAACACAAACCGGGCCCTTTTGGGATTGCAACCCGCGCGAACACGTTCTTGGGCATCGTCGCGGAAGCGACGGACGGCGGCCAAGTCGCTTTTGAATCGGCGGACGACAATTTGGTTCTGGTTCCGACGGGTCTGTCGTTGGCCAAATCGGTCCCGATGCCCGCACCATCATTGACGTCCCCGCCTCGGTTTGAGGGGGCAAGCTCGCCGAAGGACCCGTATCGGGGTTATCGGCTGCGCAAGGGCCAGCCCGCGATAACGATGGCGGCCGACGGGGGTCCGATCGGAGCGCGTGTCGAGTACCTTCCGACATGGCCCGAGGCACGGTAGGATCGTGGCCTTTGCCATCGTCCGCTCGGCTTCCATCCTCGCGCGCCCGCAACGCCGCCTCTTCCCATTCACTCCATTCTCTCAATTCAATAAATGGGCCGTCGGCCCGGGAGGGTTGGGAGCCGTTTGTGAGGCTGGGAAGTTGCGGCAAGGGATTCCGGCGCAAGGGCCTTCGCGTTACGCTAGGGTCTTGAATTTGGCGGCGGGATGGGGCGTGTCGGACTTGAGGTTGGTGGCGTATTTGCCGACTTGTTAAACAGAGCCGCGCCGCGATCGACCGTTCGTACGTCGATTGGGCGAGTGCGTTCGCCGACGGGATCCGGACGTCGTGGAACGCGGATGCGCGGCTGGCCATCGCATGCCGAACGGGGATCGATCCGAGATGACGAAGACGTTTTTCGGCCGCCACGCCGTCGTCGTGTTGATGGCCGTCGCCTTCTTTGTGCCCTTTGGCTTCCGCGGCGCGCGGATGGCGCTCGAGCACATGAAGAACGACGTCAAGGACTGGCTTCCGGATGACTTCCCCGAGACGAAGGAGATGGAGTGGTTTTGGAAGCGGTTCGCCGGCGAACGGTTCGTATTGGCGAGTTGGGACGGGTGCGCCGAGGATGACGCGTCGTACAAGCTCCTGCTCCATAAGCTGATGATGCCCGTTCCGCCGTCGCGCGTGCGCGGCGAGTCGGACGGCGGCGCCGTTGCGGAAGCGGACCGACGCGATGACGCGGTGACCGTGGCGGAAACCGACGCGGTCAGCGCCGAGGATGCGTCGGTGAGCGGAAACAGGGCGACTGCCGGACGACCGGACGCGGAACTTCCCGATCCGTCCTTGCGCGGACGTTCGCTCGTCCGCGACTACGATTTTGTGGGTGACCGGCTCGGGCTGTTCGCGGCCGACACGCAGTTTCCGAACTGGGGTGGATTGGGCGAAAAGTGGGTTCGGGGCACCGGTGATCAATGGTATTACATCACGCCGGACGGCGACTTGTGCCAATGGCATTCGTCCTCACCGATGTTCGACCTGGCCTCGACGATCTGGCGCAAGGTGAGCGGGAAGTCGATTGAAGGCGACGTGGTGGCGTCGTTCGGCCCGGTCGACGGCCCCTGGTATTACGACGATCCGACTCGGCTCAATGCGCAGGTCTTCCGCACCGTGCAAACGGGTCCGGATCTCTATGGCGTGTTGACCCGCGAGGGAGGCGTCTTGGCGGACGAGCCGCACACGGCGAAGCGGCGTCTGACGGGCCTGCTTTTCGGCGAGGACGGACGACAGACGTGCATGGTGTTGACGCTCACCGAGAACGGCCAGGCCGACCTGCACCGCGTCTTGGGAACCGGAGTCCTCGGCAAGCCGGTCGGCCGCCTCTACCGGCTCGCGGCGGATTGCGGCATCTCGCAAAACGACCTGCATATCGGCGGGCCGCCCGTCGACAATGTGGCGATCGACGAGGAGGGAACGGTCACGTTGATCCGCCTCGTTTCGATTTCGGTCGTCTTGGGACTGGGCCTCGCCTTCGCCTGTTTCCGAAGCATCACGGCCACCTTGATGGTGTTCTGCGTGGGCGGGGTGAGCGCCATGATGAGCATGGCCGTCGTGGGGTGGGCCGGTGTCGGCTGCGACGCGATCCTCATGTCGATGCCGTCGCTCGTTTACGTGCTTGGCATCTCGGGCGCGGTGCACCTGATCAACTACTATCGCGACGCGGTGGATGAACACGGCCACCGGGGGGCGCCTGAGCGGGCCCTCGCGCACGGTTGGCGTCCCGCCGTCTTCTGCTCCGTGACCACCGCACTCGGCCTCGTCTCGCTCAACACCAGCCAGATCGCGCCGATCGCGAAGTTCGGGCTGTATTCGGCGATCGCCGTGATGGCGACCCTGATCCTCCTGTTCACCTATTTGCCGGCGTCGCTCGAGGTCTTTCCCCAGAAACGGCGTCCCAAGCCCGCGAAGGAGGACGCCGAGCCGACCTGGTATGCGCGGGGCATCACGCACGCATGGGGCCAAATGGGCGCGTTCATTATCCGAAACCACTACGCGGTCGCGGCGATCTGCGTGGCGGTCATCGCGGTCGTGGGCTATGGCGTGACGTCGATCAACACGTCGATCAATCTGCTCAAACTGTTCGACAAGAACGCGAAAATCCTCGCCGACTACGACTGGCTGGAATCCCATCTGGGAGAACTCGTGCCGATGGAGGTGGTGGTCCGGTTCTCGCCCAAGACGCTCCGCGACGAGGACTTGGACGCATCGGCGGAACCGGACGACAATCTCCAATTCCAGCTCGCATTCCTCGAACGCATGGAGATCGTGAATCGGATCCAACATGTCATCGACCGGCACTTCGGAGCGCCGGGGGCGGATGTCGCGGGACCTTCGGTGTCCTCGGCGACGTTCGCGCCCTCCTTGCCCGATGAATACGGTTTCACGGTGCGCCGCGCGACGTCGCGACGGCTCGAAGCCTATCGCGACGACTTCTTGAAGTCCGAGTACTTGCGGCTCGACGGCGACGGCAGCGAGCTCTGGCGGATCAGTCTGCGGGTCGGCGCGCTCAAGGACGTGGACTACGGCGCGTTCATCGACAATCTGAAGGAGGTGGTCGAGCCGATCCTCGCCGCCCAGCGGGCGCGGACCCGCATCCTGCGCGAATTGGCGGCCAAGCGCGGTTCCGAGGGATTCGCGGGAGCCAGCGTGTGCCTGCTCGGCGCGTCGAGCAGGTATTTCCTCGATGACGCATCCGCGACGGAGACATCCGCTTCGAACGGCGCCGCGCCCGACGAAACGGCCGAACGGAGCGAGAAAGGGCTTGTGCCGACCGTGGACGGCGACGCGATCTTCGCCGAAACCCTGCGATGGATGCTGACCGCGTCCAGGCTCCGAGTTGACTATCACGATCCGCGGGTCGACGCGATTCCTCCGACGTTCGGCGAGATCGTCGGCCAGTTCGACGCGGTGATCGATATCGACCGGACCCAAACGTATGATGCCCGCCTTGTTCAGGAACGCGCGAGGCTCCTGGTCGACTTGCGCGACATCGCCGTGACCGAGCGGTCGGCGTCGGCGGCGACGGGATCCGCCGCGAACGAGGATATCGCGTCGATTTACACGGGCGTGGTTCCGATCGTCTACAAGGCCCAACGTACGCTGCTCAACAGCCTGATGCAGAGTACGTTCTGGTCGTTCGCGACGATCACGCCGGTGATGATGTTCGTCTCGCGGAGCTTTCTTGCGGGACTCGTCGCCATGTTGCCGAACGTCTTGCCGGTGTTCGTCATCTTCGGGGCGATGGGATGGCTGGGAATCGATGTCGACATCGGATCGATGATGACGGCGAGCATCGCGCTGGGAGTGGCCGTCGACGACACGATCCACTTCCTGAACTGGTATCGCGAGGAATTGCGGGACTCGCACGACCGCAGGTCGGCGATTCTCTCCGCGTACAAACGGTGCGCCACGCCGACATTCCAAGCGGCGGTCATCAGCGGGCTTGGGTTGTCGGTATTCGCGCTGAGCACATTCTCGCCGACCCAGCGGTTCGGCGTGTTGATGCTCACGATCCTCTTCGCGGGGTTGGTCGCGGAGCTTGTGTTCTTCCCCGCGCTGCTTGCGGGGCCGCTCGGCCTCGTCTTCAAACCGCTCGGAAGACCGCATGCGGAGCACGCGGTCCCACTCCCCAAGGACGCGCAGCCCCACGCTCCTCTGGCCGTGTCCGCCGGCGGGGTCACGAAGCTGCGGCGGGATCCCTCTCAATCGAGACGCTGACCCTTCGCACCCAGGAGAACGGCCATGACATCGACCGCTTCGCGACGCTTTTTCCCCGGCGGCGCCGCCGCGCTGGCCTTGATCGCCCTGGCGGCGTGCCCGACCTTCGCGCAGGACGCGTCCAAGGACGCCGGTGCGTGGACGCCCCTTTTCAACGGCACAAGCCTCGACGGGTGGGAGAAAGTCGGCAATCCCGAAAGTGTCTGGGAGGTCAAGGACGGAGCCATTCAGGGTTCCGGACCCGCTTCGATGCTCGTTTGCACCCAAGGTCCCTACAAAAACTTCCGGTATCGGGCCGAAATCCGGATCAACGACAAGGGGAACTCGGGCCTCTATTTCCGAACGACGCGCAAGCCTGGCTTCACCGACGGCTACGAAGCGCAGATCGACAGCACGCATACCGACCCGATCCGCACCGGTTCGCTCTACGGCATGTGCCACGTCTACCAGCGGCTTGCGGAGCCCGACACGTGGTTCGCGTACGAACTCGAGGTCCGCGACGACGTGTGGCGGGGCAAGCCGGTGACCCGTATCAGGATCAAGGTCGACGGGAAGGAGCTCTACGAGTACCTGGACTTCGCCCTGACATTCAAGGAGGGGCATTTCGCGTTCCAGCAGCATGACCCGGGAAGCCGCGTCTCGATTCGGAAAGTCGAAGTCATGCCGCTCCCCGACGCGAAGCGGTAAGGCGTTCGGCCTCGATGTCGACCGATTTGAATGCTCCGCAGCGCCTCGCCGTGCGGACCCTGCGCGGTCCCTTACTCGTGCTTGCCGGAGCCGGCACGGGCAAGACGCGCGTGGTGACGTATCGGATCGCCGAGCTGATCCGGCACGGCGTGGCCCCCGACCGAATCCTGGGCGTGACCTTCACGAACAAGGCGGCCGGGGAGATGGCCGAACGCATCACCGGGTTGCTCGGCGCGCGCGGCAAGGGCAAGGCCAGGCCACGCATCGCCACGTTCCACGCCCACGCGCTCGACGTCCTGCGGCGGCATATCGTTCGGATCGGTTATCCGGCTCGTTTCGCGATCTACGATCGCGGCGACCAGGAGAGCGTTGCGAGGTCGGTGCTCCGGGAGATCCGCGTGCCGACCGAAACGTTGCGGCCGTCCGACCTGCTGTTCCATATCGGTTTCTGGAAGAGCCGATCGATATCCCCCAAGGACGCGCTCGCGACCGCGTCGACCGATCGCGAGCTCACCGCCGCGACCGGTTTTCGCCGCTACCAAAAAGCGCTCAAGCTCGCGGGCGCCGTCGACTTCGACGACCTGCTCCTTTGCGTCAACGAGCTCTTCGACAAGTTCCCCGACGTCCGGGACGCCGAATCGACCCGGTTCGACCATCTGCTCGTCGACGAATACCAGGATACGAACGGCGCGCAATACCGCATCGTCCGAACGCTCGCGTCCCCGCACCGCAACCTGTGCGTTGTCGGAGACGACGATCAGTCGATCTATGGGTTTCGGGGCGCCGAGGTCGAACACATCCTGCGATTCCAAAAGGACTGGCCCGATGCGGTCGTCGTGCGTCTCGAGGACAACTACCGATGCACGGCGGAGATCCTCAACGTCGCGAACCGGTTGATCGCGTTCAATCGGCACCGGCACGACAAGGTGTTGCGTCCGAGCCGCCCCGGCGGCGCGAAGCCGCTGATCGAGCAGTATCCGGACGAAGAGGCGGAAGCGCGGGAGATCGTGGCTCGGATCGAGAAGCGGATGCGGCTTCCCGGCCGCTCGCCCCGCGATTTCGCGGTCCTGTTCCGAACGAACGAACAACCTCGACCGTTCGAAACCGAACTGCGCCGCCGCAATGTGCCGTATGTGCTCGTCGGCGGCATGTCGTTCTTCGATCGCGGCGAGGTGCGTGACGCGCTGGCCTACCTGCGGCTGCTCGAATCGCCCGACGACGAGGTTTCCCTGCTGCGCGTGATCAACACGCCGGCGCGGGGGATTGGGAAGAAGACGGTCGAGTCGCTGGTCGCGAAGGCCGTCGCGGCGGGCGTTCCCGCGTGGTCGATCATCGAGGATTCGCGGGGGACCGGCGATCTCCCGCCGGCGGCGAGGAACGCCGTGAACGCGTTCGCGGCGGATGTGCGGACATTCCGCGGTCGGTTCCTTTCCGGTGAAGTCTCCTCGCTGCATGACTTCGCGCGGGAGTGGCTCGTCCACGTGCGTTACCGGTCGCACCTCGATCAGCAGTTCGACGACGTGAACGAGCGCGACGCGCGCTGGGCGAACGTCGAACAAGTCATCAATGCGCTCGCGGCCTTCGAGCGGAACGCGCCGAAGGCCGAACTTGGCGACTTCCTCCGCGAATTGACGATCCAATCGCGCGATCAGGACGACGACAAGGAAAAGGAACTTCGGCGCGACGCGGTCGTCCTGATGACGCTGCACAGCGCGAAGGGGCTCGAATTTCCCGAGGTCTATCTCGTCGGCATGGAAGAGGGCGTCCTGCCCCATCATCGAAGTCTCGGCGACGACGCCTCGGCGGTCGACGAGGAACGCCGCCTTTGCTACGTCGGCATCACCCGCGCGCAGGAGTCCTTGACGTTTTCGATGGCCCTAAGTCGCCGCAAATGGGGCAAGCCGCGCGAGACCCAGCCGAGCCGTTTCCTGTTTGAGCTGGCGGGTCTCGCCGACCGCCCCGGTCCGTCGGGCGCGAAGAAGGCGCCGCGGCGCGGCCGGTGAATCGAGCGTCGCGAGACGATCGCCGCCCCCTCGACGCCTTCGGCGCGGATCGTAAAATGGCCGGATTCGAGGCGCTCCGAGGCGCCCCCCGCCGCATTCGGCTACTCGGCGCCGCAACCGGGCACGGCGGCCGGCGCCCGACGTTGATCGGGTGCGGAACGCCGAACGCGGGGAAGAACGCCAGGAAGGACTTCGGTGACGGTGTGGGCGAGTTGACGCATTTCGACGACGCGGGCGCGAGCCGCATGGTCGATGTCGGCGGGAAATCCGTCTCCCGCCGAAGGGCGAAAGCGACGGCCCGCGTTCGCATGTCCGAGTCCACGCTCGCGCGCATCCGCGACCGGTCGCTCGAAAAAGGCGACGTGCTCGAAGTCGCCCGTCTCGCCGGCATCCAAGGCGCGAAGCGAACGCCCGACTTGATCCCCCTTTGCCATCCGTTGCCGATCGAGTTCGCGCGCGTCGGTTTCGAGTTCATCGGCGCGGACACGCTCCGGATCGAGGCCGAGGTGGGCCTTGAGGGAAAGACGGGCGTTGAAATGGAGGCGCTCACCGCCGTCGCCGTCGCCGCGCTCGCCGTCTACGACATGTGCAAGTCCATCGACCGGTCGATGACGATCGAGTCCGTCCGGCTCGAGGAAAAGTCGGGAGGTCGGTCCGGCGTATTCCGCCGTGAAGATACGTAAGGAGCCTTCTTGACACCCTTGACCGAATCCAAGGCCCGCGGCATCGGGCCGCTCGCCGAATTGTACGCTCCGATCGCCGAGGACCTCGGGGAAGTCGAGGCGATACCGCGGAGGGAGTTGACCAGCGCCGACGTGCCCACGCGCCTCGCGCGGCTCGTCGTGCGGCGGACGTCGTGAGGCAGGCGGGATGGAGACGGGTGGCAACGGATCGCCGTTCGATCTGGATCGACTTCGGAGCCACCCGTGGCTCGCCGACGTCGTCTACCACGACCGGATCGAATCGACGAATGATACGGCCCTTCGGTTGGCGTCCGCCCATGCCCGCGTTCCGCTGCTCGTGTTGGCTCGATCGCAATCGGCCGGCCGTGGCCGGGGCGACCATCGGTGGTGGTCATCGGACGGCGCGTTGACTTTCTCGATCGCCATCGACGCGGCATCGCTCGACATCCCGCCCGATCGGCTTCCCCTCGTTTCGCTCGCCACCGGTCTGGCGCTCGCCCGGAGCCTCGAAAATGGCGCGTCCGGGCCCTCGTACCGACTCAAATGGCCCAACGACGTGTACATCAACGAACGCAAGGCGGGCGGCGTGCTCATCGAAACGGCTCCGTCGCGGCCTCCGAGATTGGTCATCGGGATCGGCCTCAACGTCAACAACACGATGCGGGACGCGCCGCCCGAAATCGCGCCTCGCGCGATCTCGCTCACCGACGTCGTCGGAACGACCGTGCCGCTCACGGACCTCCTGGTCGACGTGATCGAAGGCCTTCGCCGGGAATACGCCGCGATCGCCGTGCGGCCCGCCGAGTCGCTCGCGGCGTGGCGCGATCGGTGCCTGCTCACCGGACGCGACGTTGAGCTCGTCGTGGGTGGACGAGCGGTCCAAGGCGTCTGCCGCGGAATCGACGAACGGGGCGCCATCCGCATCGCGACCGCGTCGGGCGAAGTGACGCTGGTGACCGGGGAAGTCCGGCGAGCCTCCGGGATCCTCGAATGAACGCCCAGCCCCTCCCGTCCCCGTAAGAGGCCGCGCGCGTGCGCAACAAAAAACGCCAGGGCGCGATGCCTGGCGTTGTGGAACGGACCGGAGGGTGAAGCCGCGTCGGGTGACGCGGGCGTCCAGGTGTTCGTCTTATCGTTTCCGTCACGGGGGTCTATCCGTGACGGGTTGTGCGGGGACGGCGAGGCGGCGCGAAGGGAAACCGGCCGTTACACCAATTCCTTCTTCGCTCCGATCAACGTGCGAAGCCGTTCCGCCAACAGACGGGAATCGAACGGCTTCTTGAACGTCTCGTTGATGCTCGAACGATCGAGGGTCGTCGAACTTCCGTCGTCGGGAAGCAGGGCGATCAGGATCGTCTCGGAGAAATCGCAATTTTTCCGCAGGTTCTGGCAAATCTGTAACGCTTCCACCTTGCCGATCGAGAAATCGACAATGATGCAATCCGGATGGAAACTCTCGGCCTGAATGCCCGCCTCGAACCCGCTGGCCGCGACGGCGACCTTGAACGAGCGTTCGACCGGCAGTTCACGCTTCATGTTTTCGATCAGGATCTGGTCCTGCGCGACGATCAAGACCTTCGCCATGGCCTCGTCCTCGAGATCGCCCAAGGGCATGCCATGCTCTTTCAGGAACTTGATCAAATACTCGCGCGGGATGCGTCGGTCTTGGGAACCGGGAATCCGGTATCCCTTCAGGCGGCCCGAGTCGAACCACTTGCTGACCGTGCGCGGGGCCACTTTACAGATCTTCGCGACCTGTCCAGTTGTGAAGACCTTCATCGCAGGCTCTCCATTCGTCACTCGTTGACTCGTCATTAGTCCGATCGAGTCGTCACGCTCGGCCGGACGTCGTGCCCCTTGTCCGCGGCAGCAGGCCTGGGTTCGGTCCTTCGCGCCGGCTGTGGGCACCGGCCAACCGCGGTCATCTGGGTCGGGGCGGGGTAGTAACTTGCTTCTTCGTGGCTTAGAGTCAGTTCCCTCTGATCCGCGCCTTACGATCTATTTCGGCAAACCGGTCGAGCGGCGATTGGAATAATTCCGCAAAATGGATAAACCAGATCCTTTCGCGAAACGCCTCTCGATCGCTCCCGGCTACGGCGTGGCGAACGTGCGCGGAGCCACCTGACGAGTACCCGGCGCTGGGCCGCGCAAACCATGGCACTCGATACGAGGAAAGAACCATCCTCGGCAGGCGCCCCCCTGCACGGACTTCATCTCGTGGCCGACCGATCCGCAAGCGGAACCGTGAACAAGAGACTACCGTCCGAAAGTTATTTCGATTCGAAACGGTGTCGTACTTTAGATTCTTTCGCGAGCGAGGGAATCCTCGGCGGGACCTCCCCATCCCGCGACCATGCGTTCGGGCGGCGTTAGGCGACCTGATCCGTTTCGGAAGCGCCTTCCGACCGGCGGATCGCCTCGGAGCTGATTTCCCCGTTGTCGCTCACGTCCTCGAATCGGACGGCGACCCGCTTCGAGACGCCCGATTCCTGCATGGTCACGCCGTACAAGGTCGTTGCGGCGGTCATCGTCTTCTTGGAATGGGTGACGATGACGAACTTGGTCCAGCCCAGGAACTCCCGGAGGACATCGATGAATCGCCCTATGTTCGCTTCGTCGAACGGAGCGTCGACTTCATCGAGCACGCAGAAGGGGCTCGGGCGGAATTCAAAAATCGCCAGGAGCAGGGCGACGGCGGTCAGAGCCTTCTCGCCGCCGCTCAGCAACGAGTTGTTGAATGTCGGTTTTCCCGGCGGGGTCGCGACGATGTCGACACCGCATTCGAGGACATCGCCGCCCTCCTCGAGGACAATGTCGGCCTTGCCGCCTCCGAATGCCTTGCGGTAGATCGTTTGGAAGTTGGCTCGAATGGCTTCGAGCGTCTCCATGAAGAGCCGCCGGCTGTCCCCATTGATTTTCTGGATGATCCGTTCGAGCGCATCGCGAGCCTGGCTCAGGTCGCGATACTGGGCCGCGAGCGCGCCGTGGCGCGTTTCCAGGTCATCCAACTCACGCAGCGCCTCCATATTGACGGCGCCGATGTTGCTGATTTTCCGGCGAAGCGAGGCGATCTCCTCCTCGATCCGCGCGCGTTCCTCGGGCGGAACGCGTTCGGCGGCATCCCCCTCCAGCTCGCCGATTTCGGCGCCGAATTCGTCGCGGAACCGGTCCACGAGGGCGGCACGCTGCTGGCGCACCTGTTCCGCCTCGATTTCCCATTGGTGCAGTTGGTCCTCGCACCGACGCGCCCGCTTGCGGAGCTGGACGAGTTCGTCGGCGAGCATGCGTCGGTGTTCGGCCCGTTCCGATCGGAGCGACTCGCTTTGCGCGATTTCCGCCTGGATCGCCTCCCGTTCCAGATACAACAGGGCGAGTTCCGAGGATGCGCCGAGCAGCACGCGATCGCATGCGGTGACACGATTCCGGCACCTTTCCAGATTCTCGCGGGCGTCGGCGATCGCGCGGGACCGTTCGAGCCGGGCTTCACCGAGCTGGTCGCGGTGGGTGATCAGGGTGGTGAGGCGTTGTTCGGTGGTGGCGAGCGCGATCCGGCACCGCGTCAGCTCCTGGGTCTTCTCGGTTCGTTCCCGATCGACCCGTTCCCATTCCCGGCGCCCGGATTCGAGTTCGCGTTCGAGGCGAGCGACATCGTCGTCGGCGGTCCGCCGCGCGGCCTCGATCTCGGCGAGCATCGTGATCGTCCGGGACCGCTCGACCGAAACGGCCTCCTGGTCCTTGGCATGCCGCCCTTGTTCGCCGGACCAATGCGTGAATTGTTGTTCGAGCGTCCGCTGGTGGACGCGGTGGTCGGCGAGCGATTCGCGCGCCGCGTTGCGCGCGTCGGACAGATGCACGAGATGGGTTTCGAGGCCGCGGATGTTCTCCGAGTGCCTCACGATCTCGAGCGACGCCGATTCGACCTTGTGATCGAGCGATTCGATTTCGGTTCGGAGCGATTCGAGCTCGCTCCGGCGGGAGACAAGACTCGTCGCGGAATGCGGCGGCCCGATCGCGACGACGCCGTCGCGCTGCAGCACCTCGCACGCCTGGGTCACGAAACGAGCACGGCCTGGAGCGAGTCGATGGAACTCGAGCGCGTGGTCGAGCGATTCGACGAAGTAGGTGCGACCGAGCAGATATTCGGCGAGCGCGCGGAATCGCGGGTCGAATTGGACGAGCCTGTCGGCGCGGCCGAGGACGCCCCGACGCCCTTCCCACTGCACGCGCCGGAATTCGAACCGGCTCGGAATCCGTTCCAACGAGAGGAGCTGCGCCCGGCCTTCGAGTCGCAGGGCGCCTTGGGCCGCCATGCGGATCAGTGCGATTCCGCGGACGACGACGCATTGCGACGCTTCGCCGAGCGCGGCGTCGACGAGCGGCGCGAGGGCGACGTCGGCTCGAAAGAGATCGGCGACCATCCCCTCGATTTCGGCGAACGCCCGAGCGTGCTCCCCGTCCTCGGCCGAGTGTGTCGTCGACTTGGCCTCGAGCAATTGGCGAACGCCCGGCGGCACGCCTTCACGGCGATCCTCGAGTTCCCGGAGGATCTCGATCCGCCGCGCGACGCCTTGGCGCCGCCCCTGCAATTCGGCCGCGTCTTCCTGCCGTCGAGCCAACAGTCGGCGGCTTTGGGCCAACTCCTGCTGCGCGGCGTCGAGTTCGCCGGCCCGGTCCCGCACGAGGGCGAGCCACGCGCCCTCTTGGCCGAGCAATTCGGCAAGCGCGCTCCGGCACCGGTCGACTTCCCGGTCCGCCTGATGCGCGAGGTTCGACGACTTGGCGATCGACGCGTCGAGTGTGGCGAGCTGCGATGCGAGCCGCTCGGCCTGATTGCCCAGCCGGGCGCCCTCGCGCATCCGCTCGACGTGCCGCTCGCGGAGCGATTCCGATTGGGCGGCGAGCTGCCGCCAGGCGCCCGCGCACTCGGCGAGCGCTCCCTCGTGGATCGCATGGTCCCCCTCGATGCCGCGCAGATCCCGCGTCGCCGATTCGACCTGTTCGGTGACCTCGCGAAGCCGGGCGAGCATGTCGCCGACGCGGCCGCTGGCGGCGGCGAGTTGCCCTTGGTGCAACGCCGATTCGCTCTCCAGTTCGCCGCGCCGCGCGTATTCCATGTCGCACCGCGACGCGCGGGCGGCCAGCCGTTCCCGGTTCCGCGCCAGGCATCCTTCGGCCTGATGGAGCGATTCGGCGATCGACGCGAGACGCGCGTCGACCTCCAGCGATTCCCCTTCGAGCGACTCGGCCTTCGCCTGCAGGCCGGCGGCGGCGTCCCGGCATTCGGCGCATCGGTGTTCCACGGCGTCGAGCTTCTCCGTCCACGTTCGCCAATCGTGGAGCGCGACATGGGTGCGGAGTTGCTGCAGCCGGCCCGCGTATTCGCGGTATCGCCGCGCCTTCGAGGCCTGGGCCTGGACATTCTTGAGCCGACTTTCGACCTCCTCGACGATGTCGGAGAGCCGCAACAGGTTCTGCGCGACGCGTTCGAGCCGCCGCTGGGCCTCGACCTTTTTCGCCTTGAATCGGCTGATGCCCGCCGCCTCTTCGAAAATGGCCCTTCGGTCCTTGGGCGACGCCTGAAGCAACTGGTCGACCTTGCCCTGCTCGATCAGACTGTACGCATCGACGCCGACTCCCGTTCCGCGAAACAGGTCCCGGATATCCTTGAGCCGGCACGGCTGACCATTGATCAGGTACTCGCCCTCGCCGCTCCGGTAGACGCGACGCGTGACATGGACTTCGGACCCGTCGATGGCGAGCCGTCCGTCGGAGTTGTCGAAGATGATCGTGGCCTCGGCCGTGTTCATCATCTTGCGCCCGCCCGCGCCGCTGCCCTTGAAGATGACGTCCGCCATTTCACGGCCGCGAAGGCTCTTGGCGCTCTGTTCCCCAAGCACCCATTTGATGGCATCGACGACGTTCGACTTCCCGGATCCGTTCGGGCCGACCACGACCGTGATTCCTTGCGGGAATTCGAATCGCGTCTTGTCCGCGAAGCTCTTGAAGCCGAACAGCTCGAGCGCTTTTAGCATGGCATGGCCGGAGCACGACGGATTGGACGAACGGGCGGGATCGCGGGCGGGACGCGTTGTCCCGCCGAGCCGACCGTTCGGACGGCGTCGCGCCCCGCGGGGGCGGACCGTCCGACGACCCGGTCGCGGCTACTCGGACGTTCCGCCCGGAGAAAACCAGCCCCTGATTGTACCAAGGAACGACGTCGATTCGGGCGCCTCGGACGCGTCGGCTGACACACGGTCGTCCGGCGCGTCGGGGTCCGCTCGGTCGGGAGTGCCGTCGAGACGGTCCTGGAAGAGCTCGGGGACCGGGTTGGTGACGCGATAGCCGTCCGCCCCATCATCGGGAGGCGACTCCGAGCTGTTCCGATCGTACACGCGGCCCGAGCTCGCGTTCGCATTGACGGCCAGTCGTCCCGGCCAGTAGTTCCCCGCCTTCGCGCCCCGAACGGCTTCATACACTTCCTCATAGCGTCCGCCGAGTTCGACAATCGCGCGGATGACGGCATCGAGTCGGCTTGGGCAGATCACGACGCGGTCCTCTTCGCCGGCCTCGAACCGAATGACCTTGACCTGCCTCGCGTCCTGTTTCTTGACCATGATGCGGCGTCCCGCGAGGAGGAACGGGGGCGGCGCCATCGTGAGGTCGTTCCCGAACAGGACGACCTCGGGACGCCGGGTCCGCGCGAAATGGACGAGCGGTTCGCCCGTTCCGGGCAGGATGTGGAATGCGAACGAGTCCGCGAGGATTTCTCCCCGCACCAGCGGATCGCGGGGATTCCTCGCCTGCATCGCGCGGAACGCGCCGTAGCGGGCCTCGGCGCTCGGATGACTCAATAGGCCGGTCAACCCGTCATACGCCGATACGTGATCCATCGTGGCAAGCGCGGTGAGTCCATGCCACCGGAACGCGCGCTCCGCCGCGATGATCTCGGCGAGCGGACCGGCCGCCTCGCTGTCGTCCAGATAGGCGAGCGCTTCGGCCGCGTAGAACCGGACCTCGACGTCGCGCGACCGAACGCCCTTGCGCAACGTCTCGATCGCGTCCTTGCCGATCGCTTCGAGCTGCAAAGCGGCTGTCGCGCTCGTCGTGGGTTCGAGCAGTTTGGATTCAAGCTGATGGAGTCGAGCGGCCCGGTCGACGGGCGATTCGGCGAGCGAGATGCTGCGGACGACGCGGACATACCGAGCGACATTGTTGCGATAACGGGGGCTGATCGAGAGTTCGATGAACTTCGCATTGACCGGCTTCGCGACGCCAAGCTTGTCTCCGTTCTCGAAGTGGTGGAACCGCTCGTTGATGACCGCCGCGATCATCGTGCTCGCGCGAACCGACGCCGAATCCTCCCGGATCATCAGCCCGAGCTTGCGCGTCGTGGTGGAGACTCCGCCGCCGAGCACGCGCCCTTTGAGCAATCCCGACGGTTCGTCGCTCGCACCTTCACGGAAGACGGAGTTCACGAGCACGTCTCCGCCGCCGAGCGCGTCGACGTCGCCGCGACGCACTTGATTGTCGATCATCGCGACTTCCCGAAGACGCGCCTGCATCAGCCAGCCGCCGTGAAGGCTCGTCGTCTCGAACCGCGCCGGACTCGCCACCTCGATGTCGATCTTATCTCCCTTGCGAACACCGGGAGGCAGGTACCCCCGAACCACGACGAGCGCCGTTCGTTTGGAAGCCAGAATCGCATCGGGACGCATCGCGTCATGCGTCTGCATCTCCGTTTTCAGCGCGTCGCGCTCGGGCGAGGGCGGCGGATCGCTGCCCGTATTGTCGAGCCCCGTCACGAGCCCGACGCCTTCGACGAGCACGTAGTGCATGCCCGAGGGAAAGGTCAGGTCACCGACGAGCGGAGTGCCGCTCGGCTCGCTCTCCGCCACCGGTTCCGCGTCGGGACTTTGCGCGCGGAATAGGGGCGTGTGGCAACCCGCGCACGGAATTCCCAACGCAACGAGCACCGCGAGGTTCACAACGACCGTTCGAGGACGGCGCGCACCCGTCGTTGTTCGGGACCGGGATGCCGACGCCGCGTCCGATCCGGCCTCGATCGGCGACCCGGTCGCCCCATCGTTCGTCCCGCGACGGCTCTGTGCTTCCATGGCCATGGTCATCGGCCGCGTTCCTTCGCGTCCGCCTCCACTTGAGGACTCCGAACTACCGGCCTCGTCCCGGACCTTCCTTCGCGCTTCCGCCTCCGACCGCGCCCTACGACGCCGCGGCGCAGCGCGGAACGGCGGCGGGAACCTATTTACCCGCCGGCGGCGGAGCATACCGGGGCGACCTTTTTCGAACAAGGTCAATCAACACCCGATCGATACCCGATTCCCGACACCTCCCTCGTTACCTTCATGGTAAACTCGGGTTCAATCGGTTGACGTCTTGGATTCCCTGATCGGCGATTACCGGGAGGCGACCATGAAACGACGCGGAATGTTCTGTGTTGGGGCCGTGATCGCCACGACCATGGCAATGGGAGGATCGGCCACTATGGGCCAGCCTCGGACAGCCGATCGGCCCGACGCTCTGGCGGGCCAGAAGTCGCCCCGTGAACAGGTAATGCGGAGATTCGACCGGGAAGCACCCGAACTGGGAACAGAGCTTCCCGACGTAGCGGCGTTCCACGCGGACGGGACGGAACTGAGACTGTCCAGCCTGCGCGGCAAGTACACGGTGCTGATCTTCGGATGCCTTACCTGACCGCCGTTTTTGCGCAACGTCCCCAGTTTGGAGACGATTCACCGCGACTATTCGCCACGCGACGTGCGGTTCCATTACATCTACAAGGCCCTTGCGCATCCCGAGAACAACGGCTACGTGACGCCGTTCACTTTGGAGGAACGGCTCATGCATATTCGGGAAGCGGAGCGGACGCTGGGATCGGCGATCCCCTGGATTTGCGACACGATGGCGAACGACCTGAAACACGCGCTGGGCGACGCGCCGAATTCGGAGTTCATCATCGATCCCGACGGGAAAGTCGTGCGGCGGCGGTCGTGGAGCAATCCGGTCGCGTTGCGGCGAGACCTGGAGGAATTGGTCGGCGCCGTCGAGCATCCCACGCGGGTGGAGGATTTGGATCTGGTTGGGGCCCCCCCGCCGAAGGTCGCCGCGTCCGGTGTCGTCCCTCGCGTGCGTCCGCCGGACCGCATGTCACCCGTCACGGTGATACCGCGGGAATCGTCAAGCCCTTTTTACGTGAAATTGCGGGCCGAGGCGGACGAAAACCTATTGCGGCAGGGCAAGGGAACGCTCTACCTCGGCTTCCATCTCGACCCGTTGTATCATGTCCACTGGAACAACCTCGCAGCCCCGCTCACGTTCTCCATCAAGACGCCCTCGGGCGTCGAAGCAACTCCGCCGCGCGGCGAGGGTCCCAAGGTCGACGCGCCCGCCGACGTCGATCCGCGAGAGTTCCTGATCGAGGTCTCCGGCGCTTCGCGGGATTCTCTGACGGTGCACGTCGACTATTTCGCCTGCAATGACGACGAAGGCTGGTGCAGACCCGCGTCGCAACAGTACACCGTGAGCCTGCAATACGATCCGGATGGGGGTACCGTGCGGGGTCGTGACCGCGGCCCGATGGACAACCGGGCGCGGGGAGGCCCGCTCGCGCAACGACCCGGCCCGCGGCCCGAATCGGGACCGACGGGACGACCGCCCGAAACGCGGCTTGACGACGTGGAACGTGTCATGGGCCTGGTCGTTCGAGCCGACGCCGCCCATCGCACGATCCAGGTGCGCGGCCGCGGCGGCCTGGAACGGGAGTTCCATCTCACCGACGACGCCGTGTTGATCGTCGACGGACGCCGAGCGGAACCGGGCGATCTTGCCCCCGGGCAACGTGTCGTACTGGGTTTTCGCCGTTCCGAGGACGGGAAAGCCCTCGCAATGCGGGTCACGGCGCGAACCGGTGGAACATACTGACCGATCGGACGCCTCGACACCCCGCGGTCGGATCGATCGCGCGGATCAACGCCTTGGAGTGTTGTTCTTGACGGTTTACCTGCTGGAAGTCGCCGTGTCGAACGTCGACGACGCCGTCGCCGCGTGGAGTCGAGGCGCCGATCGGTTGGAACTCAACGCCGCCCTGGAACTCGGTGGACTCACCCCGCCCGCCGGTCTCGTCCACGCGGTCCGCGCGTCCGTGCCGATCCCGATCATCGCCATGATTCGGCCTCGCGCGGCGGGCTTCACCTATTCCGACCGCGAAATCGACCTGATGTGCGACGAAATCGGTCGCATGGGCGACGCGGGCGTGGACGGATGCGCCGTAGGCGCCCTCCACTACGATGGGTCCATTCATGCCGGCGCGGTCGCCCGTTTTCGGTCGCGGATCGGAACCGGCACGTTCGTCTTCCATCGCGCCTTCGATGTGTCGGGGTACCCGAGTTTGGCCCTGCCTCGATTGATCGACCTCGGCGTCGACCGGGTCATGACATCCGGAGGTGCGATGAGCGCGGAAATGGGCATCCCGAGGATCCGTTCCCTGCGCGAGATCGCGGGCGCTCGACTCGAGATCCTTCCGGCCGCCGGAATCGGCCCGCATAACGCCGCGACCGTCCTCGCCGATACGGGGTGCCGCCAGTTGCACGGCACGTTTCGCATGAACGGCCACGATCCGGCCGGACCCGTCGCGTCACCCGAATACGTCCGGCTGGACGAAGTCCTTGTCGCCGACATGCGATCCGTCCTCGATTCCTTTGCGGCACCACGCCATTGATGAATTGGCCCCTTTGATGAATTGGCCCTTTGACGCGTCGGAATGGGTCAACAACCCGAGGATTCGAATGCGTCCGTCGCGTCGGAAAGGCACGCCGTTCCCGCGCGAAACATGGCCGCAACCTCCAGACGCCCCTCACGCGGGTTGACGCCGGGGTAGCCCGTGGTCTCAAATGCGCTGGTGCCCACCCTTGCTTGAATCGACGGAGCGCTATTCCGAGAGGACGTACCATGCGGTTATGGACATTGCTGGGTGTCGTGTTGCTGGCCGGCGGTGTCGGCCTGATCGGTTGTAACAAGGCCGACACGGCGAATCCGGCAGCGCCGTCCGGATCCGGGCCTGTCGCGGCCGTCGAGAAAATCGCGGCAAGCGACTCGGCGACCGCGACCGCGCCTGGAAAAAACACCGATGGGGCAAACTCGGCCCCGGCCTCCAACCCGGCCTCGCAACCTCCAGCGAACGCGGCGGGAGCGGCCGATCCCAACATGCCCGCCGACTCGGCCCCGACCGCCGACCCATGGCTTGCGGGCATTCAGGACGAACGGATGGTCGCCGCATACAACCAGATGCAACAGCGTGCCGTGTCCGATCCCAAGGATGTCGACGCGCATCTCAACATCATCTTCATTCTCCAGAACGTCGGCCGCATGCGGACAAATCAAGGGGAAACCGAGAAGGCCTACGCGACATACGCCGAGTCGGCGAAACACGCCCGGGCGCTCATCGCGTCCGGCGAGTCGATTCCCGAAGGGGCGAACAGTTTCCTTTCCAACGTCTTCTACAACGACGCATGCGCCCGCAGCCTCGCAAAGGATACGGCCGCCGCGCAATCGGCCATCGAAGAGGCATTGAAGTTCGGGTTCAACGACTTCGAAATGCTCAAGACCGACGAGGACCTCGTCGCCCTCCGCGCGGTGCCCGAATTCGCGGGCAAACTGGCGGGCTGGGAGACGGCCGCGGCCGAAGTCCACAAGCGAAAGGCCGCCGAGGAGCTCGCTGGGTTCCAGTCCTTCCCGTTCGACTTCGAGGTCACCGACGTCGACGGCAACCCGCACAAACTGGCCGACTACAAGGGCAAAGTCCTGATCGTCGATATTTGGGGAACATGGTGCCCGCCCTGCCGAGCCGAAATCCCGTCATTCATCACGCTCCAAGAGAAACTGGGCGAGCAGGGCTTTCAGATGATCGGACTTAACTACGAAAACGCGAACGACGCCGAAACGGCCGCCAAAGTGAAGGCGTTCATGACCGACAACAAAATGAACTATCCCTGCGCGCTCGGCTCGGACGCGACCCGTGATCAAGTCCCCAATTTCGAAGGCTATCCGACGACGCTCTTCATCGATCGCGCGGGGAAAGTCCGCATGAAGGCGGTCGGACTGCACGAATTGGCGTATCTCGAGGCCATGGTCACCACCCTGCTCGCCGAAGCCGCTCCTCAATGAAGACCGTTTGGAATCGTGTCCGGAATTGGATGCCCGGATTGCTGGTGGCACTCTGCGGTTTGACGTTTCCCGGCTGTTCGCGGGAATCGACCGGCGTTTCGGAACCCACGGCCGACGCGCCCGAGGTCGATGTGCGTCTTTCGGACGCGGACTGGCGCGTCTGGCGAGGCAATCAGGGCGATAATGTCAGTCCCGACGCGTCGGCCGTGGTCCGATGGAGTTCGACCGAACATGTCATCTGGTCGGCCGATGTGCCGGGACGAGGTCATTCCACGCCCGTCGTGCAGGGCGATCTGGTTTTTGTGACGACGGCCGACGAAGGGCGCCAGCAGCAACTTCTCATCGCGTACGATCGCGGGACGGGCGCCGAGCGGTGGCGGTCGACCGTCCATGAGGGTCGGTTCTGCAAACTCCATGCGAAGAACTCGCACGCGTCGGCGTCTCCCGTATCCGACGGGAACCGCGTCTTCACGACGTTCATTCACGCCGATGCCCTTTGGGTTACCGCGTACGAACGCACCGGCGATCGAGCGTGGCAAACGAAGGTGGGCGATTTCGGTTCCGAACATGGATACGGATCATCGCCCGCGCTGTACGAAGGGTCGCTCATCGTCAACGGCGACAACATCACGGCCGGGTTTCTCGCCTCGATCGAAACGGCCACCGGCGACGTGGCGTGGAAAATCGACCGCCCGACTCCCGAGATCCATGGGAACTACGCGACGCCGATCGTCGCGCGGCTTTGCGGAAAGCCGCAGCTCATCCTGTCGGGCCGCGACATGACGGCGAGCTATGATCCGTCGACGGGAGCGGCGATTTGGCGCGTCGCCGGACCCGCGCAGGTCACGGCGTGCACTCCGGCGATCGGCGGCGACCGGGTTTTTTCGAGCGGCGGCTATCCGGAAAAGGAATTGCTCGCGATCCGAGCCGACGGCGAAGGCGATGTCGAGGCAACGCATGTCGCGTGGCGCACCAAGCGGGGTGTGACGTATGTCCCCTCACCTCTGTTCCACGACGGAAGGCTCTACGTCATCGCGGACGACGGCATCGCCAGTTGCTTTCGCGCGGACACGGGCGACGTCGTCTGGCGCGAACGGCTCGACGGGAACTTCAGCGCGTCGCCCGTGCTCGCCGGCGGCCATATCTATGCGCCGAACGAGGCCGGGAGAATGTTCGTGCTCCGCGCGGGCGACGCATTCGGAGTGGTCTCCGTGAACGAACTCGACGGCGGCGGATTCGCATCGCCCGTGATCTGTGGCGGCCGCATCTACGTTCGCACCAGCCACCGCCTGTTTTGTATCGGACAGCCCGCCGCCCGTTGACCGCCGGTCGCGGCGGAATCCAAGGATGGTTCCGCCGCACATGGCCCCATGCCTCAAGCGATGCGCCAGCCACTGCGGTCGTCGCTCCGGATCCGAGCGCGCCAACAGGCCAATGCCCCAACGCAACGCGGTCCGTGCGCCGGACTTTCCATTTCAACCCGATTTCGCGTTTTCTCCCAGCCGCCTCCCCATGATGATCGTCTCGTGATCGACGTCGGCGCGGCGAGCCAGTTCCGTGAAACCGAGCGATGCGTAGAATCGGTGGGCGCGCGGATTGAGCGAGCTCAGCGCAAGGTGCACGCCCGGCGACCCCCTCTCGCGCAGCCGTTCCATCAACCGCTCCATCATGGCCCGACCGCAACCCCGCCCTTGCGCGCGAGGCAACAGGTCGATGTGCAGGTGCGAAGGATACGCCGCGTAGGGTTCGGCATCATCGTATTCGGGATGGTGGTATCCATAATGAACGGCCTGAGCGCGCGTCCACGTCGACCGGTCGCCCGTCGGTTCCGGAAACGACGCGCACAGCGCCGGCCGCCATTCGCGTTCGTAGCGCGCGTAGAACGCGCGCGAGTCGAGCGCCCCGAACGCGTATCCGCAAACGCCCTCGGCGTCCTCGAGGACCAGCGCGAGGTTCGGTTCGAACCGGAGATACGGCCCAACGTAGATCCGCCCGAGCGCGTCCGGATCGTCCCGATAGAACGGTTCGCCGTCGGCGCCGTGATCGCCCGTCTTGAGACAGATCCAATACGCGGCCCGCTCGTCACTCGGCCGATAGTCGCGGATTGTCGCCGTCACGTCGTGTGCCTCGCCGGAAAAAGGGAAGGTCGGTTCCGCGGCGGAGAGTTACTTCGCGTTGTGGTCGGGCGGTTCGACGCCGTGCAGGTGCCGAACAAAGAAGTCGCGCATGCGGCGGCTTCCGTACGCGCCACCCATCCCGTGCCCCGCGCCGGGCACGACCAGCAGCTCGAAATCCTTGCCCGCGCGGATCAGCGCGTCGGCGAACCGGAGCGTCGATTCGGGCGGGACGTTCGCATCGAGTTCACCGACAATCAAGAGCAGCTTACCCCGGAGCCGCGCCGCGTTCTCGATATTCGAGTTTTCCGCGTAATGGGGCAACACGGGATAGCCCATCCACTGCTCGTTCCAATGCGCTTTGTCCATGCGGTTGTCGTGGCAACCGCACGCCGCGACGCCGACGCGGTAGAAGTCGCCGAAGAACAGCAGCGCGCCGGCCGCGTTCTGGCCCCCGGCCGATGTGCCGTAGACGCCGACGTTCGTGATATCGTATTCCGGATGCGCGGCGGCGGCCGCCTGGTGCCACAGGATACGGTCCGGAAGGCCCGCGTCCTTGAGGTTGTGCCAGGCGACATCGTGGAACGCTTTCGAACGGTTGCGCGTTCCCATGCCGTCGATCTTCGCGACGATGAACCCGAGCTCGGTGAGCGCCGCGTAGCGCGGCGCCGGACTGAACGGCTTGGGGACGAACGAGTCCTGGGGTCCGGCGTAGATATCCTCGATCACCGCGTATTTCTTGGTTGGGTCGAAGTGACTCGGCCGGCAAATGATGCCCCAGCAATCGGTCACGCCGTCCCGCCCTTTCGCCTTGAAAACCTCGGGCGGACGCCAACCGGTCGCCGCCAGTTCCGAGATATCCGCTTCCTCGAGCCTGCACACGAGCGACCCGTCCTCGACGCGGCGAAGGTCATGGATCGGCGGCATATCGACGCGGGAATACGAGTCGATCAGGTATTTGCGATCGGGCGAGAATTCGATCGTGTGGGTGCCGTTGCCTTCGGTGAGCCGGACCAGTCCGGATCCATCCCATCCGATCCGGAAATAGTGGATGAAATAGGGATCCTGATCGGCATCCATTCCGCTCGCGTGGAACCACGCTTCGCGCCGTTCGGCGTCAACGCGGTCGACGCCGCGCACCACCCATGCGCCGCTCGTGATCGCGTTCTTCACGGTCGCGGTCTTCGTATCGATCAAATAGAGGTGTTGCCAACCACTGCGTTCCGACAAGAAGATCAGCTCGTCGGTCGCGTCAAAGTGCTCGACGAACAGACCTCCGTAGTTCGTGTTGACAAACGTCGCGGTCCGTTCGTCGACGAGTGTGCGGGCGGTGCCCGAGCGGCCGTCCACTTCGATGACGCGGACGCGCTGGTGACCGCGATCAACCTTGACATAAGTGAACGCCGAACCGTCCTGCCGCCATCGAACGCGGGGCGTGCCCAAGTCAACTTCGTCGACTTCCGGCTTGATCCGTCGCGGACCTTCGAGCGCGAACAGATGGAGTTCGTGGATCGGAAGGCGATCGCCAGGCAGGTCGTACGGCTGGCTTTGCAGTTTCGCCCGGCCTCCGCCCGACGGCGACGACTCGATCCGATGCACGGGCTGTTCATCGCCGGGGGTGACGCGCCACGCGGCGATCGACGCCGAGTCGGGAGACCAGACGGGTCTTGCGTAGGGTCGTTCCGCCGTGCCGTCCTCGGTGAGCCGGATCTCGGCGGGCGCGGCGCCGTCCGCTTGTTGTTCGGCCGGTTCGGCCGGCACGGCGAAGAGGTTTCCGTCACGGAGGACGGCTCTCCATTTCCCGTCGGGCGAACGATCCGTGTCTCGGTTTCCACCACGGCCTCGTCCGCGCGGAGCACCGGCCTCCCCTCGCCCGTCGTTCCGCCCCGTGATGGGAGCCACCGCGGGCTCCTCGCGCGCGAGGAACCAGTGCCACGTTCGACCGTCGCGGCCGACGACCGCCCAGACGTGGCCGTCGAACGTGTGCTGCGCCCGGTTCTGTCCGGCGGCGAGTGTCCCATAGGACCGGCGGGCGCCCTCGCTGTCGAGCCAGAACAGTTCGACTTCCTCGTCCGTGCGGTTCTCGAACGTGATCTCGGTTTCCGAACCGGTCCGCGCGCTGCGGCGAGGCTCACCCTCGGGCAACACGGGGCCCTCGTCGTCGCCCCGCTCGTTCGCGGAGTCGGGAAGCCGCGTCAGCGCGTACGTCGTCTTTTCGCAGCGGTAGGTCGCGCCCGCGTGTCGAAACGTGAAGGCCGGCTCCGCGGGATCGTACTGGAGTTGATCGATATCGAACCGGCGCGCATCGATGGACGTCTTGGTCGATTGCCCCAGTGCTTCGGCGAGCCTCGCATGATCGAACGCGGGGCCGCGTTTCCCTTCCGCCAACGGGACGGCGATATATTCCCGAACGCCTCCGGAGAGATCGTTGCGATACCAGAGCGTGGATCCGTCGCCGGACCAATGCGGACGGATACGGAGTTTGTATGCCCGCTGAGTTTCGCGCGGGCCGCGCGCGGGCTGCGCGTACGCCGCCTCGATCTCCGCGGCCGACGGTACAAACCGTTCCCGCATCGGCGCCGGATCCTGTCCGCGAGCCGGCCCGACCGTGACGCGTGATGCGACGACACACGACAGGGCGACGCTCACAACGAAGGCTCGTCCGCGCGGTGCCGACCCGCGCGCGGGCCCGATCCCGTTTCGGTCCATTCGTCGTTTTCCCATCTGCCTGGATTGCCTGGCCAATTCGGTTTCAACGGTGGTCAAACGGTGGCGGCGCGGGTATGCTGTCGGCGTGCCGGCGGCCGCCCCGAAACGGCCAAGGCCTCGCTGCGACGCCATGCGGCGCTCCGCGCGCCATGAAACCACACGATCCGGGAGAACATCGATGTCGAAGAAGATGACGGGCCTTCATCGGCGCTCGTTCCTCAAGACGACGCTCGCGACCGGAGCCGCGGTCGCGGTGCCCGCGATCATCCCCGCTTCGGCGCTCGGACGCAATGGCGCCGTCGCGCCGAGCGACCGGATCATCGTCGGCGGGATCGGCATCGGGAATCGAGGCACCTACGATCTCGGGTGCTTCCTCGAACAGACCGATGTTCAGTTCGCCGCCGTCGCCGACGTCAAGGAAGCTCGGCGAACGGCCGTCAAGAAGATGGTGGACGAGCGGTACAACAGCCAGGGGTGCGCGATGTACCGCGATTTCCGCGAATTGCTCGATCGATCCGATATCGATGCCGTACTGATCGCGACCGGACCGAATTGGCACGCGACGGCCGCGACATACGCCGCGCGGGCGGGAAAGGACATCTACTGCGAGAAGCCGTGCACCAAGAACATCGCGCAGAGTCTCTCGCTCGCGGAAACCATCCGACGGACGGGACGCATTTTTCAGGCGGGAACCCAAAGGCGCAACCTGCCGCATTTCGCGTTCGCATGCGAGTTGGCCCGCACCGGACGGCTCGGCAAACTCCAAAAAGTCTTCGCGCATCCCGCGGGCATGCAGGCCATGATGAGCGGTTGGCTGCCCGCCCAACCCGATCCCGATCCGAACCTCGTCGATTGGGACATGTACCTCGGCCCCGCCGCATGGCGCCCGTTCAATGCGAAGCTGCTTGACGGATTCAATTTTGAAAAAGGAGGCGGGCTCGTCGGCGGTGGCGTGCTTGAATGGGGGTCCCACTGCGTCGACTTGTGCCAATGGGCGGTCGGCGATTGTCCGCCGCCCGTGGAATACAACCCGCCCCAGGACGGTCGGATGGTCGCCACCTACGAGAACGGCGTGCAGTTGATCCTCCGGGAAACCGAATGGATCCCGCTCGGATCGTGCCCTGTCCGGTTTGAAGGCGAAACGGGGTGGGTCGAGGCGGGTGACAGCGGCAAGATGGTGCTGAGCTCACCGGAACTGCTCGCCGGACGCACGGTCGAGGAAATCGGCGGATATCCGGCGACGTTCCACGTCCGCGATTTCCTCGACTGCGTGAAATCGCGAAGCCAGCCCAAGGGGAACGCGCACGCCGCCGCCATGGCGCACATCGCGTGCCATTCCGCCAACATCGCCCTCCATCTGAACCGCAAGGTCACACTCGACCTTACCAAGTACGAATTCGTCGGCGACGACGAGGCGAACCGTCTGCGTTCCGAGGCGCTTCGCGAACCATGGCGGCTCTAGTCGTTCGTGTCGCCGCGCGGTGAACCGCGATGCGCCGCGCGGCGGCCACGTCGAGCGAATGGGTGCGGGCGAATCGAGACGCGAGAAACGAAACCGAAAGTCAACGGCGCGGAGACGCGCGAAGCCGATTATCAAGGGAAACGAGTCATGAACGGGTACCGACGATCCTACATTCGATGCATTCGAAGCGCGTGGATGACGGCCGGAATCGGAGCATTCATCGTCGCGATGATCGCCGCGGGCCGAACGAGCGTCGGCCAGGACGGCGCGACGCCCCGGGAACGCGAACTGATCGCCGTCCTGCGATCGGACTCGCCCGCGGCCGACAAGGCGATCACCTGCAAGTGGTTGGCGATCCACGGTTCGCGCGACGCGGTGCCCGATCTCGCGCGCCTGCTCGCCGACGAGCAACTCGCGTCGTGGGCGCGGATCGCGCTCGAAGCGATCCCCGGTCCGGAGTCCGACGAGGCGTTGCGGCAGGCGATTCCGTCGTTGAACGGACGGTTGCTGGTCGGCGTCATCAACTCGCTCGGCGTGCGCCGCGGAGCGGGCTCGACCGCCGCGCTCGCCGCGAGGCTCGGGGACGCCGATCCCGACGTCGCGTCGTCGGCCGCCGCCGCGCTCGGCAAGATCGGCACGGCCGATGCCGCCGCGGCGCTCAAACCGCTGCTCGCGACGGCGCCCGACGGAGTCCGTTCGGCGGTCGCCGAGGGTTGCGTGCTCTGCGCCGAACGGTTCCTTTCCGACGGGAACGCGGCGGACGCGATCGCGCTGTACGATCAGGTCCGCGGCGCCGACGTGCACCGCGCTCGGATCCTCGACGCGACCCGCGGCGCGATCCTCGCTCGGAAACAAGACGGCATTCCGATGCTCGTCGAACTGCTGTCGTCCGAGGACAAGGGCCTTTTCCAAATCGCCCTCGTGACGGCGCGTGAGATTCCGGGCGGCGCGTTGGACAAGGCGCTCGCCGCCGCCTTGCCGAAGATCGATCCGGACCGAGGCGCGCTGGTGATCCATGCGATGGCCGATCGCAAGGGAACGGTGGAACTTTCGGCGATCATCGAGGCGGCGAAGGGAGGCGCTCCGCCCGTGCGGCGCGCGGCCGCCAAGGCGCTCGGCCGCGTCGGCGACGCGGCCGCGGTTCCGACGCTGCTCGAAATGGCCGTCGACGCCGATCCGGCCATCCAGGAAACGGCCCGCGTCGCGCTCGCCGAACTACCCGATCCGGAGATCGATCAGGCGTTGGTCGGACGGCTTGCCGCATCGAAAGGGCCGACCTTCCTCTTGCTCATCGATTTGATCGGCCGGCGCCGCATCGCCGCCACCGACGCGCTGATCCCCGTACTCGAGAATCGCGACGCGTCGATTCGAGCCGCCGCGCTCCGCGCGCTCGGCGAAACGGTGCGGGCCAAAGACCTGAACGTGCTGATCGGGCAAGTCGTTTCACCCAAGCACGCGGACGACGCCGCCGCCGCGCGGCTCGCGCTCAAGACGGCCGCCGTTCGGATGCCCGATCCCGATTCGAGCGCGACCGAGATCGCCCGCGCCATGAAAGGCGCGCCGATCGACGTCCAATCCGAACTCCTGGAAATCCTCGGCGCGATGGGCGGGTCGGCCGCGCTCGATGCGCTCGCGACGGCGGCGCGCGGCTCGAATCCGCAACTCCAGGACGTCAGCACGCGGCTGCTCGGTGAATGGATGACGGCCGACGCGGCGCCCGTACTGCTCGACCTCGTGAAGACCGCGCCGGGCGAGAAATACCAGGTGCGCGCGATGCGGGGCTACATCCGGATCGCGCGGCAGTTCGTGATCCCCGACGCGGATCGGGCCGCCATGTGCCGCAGCGCGCTTGCCGCGTCGCGACAAACCGCCGAACGCAAACTCGTGCTCGAAGTCCTCCGCCGGTATCCGACCACCGAAATGCTCAAGATCGCCGTCGATGCGATGGACGACGGCGAGCTCAAGGATGAGGCGACGCAGGCCGCGCTCGTCATCGCCCAAAAACTCGGCGCCGAGGCGCCCGAGGTGCGCGATCTGCTCGCGAAGGCCCGCATCGAGCGAGTGAAGCTCGAAATCATTAAGGCGGAATACGGCTCGGGCTCGACCTACCGCGACGTGACCGACATCGTGCGGCGCCATGCCGGCGATCTGCCGCTCATCGTACTTGCCTCGGCGAACTACAATAAGGAGTTCGGCGGCGATCCGACGCCGGGCGTCGCCAAACAACTGAAGATCCGCTATCAAATGCAAGGCAAGGCGGGCGAAGCGGCATTCGGAGAAAACGCGCTGATCGTCCTGCCGGTCCCCAAGTAGACGCGATGAACTCACGGGCGGTCGAGGACGTCGACCGCTCCCCGTTCGACGCATCGCGCGTAACCCCAAACGGCGTGGTCGCACGCGTAGTTTCCGTCCGCGTTCAGGACGCGCAGCGTGAGTTCCTTCGCGCCGTCGATCGTAACACGCATGGGATGCACGCCGCGCGGGCCCATGACGGGACTCTCGGCGGCAAGCCGCCCGTCCAACCAAACCTGGAACAACAGGCTTCCTCCGCCAGCCGCGTCGTCCACGCCGACGTCGGCCGCGAACATGCCAAAGGCACACTCATCGAGTCGCACCACGATGTCGGCGGGCGTCGTGTCGGGAAACGCGTGCGTCCAAACGCCCTTTTCGTACTCACGGCCGTTGATCGCGATCGGCTTGTCGTAGTAATTGCGATCGCGGCGGACGGGATTCTCCGCGCCGGCGGTCGCGCGAACCCACTTCAGATCGGAGACGAAGGCGATCCCCTTCGCCGCCCGAGCGGGCGGAGTCCGGAACGGCGTGGCTCCTCCCCGATTCTCCCGCCGAGCTCCCGGCCCGATCGACTCGACCTTCCAATAGAGGTCCGTTGCCGGAGGCAGGGACGGAATGGTCGCCGAGGGAACATGCGCGAAACGCTCGACCACCCGTTCGCGGAACGCGGCGTCCTTCGCCACAACAAGCCAATACTTGGTGGCGTCGGCGCTCGGCTGCCACGAAAGGCGAGCCGACGTTCGAAACAGACTGGAATCCGTCTCGGCCGCATTCAACGAGAACTCACCGGGCGCCGCCAATGTCGGAACGCCGTGCCGCGCGGCCTCTTGAATGAAGATCAGGTCGCTCGTGAAACGCGACGGGAGCCGGATGCGAAGGCCCTCGTCCATCAGCGCGCGCCCCAGGTGGACGCCTGGCGGGATCGAACCGTCCTCGCACCACAGTGCGTATTCGAGCGCGGGATCGAGTCCCCTCAACCGAACGGTCCGCTCCGCATCCAGGGCATCCGGCCGGAAGACATAGAGCGTGCCTTTGGCCATCGCGTGGTTCCAATAGAAGAGTCCGTCCCACTCGACTCCGTCGGGACGGGGAAGAATGTGGTGCACCTTCACGCCGGGCAGCATGTCGCGGATCCACTGTTTGTAGACCGTCACACAGCGGCGCGTCGCGGCGTGCTCCTCTTCGGTCCACGTCGGCGTGTCGGTCGGATCGATTTGCCATGCACCCATCATCGCGCTGCGCCAGAGGAACGAACCCGGCGAATCGCCCTGCACCGGATAGTAGTTGTCGTACGTATACGCCTGCAGAAGGACGGGAGGGAACGCGAACGTCGAGTCATACAGGCTCTGTCGGTTCGGGAGGTTCGACAGCGTATCGGTCGTGACCGTGTAGTGCGTCCGTTGGATCACTCCGAAATCCTTGATATGACCACCACCCGAGCAATTCTCCAGCACGAGACGAGGGAACTTCTTGAGAAGCCCGTCCTGAATGTCGTAATAGGCTCGCGCCGCCCAATAGCCGACGTCCGTGCCGTGCGTGTGCTGATGTCCGGTCTTGTCGCATTGGGTTACGATCGGCGTGATGTCGTGTTTCAAGTAGTCCAGCTTGTGGTGCTCGACGAGCCACCGCGTCTTCTCGGCCGCCCAGTCCTTGGCCTCGCGGCAGCCGAGGCAAATCTGGATGCCCCAAAAAGGACCGGGTCGCCAATCGGCGTCCACATCCGAGCGAAACCAATCGGGGTGTCCGCCCGGTCCGCGAACGCGCAGCGACCCCGGGTCGTCCGAAATCCCTCCGTTGGTCCATGCGCACCAGAGCCCCAATTTCATCTCTTGTTCGTGCACGTATTGCTCGATCGGTTGGGCTCCCTTGGGAAACCGGCGCGTGTCCCATCGCCAGTCACCTGTTTCGGGAAACCACATCGCGTCGGGGACGAAGACCTCGAACCCCAATGCGCGACAGACTTGGGCGCTTCGCAGGACGTCGGCCTCTTTCGCCTGATTGCCTCCCACATCGAGATACAGGTTGTACGCGAGCAGCGGGTCGGCGACGCCGTGCGGCGTCGGCGGCCGGAGCTTCTCGAGAATGAACCGATGCAGCCGGTACGATCCCTCATCGAGGTCGCCCTGATGGCATCCAACAAACGCGGAAGGTACTTCGAAGTCCGCGCCTCCGGGAACGGTGGTCTTGAACTGGGGGTCATTTCCGATGTCGAGGGCGACACGTCCGTCCGCATCGGCCCGCGCGTGGATGCGTCCGACGCCCGAGAACTCCCATCCCACATACAAGCCGTGCTCCGCTCCTTCTTGAATGGCTAACCACGGTACGGGGCTTGCTCCATCCTCCGGGTTCGTCGGCAGCACGAGGTCGAGACCCGATTGAACGGGCGCATGGAACGTGCCGCCCTGCGTTGTCGCGTTACCGCCGCCGCGCCGGATCCAAGTAATCCGAGCGGGCGCGTCGGGGTTTCCCGTGTCGGCCCCGCGCAGCGCGCGAAGCGAAAGGCTGTCCTGGTGCGAAACGACGACGGGAGACGGCGACAGGTTGCGGATCGTGACACGATGTTGAATGGGGCCCGCGCCGCGACGAGCTCGCCAACGGGACTGCAGAGCGAGGGGAGGCTGCTCGCTCGCATAGGTCAACGTCAATTCCTCCCCTTGGGCGTCCAGACTGCCGCCGCGAAACGTCCAGGCGACGGGCGATTCGCGGCTCTCGATCCATACGCGGTCGAGCAGTGGAACGCGAAAAGACTCGGTGAGCCAATTCCGTTCCATGCCGACGGGACCGAGCCACGAGACGGTCGGACCCGCCGGATCCGCGGCAAGGTCGATTCGCGTATCGTCCGTCGACAACTCCCAACCTCCCGAGTTCGAAACGATGGGGGGTTCGGCGCCGATCAATGGAGGCGAGAGAGTCAGGAGCACGGCGATGACGATCCATGTGGCGGCATCGTATACATCGAAGTCGGGGGCGAGGCCGCCACGGATCGCTTCCACGAGACGATAGTCCTCGATGAAGTCGTGCTCGCGCTAACGAATCACCGGATTCAACTGCACCTCGATGAGCGTTTCGCCTGGTTCGACTTGCGACATCTCGTCGAGACCACCGCGGAATTCCAGCGACAGTTCGCGACCGCCCTTGCGGTAAGTGCCGCTCAAAATCGTCGGTGTAAGCTGAAACCGCCCGACAAAAACCCAGCCATGCTTGGGCAACGTGTTCTTGAAATGATCATAGATCGTGTCCGGCGAGTCGCCCGAAGAGTAGTAAGCGTTCTCGCGGCGGAAGAACGTACCACGGAACACCGACCCGGGATAAACGGGTACGTCCTCAGGAAGGGGTGATTCCAGCTCGACGGTCACGCTCAGGGTCGTCGTGGCGTCGTTTTGCGACTTGAAGGCTTCGATCACGGCGACGCGATTTGGTTTGAATGCGATGGCCGAGGCGTAGGGGGAATACATGAGCGGGCCTCGGAGGTTTCTGAGTCGAACCGGTTGCCAGGACTGCGCAATCAGCGCCTGGCGGTAGTACTCGACGACCTCAGCGGCATGCCCCGAAGTCGAGAGTGTCAGCCGAGTGGCTCCGTCGATCCGCTCGAAGTTGACTTGCGTAGCGCCGGGCAATACGGGCACGTCCTGGGGATAGTCATCGGGCAAGTTGACTTTCGGAGGCGCGGGTGTCGGACTGCTCGTCGGCGGGCCGGATGAACTCGGGGTGTTCGACGCCACCGCCGGCGCCGGATCGGGCCGAGACGGCTGAAGCGTGTTGGGCGAGGACGCGGACGGTGGCGATGCGTTGGATGGCGCGTCGTTCGAGGCGGGCGCCACCGGTGGCGCGGTCGGTTCGGCACAACCGCCTGCGAAGCTCACCCATAACATGATCAGGCACGTGCCGACACGCGACGCGCGGACCATGGATCGCTCTCCGAAAGGTGAACAACGAGCCCTGACGTTTGGCCCGTATTCTATCTCGGACCATCCTGCCCAGTCAAACTTGCGAATCGTACTTGTAGCGTCGGCTTTAGCCGACGCGGGCGCGGCATGGGACCGCAATAGGAGACGCGTGGGCTGAAGCCCACGCTACGGTCAAGGGCGCGGCGCTTGACACGGCATTTTTCCGCAAGTAGGCTCAGCGCCAAGAGAACGACCGGTCGGGAGACCGGGTCGAGCGGTGGGAATTGTTGTCATTGGGAGCCGGGTCCGCTGGGGGATTGCTCATGAAAACGATACTGTTGTATCGATCGCGCGGCCCACGCGCGGGTCACGCGGCGCGCGGCGGGGGATTGGAGTTCGTACCGCGCGCCGCGCGTTGTCTGACGATCGCGGCGATCTTGGCATCCGCTCCGTCGTTGGTGCGCGGGCAACCCGCCGACCCGCTCGACGCCGCCCGCGCCGCGGTCGACGCGGCGCGGCAGGCGAAGGCCGACGCCGAGAAGGCGCTCGCCGAGGCCAAGGACCGAATCGCCAAGGCGACGGCCGACGCGGCGGCGGCGGAAAAGGCCGTTCAAGAAAAGGCCGAGGCCGAACGGAAGGCGGTCGAGGCGTTCGCCTCGCAGGAAACGTTCGCGGCCGACAAGGCGTTGGTCGAGGCGAAAAACGCGGTGCCCAAGGCCGAGCAGGCGTTTCGGGAAGCCGAAGCCGCGCTCGCCAAAGCGGCGAAAGACCTCGAAGGTGCGAAGGCCGCGCGCGATGATGCGGCAGCCAAGAAAGCGGCCGCCGAGAAAGGGCTCGCCGATGCTCCCGAGGCCGAAAAAGCCAACGCCGAAAAGACGCTCAACGATAAGAAAGCCTCGCTCGACGGCGCCGAGCAAGCGATGCAGGCCGCCCAGCAAGCGGCCGATAAGGCCACTCAGGAGAAGGATGCCAAGGCCGAGCAGCGGAACGCCGCGCGCGACGCCCTCCTGAAGGCGAGGGAACGCGCGGGGCAGGCCAAGGCGGCGGCCATCGGCGGACTCAAGCCGCTCGCCGCAGGCGCATGGACGTACGAAAAGGCCCGCCATCTGCTGGCCCGAGCCGGTTTCGCCGGCCCGCCCGAGGAGATCGCCCGACTCTATGAAATGGGGCTCTACGCCGCCGTCGATGAATTGGTCGACTATCACCTGCAACCGGAGCCGGCCGGCTGGTTCGATGCGTTTCCCCACCTGCGGACCGCGCCGTGGGAACGCCATTTGAACGAGGCCCAACGCGCGGAACTGGACCAATCGCGCGTCTCGTTCCGCTGGGAACAACATCACCGTCTTCGCCGCGCATGGCTTCAGCGGATGGTCGAAACGAAACGGCCCCTCCAGGAAAAACTCGCCTTGTTCTGGCACGGCCATTTCGCGTGCAGTTATCTGGCCGCCGAAGACTCGTACTCGATGTGGCAACAAAACGAGATGTTCCGTCGGCGCGCTTCCGGGAACTTCGGAGCCTTGCTGCACGGCATCGCGCACGATCCGGCGATGATCCGGTACCTCGACAACCACGTCAACTTCAAGGGATCGGGCAACGAGAACCTCGGCCGGGAAATCCTCGAACTCTTCTCGATGGGGGAAGGGAAGGGCTACACGGAGCAGGATCTCGCCGAGGCGGCCCGCGCGTTGACGGGCTACAACTTCGAGTACCACAACGGCCAGTTCAAGTTCATTGCGAGCCGCCACGACACGAATGAGAAGGTCATCTTCGGCAAGAAGGGTAATTTCGGGGGCGACGAGCTGGTCGACTTGATCCTCCAGCAACCGCCGACGTCACGATACATCACCCGAAAACTCTTCCGATACTTCGCGCACGATAATCCCGATCCGGCGGTGATTGAGACGATGTCGTCCGTTCTGATCGCGCATCAGTACGAACTCCAGCCCATGCTTCGGAATTTCTTCTGCTCCGAGGAGTTTTTCAGCGAACGGTCGATGGGCACGCACATCAAGAGCCCGGTCGAACTGATCGTGTCGGCCGCCCGGACGCTGAAACTCGAACGCGTCGATTACAACGCGATCGACGCGACGGTGTCCGACATGGGACAGCGGTTGTTCGAGCCGCCCAATGTGGCGGGCTGGGAAGGGGGGCGCGCTTGGATCGACGCGAGTTCGCTCCTCTTGCGCTATAACGCGCTCGCGAATCTGGTGGAACAGGCGGATATCGTGTCGGGGCTCCAGTCGACCGGCCTTTCGGATCCCGCGGCGATTGTCGATTACCTCGCCCGCGCGTATCTCAATGTGCCGCTCAGCGATCCCAAACGCCAGGAACTGATCTCCCACCTCGGCGCACTTCCGCCCCCGGATCAGTGGGCGAATCAGCGGGGCGAAATCAACACCAAACTCCGCGTCGTACTCGTCGCGCTCGTCAGTCTTCCCGAGCATCAGCTCGCCCAGTCGCTGTTCCAATCCGATTCGACCTTGGCCCGACTCGACGATTCGCCGCGCTGACTCGCGTGTCCAAGACCGCAAGAACGCAAGACAGGAGGTAGTCATGTCCCGTATTCCGATCACGACTCGGCGCGATCTGCTGACCTGCGGACTTGGATTGGTCGGTGTGAGCGCGGCGTTGCCGGATTTCTTGATCCGTTCGGCGCTCGCCGATCCCGCGCCCGCGTCGCAGGATCCAAGCCAAGTCGCCGTGATCATTGAGATGAGCGGCGGCAATGATACGTTGAGCACGGTCATTCCGCATTCGAGCAAGACGTATGCCGAGGGCCGCAAGACGACGCGGATCCCCGAGAACGAGATCATCAAGATCAACGATGAATTCGGGTTCCATCCGAAACTGCAGGGATTCAAGGCCCTGTTGGACGAGGGTCGCATGGCGATCCTGCCGGGCGTCGGCCATCCGCAGCCCAACTACAGCCATTTCTCGGCGATGGACATTTGGCACGTCGCGGACGAGCGGGGACGTTGCCCGGAGGTCCCGTACGGCTGGATCGGCCGCGCCGTGGATTCCGGGTTCGGCGAGGCGTCGCAGCCGATCCTCGCCGTCGCGGTCGGCCCCGACAAGGCGCCGCCCGCGTTCAAGGGTCCGAAGCACGCGGGGATCTCGTTCCGCCGTCCCGAGTCGTTCCGGTATACGGGCGACAAGGACGACGCGGCCCGCGCCGCACTCTACAAGCGGCTGCACGAACATCCCAGCGCGCCGGCCGGAGAGAACCTCGACTTCCTCTCGCGCACGGCGCTTGCCGCGAACGTGAGCAGCGAGGAGATCCGTCGATTGGCAAGCTCGTACGAGCCGAAGGTCGAGTATCCGAAGACAGGCCTCGCGCGCAATCTGCGGGCGATCGCAGGCTTGGTCAAAGGCGGACTGGGGACGCGGGTCTATTACACCATGCAAGGTGGATACGATACGCACAGCAACCAGCGGCAACAGCACGATCGATTGCTGAGCGAGTTGAACGACGCGGTGGCGGCGTTCCAGCACGATTTGGCCCAGCAAGGCCAGGACGGCCGCGTTCTGACGCTGACGTTCAGCGAATTCAGCCGCAACGTCAAGGAAAACGGAAGCCAGGGAACGGACCACGGCCACGCGGGCGCGATGTTCTTCTTCGGAACCAAGCTCAAGCCCGGATTCCGCGGCGCTTATCCGAGCCTCGAGGATGTCCATCAGGTTCGCAACGGGGCGCTGAAGCACAACGTCGATTTCCGGAGCGTTTATACGACCGTTCTGGAAAAGTGGATCGGCGTTCCCGCGGCCCCCGCGCTCGGCCCGTATCCGATCGTCGACCTCTTCGCCTGAGCGGCACGGCGCGGGGGGCGGGGACGGCGGAGGTGTGGATTTCGGCCGATGATTGCGCGAATCGCGAAATGGACGGCGGTCGTCACGGTCGCGGTCGTCGGGCTGTTCGTCTGGTGGACGTGGTCGGCGCCCGTGGAAGTCGTCGAGCCGCGGCGCGGCGGGATCGTGGCCGAGGCCATGGGCACGGGAACGCTCGAGGCGCGCGTCGCCACGACGATCAGTCCGAAAATCGCGGGCCGCATCCAGCAGGTGCTCGCCGACCAGGGTGAACGCGTCGCGGCGGGCGCGCTGCTCGTTCAACTCGACGATGAGGAACTTCGCCAACAGGTGGCGATCGCCGAAGCGAACGTCGAGACGGCGCAAGCCGCGGCCGCGCGGTTTCGCGCCGACAAGGAGCGGGCCTCCACGATTTTCGAACAGGCGACGCGGCATGAAGGCAGGATCAAGTCGCTGCAGGAGCGCGGCGCGGCGACCGTCGAGGACCTCGAGCGCGCGTCCGAGTCGCTGTCGGTCGCGTCGGCCGATCTCGCCCGAGCCGAAGCCGCGATCACCGAATCGGAAAAGGCCCGCGCGTCGGCCGAAAAATCGCTCGAATATCAACGAGCTCGGCTTCGCGATACGCGCATCGAAGCCCCGTTCGACGGCCTGATCATCGAACGGAGGCGCGAGGCCGGCGACGTCGTTGTACCGGGCAGCTCCGTGCTCACCGTCGTTTCGACCGACGTCCTCTGGATCCGCGCCTGGGTCGACGAAACGGAAATGGCCCGGATCGCCGTCGGCCAGCCCGCGCGCGTCGTATTCCGCTCCGAGCCCGGCAAGGCCTATGACGGAAAGGTCGTTCGGCTCGGAAGACAATCCGATCGGGAATCGCGGGAGTTCGTCGCCGAGGTCGAGGTGGCGCGGCTGCCGGGGAATTGGGCGATTGGGCAGCGCGCCGAGGTCTTCATCGAGACGGCTCGGCGCGCGGATTGCCTCCTGGCGCCGTCCCGCACCGTGGTTTTTTCCCTCGAAGGAGCCGGCGTATTCGTCGACGACGACGGCATCGCCCGATGGAGACCGGTCAAGACGGGCCTTCGAGGGCGCGACACCATCGAGATTATTGAAGGGCTCGACGAATCCGACAGGCTGATCGAGGCTCCCGCGGGTTCCTCGCCCCTATCGGACGGAAAGAGGGTCCGGCCGCGATGAACCTCGCCATCAAGGATATCCGGCACAGTCTCGGCCGCTTCGCGCTGACGTCCGTTGGCGTCGGCATGTTGCTGATGGTCGTCATGGGAATGGGAGGCATCTATCGAGGAATCATCGAGGATGCGACGCTGCTGATCGACCGCGTGGGAACCGACTTCTGGATCGTTCAGCGCGGAACGCGGGGTCCGTTCGCCGAAGTTTCCCGCGTGCCGTCCAACCTGGTGCATCGGGCGATGTCGGTGCCGGGAATCGCGTCGTCGCGCGAGTTCGTGTACCACACGATTCAGCGCGAACACAACGGTCGGCTCCTGCGCATCGCCGTGATGGGGCTGAGCTGGCCGATGGACAAAGGGGAATGGCTGACGCTGACCGCCGGCCGATCGCTCGAACGCAATCACTTCGAAATGATCGCGGACGAATCGCTCGGACTCCCGCTCGGTACCGTTATCCAGCTCGGCAGGGAATCGTACGCGGTGGTCGGCACGACACGCCATCTCATCAGCGCGAACGGGGATGGCGTCGCGTTCGTGACCGTGCGCGACGCGCTGGACATCCAGGCCGATGCGCCGGGAGAATCGATCCGCCTGGAGCGCGCCGCACGGGAAGCGAGGGGCCGCGAGTTCGAGCTCGTTCTGCAACAGCCAGGCCTCCTATCCAATGCCGAACGGCCCTCCATGGAACTCCCGGCCGTGGCCCGGCCGCAGCTCAGCGCGGTCATGGTCTCGATCGCCCACGGCGCGGATCCGGACACGGTCGCGGAGGTACTGGGCGGTTGGCAAGACGTTTCCTTCTTCTCGAAACAAGGCCAGCGCGAGTTGTTGCTGAAGGGATCGGTCGAGAAGGTGCGGCGTCAGATCGGCCTGTTCCGCGCCCTGCTGACGACCATCGCCGCGATCATCATGGCGCTCATCCTCTACACCATGACGCTCGACAAGATCCACTCGCTCGCCATTCTCAAACTGATCGGCGCGTCGAACACCTTGATCCTGGCGATGATCCTGCAACAGGCGCTGCTCCTCGGCGGAATCGGATTCGGGATCGCCATCGCGCTTGGCGATCGGATCTTCCCGTTATTTCCGCGGCGTGTGATCATCACCGCGAACGATTTGGGCGGGCTTGCCCTGATCGTACTGGGAATCTCGATCGCGTCGAGCCTGCTCGGCATTTGGAAGGCGGTTCGGATTCCGCCGGGCGAGGCGCTGGCATGAACTCGGCGCGACCGGCCTGGGCCATCGAGACCGAAGGACTCACGAAGGTCTATGGATCGGGAAACACCGAAGTCGTCGCGCTGCGCGACGTCGGTATGCGTGTGCGGCCTTCCGAACTCGTGGCCTTGTTGGGGCCGAGCGGTTCGGGCAAGTCGACCTTCCTGGCGGCCGTCGGCCTGATCAACGCGCCGACCTCGGGACGCGTGCGCATCGGAGGCCGCGATGTGCTCGACGGCCCCAAGGCTCTGATCGATCCGCGGACGTTTCGGCGCCGCCATATCGGCTTCGTCTTCCAGAAGTCGAATTTGATTCCGTTCCTTTCGGCCGTGGAGAACGTACGGATCGCGCTCCAGATCAACGGCGAATCGGCGCGCGCGGGTCGCCGCCGCGCGATGGAGCTGCTGGACTATTTGGATGTGGCCGATCGGGCCGACCACGATCCGACCATGTTGTCCGGCGGCCAACAGCAGCGCGTCGCCGTCGCCCGCGCCCTTGCGAACCGACCGAGCGTGATCCTGGCCGACGAACCAACCGCCGCGCTCGACAGCCGCCGCGGACGCCAGGTGATGGACCTGTTCCGAAAAGTGGCCCATGAACAAGGCGCGGCGGTCATCGTCGTCACGCATGACCACCGTTCGCTCGATCTGTTCGACACGCACTATGAAATGGAAGACGGCCGCCTTCGCGAGATCGCGCCGTCGACGGAGCCGGCGTGACGCGGACGGGCCGCCCGCCGAGCGGAAAACGGTGGAACGGGCCCCTGTTCATCGGACAATACGGCGCGGGGCCGGGACCGGCGTACTAGGTGACTGGCCAGATCAAGGAACTTTCCGTATACCATCGGGCGATCCGGTCCGACGAGCCGGCCGAACGGCCGCGCGGCGCTTCCCCGTGAGGATCGCCAGGTGCCCTTGGAGTCGGAGGTATGACATGACCTTGCGCGACATCGCTCGCCTGCATGCGGAACTGACGCGTCGCTATTTCCTGAGGCTCGGGGCCGTGGGCGGCGCATTCCTCGCGCGGGGAACGGCCCGGGCCGAACCGACCGACGACGCCCTTGCGCGGCGCATCGCCGAGATCGAACCCTACTTCACGCCCGCGCCCGAGTTCCGCGACGTGTCGCGCGGCACGCCTCTGCCGCATTCCTTGAGCGACGATACCAAGCGCGAAGTCGGACTCACGCGAGAAACCTGGAGGCTCGAAGTCGTTTCCGATCCCGAGAGCCCGTGCAAGGTCGGGAACCGGCTTACCCGAGCGGACAACACGGCGCTGGATTTCGCGGGATTGATGAAGATCGCCGACACGCGGTCCGTTCGATTCGCCAAGATCATGACCTGTTTGAACGTGCCTCGCCCGCTCGGAATGGGGCTCTGGGAAGGCGTGCCCCTTCGCGACATCGTCTGGCTCGCCGAACCCCGCGAGGATTTTCGCCGCGTCTTCTATTACGGCTACCATCATGACGATCCCAAACAGCTCTTCCGTAGTTCGCTGCCTGTCGCGCGCGTGCTCGAAGATCCGTTCGACCTTCCGCCCGTCATCGTCTGTTACAAGCTGAACGGGGAATGGCTCGACAGTGTGCGTGGCGGACCCGTTCGAATCGTCGTACCCGAGGACTATGGATTCAAGTCGATCAAGTGGCTGTCGCATGTCGTGCTGAGCAACCTCCCGCACGCGAACGACACGTACGCGAACGGAAACAACGACCTCGATAGCCCGCTCAAGACGTTCAGCGCCGTATTGACGATGCCCGAGGCGGTGCGCGCGGGCGAACCGATCCCGATCACCGGTTACGCGCAGGTCGGAATGGGCGGTCTTGCGAAGGTGCAGGTCTCGGTGGAACGGGACGGGCCGACCGAGGGCCGTGAGCCGGCCGGCGCATGGCGCGACGCGGACCTCCTCGAACCGCCGGACGATTGGGGCGCCGTTCCGGGTGGGAAGGTCCCCAAGGATACGATCGGATTCGAACCCGAATCCGGGCGGCCCCGATCCTGGCCGATGCGCTGGACGCGCGCGCACTGGGCAACCCTGCTCCCTCCGATGACGGCGGGAGAGTACATACTCAAGAGCCGAACAGTCGATTCGCGCGGCTCGGTCCAACCGATGCCGCGCCCTTTCCGAAAATCGGGGCACGCGGCGATCGAGGAACGCTCGTTCACCGTGAAATAGCGTTGGAACTAGGCGAGGAAGGCCGCGCGCAGCGCGTCGAGGTGCCTTCGGGATTCCTGACGCGGGTCGCCGCCTTCCTCGTATTCGAGCACGACGTACCCTCGGTAGCCGACATCGCGCAGGATCGCGGCGATGCGACCGAAGTCCATCGGTTGCGACTTGCCCGATCGGTCGGCCACGGTCACCTTGACCTGCACGTTGATGGCATGCGGCGCGGTCTTCGCGAGATCCCCGTAGACGTCGTCCGAGCGGAAATTGCCCGTATCGAGATTCACGCCGAACCACACGCTCTTCACGTCGTTGACGATGGCGAGGAGGCCGTCGGCGGTCGCCGTCGGACCTCCATGGTTCTCGACCGCCAGGTGGACTCCCCGACTTCCCGCGTAGTCGCAACATTCCTCGAAGGCCTCGACGATCCTCCGGTGGGCTTCCTCGGGCGACGATCCCTTGGGCACGTCCCCCGCGAAAACCCGGATGACCGGGGCTCCGAGCAGGACCGAGTGATCGACCCACGCCTTCACGTGCGCAATCCATCGATCCCGTTCGGCGCCCGGCGGAAGACCAAAGTCGTTCCGGACCGCCGTGCCCGAGACGTCGAGCCCCAATCGAAAACAGGTCCGCCGCAGGTCGCGAAGGTACTCGTCGGTGACGGGGTCCGGGAAATAGTAACTCGTCAGTTCCGTTCCTTCGAGCTCGAACGCGGCGCAATCCGCGACGAAGTCGGCGAGCGTCATGCGGGCGTCCGATCCCTGCAGCAGCGCGCGGTAGCTGTACGCCGCGAGACTGAACTTGAAATGCGATCCTTCCGGACGCACGGGCGGTTCGGCCGTCGATCCCCGAGGAACGCGGCTCGCCGCCAACGCCGCGACCGATCCGATCAGCCACGCACGTCGATCGAATACGCTCGCCATGGGGAACCTCCATTCATGCAGCGCCAAGCCAGCCACCGATACGGGCCTCATGCGTCGGCCCGAATTGTAGCAAACAGGCGGCCGGCCCACCAAACGTTTTCCGCGGCCGCCAGGCGCAACGACGTCGGCATGGAGTACGACAGCCGCATCGCCGCCACCACCAAACGTTTTCCGCGGCCGCCAGGCGCAACGACAGGCAGACGTCGAGGACGCCATTGCCCGGAATGGCGCTCACCGGGTTCACCGGGTTCACCGGGTTCACCGGGTTCACCGGGTTCACTGGGTTCACCGGGTTCACCGGGTTCACCGGGTTCACCGGGTTCGCGGTTCGGCCTCGATGGCGAACAGCGACGCGCATGTCGGGCCGGGCACGAAGGCGAGATTCGCGGCGAGCATCAAGAGGCAGTACCCGACCTGCCCGCTCAGGAGGGCCAAACCGATCCAGATCGGAATCGCGAGCATCACGAGCAATGGCCGGGCCGTGCGGTTCCAGATCAGGACGCCGAAGGCGAGCGCATAGGCGACGATCGCGTGCGTCGCGAGATTCACGAGGAACAGTCCCGAGTCCGGCGAGACGAGGCGTGTCACGTCGAGAATCCGCGTTTCAGAACGGGCCGCCATCCACCACGCGGCGTCACCGTTCCACCAGGCTTCCCCGCCGAGCATATTGAGACCGATCATGACGTGCAGCGCGGCCAGGTGGACCTGCATCAACCGCACGGCGATGTGGGCCGCAACCGATCGCGCGGGCTCCTCCGACGACCGCGCCCTCCGCCACGGCGTTCCGAAACCACCCGACGGCGCGATGCAGAGGTACGCCGCGAGCGCGGTGAGGACGCATTCAAAAGGCCCCGTCAGCATGGGCGCCCGGTGCACGTAGGAAAGGAGGCCGACCAGATTCAGGAGGGCCATCCAACGCGGCAGGACGCCGATCGCCAGCAACAGAGCGGAGGAGGCGAACACCGCGTGCGCGCCCCAGAGGAAACCCGCGTGATCCGAAGCCTGGAACAACGAGAACCGATACGTCGCCTCCTGGCCAAACCCGGTCACCAATCGCCCGACCGTGTCGCGAGGCAACAACCCGTCGGCTCCAAACCAGGCCGTGAGGTCCGCCGAGAACCACGCGAGGGCGTAGAGACTGAATACGCCGACGACGCCGCGCATCCGGGCGAGCGGCTCGATCGGAGCCGATTCAAACCAGAAGCGTCGCCAAGCGAGATCGGCGGCCGCGCCGAGCCGTCCGGCATAACCGGCTAGGTGTCCCATTACGGCTCGCCCCTCCCGCGCTCCACGGGCTGAGCGGATTCACCGCGGCCCGTGACCTTCGCGACGTCCACACCTCCTCGTTCGTCGATCAAGACGTTCGCCTCGTAGATCGTCTGAAAATAGGTTTCATCATTCGGATCGCGGCGGGCGACCCCTTCGAGCCCGGATGCGGCGTCCATCGTTTGCACAAGGTGGCGGCGCACACGGATCCGGATCGGCGCCTTGCCTTGATTTCGCGCCAGGTGCTTCGCGATCCCGCGGACAAGCTCCGCCGGCACTTGATCGTCCTCTTCCTCCGCGAACGTCGCCGCCATCCGAGCGAACCGATCCAATCGCTGGGCCGACTCGCTCCAACCCGCGCCAACGCCGGTCAGGACGCGCCACGCCGACTCGCTCGCATCCGCCGCATCGCGGTACTCGATCCGATGCGCCACGTCCGCACCCGTTCCATGCGTGAAATGGAACGGCGTGAAATCCAAATCGAAATTCAACGCCTGTGCGTACGGTCTCAGGACCGACAGCAATCGCGACTGAAGGGGTGACGGACGGAGACTCGACGCCACCGCAAGGCCCACCACAAAAAGATGGACGAAAAGGCCGATCGACACCACGTTGGCGATCCCAGGCGGCGGCACGGCGGACCGGGCAGGCTCGTTGCGAATCATGGACGTTCTCGGCACCGTCAATTGCGCGTGGGGGACGTTCCTCAAACATACACCACGAACGACAAAAGGCCGAGGCGGATTCGCCTCGGCCTTTTGTGTTGTGTCGTTCATTCGCGAGCCCGGAATCGGCGCCACTCAACGTCTGGCGAGTGCCGCGTCATTGGGCCGAGCCGATCCTAGCCGCGGAAAGCGACCGGAACGTAGCCCTGCGGAACGCGCCAAGCCGCGGGAGCCGGCGGCGGAGCCGGGGTATCGCCGGCTGGAGCCGGAGCCGGAGCCGCATCACCACCTTCAACCGCCTTGCCGCCACCGCAATTGCCCGAGCAGCTTCCGCTGCAACGGCTGCGCAGGCGAGCCAGCAAGCCGCCTCGGCAGCTTCCCGAACAACGGCTGCCGCGGCACGAGCCGCCCTTGCCGCTGCACGAGTCCGAGCACGAACCATGGCAGCGACGCGCCAACAAACCACCCGAGCACTTCGAGCCCGAGCAACGGCTGCCGCGGCAAGCCTTCCCGCCGCACTGGCTGCCGGAGCAACCGTGGCAACCGTGACCCGCAACCGCCTGCGTCTCCGAAGCGACCAGCCCGAGGCCGACCAGCCCCAAGAACACCGCGATCCCGAACACCGTCTTCCGATTCATTCGACCCACCTCCACTAAACACGTAGTCTCTGACCGGCTCGCAGTCGTCTCACCTGCAATGCGGTTTCCTCATGGATGACGAACCAGCACGTCCGATTTGCTATCTACTCGCCGTCCCCAGTACAAAAGCTCGCCCTGGGATATACGTCGCGTGGGGCGAGCCACGATGGAGGTAGGTTAACATGGGGTATCTGCCAGTCAAGGGGGATATGCGGCAAATCTGCGGATTGGGAAGAATTTTCCATCGAGGGGTGCGACGGATCTTCCGCTATTCACGGCGCGATGGACCATGCCGTGTCTTCCGCCTCGGACGAATCCGCCCCATCCCAACCGGTCCGGCCCAACCGGTCCGGCCCAACCGGTCCGGCCCAACCGGTCCGGTCAACGTCATCCGCATCGCGACCGTCGCGATCGACGGCCCCCTATCGCAGTGGATTTCCCGTGCTCGGCTCGCGAGCCGTTGCGTTGGGACCGGAACGCGGAGCGGCGTCCCGGCTTGGCGCGGTCGAGGCCCGTTGATCCGAGGCCCGTTGATCGGCGATGGCCGTTTGGCCGGCGGCGCTATCCGCATCTTCCGTTCGGTTGGCCGGCGGCGCATCGCCGGTTTGGGCATCGCCGGTCTGGGCATCGGCGGTTTGGGCATCGGCGGTTTGGGCATCGGCTTCCCGCATTTTGCGATAGAGGTCCTCGGGCTGTTCAAAATTGAGGAAGAACGGCGGTTCGTCCTCGACCATTTGCGCGGCCATCCCGACGATGCGCCATCCTTCGGGCTGTTTTCGAAGGACCCAGGTGACATCGAATTGTTCTTCGCCCGAGTCGGACGTTTCCGACCAGACGCTATGAACATAGACGCCGTCGGGAACTTCGGGCGGGTACTCGGTCCGCGCGATGGCGTATTTCATGGTGGGCGTACCGGGTGGTTTCACGGCGAGTCCGACGCGGGTCGTTTCCGCGACGGCTTTCTTCGAGAGCAAGCGGGCGGCGAGCGCGTCGTCGCCGCGTCGGGTTGCGTCGAGGAACGCGGTGACAACCGTTTCGGGCGCCGTCTCGGGCGAGACGGCGACTTCGGGCGCAACCGACGGTGTGCCGGTCGGAACGTCGGCTGCGGGATGGGACGACTTGGCCCCGTGCGCATGCGAACCGGCGTGGTCCGATGTCGCCGATTCGGCGGAAGCCCTCGAGTCCGCGGCCGCCTTATCCTTGGGTTTCGTATCGTCGGACTTGGGTTGGCAACCGGCGTTCCAGAGGGCAGCGAGCGCACACGCCAGCATGGGCCAAATCGAACGTCGCATCATGGGGTACTCCGTTGGCGAAGGGTCGGCGGTCATCCATGTTCCCGCGGGGCGCGGACCGACGGCGATCGGTCGGCGCGGATCGCGAGCGCGGGAGTGGTATACCGGCAACGGCCCGCGCGGACAAGACAAGATGGGCTATTCTTCCTCGCGCAGCTTCGAGAGGACCGTGTAATCCTCAAGGGTCGTCGTATCGCCGACTTTCTCGCGGCCTTCGGCGATATCGCGGAGCAGGCGCCGCATGATCTTGCCGCTTCGCGTCTTGGGCAACGCGCTTGTGAACCGGATGTCGTCCGGTTGCGCGAGCGCGCCGATGGCATCGCGAACGTGCCTTCGCAGTTCGTTGCGGAGCGCGTCGGTGGGTTCACCCGACTTGAGCGTGACGAAGGCGGCGATCGCCTGTCCTTTGAGCGCGTCGGAGCGGCCGATGGCCGCCGCTTCGGCGACCTTCGGGTGGCTCACCAACGCGCTTTCGACCTCGATCGTGCTGAGCCGGTGTCCCGACACGTTGATGACGTCGTCGATGCGGCCCATGATCCAGTAATAGCCGTCCGGATCGAGTCGCGCGTTGTCGCCCGCGAGATATTTGTGGGGGACCTTGCTCCAGTACTGTTCCCGGTAGCGAGCCTCATCTCCCCAAATGCCGCGCAGCATGCCGGGCCAGGGCTGGGCGATGACGAGACATCCTCCCTGGCCTTGCGAAACGGAACTTCCGTCGATACCGACCACTTCGGGCAGGATTCCGGGCAGCGGCTTGGTGCAACTGCCGGGTTTCGTGGGGATCGCGCCCGGCAAGGGCGACATCATGATGCCGCCGGTCTCGGTCTGCCACCACGTATCGACGATCGGACATCGCCCTCCCCCGATCTTCTCGTGATACCAGATCCACGCCTCGGGGTTGATGCCTTCGCCGACGCTTCCGAGCAGGCGAAGGCTTGATAAGTCGTGCCGTTCGACGTGGTGGTCGCCCCATTTGATGAACGCGCGGATCGCCGTGGGCGCCGTATAGAGGATCGTGACCCCGTACTTCTCGACGATCGACCAGAATCGATCCTCGGCGGGCCAGTTGGGCGCGCCTTCGTACATGACGACGGTCGCGCCCGCGCACAGCGGGCCGTAGACGACATACGAATGTCCGGTGACCCACCCGCAGTCGGCCGTGCACCAAAAGACGTCCTCATCGCGATGGTCGAACACCCATTCAAACGTTTTTTTCGCGAAGAGCTGGTAGCCCGCCGTCGTGTGCAGGATTCCCTTGGGTTTTCCGGTCGAACCGCTCGTGTACAAGATGAAGAGCGGAGCCTCGCTGTCGAGGGGCGTTGCGGGGCAATCGGCTGAGGCGGACGCCATCAAGTCGTGCCACCAGTAATCGCGCCCCTCGCACATGGCCGTCTTTCCTCCCGTCCGGTGGAGAACAATGCACTTCTCAACGGTGGGGGACTTGGCGAGCGCCTCGTCGACGGTCGCCTTCAAGTCGAGCGGCTTGCCGCGCCGCCAACCGCCGTCAGCCGTGATCTGCAGCTTGGCGCGCGCGTCGTTGTTCCGATCGGCCACCGCCTCGGCGGAGAACCCGGCGAAGATCACCGAGTGGACGGCTCCAATCCGAGCGCAGGCGAGCATGGCGATGGCCAGTTCGGGGACCATGGGCATATAGATCGAGACGACATCGCCGGCGTGGATCCCCATCGCTTTGAGGACATTCGCGAATCGGCAGACCTCGCGGTGAAGCTGTTGATAAGTCAGTGTACGCTGATCGCCGGGTTCTCCTTCCCATAGGATCGCGGCCTTATTGCGCCGGCTCGTCGCCAGGTGCGCATCGAGGCAATTGAACGACGCGTTCGTTTGACCTCCGACAAACCACTTGGCGAACGGTTCGTTCCAATCGAGTACCTTGTCAAACGGTCGATACCAATGCAGTTCCCCGGCGAGCCGGCCCCAAAACGCCTGCGGATCGCGTTTCGCCTCCTCGTATATCCGTTCGTACGCGTCCGGCGATGGGATGATCGCCTTTGCCGCGAATTCCGCGCTTGGGGGAAAAACCCGCGTCTCGTGAAGAACGGTATCGATCTGTCCGCTTGTCGCCTGCGACATGCTTGAACTACTCCTTGCGGCGCGGTGTCGAACGAACGTCGACGCGCGGCGAGGTCTTCACCGCGCGGACCGGGAACGTGCAAGCCCGGATTGTAGGTGTCGTGGGAGTCGTTGTCAAAACGACGCCGCACCACTCGCCCGCGAACGTGACGGCCGGTACGATGTGGGTGGCGCGCGGAATCCTCACATGGCTTTTCTCACGTTCGACGGCATTGATGGAGTGGGCAAGAGCACGCAGATCGAGCGGCTGCAATCGTGGATCGAAGCGAAAGGGCGCGAAACGGTTCGCTGCCGCGACCCCGGCTCGACCGAACTCGGCGAACGCCTCCGGCATCTCCTGCTCGACCCGGACAGTCCTCCGATCGGACGTCGCGCCGAGACCTTGATCTACATGGCGTCCCGCGCGCAGCTTGTCGACGACGTGATTCGGCCGGCCCTTGCGCGCGGAGCGGTGGTCCTTTCGGATCGATTCCTTCTGGCGAACATTGCCTATCAAGGTTACGCGGGGGGACTCGACCCGGAATTGGTGCGTTCGATCGGACATCTCGCGACGGACGGCGTGATGCCCGACCTCGTGTTTCTGCTCGACGCGCCCGTCGAAACGGCCCTTTCTCGTCGGCGCCGAACGGCCGATCGAATGGAAGCGCGGGGTGTGGAATACCTCGAGCGCGTTCGACGCGGCTTCCTGCGGGAGGCCGAAAGGGACCCCCAACGCATCGCCGTGATTGACGCCGGCCTTGATCCGGATACCGTACAGGAGGCGATTCGGCGCGTCGCGGACGACCGGGCCGTCTTTCGATAGGCCGCCGTTCGATTGCCCACCGGAAAACCCATCCGCGGCGCCGCGAACGGGATGCGGCCACTTGGATCAAGGCGAGACGCCCGAGCGGACGAGGACCCTTCGCCATGTCATGGCGCGATATCGTTGGACAGACGCGCGTGGTGGACCGGCTACGGAGGGCGTTCGAGCAGGGGCGTCTGACCGGCGCCTATCTTTTTGTCGGTCCGCACGGTGTCGGGAAATGCACCGTCGCCCGAAAACTCGCGCAGGCCGTCCTGTGCGAGGGCCGGTCGGACGCGTCGTTCGAGCCGTGCGGAACGTGCCCGGCATGCGTCCAAGTCACGGCCCGGCCGTCGCCGACGCATCCCGATCTTGAAGTGATCTCGCGGCCCGACGACAAATCCAACCTTCCGATCGATGCCTTCATCGGCGACCGCGAGCATCGATCGCGCGAGGGTCTTTGCCACCGAATGGCCCTGTCGTCCACTCGGGGACGGGGCCGGATCGCCATCATCGACGACGCCGATGAGCTCGCCGAGGACGCCGCGAACAGTCTCCTCAAGACGCTCGAGGAACCCCCGCCGCGCACGATCCTGATCTTGATCGCCGGCAGCGCGCATCGCCAGCTCCCCACGATCCGTTCACGATGCCAGATCGTCCGGTTTCAACCGCTCGAAGCCGCGGACATCGCACGCCTTCTCCGCATGCACTCCGAGTCGATCGGCGCGGATGGCTCCCTTTCGAACGAGGCCATCGAGCGGCTCGCGAGCATGAGCGCGGGGAGCCTCCGAACGGCCGGAGAACTCGCCGACACCGAACTGCTTCGGTACCGCGACCGCTTCATCGAAACGCTCGGCAAGCCCTGTTGGGATCCGCTCGCCACGGCGAAGGACGTCACGCAATTCGTCGAGTCGGTCGGCAAGGAAACGCCGCCGCGGAGACGCCGAATGAGACAACTGGTCGCGGTCGCCGCCGATTATTACCGCCAATTGGCGCGGCACATGGTCGGTGCTTCGATCGAGGGCGATGCGGGACTTGTCGCGGCCGTGCGTCATGCCGCGACGCGATGGAATCGCGGGCCGCTCGCGGCCGTCGCCTGTATCGATGCGTGCATCCTCGCCGAGCAGCAGATCGCGGCGAATATCCACCTGACGACGTTCGCGGAATGCTGGCTCGATGCGCTTGCCGAGCATGAATCGGGGGAGCGGACGGCGTAGAGACCGTCGCGACGACGTGGAGTCTGGGATCCACGCGATATTGCGAATCGTCAGGGTCCCTCGGCACATCGCTGTCCGCGCGTGCATCGATCGCCAACGCGGCCGACGCGTGCCTCGGGAACAAGGGCAAGAGTGCCGCGAAGGTTGGGGCAAGATTGCCACAACGTTCATCCCGACGCCCCTGGCGTTCGCTCGCTCTTTGACAATTCAGTTGAATCATGTCCTGAGCCGCCGGGCTGGCAACCCGGCGGCTCGGGGAGTCTGACAGACAAGCATGCTTCTCGCGTGCGGCCATGTGGAATGAGCGGGCGGGAACTACGGATGATAACCCGCGAATTTCAGAGTGCGCGAAGGGAGTTCGGTTCTCTCAATCGGTCGGAACCGCCCCGGGGGTTGGCTTCGCACTGCGTTCACGACAATCGCTGGCCGCAGTTCGACCGGTGGCACTTGGGATGCGATCCACGGCGTCCTGTCTTTTTTGAGTGACGCCCGACGCGCCCCCGAGCTCCTTCCCGCGCGGCGATTTCCCGCTTCGCGCCTCCCACAGCCCGTCGTGCTCCCGACCGCGTCACGGACAGCTCCGGACCCGTGTTGAATCCAAATCAGGAGTCAGGAGTGGACCGATCAGCCCACGCTCGGCAACAATCCGCACCTCACTCGGTTCCGCCGTTCAAAAATCATGGCGCCGAACGGCGCCGTGGTACGCACCCCCCTCGGATACCCAATCCACCTCAGCCGTCCAAACCGATGAAATCCCGGTCAATTCAGCCGGTGTTCCCACTTCGCGCCTCCCACAGTCCGTCGTGCTCCCGGCCGCTTCACGGACAGCTCCGTGCCCGTGTTGAATCCAAATCAGGAGTCAGGAGTCAGGAGTGTACGTTGCCGGATAGTCAGGAGTCAGGAGTGAGCAGTTGACACCTCTTGAAGCAGTTCGAACGTCGAAATGTCGTTTGGCTTCAAAGACAGGTACGTACCTAAGTACTTAATCGCGTCGGCAAATCGCTTCTCAGAAACGAGTCGATATCCGATTTCACGGATTTCCAACGCGTAATCGGGATCGTAGGAGGCCGCTACGCGAAGTGACTCGATCGCGTCGTCGAATCTCTCTTGCCTTATAAGAAAGACACCGAGCTGAAAATGCGCCTCATCGAATCGCGGATCAAGTGATATGGCCTGTCTAAGGATCCCCTCGGCTTCCGTGGGGTCTGTGTCGCTCAATAGGATGCCCAAATAGAGACACGCAGTCGGTGTGGTGTCCAGCTGAAGACTTCGTCTCAGAGCCTGTTCAGCTTCAACTGGCCGATCAGCTTCCATCAAGATGCGTCCGAGCAATCGGTAGGCAATTGCGTTGGGCACATGGGAAATGGCCGTTTGACATTCGACAAGTGCTTCGTCACTACTGCCGGCTTCCAAGAAGGCATCGGCAGCAAGGAGATGAAATGGCGCCCTCTCTGTCAATGGCATCTCGGATTGAGCGATGCGCTGATAGAGGAGGGCAGCATTCCGAAAATTGCCCGCCTCCGCCTCGGAATTAGCAGAACGATACGATTCGTAAATATCGACCATGCCGATGTACACTACTTGTGCTAATTTCCAGTAATACCCTTCCAGATTAGTGCTGCGCCAGGTCCAATTGTGACAGGGTCATCGAGTATTCCGCCTCCTCCAGTCGCGACATCTTCTGCAATAGTACCGATGACTATCCCAACGCCAACATCAATCATGAGCAAGGGACCCTTTTCCCTGATCGATTCCAAATATTCCTCTGCCCAATCCCGCAGTTCTCTGCGATCTCTCCCTTTCGACTTCTCAGTACTTCGAATCCTGTCCCTGCCTATCTTCCGCTGTGCGTCGTCAATCTCCTCGAATTGCTGTCCAGGTTCCTTTGGGGATCCGTCAGGATTTCGCGGAGTGGCTGCCCCACGTTCACGTTCTTCGAACGGATTAAGGGCTTCTGCAACTGGGCGATCTATCACCTTCCGTTGTTGCAGGCCTTCCGGATCCGTGCCGTTCGTCGGCCCATTCCCCACATACCGATTGACATTCACATCGCCCGCCGCGAAGCCGAGCGGATCCTCGCTGATAAATCGGCCGGCGAGGGGGTCAAAAAGTCGGGCCCGAGTCTAGTTCCCGGAGCCGGGCGCGCGGTGAGTCGCGTTTCGGGCGGCGTTTCCCGAGGACTTCGACGGACGCGAACGGCCGCCGCCGAGCCCTCGCGCGCCCGCGCGCGAAGAGACCTTGGTAGCGTGGGCTTCAGCCCACGCGGCACGCATC
>VGZC01000007.1 GCA_016872725.1 Planctomycetota bacterium
TCCGCACCGTGCTCCTGAGCCGCACTTGGGACGCCACCTACGCCAAGTTCCTAGCCGCGCGAGCCACAGCCTTGCCCGCACCTTACGCTCTTCCGGTCCGCCACACCCACAAGAAAGCCGCGTAAAATGGCGCACCAGAGGGACCACACCCAACACCTCGTGTAGGCCCGGACGAGCCGCGTGACGCGCGAGCGGGGTCGCGCCGCCGGAAAGCAAATGCAGCCGCTCACCGTCCTGAAGCTCGTCCGCCCGAACGAACGCGAGCCGGTCCTCGCTCCAAAACGGATGGTTGACCGTCGTCCCGATCGGCCCGTCGAGACCCTCGATCCAAAGATCGATCACCCGCGCCGAGTGGTGCTTCCATGTGCCGGTCACCACCCGCGTGCCCGGTACGCGCGGGATGGCGGGGCAGGGATGGACCTCCAATACCTCGGCCAAGCCATCGATGCCGCACTCGGGAACGGCGATGTGGAACTTGGCTCCCACCAGGTCCCGTTCGAGCCGCAGTATCTCGTCGGACGTCGGCGGCGCCGGATCGCGCGATGCGCCGCGAACCTCCGCGCGGGTGGCGTCGAGCTGTTCCCGGAGCCACCAGAGAGGCCGGAGCAAATTGCCGTCGGCGTGGCTTCCATCGGTCTTCGGACAACGCAGGACGATCCGACGCCAGGTCGGAGGATCGACGACGATGCCCAGCGTCAGGTCGTTGTCGCCATGCAAACGGTCCTGAGGAACCAGTTCACCCGGCGCGACCCGCTCGATCCCCTTCGTGTACGTCGTGAGCGCCCAGTCCGACGGCGACGCGGTGGACTCGCTTGCCGGATTGGTTCCGGTACGCGCGTTCGGCCCGGAGTCCGTTTTCCAAGCCAACAGACCGAACCAGGCGCTGACCGTCATCAATACGGCGGCCAATGGAAGACGCCAACGCCAAAACGATCGGTCGGACGGCCAAGCCGATGAACGCGCGGACGGCCGAGGTGGTACCATCCTCCGCGCGGCACTCATGGCTCGGCGCCGAGCTAATGCCGCCCGGTCGCATGGCCCATCCGCCGCGGTTCAAGACAGGACACCCGGAGAATCCTTGGAGTCGGATGCCGCGCCCAACCTCTCAACGGTGACGCGCCGCCAAGACTTTTCGATTTCGAGATCTTCCCCGAGACGCGCACGCCGCTGGTCGATCAACTGCTGTCGTTCATCGACGCGTTGCGGGACAAGATCCGGTTGGCTCAACACCCTGCTGATCGATGTGATCCGCAGACGCCTTGGCGGAAAACCCGATGTTGGCAACGCTGGAAAACAACAGCGTTCGAGGAGGCAAATAACGCCAACTTCGCGGAACGCGGGCTACTCAGCATGACGACGGCCCTCGCTCTTGAATGCCAATCTGTTCGCCAGTAACAATCAACCGGTGAGCCGGATGCGGGAGAACCGACTGTCCGGTTCGGTGGGAGGGGGGACGCAGCAATGCGTCCTCCCTACCCCAATCGGCGAGCGTGGCGTTCTCACAGGTCCACCACGCTCTGGCGAGCGTGGCGTTCTCACAGGTCCACCACGCTCTGGCGAGCGTGGCTACGGCGAGCGTGGCTACGGCGGACTTCCGAATCGCGAGGGCCGGAACGGCTCCGCGCGAATCGGAGGAGCTCGGCCGAGCATGATCGATACAACGAGGTCCGCCGTGCCGAGCGACGTCGTCACGCCAAGCCCCTCGTGGCCCGTCGCCAGGATCACGCCGGGCCGACGAGCATCTTCGCCGATCAGAGGAAGCGAATCGGGTGTCGACTGGCGAAGACCGGTCCAGACACGCGTCGCCATGATGGTCGCGAGTCCTGGAAGGAACCGGATCCCGCGCCGGACCATCCGCCGGAGGATGGGCCAATCGACGTCGCGCGTCGTGACGCCCACTTGCCGCGACGATCCAAGGAGGATCTGCCGTGTTCCGCGCGGCTGCGCGTTGAACGCCACCGACTCGAGCTCGTCTCCGTGCGCGCTCCGCGAGTATCCGAGTTCGACGAGCTGATGGCGCACGCGATGCGCGGTCCGGTCGGTGATCAGCAAATGGCCTTTCTTGACGCCGAGCGGCAGTTCGGGAAGCCAATGTCTGGCCGCTTCCCCCGACGCGACGACGCACGCCGCCGCGGGAACGCGGCCCCCGGCGCGAAGCAAGACTTCGCGGTCCTTCATCCCGACGACCGCATCCCGGACGACGCGCGCGCCCCGGTCCTGGGCTCGCTCCAATAACGATTGCGCGGCGCGCGGAGGGTAGATCGCCGCGTCGCCCGCGACGAGCAAACCGCCGGCGAATCCCGGCGCGAGATCGGGCTCGCATTCGGCGAGCGTCGGCGGGTCGAGCCATTCGGCGGCGACGCCGTGCGCCCGAAACAGGTCGCCCTTTTTTCGAGCCGCGACGGCCTCGTCTTCGTCCGCCGCGATCCAGATCGTCCCGGTTTCCCGGAATTCGACCTGTTCCGGGAACTCATCGCGCCGTTCCTTCCATCGCGCGCACGAGTACCGCGTCAACTCGAACTGCGCGGGGGAATCGTCCATGACGACCAGATGCCCCATTCCGGCGGCCGTCGCGCCGCCGCCGCACAGGTCGGGTTCGACGACGAGCACTCGAAGGCCTTCTCGCGCGGCGGCTTCCGCGCACGCGGCGCCGACCATTCCCGCTCCCGCGATCACCACGTCATACGAACGGCCGACGCCGGGGCGGCTCATGGCCGGATTCCATGGCGGAACGGGTCTCCGTCCGACAAGAGCAACCGCGATTCGGCCGTCACATGCGCGGTTCCCGTAATCAATGGGAGAATCCGGTCGCCATGCAACGCATAGGTCCCCTCAAACGTGCCGCCGATCACGCTTTCTTGATGCCAGACTTCGCCGGGGGCGAGCTTCCCATCGGCCGCGAGGCACGCGAGTTTCGCGCTAGTGCCCGTTCCGCACGGCGAACGATCGTACGCCTTTCCCGGACACAAGACGAAATTCCGGCCGTGATGGCCCGTATCCCGAGCTGGCCCGGTCAACTCGATGTGATCGATCTCCGCACCATCCGCGCCGGTGATCGCGGCGTCGCGCAGCGCCAGCCGAATGCGCCATGCCAACTCCGTCAGTCGCTCGATATTCGGCGCCTCGATGCGTTCTCCGTGATCCTCCACCAGGAAAAACCAGTTGCCTCCCCATGCCACATCGCCCCGCACTCGGCCGATTCCCGGCACGTCGACCGGAACCGACGCGAGCACGCGATAGCTCTCTACGTTCGCCACCGTGACCCGACCGTCGGCATGCAGTTTCGCGGCGACCGTACCGACGGGCGTATCCAAGCGATGGATTCCCGGCCCAAGGCGCCCAAGGTGCGCGAGCGACACGACGACGCCGATCGTCCCGTGAACGCACATACCCAGGAAGCCGACGTTGTTGAAGAAGATCACGCCCGCCGTCGACGCCGCATGCTCGGGCGGAACGAGCCAAGCGCCGACCACCGCGTCCGATCCCCGCGGCTCGTTCACGACCGCCGACCGGTAGGGATCGAACCGCGCACGAAACAGGTCCCGTCGTTCGCGCATCGTTCCGGCACCGAGGTCGGGTCCGCCCTCGATGACCATGCGCGTCGGTTCGCCGGCCGTATGGCTATCGATGACTTGGATGCATTCGACCATGCGTGCGTCTCGAACGGGCCGTTCCGCGCGGGCGCCGATGCGCGGCGGTATGCCAATCCATGCGAAGCGCAGGGGACCAGGCCGCCTATCCCTCGACGGCGACGCGCGGGCGCGTGTCGATCGCTCGCCGGATGACGCCGAGAACTTCGTCGCGCTCGCGACCGACAAGCGGCAGCCGGGGGGCGCGGACGGTTTCGGCGCCCCAACCGCATTCCACCATCGCCAGCTTGATGAACTGCACCAGTTTCACGTGGGTGTCGAGGTGCAATAAGGGCGTATACCAGCGATACAACTCGCGGGCCTCGTCCCACCGACCCGCCGTCGCCAAATCCCAAAGGGCGCGATTCTCGTCGGGGAACGCGTTGACAAGCCCCGAAACCCAGCCGACGGCGCCGAGCAGGATGCTCTCGAGGGCCAAATCGTCGACACCGCAGAAGATGAGATAGCGGTCGCCGAGCAGGCCGATGAGGTCGGTGACTCGGCGGACGTTTTCCGAGGATTCCTTGATCGCAACGAATTTCGGTTCGACGGCGAGATCAACAAACATCTCGGGAGTAATGTCGACATGGTAGGCGACCGGGTTGTTGTAGCACATGATCGGCAAGTCCGCGGCCGCCGCGACCGCCCGGAAATGGGCCATCGTCTCGCGGGAATCGGACTTGTAGATCATGGCCGGAAGGACCATCAACCCGTCGACGCCGATCCGCTCGGCATCCGCCGCGAATCGACACGCGACGCGAGTCGCCGACTCGGCCACCCCGGTCAGAACGGGCACTCGGCCGCCGACGTGATCGACCGCCGCGCGCAGGATGTCGAGCTTCTCGTTGAACTCGAGCGAACCGTTCTCGCCGACCGTGCCGAGCAGGATCAATCCGTGGACACCGCCCTCGATCATCCGGTCCAGATGCGACAGGGTCGCCGGAAGATCCACCGACTGATCGTGCTCAAACTGGGTCGTCGCCGCCGGAAAAACGCCTTTCCACTGGACTCGCATCGACGGCCTATCCTTTCCAATCCAAGAGCTTGAGGCGTGCGGCGCGAGGCTTCGCGCGACGCCCGGCTCGGATGGTGGCATTGAGCTCAAACTTCGCGATCAACGCGAGAGAACACGGGGACAGCCGGGACAGCCGACTACCGGACATTCGCGGCAACCGCGTGGCACGTCTTGCACCGTTTCCGAAGACTATTGATATGCTTGCCGCATTTGACGCATCGGCGCGCCTTGTTGCGTTTGGCCCTGGCCGTGCGTGGACGGATCCCCATGCGAGAACTCCTTCGGACTATGCCAATCCAATCACCTGTCGACGTCCCATGGCCCGAGCGGGAATTCTCCCGCGTTCGGCGGTGGGAACCCGAACCGACCGCCCCCGCCCGATGATAGCCGACCCGGTCCAAGATCGGCAAGGCGTGCGCGCAGGTACGGAGGTACGGACGATTCCCGCCGCGAGGCTCGACGTCGATCGGATCGTACGGTAACGCGCGGACACCGCAAACACCGGATTGGGGCCGCTCGGGCCGGCTATGCGCTCGCTCGCGGGCGCGGTAGGATTGGGTTCCACGTCGATCACGAGGGGGGCACGAGGGGGTCGAGCGGATTGTGGCAGACCTCGCCGAGCAGCCACCACTCTGACGCGCGACCCCAAGGCGAACGGCACAAAGGCGCACCGAACCCCGTCGTGGTATCGTCCTACGATGTTCAACCTCGGCCCGTTCGACGCGTGTGTTCTTGGCCTTTACCTGATCGTGGTCGTGGGCGTCGGCCTTTACGCGGGCTACGGGCAACGCAATCTGTCCGACTACATGCTGGGCGGGCGCGACCTGCCGTGGTGGGCCCTGCTCGGCTCGATTGTCGCGACCGAGACGAGCACGGTGACGTTCCTGAGTGTTCCCGCGACGGCGTTCCGGGAAGGCGGCAACCTCCAGTTCATTCAGCTTGCCCTTGGCTACGTGCTTGGCCGACTGCTCGTCGCCCGGTTCCTGTTGCCGCTCTACTTCCGCGGCGAACTTTTCACGGCCTACGAGGTCCTCCACGCGCGGTTCGGCGGCGCGACGAAGACCGTCGCCTCGATCATGTTCCTGGTGACGCGCACGTTCGCCGACGGCCTTCGGCTCTACCTCACCGCGCTCGTCCTCAACGCGATGACGGACTGGACCGTGACGCAAAGCGTCGTGGTGCTCGGCGCGGTGACGGTCGTCTATACGATGGTCGGAGGCATGAAATCGGTCGTCTGGAACGACTGCATCCAGCTCGTCGTCTATATCGCAGGCGCGCTCGTCGCCGCGACCGCGGTTGTGGGCATGCTGCCCGGAGGCCTTTCCTCGGCGGCGGACTACGCCGCCGCGCACGCGAAGCTGCGATGGCTCGACGCGTCGTTCGATCCGACGGTCGCCTATACGATCTGGGCCGGCGTGATCGGCGGGATGTTCCTGACGACGGCGACGCACGGCGCGGATCAGATGATGGTCCAGCGCTATCTGTGCGCCCGCTCGGAGCGCGACGCGGCGCGGGCCGTCCGGTGGAGCGGCCCGGTGGTGCTGGTCCAGTTCCTGCTCTTCCTGCTGCTCGGCGTCGGGCTGGCCGCCTTCTACGACGTGTCTCCTCCCGAAAGACCGTTCAAGACGCCTGACGAGGCGTTCGTGCATTTCATCGTCCACCATCTGCCGGCGGGAGCGAAAGGCCTGACGCTCGCCGCCCTCTTTTCGGCCGCCATGTCGACGCTCGCCAGCTCGCTGAATTCCTCGGCGACGTCGGCGCTGAATGACATCATTCTGTCATCCAAACCGGAATCGCGCCGGAATCCCCGCCTCGTTCCCCTTGGCCGAGCGCTCACCGTCGCGTTCGGCGCGGCGCAGGTCGGCGTGGCGATCGTCGGCGAGCGACTGGCCGAGCGGGGCGTGGTCGACTCGGTGCTCGCGATCGCCGGGTTCAGCACGGGAGTCGTGCTCGGCGTCTTCGCGCTCGGCATGGCGAATCGGCGCGCGGGCCAGGCGTCGGCCCTCGTGGGGTTGCTCGCGGGACTCGCGACCGTTACGGCGGTCGCCTTCGGAACTCGATTGGCGTGGCCGTGGTACACGCTCGTCGGCGGCGCCGTCACATTCGCCGCGGGGTCCGCGGCCGCCTGGTTCCTGCCTCCGCACGTCACTCGACGATCTGCAGGCCTTTCTTCGCGGTAAGCTCGCGATAGCAATCGGGCAGATCGAAACGGGCGAGCACGTTTGGGACGAACGACGACAACGGCCACGTGTAACGGCGCGACTCGGCGATTTGCCCGTACGACGCGGGCGCGCCGCGCAGTCCGACCCGCGTGACGCGGGCGTGCAAGAGTCCCGCGAAGGTCGCCGGGATCGCGCCGCGCCCGTTTCCGAGCAGGTGGATCCCGGAGTGGCCGAGCGAGACGAGCCAATCGACCGCGCGCAGGACGTCCCATGTCTTCTGGCCGGGATAGGGCCGGTCCAGCATCAGACCATGGATCGCGTAGAAATAGTCGCTGCCGTAGGGGGAATCGAACGAGTTGGGACCGCACGTGTCGGGCTGGGACTCGCCCACGCCGCGCGGATCGACCGTGTAGACCGCCGTCCCCGGGGCGCACTGGTCCCGCAGCCAGGCGTTCCCGCGGAGTTCCGCGTCGCTCGAACGATCCGGCACGTAGAGGATCGCCGGTCCCTCGGAACGCGGCGGCCTCGAGTACCAAGCCTCGTCGGTTAACCGATACACGATCGCATGAATCCCCGGTTCGCATTCGACGGCGTACGCGATTGCCTGCCGGGCCGGATACCCGCGCGCGCCGAGGTAGCGCCAGATCCGGTAATCCGGCGGTGTACCCGGGTCGGCCGGCAGTTTCAGCGATTCGCGGACGATCCGCTCGAGCCGTTCGCCGGACGGTTCGCCCCGCGCGGCGCGGAGCGTCGCGGACTTGTCGCGCGTGAAGTCGACCACGGTGCGGGTTCCTTCGAGAAAACCGACCTGGCCTCGGGGCGTGCACCAAAGCGTTTCGTCCTTTTCGATCACGAGTTCCGGCTCGCGGCCGTCCCCCGTCCGCCCGCAAGCTCGCAGGAACCACGCGTACATGGCTTCCCGGTTCTCCAGCGTGTATCCGTGCGTCGTCGGGCCGACGAACAGGCCGATCCGGTCTTCGGCGCCGAACCATGCGTAGAGCCGTCTCAATCGGGCGTACGCCTCCTCGCTTCCGCGCACATCGAAATAGTCGCGTTCCTTCGCGAGGATGATGACTGGTTTGGGGGCTTGCGCGGCCAGGAAGTCGTCGTGATCGAGTTCCAGCGCGAGGGCGCGGGGCGGACATTGTTCGGTATCGGCGGGCAGTTCGTTTTCGAGGTTGCGGCGGAACGTCGTCACAAAACAGGACGGCGCAGCCATGGTCCAACGCGTTTCCACGCCGCACAACCACGTGGTCATCGTACCGCCGCCCGAGTTCCCGGTGACGCCGACGAGCGCGGGATCGACTTCGGGCCGCGTGAGCAGATAGTCGAGCGCGCGGATGCCGTCCCAGGCCCGCCACGTCCCCAGGAATTCGCCGACCAGAAACTGCTGATTCCCCGCGAGCAAGTGTTCGGAAACACCTGGCCCGACCTCGGACTTGCCGTCGTCGCGCACATATTGGAATCGTTCTCCCTGGCCGATCGGGTCATAGATCAGGCACGCGAAGCCGAAGCGGGCGAGCCCCTGGGCGAACGACTGGTACGCTTCGGCGGCTTTGCCGTTTTCGGAATGGCCGCACGTTCCGACGACACCCGGAACGGGGCCGGTCGTCGCCGCGGGCAGGTACAGATTGGCCGTGACGGGAAATCCCGGCCTGCTGTGGAAGATCACTTTTTCGATGCGATATCCGTCGCGTTCGACGACCCCCGTGATCCGCGGTTCGAGCGGAGTGCGTTCCGGGAACGGTCCGAAGCAATCGAGGATCCTCCGCCGCGCGTCGAGCACATACGCTTCGGCATCCTCGCGGCTCCGCACGGCCGCGCGTCGGGCGAGCCCGCGTTGTTCGGCGCGCCGGACCTGGTCGACGTACCACTCGTGCACCATCCTTGGGAACCGGTTGAGCGGCTCGCGATCCTGGGCGAGGAGCGGTTCGGCGGCCGAGGCGCCGGCGAGCGTTCCGAGCGCGCCCATCCATGTCCTGCGCGAGACGGTTCCTCGCGCCGCGCCGGGGGCGCGTTCCTGGCCCGCGTCGGCGTCTCCGCGCGCCGCTCGATTCCCATGTGACGGATCCATGTCATGATGCGCTCGATGCGGGGTCGCCATCGCCGGTCCTCGTTGGGATAGGTGGTTCGTCACGGCGAAGCCGCGCGAGGCGAATCGCGCGGACATCGGCGCGAACCGGGGCGGACATCGCCCGTTTCCGCGCGGATAGGCGTCATCGCCGCGGAAAAGGGCCGCATCGCGGCCGCGCGGGAACTCCGCCATTCTGGCGACTCGCCGCGCGCCGCACAATCGGGACGCTCCGTGCGGTTTGAATTGACCGGAGCGGGCTGGTACATTTGCGGGACTCCGCGGCGCGGCTGCGGGACCGAGCCGATCGGCGAGCGGGCGAGGCCGGTCGGATCCGCGTTTTGAATCGACCGCCTTCCGATGCTCCTTGAACGAAGGGCGCCTCCCATGACCACGAAACGCCTCGAATCGCGATCCACGCCGGCGAGCCTCACGCGGCGGCAATTCGTGCGGCGGGCCGCGTCGGCCGGCGGCCTTGCCATCGCCGCGCCCGCCCTCCTGCGGGCCCGCAACCTGAACGGGAAACTGAACATCGCGGTCATCGGATGCGGCGGACGCGGAGGCGGCAACCTGCATTCGGTCGAATCGGAGAACATCGTCGCGCTCGCCGACGTCAACGAAGCCAATTTGAACGCGGCCGCCGCGCGGCACCCCAAGGCGCGCAAGGAAGTTGATTTCCGGAGGCTGTTCGACAACGCCGGCGCCTTCGACGCCGTCGTCGTCAGCACGTGCGAACATACGCATGCCTTCGCGACGTTGCCCGCCCTGCAACTCGGAAAGCACGTCTACTGCGAGAAGCCGCTCACGCACAACGTCTGGGAAGCCCGGATCATCCGTGAAGCCGCGGCCAAGGTCAAAGTCGCGACGCAGATGGGAACCCAGATCCACGCCGGAAACAACTATCGCCGTGTCGTGGAGCTCATCCGTGGCCGCGTGGTCGGCCCGATCACCGAGGTCCACGTCTGGGTCGGCCGGGCCTGGGGTTGGCAGCCGTCCGAGGAGGAGGCGAAACGGCACGGAGACATCGTTTTCGCGCAGGAGCGGCCCAAGGAAAGCCAGAACCCGCCGGCCGGTCTGCACTGGGATCTTTGGCTTGGCCCCGCGCCCGAGCGGCCGTTCCACGAGGTCTATTTTCCGGGCCCCAAATGGTACCGATGGTGGGATTTTGGAAATGGTACCATGTCCGATCTCGGCAGCCATTGGATCGACCTGCCGTTCTGGGCGCTCGACCTCAAGACGCCCGCCACCATCGAGGCGCAAGGTCCGCCTCCCCATCCCGAGATCGCTCCCGCGTCGATGCAGGTCACGTACGAGTACGCCGCGCGCGGCGATCAGCCGGCGCTGAACCTGACCTGGTACCAGGGGGTCAACAAGCCCAAGATCCTGCGCGACGGAGGGATTCCGGCATGGGGAAGCGGCGTCCTGTTCGTCGGCGCGACGGGCATGGTGCTCGCCGATTACGAACGGCACATGGTCCTGTGCGGCGACGGATCGTCCGGATTCGCGCGGCCCGAACCGTCGATTCCCCCATCGCTCGGCCATCACGAGGAATGGTTGCACGCCTGTAGGACGGGGGACCCGACGACGTGCGATTTCGAATACGCCGGCTGGCTCACCGAAGCGAATCACCTGGGTAACGTCGCCTACCGCGTGGGCAAGAAACTCGAATGGGATCCGGCGGCGCTCCGCGCGACGAACGCCCCCGAGGCCGATCGATTCATCCGCCGTGCATATCGATCGGGTTGGCAGTTGACGCCGATCACCTGATTCGTTGGCGCAACCCGTCGATCGGCGACCCTCCCCTTTCGATTCGTGAAGGTCATTCATGAAGGAACTGGTGAAACCGGGCAGGGCGGCGGAGCGCGGCCCGATCGGGCGCGGAGCCTGGCTCGCGCTGACCGCGGCGCTGCTCGGCTGGATGTTCGACGGCGCGGAAATGGGCGTCTTTTCGCTCGTCGGACGGCCCGCGATTCTCAATCTGCTCGGGCCGGAGCGGGAAGCGGACGTCGCCAAATGGCTCGGCGTCATCACGGGCCTCTTCCTCGTCGGAGCGGCGACGGGCGGCGTCCTGTTCGGATGGCTCGGCGACCGCATCGGTCGCGTGCGCGCGATGACGATCAGCGTTCTCACCTATGCGGTCTTCACGTCGCTTTGCGGCGTCGCCGCGTCGCCCATCCAGCTCGGCCTCCTACGATTCGCCGCGTCGCTCGGGATGGGCGGCGAGTGGTCGCTCGGCGTCGCCCTGGTCATGGAGGTGTTTCCGAACCGGTCGCGCGCCTTCATGGCCGGACTGATCGGAGCGGCCGCGAACGTCGGATACCTTCTCGTCGGCTTGATTGGCCTGGGTCTGGCGAACGTGTTGCAACGGCTGGAAGGCGGCCTGCACGCGGTCGGACTCCCCGAGTGGCTCGTCGAGCGGCTCGTCGCCTATCAAGGCTGGCGCATCATGATGATCCTGGGCATTTTGCCCGCCTTGTTGACGTTCTTCATCCGGCTCTTCGTTCCCGAGTCGACGAAATGGGAGCGGGAAAGGGAATCGGGCGGCACGTCGAATTGGGTGGCGCGGGACCTGATCGGCGTGCTGGTCGGCGCGGTGGGGCCCGCCGTGATGGTCTATCTGTACGGCTGGGACGCGACCGGCCGGATTCGCCACTCGTTCGGCCTGCGCGCGGCGGCGACCGCGCTGGGCCTCGGCCTCGCCGTCTGGGGTTACACCCACCCGGTCCGCCGGTACTTGAACCGTTCGGCGCGGCGGAACAGTGAAGGCGACCCGGATTTCGCGCCTCGGACGCTGCGCCGCATGCTGCTCGCCGCATGCCTGAGCGGCGTCGCCCTTCTCGGAACGTGGGGGGCGACGCAGCAAGCGCCCGCGTGGGCCGACAAGCTGACCGAGTCGGCGTTCCGAAGCGAGCAAGAGGCGCTGCGCGGCGCGGGGCATGTCGACGAGGCCGAACGGCTCGTTCGTCCGCGCGCCAAGGAACAGATGCTTATCTGGCTTTCGGTGGGCGCGATCATCGGCACGATCGGCGCGGCCATGCTGGGCGATTGGATCGGGCGCCGCATGGCCTACTTCTCGCTCTGCGTCGCATCGTTGATCTCGGTGCTCATCCTCTTCCAATGCACGTCGCGTTACGGACCCGCCATGCTCGCCGCCGCCTGTTTCGCCGGCATCTGCTCGGCGTCGTTCTACGGATGGCTTCCGTTGTACTTGCCCGAGCTCTTCCGGACGGCCGTTCGGGCGACGGGGCAAGGTTTTGGATTCAATTTCGGCCGCATTCTCGCCGCGATCGGCTCGTTCCAACTCGGTTCGCTCGTCGGCTACTTCGAAGGCGGATTCACGATCGGACCGTGGCATTCGCCGGGCGGGTATCCCACGGCGTGCACGATCCTCAGCCTGATCTACATCGTGGGCATGATCGTCATCTGGCTCGCGCCGGAGACGCGCGGCCGGCCGCTCCCCGATTGAATACGCCCGCATGCGTCGCGACACGCGAGGCGCCATGAACGTGAACGGCGAACCGATCCGGCATTACCTGGTCATCGACCTCGAAGCGACCTGTTCGAACGACCGGTCGATCCCCCGTCATGAAATGGAGATCATCGAGATCGGCGCGGTCATGGTCGCGACCCGAACATTGGAATCGCTTTCCGAATTCCGGACGTTCGTCAAGCCCGTTCGCAATCCGAGGCTTTCGGCGTTTTGCACCGAGTTGACAGGAATCCGACAGGAGGATGTCGATCCGGCGCCGCGATGGGCGGGAGCCGTCGAGCGGCTGATTGGATGGGCGGAGCCGTTCGCGCCCTTTCTTTTCTGTTCGTGGGGCGATTACGACCGGCGCCAATTGGAACAGGATTGCCTGTTCCACAAGGTGGCTTATCCGTTCGGCCGCGCGCATGGAAACGTGAAGATCCTGTTCGGTCGGAGCGTATCGATGCCGCCGATGGGCTTGGGAACCGCGCTGCGGCGGCTGGGCCTTCCGTTCGAGGGTCGCGAGCACCGAGGGATCGACGATGCCCGCAACGTCGTCCGGATCATGCGGGCCATTCCGAATCTTGACCGCTTGTGACTTCGTCCAGGCGGCGGCGCACGGCCTCGGCGATCGCCGCGAAGCCGTCGCCGAGCGTGTCGGGCGGAATCCTCGCGGGCGAACCGGACGCGGCGATCGACTCGCGCCGCGAAAGGGGCCGGCATTGGCGCCCGTCGTGCCAGAACGCCGCGTTGCGGCCCGCGTGCTTCGCGGCATACAAGGCCTTGTCCGCTCGCTCGATCAACCGTTCGGGCGTGTCGTCGGTGGTCGCCTGGGCGACCCCGCAGCTCACCGTCACCGGCACGGATCCGCCGTCGTAGTCGCAGGGAGTCCGCGCGATGCCGACACGAGCCCGCTCGGCGGCCTGGCTCGCGTCGGCCGCGCCGCTCGCCGCCAAAATGACCGCGAACTCCTCACCGCCGAATCGCGCCACCAGATCGGTTTCACGCATCGTCGCGCGTAGCGTGGACGCGACTTCCTTGAGCACGGAATCCCCGGCAAGGTGGCCCAGGGAATCATTGACCTTCTTGAAGAAATCGACATCGACCATCAGGACGGAGAACGGCATGCCGTGGCGGCGCCATTCGGCGAACCGGCGCCGCAGTTCCTGCTCGAAGACGCGCCGATTGGCGAGTCCGGTCAGCGAGTCGGTGCTCGCCGCCGATATCATCGTCGCCATTTCGGCCGACTGTTTCCGAAGGGCGGCCTCGGCGTCGTCGAGCCGCGTCTTGAGCCGGCGGTTGGCGAGCGCGACCGATTCGAGCAGGGGGCCGGCGCCGTCCGCTCGGTCGGGTTCACCCACCGCGCCCTTACCCGCCGGGTCGATGCGTTTCGCGACGTCCTCGACCACCTCGCGATACTCGGCGACCTCGCCCGCGACTCCGTTCGTCCATTGCATCAGGCCTCGCAGGAATTCGATCGCCTGCCGCGCTTCGAATTGCGGGGCTCGGCGATCGCGCCGGGCGAGCCACGTGCCGACGGCGAACCCCGCGCTCAGCAGGACGGCGCTGCACGCCAGTCCGAACACGAAGATCGGCGCGGCTGCGGCCGTTTCTCCCTGCATCGCTTCTCCCACGGCGAAACCCACCCGGAACGGCTCGGCGCGGGTCGCGGCGATCGGTATCCGGACCCGGCGAGCGGCAGCCGGACGCCCCGGCATTCCCCTATTCCAACGTACTGCGCCCCGCCGCCGCACGCGGCCGATCCGCTCGATCGGACCACCGGACACGAACCCAGGAGGGTCGCCTCGAACCGAGCAATCGGTACGATAGTCATGACCGGCGTCAACCGTTCTCCCGTTCGTTCGACTCATTCCGCCGAGTTCCGCGCTCGGTCCGCCACGACCCGTGCGTGACCTATTCTCGACGAGAGGCCGGCGCGACGTGGACGCGTTGCGGGTTCGGAAGCACGCGACGCGGACTCGCGCCATGCGAACCGCGTGGTCGGCGTTCGAGAGCGAGGGGAACGGCGTCACGGGTCCGAAACGCGAAGGAGCGGGCCATGCATCTGGTCCTGTTTGAGGATCCTTGGATCGAACGGCTGCATCCGATCACGGTTGGCCGGGTCGCGCACGCCATGCAATGCGGAGGCTTTCGGCTCGCCGACTGGATCGAGTACCTCCCGGAGCGCCGATGGGCCGTGGTGAGACCGTATCTGCGCGAGGTCCACCGGGCCGAATTTCCGCGATACGAGGTCGATCCGCCTCCGCGCGAGGACGGCCTGCTGCTCGTGAACGCGCGGCTCGTCCCCTCGCTCGCCAACTTCCGCGCCCTCGAACGGCTCCTTGCCGGCGCGTCGCGGGGTGTGGTGCGGGACGGCGAGTCGGTCCTCGCGGCGCGACTCGAGCCGGAGGACGCGCGTCCCGAGTCAATCGAACAGGACGACTGGTGCGCGTTCCTCGAATCGGCGCCGATCGCCGGACTCCCGCCGCTCGATGAATCGCTCGATCTCTTTCGATATCCCCACGATCTCATCGACGCCAACCACCGGATCCTGCGCGAGAACCTCGAATTCCGCCTGAGTCTCGGGCGGTACCGCGAGGTATCGGACGGCCTGTTTCTCGCCGACGGAGCGCGGCTTGGCGAACACGTGGTCGCGAACACGCGCGCGGGGCCGATCCTGCTCGACGAAAACGCCTCGGTCGGCCCGCACAGCTACCTTGCCGGTCCCGCCTACGTCGGCCGGAATTCGCGGCTGATCGAGCACGCCGCGATCAAGGACGCGGTGAGCATCGGTCACACCGTGAAGATCGGGGGCGAAGTGGAAGCGTCCATCATCGAGCCGTATACGAACAAGCAACATTACGGGTTCCTGGGTCACAGCTACTTGGGAAGCTGGATCAACCTCGGCGCCGGGACCTGCAACAGCGACCTCAAGAACACCTACGGGCCGATCAATATGGACTACGCGTTCGGGCGCGTCGCGACCGGGCGCCAATTCGTCGGCTGCATCATGGGCGACTACGCGAAATCGGCGATCAACACGGGCATCTTCACCGGCAAGACGATCGGCGCCTGCAGCATGCTCTACGGGTTCGTGACAACGAATGTGCCGAGCTTCGTCAACTACGCGAGACTGTTCGGCCAAGTCACCGAGCTGCCGCCCGAGGTGATGATCGCCACGCAGCAGCGGATGTTCGCGCGGCGCAACGTCGTTCAGCGCCCATGCGATGTCCAGTTGATCCGGGACATGCACGACGTCACGCGCGGCGAACGCCAGGCGACGGGCGATCCGTTGAGTTTGTGAGCGCGCCGCGGTCCCTTCTCGAATGGGGCTCGAAAACATACAACGGAGTCGTGATCGATCGATACAGAGTGAGGCTCGCCGGACTACCCATGGATCTCGCCACGTGCTACGGAACGCGCCCGGGAATCTCGTTCGAGCTGTTTCCGCCCAAGACCCCGGCGGGTGACGCCGTCCTGTTCGAACACCTCGACAGACTGATGTCGCATCGTCCGGCGTTCATCACGTGTACGTATGGAGCCGGCGGGTCCACTCGGGACCGGACGCTCGAACTGATCGCGCGCGTCAAGACGGCCTATCGATTGACGGTCGCCTCGCACCTGACCTGCGTCGGCGCCTCCGTCGACGAACTCCGCGCGTACCTCACGCGGGCCCGTGAGCGGGGGATCGACGCGATTGTCGCCCTGCGAGGCGATCCGCCTGCGGGACAAGCGTCGTTCGAGCCGGCGCCGGGGGGATTTCGGAACGCCCGCGAACTAGTTGGTTTGATCCGCGCGGAATTTCCCGAATACGGAATCGCCGTCGCCGGCTACCCCGAGACGCACCGCGAGGCGCCGAGCGCGCGTGCCGACCTGGAGAACCTCAAACGTAAGGTCGATACGGGCGCCGACATCGTGATGACCCAGTTGTTCTACGACAATGGGGATTTCTTCCGGTTCGCGGACGCGTGCGCGTCGATCGGGATCCAAGTTCCCCTGATACCGGGTATCCTGCCGATCACCAATCTGGCTCAAATCCAGCGGATCTCGTCACTCTGCGGGGCTCGGCTCCCCGCCTCGCTGGTGAACCGGCTGGCGCTGCGCGACGATCCCGACTGGCAATTCCAAGTCGGCGTCGAATTCGCGGTGGGCCAGGTCCGCGAGCTCCTCGCGCGCGGCGTGCCGGGCATCCATTTCTATGTGCTGAACAAGTCGCAGGCGGCCTGCGAGGTCCTCGACGGAGCGCTCGCCTGATCAACGTGTCGCCGTTCCACCGCGTGTCGCCGTTCGGCAACGCCCGTTGTCCCTGGGCAACGCGGCCCGGCCGGTCTCCGAAGAACGCGCGGCGATCGTAACGGATTGAATTCAAAGCACTTCGCATCCCCCGTCCCGATTGCCGACACGATCGCCGTTCGAATCGGCGCACGGGCTGCTTTTCCCTTTCCCGCATCGATACGGCCCACGCACGTCGCACCGCGAGAAGGAGAAGCCCCGTGTCCAAGACGTTCTCCCGCCGTCCGTCCGCTTCGCCCGATGACTCCGCGAACGTTCCCCGCAACGGTCGCCCGCACGCCAATGGGACGTCCCATCGCGCGAAGCGGGGACGCGTCGACGGCGGGGAGATCGACGGATACGACGCGATCGATGGGGCCGACTTCGATTTGGAGGACGCGGACGAGGACGCGTCATCGGACGACGAGCACAACGATGACGCGTCGTCGGACAACACGGACGATCCGGTTCGCATGTACCTCATGCAGATGGGACAGATCCCTTTGCTGACCCGTCCGCAGGAAATCGCGGCGGCGCGCGACATCGAACGGGCTCGACTGGGTTATCGCTACTCGATGCTCGCGACCGACTACATGCTGCAGGCCGCCGTCGTGTTCCTTGAACAGGTGCGGGACGGCAAACTGCGACTCGATCGAACGATCGAGGTTTCCGTGACGAACACGGGCGAAAAGAGGCGGATCATGCAGCGCATCGTTCCGAACTTGATCACCCTGCGCCGGCTGCTCACCGAGAACGTGGCCGATTACCGGACCGCGGTGGGCAAGCGGCGTCCGATCGACGCGCGGCGGGCCGCGTGGCGCCGTCTGGTCCTTCGCCGGAACAAGGCCGTGCGGCTGATCGAGGAAATGAACCTACGGACGAACCGGCTCCAACCGCTCTTCGAGAAGGTCGAGGAGATCGCGAACCGCATGCAGACGCTCAAGGAACAGCTCGCCGAATCGGCGCGGACCGGCCAGTACCGGGGCCGGTCGCGCCAGGAACTGCTCGGCGAACTCCGCTATTTGATGCGGATCACGCTCGAAACACCCGCGACCTTGTCGCGGAGGGTGGCGAGAACGTTCGAGCTCCAGGAACAGTACGACGCGGCCAAGCGGGTCCTTTCGGGCGGCAACCTGCGGCTCGTCGTTTCGATCGCGAAAAAGTACCGAAATCGGGGCCTGAGCTTCCTCGACCTGATCCAGGAAGGCAACACCGGACTGATGCGGGCGGTCGACAAATTCGAGTACGCCCGGGGCTTCAAGTTTTCGACGTACGCGACGTGGTGGATCCGGCAAGCGATCACGCGGGCGATCGCCGACCAGAGCCGCACGATCCGCGTTCCGGTCCACATGATCGACACGATGAGCAAGGTGCGGACGGTGACGCGGGAACTGGTCCAGGAGCTGGGCCGGGATCCTTCTCCCGAGGAAACGGCGGACCGCGCCGGGCTGTCGCTCGCCGATACGCGCTGTATCCTCAAGATGTCCCGCCAGCCCCTCTCGCTCGATCAGCCCGTCGGCGACCACGACGACAGTTTCTTCGGCGAGTTCGTCGAGGACCACCGCGACGATGATCCGCTCTACGATACCCACCAGCACGCGCTCAAGACGCGCATCGAAGAGGCCATGCAGGGCCTGAATTACCGGGAACGCGAGATTCTCCGCCTTCGGTACGGACTCGCCGACGGCTACGCCTACACGCTCGAGGAAGTCGGCAAGATCTTCTCGGTGACGCGGGAACGCGTCCGCCAGATCGAATCGAAAGCCGTCCGGAAACTGCAGCAACCGTACCGTGCCCGGTCGCTCATGAGCTTCCTCGACGGCATCGAGCCGCCTTTGGCCGATTCGAAGGAGCCGGTCTGATCGAGACGTTGAGCGGCGTCGCCGCGCGCTGCGGCGCGTTCGGATCCCGCCCCTAACGTGCCGCGGCGACCCAGAGGTAGATCACCAGGAAATGGCACGCGCTCCCCGCGATCACGAACAAGTGCCATAGCGCGTGGAAATGGCGCACGTACCGATCGAGGATCAGGAAGACCGTTCCGACCGTATAAAACAGGCCGCCGATCACCATCCACCACGTGGCCGTGGACGGCAGGCGGCCCGCCAGCGAAACGACGGCGATTCCCTGCAGCCAACCGAGGAACACATAGAGCCAGATCGCGACCCGATCGATGCGGTGCGCAAGGAGGACCTTGGAGAGGCATCCGAACATGGCCACCGCCCACAGGAACGCCAGGAAGAACCACCATGGCCCCGATCGCAGGAACGTGAGCGAGAACGGAGTATAGGTCCCGACGATAAGGAGGTAGATCGTGCCTTGATCGAGCATGCGGAAGAGCCGTTTTCGATCGGGCAGCACGCAAACGTGCGACAACGTCGACATGGCGTAGACGGCCATCAGGCTCGGAGCGTAGATGGAGCATCCGAGCATCCGCCACGCGTCCCCCGTCCGCGCGACCTGCATCCCCAGCGCGACCGCGCCGATGACGCTCAGCAGGAAGCCCAGACCGTGCGTCAACGTGTTCGCGGATTCCTCCGGATCATGGGACCAGTCGACCAGCGGATTGAGCCACTCGCGTGGTCGAGTCATCGCATCGGAAGGTGTCGGCGTTCGAAGGAACATGGCGAGGGATAACTAACGAAAGCGCGTGCCGTCGTCTAGACCAGTTCGGCATGGAACGGGCGGCAGAAACGGCCTAGAATCATGCAAGGTCCTCGGTCCGGGACGGCCTGGGTCCGGAACGGCCTGATGACCGCGTTCCGACGCGGTCGGCGGCATCGGGACGGACGATGATTGGCGACGAAATCCAGGGTAACCGCGGGGAGCCGGTTCCCCAAGCCCCCCGGTGCTTTGGGGCGGTCGAGGCCGCGGCGCCGCGATCGCGGGCAACGCGCGAAGGACCATCCGTCTCGGATGGCCGGCATGGGCGTCGCGGCATTCGAGGAATTCCGGCACGCATGGAACAGTCCGGGGGGAGAGCCCGTGAACGGACCGCCGCGCACGACGTCCCGGCGACTCGACGTGCTTGGCCTATCGGCCGTTTTTGCCGCCATCTATTTCATCCAGGGCGTCAGCGAGCCGACCGAGGGCCTGATCGCGCAGCCCGTCCGATCGCTGCTGCGCGATTGGGGCCATTCCACCGACCAAATCGCCTGGTTCCACGCATGGCTCGCCCTGCCCTGGGCACTGAAACCGATCTTCGGGTTTTGGATCGACCTTGTTCCGTGGGGCGGTTCGCGACACCGCCGATACCTGATCGCGGCCAACGCGGTCACGGCCGTCGCGCTCATCGCCGTCTATCGATTCCCTCCCGGCGCCGGCACACGGCTGGTTGAAGTCTTCGCATGGCTCGTCGTGCCGACGTTCGGCGTCGCCTTCGCGGACGTCGTCGTCGATGCGCTGATGATCGAGCGGGGCCGGCCCTTGGGGCTGACCGGGCGGCTCCAATCGATCCAATGGGGCTCGATGTACACGGCCACGATCCTGACGGGGGCCGTCGGAGGGTGGATCACGCAGTCCGACCGCGAGGAGCTCGGATTCCTGATCTCGGGCGTGTGCGCCGGTGCGGCCCTGTTGCTCGCCGTCGGATGGCTGAAGGAGCCTCGCGTCGCACCCAGCGGGGCGGCGACCGAGGCCTCGGACAACACCGAACGCGTCGCGAACGGAGTTCGGGCCGAACGGTTGACGGTGCGCCGGTGGTTCGCGCGCGTCGCGCGCCCCCGCGTTCTGACGGCGGCCGCGTTCCTTTTCCTTTGGAGCTTCAACCCGTTTTCGACGACCGTACTCCACTTGCACATGACGGGCGCGATGCGTTTCGACGAGCAGTTCTACGGCGAAACGGTGTCGATCCAGGCGTTCGGCGCCGTTGCGGCAAGCCTCGTCTACGGGCTCGTGTGCCGGAAGGTCCCGTTCGTGATCCTGGTCCACGCGTCGATCGTCCTGGGCATTTTCGCGACCGCCGCGTATTTCGTGATGACCGATGCGTCGAGCGCGCGGATCGTGGCCGTCGTCGTCGGCTTTGCGTACATGACCGGTTGCCTCGCGCAGTTCGACTTCGCGGCGCGGGCCTGCGAACGGGGCGCCGCCGCGACGACGTTCGCGTTGCTGATGGCCGTTTCCAATCTGAGCCTTTCGCTTTCGACGGGACTGGGCGGTTCGATCTATGCGCGATGGAACGACGCGTGGGGGCCCGAGCGCGCGTTCCACCTGCTCGTCGCACTCGGAGCGGCCAGTACGGCCGCGTGCTGGCTCCTGACGCCGGCGCTCCATCGATTCGCACGCGCGGAGACGGAGACCGCGCGGCCGGACGATTGACGGAATCGTCGCAAACCGATCGACCGTTCGCGTCGACCGGTCCACAGCGCGAAGTACGGCCGAATGGCATCGGGCCGCCTACTGCGCGGAAACACCCTATGTTATAAGAAGATCGTCGCTCCCCCTGCCTTCGCGTGACCGCCGGCCGACCCGGCTCGCCGCGCGGACATTTCGAGGCCGGTCATGATCCATGTCCGCGAACTCACGAAGTCGTACGAGGACTGGGCCCGCGGCATCTTCCATGCGCTCGAAAACGTCAGCTTCGAAGCGAGGGAAGGAGAGATCTTCGGCCTGCTCGGCCCCAACGGCGCGGGTAAGACGACCCTGCTCCGCATCCTCAGCACGGTCCTCCGGCCGACGCGCGGCACGGTGCGGGTGAACGGATACGACGTCGTCACCGAGCCCTCGGCCGTCCGCCACCAGATCGGTTTCGTTTCGACGAATACGGCCGTCTACGACCGCATGTCGGCTTGGGAAATGGTCGAGTATTTTGGCCGCCTCTATGGAGTGCCCCGCGACCCGTTGCGCGATCGGATGGAGTCGATCTTCGCCCGACTGAAAATGGAGGAGATCCGCGACGTCCTGGGATGCAAGATGTCGACCGGCATGAAGCAGAAGGTTTCCATCGCCCGCGCGCTGGTGCATGATCCCCCGGTCCTCGTCTTCGACGAGGCGACGTCAGGCCTCGATGTGCTCGTCGCCCGCGCCTTGCTCCAGTCGATCCGCGAGCTCCGCGAGCACGGCAAGTGCATCCTTTTTTCGACGCACATCATGCGCGAGGCCGAGCGGTTGTGCGATCGGGTCGCGATCATCCATCGAGGACACTTGCTCTGCGAAGGATCGCTCGACGAACTCCGCGAACTCCATGACGAACCCGATCTCGAAGAGCTCTTCTTCCGTCTAATCACCGATCACGACGAACGGATGGAGCGGGTGGGCGCGCCGTGCCGCGCGGTCCCCGCCTCGCGGTGAGATCGAACCGATGAAATGGAACAACGTCAAACTGATCTTCCTCCGCGAGGCGCGCGACCAACTGCGCGACCGCCGCACGTTGTTCACGATCGCCGGCCTCCCGCTCCTTCTCTACCCGCTCATGGGGATGGTCTTCGTGCAGATCTCGCAGTTCATGCGGGAGCATCCGACGCGAGTCCGGCTGATCGGCGTCGACGACCTTCCCGATGTTCCGGCCCTGTTGTCCGGCGGGAAATTCCACGCGGGGATCTGTCCCGAACGCGAACGGCATTTGCTCGAACTCATCGCCGAACGGCGTTCCGACACCTCTGATGACACGCTGCGAATTGAAATCGAACGGGACATCAACGTCGGGAAGTACGACGCGGCCGTCTTCTTTCCGCCTCGGTTCGCCGCGAGGCTCGCCGAATCGCGGAGCGAGGCGGAGGCGCCGGGCCGGACGGAGCGGATCGGACCGGAAACGGCGGAAACCGCGGCCGACGGGATCCCCAGGCCCGCCATTTACTACAACACGGCGAGCGACAAGTCGCGCATCGCCCATGATCGCGTCGAGCGAGTCCTTGGGCGATGGCGCGACCTGATCGTGCTCGAAAACCTCCGGAGCAGCCGGCTCCCCGAATCGGCGGCGCAGCCGTTCGAACTTCGGCAGACCGACGTCGCCGAGGAAGTCAGCCGGCGCGCGGCGATGTGGTCGAAGATCATGCCGTTCATCGCGTTGATCTGGGCGCTGACCGGGGCCTTCTATCCCGCGATCGACCTGTGCGCCGGGGAGAAGGAACGGGGCACGCTCGAGACGTTGCTGAGCAGCCCGGCCGAACGCGGCGAAATCGTGTGGGGGAAACTGCTCACCGTCATGTCGTTCAGCATGGCGACGTCGACGCTCAACCTCGCTTCGATGGGGTTCACCGCGTCGGTCTTCGTCCGGCAATACGCCCAGGCGACCGGCACGGCCGACCTGATGCGGGGACCGCCTCCCATGGCGAGCCTTGTCTGGCTCGTCGCGGCGCTCGTGCCCGCATCGGCCCTCTTCAGCGCGCTGGCCATCGCGATCGCGGCGTTCGCTCGGAGCACCAAGGAGGGCCAGTACTACCTGATGCCCCTGCTCTTCGTCACGCTGCCGCTCATGATCCTGCCGTTGCTTCCGACGTCCGAATTGACGCTCGGTACCAGCCTGATCCCCATTTCCGGACTCATGATGCTCCTGCGGGCGCTCATCGAGGGCCAATACGCGGCCGTCCTGCCGTATGTCGTGCCGGTCGCCGGAGTCACGATCGGATGCTGCCTGCTCGCCATCCGCTGGGCCGTCGATCAATTCTCGAATGAATCGGTGCTGTTCCGCGAAAGCGAACGGGGCGGCCTCGGAGCGTGGATCCGCCACTTGATGCGGGTACGCGGCGAGACGCCCTCGGTCGCGCAGGGCATCCTGTGCGCGCTGCTGCTCTTGATCATTCGCTTCTTCGCGTCGATGTTCGTGCGGACTCCCGGGGATTGGAGCGGATTCGTTCGCATGATCCTGATCGTTCAGCTCGCCTTGATCGCGACACCGGCGATCCAAATGACGTTGCTTCTCACGCGAAGCCCCCGCGCCACGCTCCTGCTGCGCTGGCCCCGCGCCCACGTTCTCGCCCTGGCCGCCCTCCTCGCGGTCGCCCTGCACCCCGCCGCGCTCGCCGTCGGCGATTTGATCCGCCAAGTCTACCCGATCAACGACGACGCAATGACCCAAATGGCGCCGCTCGCCCGCATGCTGACCGAATCGCCATTGCTGAGCGTGATTCTCGTCATCGGTCTCGTTCCGGCGGTCTGCGAGGAGATCGCGTTCCGGGGTTTCATCCTGTCGGGCCTCCGGCACATGGGACACAAGTGGGCCGCGATCATCCTGACGGCCCTCTTTTTCGGATGGACGCACAGTCTGCTTCAACAACAGATCGCCGCGACCTTCACAGGAATCGTGATCGGCTACGTCGCCGTCCAGAGCGGCAGCATCCTTCCTCCCATCGCGTTCCATCTGGTCCACAACGGACTCACGGCAGCCGCGAGCCGTCTCACTCCCGAAAGGCTCGCCGATTCGGCCTGGCTGTCCCGGCTCTACGGGGCGAACGACGGATCGGTCTCGCCGACCGTCTTCGCGATCGGTCTCTCCATCGCCGCCGGCGCCGCCGTCCTTTGGCTCTTCCGACGGGTCCCGCATCCGGTCTACGTCGAGGAATCGCTGCGAGCGACGATCGACCATCGATCCGCAAGGGGGCTCACCCTGCCGACGGCGGAGTTGGAACAATCGGCCGTCTGATCGGACCGGGGCCGCGCTTCGGCCTCTGGAACGGCTCACGTCGCGCGCGACGGATCGAACAGGCTTGCCGCGCCTTCCGACTCCCAGATCAGGGCGTGCGGGTCGGCCGCGCGATGTCGTTCCGACATCCGTATCCGCGCGAACAGGGCTCGTTTTCCCCGCTCGATGCTTCCCCATCGGGAACCGCGGCCGAGCGCCTCGGCGCCGTGCAGCGTCGCCATGCGCAGGACGACCTTCGGCGACAGGTCGGGGCATCGGTGGACAAGCCGCCGCGCGTCGGCGAAGAGCGAGAGATCGGGATTGGAGGCGCGCGAATCGGTACCGAGCGCCACACGAATACCCCGCGCGTGCATCGCGCGCACCGGATGCGCGCTCCAACCAAAAAAGGCGTGCGTGCGCGGACAATGAACGACCGAGATCCGGTCGCGCCGCTCCGAGATGAACTCGATCTCGTCCCGCTCCAGGAAGTTGCCGTGGATCACCAAGGCCCGATCGGCGATCGCCAGCGCGCGAAGGTAGTCGATCGCGCGGATGCCTCCGCGCCATGCCTCGGGATGCCAAGCGCCGAGCTCCTCGAGCAGCGTGCGGAACGGCCCCGACCGATCGCGCAGGAACATGCCTTCCTCGGGCGATTCCGCGATGTGCATCGCCACCGGCGCGTTCCGCGTCGCGGCCATCCGACATAGGTCCTCGACCAGGGAAAGGCCAACCGTGTACGGCGCGTGCGGGCTCAGACCGGCGATCCAATCGGCGGGCAGGCGGCCCGCGAGATGGTCGGCCGCGACCGAGCGCAGCGCGCCGATCGCCGCCGGGTCGGCGCCGAGTATTTCCCGGAATACGACGATCGGCGCGGGATCGTCGCCGCATTCATCGGCCGACTCCGGCCAAGGACGCGTCGCGATCTCGCCGATGACGGCCGTTCCCGAGGCGCGGCATTCGGCCAGCCCGCGGATCCGGATCGCGTGCGCCGACGAACGGCCCGATCGATCGTGCGAACGCCGTTCGCCAACGACGGCGCGGATCCAATCGACGAACGGCATGCGGGGACAGCCGATCGGCTCCGTTCGGTCGCTGAATTCCAGGTGCGCGTGGCCGTTCACCAGGGCGGGGAGCAAGAGCGAATCGTCAAGGTCGATCACGCGATCGACGCCGGGACGCGTCGTGCACACGTCGACGATCCGCCCGTCGCGCACGACGACGTACGCTCCCTCGATCGGTTCGGAACTCACGGGAAACACATACCGAGCGCGGACGGCGATCGGCTCTTGGCGGCGAGGCCCGGCAGGCGTCGTTTCCACGGCATCACGCCTCGAATCCATGTCACAGACGGCACGGTCACAGACGGCACGGTCACAGACGGCACGGTCACAGACGGCACGGTCACAGACGGCACGGTCACAGACGGCACGGTCACAGACGGCACGGTCACAGACGGCACGGTCACAGACGGCACGGTCACAGACGGCACGGTCACAGACGGCAATTGTTGATCTGCGTTTCGAGGATCGCGGAAGCGCCGAGCGTCTCGAGCCGCTCCATGACCGAAATGACGTCCGACCGCTTCACCATGACCTGAACGGCGCACCAGTCGGGGTCCTCGAGCGCGTTGATCGTGGGCGAATGATAGCCCGGCGTAATCGATTCGGCCTCCCGAAGCCGGGCGCGGGGGATGTTGTATTCGAGCAGCGAATAGGCGCGCGCGATGACGACGCCTTCGAGCCGCCGCACGACGCGATCCGCCTGTTCGGGCGAACGGCGCTGGACGTTCTGAACGAGGACAGCCTCGTAGTGGCCGATATCGGCCAGCACGCGAAGGCGGTTCGCGGCGAGCGTGCTCCCGGTTTCCACAAGGTCGACGATCGCGTCGGCCACGCCGAGCGCGACCATGATCTCGACCGAACCCGAAAGGGCGACCAGCCTCGCACGGGCCCCGTGGTGCTCCAGATACCGCTGCGTCGCGCGGGGGAAACTCGTCGCGATCCGACAGCCGTCCAACTCCGCGGGACGGGCGATCGGCGCGTCGTCCGGCACGCAGACGGCGAGCCGGCACTTGCCGATCCCGAGCGTCAGGCGGGTTACCAGTTCGACCCCGGCTTCCTCGACGAGATCGCTGCCTGTGATCCCCAGATCAATCGCGCCCTCGGCGCACAAGACGGGAATATCCTCGGTGCGGAGGAACGTCGCGTCGATCGGCATCTCGCTGACGCGCGCGAAAAGGCTCCGGTCCTGGCGCCGGAAACTCAGGCCGGCCTGTTTGAGCAGGTCGCCGGCGAGCTCCGAAAGGCGGCCTTTGCTGGGAATCCCCAATCGCAGGTTAACCATTCCCGCGCGACTCCTTCTCGTCGATCCCCGACACGCCGAACCGGCGAGCCAGAACGCGTTCGACGTCGGAAAACGTCAACCCGCGGTGGGCGAGCAGGACGAGCAGATGGTAGACCAAGTCGGCCGATTCCTCGGCCAGGTGCGCCCGGCCCGCATCGCCGTCCTCATGAGCCGCCTCGACGACTTCCCCCGCCTCTTCCATGACCTTCGCGCCGATCGAAGGGGTTCCTCCGTTGAGCAGTCTCGCGGTATACGAGCGGTCGGACGGGTTTCGCTTGCGGTCCTCGATCACCGCGGCGAGCCGGTTCAGCATGGGTGTTTCGTTCGAATCCATAGGTGCCAATCGTATGCGGTCGATGGGCAACCCGCAACGCGGCCCGAGACGTTCGCGTGATCCACGATCCGCTCGGCAGCGCGATCCAGGGCCCCAGTTCCCGCTTGCGGCGTGGGTCCGTTGACAATCCCGCCCTCCCCCCTAGACGGGCCGGTGGAAGAACAAGTTGAAAAGGGCGAGCCCCTGGTGATCCGGACACTGACGCGGCACCGTGTCGGCGTCGACATCAAGAGGGCGATCGAGGGCAAGCCGCCCAAGCCGGAGGACGCGATGCAAACATCGGCGATCCAATTGGCGAGGGATCTCTTGGAACCTTGGAAGATCAACGAGGCCTCGCCTCCCGCCGGAGCGCGATGGGCCAGGAGGTTTTTGGGTTGCGATTGGCGCGGCGTTGGCGGGGGCGGCTTGGCTGCGCGCGCGAACGGCGTTGCGTGTTCGCGACCCTGGACCATTCCGATCGCACGGCGGGCGCCGTCGGACTCCGGAGTGACGGACCGGACGCACGGAGCTCGACACGAAATCCGCGAACGCCGACGCGGCATCCGCGCGTCCCGCGTTGACGGTATGCGCCATCGGCCTATGCTGAATGCCGGCATGGAGCGCGCCGCCGAGTTACGGCGCGCCCGATCTTGCGACTTCGGAGAACGCGGAGGGTTCCGCGCGCCGGAATCATGACGGAACATGCGAACGAGCTGTCAAACGTGGGGGATCGTCCGGGGGAAGGGGCGAGGGCGGACGCGGCGCGCGCGGCGGATCCCGCGCCGATCGAACCGATCCCCGACGCGTGGTACTTGACCGGGCCGACGGCGAGCGGCAAGACGCAGATCGGCATCGAGCTCGCCGAACGGCTCGGCGCCGAAATCATTTCGCTCGACTCGATGTCCGTCTACCGCGGAATGAACATCGGTACCGCGAAGCCGAATGCGGAAGCGAGGCGGCGATGTCCCCACCACTTGATCGATCTAGTCGATCCGACCGCGGAATTCAGTGTTTCGCAGTATGTGGAAGGGGCCCATGCCGCCGTGCGGGAAATCCGAAGCCGAGGACGGAAGCCGCTCTTTGTCGGCGGAACGCCTCTCTACCTGAAAGCCCTCCTTCGAGGCATCTATCAGGGACCGCCCGCCGATTGGGCGTTCCGGAATGAAGTCGAAGGGGAGGCGGCCCGGATCGGCATCGCCGCCCTGCACGATCGCCTCGCGCTCGTCGATCCGCTCGCCGCCGCGCAGCTCCATCCCAACGATCGGCGGCGCATCGTCCGCGCCCTCGAAGTGTTCCATCTCACGGGCCGTCCGCTCAGCCACCAGCAGATGCAGTTCGAGGAAGGGCGACGCGCCGAGGACTGCCGCGTATTCGTCTTGGGTTGGGATCGGACGGAATTGCACGATCGGATCGCGGGGCGCGTCGAGGGCATGTTCACGGCGGGGCTTATCGACGAAGTCGCCGGCCTGCTTCGGGTGCACGGAGCGCTCGGACGAACGGCCGCGCAGGCCGTTGGCTATCGGGAAGTTCACGAACTGCTTCGCGGGGACCGCGACCGCGCTTCGGCCCGGGAGGCCGTCAAGGCGCGGACGCGGCAGTTCGCGCGCAGGCAGGAAACCTGGTTCCGGCAGTTGTCCGAATGCACGCGGATCCCGATGGGCAAGGAGACGACGGCCGAGGAAACGGCGGACCGGATCGTCGCGGTGGCCGCCTCGCTTCGCGCATCGTCGCCCGATCACTAAAATGCCGCGTCGGACGCATGCCGACGGCCGATCGACGGCTGGCCGCGTCTCGCGCATCGGGCGGGCGATGCCGGAAAGGCCGGCGGCCCGCGGACCGGTTCTCTTGGGAAAGGACGCAATACCTTGTTACGGACGCACACCTGCGGTGAACTGGGCGCGGCGATGGTGGACCAGCGCGCGACGCTCTGCGGTTGGGTCGATCGCAAGCGGGACCACGGAGACGGCGTTTTCATTGATATGCGGGACCGATACGGCGTCACGCAGATTGTCTTCGAGCCCGATTCCGGTCCCGAACTGCTCGACCTCGCAAAACGCCTTCGCAACGAGGACGTGATCCAGGTCGAAGGTCTTGTCGAACCGCGGCCCGAGGGGCAGGCGAATCCCAAACTGGCGACGGGCGGGATCGAGGTTCGCGCTTCGCGATTGGTTGTGCTGAACAGGACGGAAACCCCTCCCTTCTTGCCGGGACAAGGTTCGTTGCCTGGCGAGGATGTCCGCTTGAAATACCGCTACCTGGATCTCCGCCGTCCCGCAATGCATCGGACGCTCTTGCTGCGAAACCGCATCATCAAGACGATGCGGGATTACTTCGACGAGCACGGTTTCATCGACGTCGAGACGCCCGTGCTCGGCCGCAGCACGCCCGAGGGCGCGCGGGACTATCTGGTGCCCAGTCGCGTCAACCGCGGGTCGTTTTTCGCGCTTCCCCAATCGCCCCAACTCTACAAACAGATCCTCATGGTCGCGGGACTCGACCGCTACGTCCAAGTCGCCCGCTGTTTCCGCGACGAGGACCTGCGCGCCGACCGCCAGCCGGAATTCACGCAATTGGACCTGGAAATGTCGTTCGTCCAGGCCGACGACGTGATCGCGATGATCGACGGGCTCATGGCGAGGCTCGCGCGGGACGTGCTCGGAATGCGCATCGACCTTCCCTTACCCCGCATCACATACGACGAGGCGATGCGGCGATTCGGGCACGACGCGCCCGACCTGCGGTTCGGCATGGAAATCGCCGACGCCACGGATATCGCGGGGCGCTCGCAGTTCCGTGTGATCCGCTCGGTCGCCGATGAGGGCGGTTTCGTGCGGGGCATCACCGTGCGCGGCGGCGCGCCGCGTTTCTCGCGGAAGCAGATCGACGAATTGACGGAGTTCGTGAAGCAGGACTGCGGCGCGAAGGGCCTGCTTTGGTTCCGCGTCGAGCCCGATCGCGCATTGTGGTCGCCGGTCTCCAAGAACATCGAACCCGAGCTGCTCGATGCGTTCCGTGAACGATTCGCCGGGGAACCGGGCGACTTGATCCTGATCAGCGCGGACCGGTGGCCGATCACCTGCAAGACCTTGCACGGCCTCCGCAAACGGCTCGGAGCCGAACTCCGACTCTACGACCCCGCGGCCATGCATTTTTCGTGGGTCGTCGAATTCCCGATGTTCGATCGGGACGAGGAAGAAAACCGGTGGGTCGCCATGCACCATCCCTTCACGGCGCCTCGGCCACAGGACATGGACCTGCTGACGAACGATCCCGCGCGGTGCCGCGCCCAGGCGTACGACCTGGTCGTCAACGGCTGTGAAGCGGGAGGCGGCACGATCCGGATCCATGATTCGTCGGTCCAACAGACCGTGTTCAACCTGCTGGGCATCGACGCGGACACGGCGCGGGAACGGTTCGGGTTCCTGCTCGAAGCCCTGCGATTCGGCGCTCCGCCCCACGGCGGCATCGCGCTCGGCATCGACCGCATCGTCATGCTCTTCGGCGGCCTCGACAACATCCGGGACTGCATCGCGTTCCCGAAAACACAGAAGGCGACCGATCTGATGACCGAGGCGCCGGGCGCGGTCGAAACCAAACAGCTCGACGAACTCGGCATCCGCATTGCGGGCAAGCCCGCGTAGACACATTGCGGGCAAGCCCGCGTAGACACATTGCGGGCAAGCCCGCGTAGACACATTGCGGGCAAGCCCGCGTAGACCGCGGTCGCGGTTTCGATCGAGCCCGCGGCTCGAATGGGCGAACCTATCGAAGCCATGGGCGTTCGAACCGAAACCCACGTTCGTCGAAGGGCCGATCGCACGCGCGGACGCGGCGATCAGGCGTCGTCGAGCAAATCGACGGCGGCGAACGGCTGGCCTTCGAGCATGGCGAGGCCGGCGCCTCCACCCGTGCTGACATGGGACACGCGGTCGGCGAACCCGAGCTGTCCGATGGCGGCCGCACTGTCTCCTCCTCCAATGATGCTCGTCGCGCCGCTCGACGCGATCGCCTCGGCGAGCGTCTTCGTGCCGGCGTCGAACGGTGGCATCTCGAACACGCCCATCGGCCCATTCCAAACGACGGTACGCGCCTTGCGGACCTCGGCTGCGAAGCGCTCGGCCGTTTGCGGGCCGATGTCCAGGCCCTCGTATCCGGCCGGAATCGAGCCGGCGGGCACGACCACCTTCGCGCAGTCGGGCCGGAACGCGTCGCCGCAATGCGTATCGACGGGCAACAGGAGCTTGTCGCCGCCGGCTTCGATCAGCCGCCGCGCCAGGTCGACGCGGTCCGGTTCGACTCGGCTGTTCCCCACCGCTCCGCCCTGCGCGAGCGAAAACGTATAGGCCATGGCGCCGCCGATGAGCACCTTGTCGCAGATGCGAAGGAGGTTCTCGATGACCGCGATCTTGTCCGAGACCTTGGCGCCGCCGAGCACGGCGACCAACGGCCGCTTGGGCCGTTCGATCGCGTCGCGAAGGTATTGAATCTCCTTGGCGACGAGGAATCCGACGACGCGCGGTTTTCCGACCATCGCCTCGGGGACGGCGACCATCGAGGCGTCCGTACGGTGGCACGTTCCGAACGCGTCGTTGCAATAGACGTCGGCCATCGCGGCGAGCGATCCGGCGAACGCGGGGTCTTTCTTCGTCTCGCCCTTGTTGAACCGCAGGTTCTCGAGGATGACGACGTCGCCGTCGCCGAGCTTGGTGACGCGGGCTTGCGCGTCGGCCCCGACCGTGTCGGCCGCGAACGCGACCGATCGGGCGAGCAGGTCGGCAAGCCGCACGGCGACGGGACGCAGCGTGAACCGAGCGTCGTCGGGCCCACCCGTCGGCCGCCCCAGGTGGCTGATCAGTATCAGCCTGCCTCCGCGATCGATAACCGACCGGATCGTCGGAACGGCCTCGCGAATCCGCCGATCGTCGGTAATCGCCCCGTGGTCGTCGAGGGGCACGTTGAAATCAACGCGCATCAGGACCGTTTTGCCTCGCACGTCGACATCGGCGATCGTCTTCTTAGCCATGGATAGGAGCCCTGCCGTTCGGTTCGATGGGGTTGCCTTGGATGGTCGTCATGGCCGCGTCGCGCCACGCGACAAGACGCTCCGCGCCTCAACTCAAGACGGTTCGGCCTGCCATGAGACGAGCATTTAACGGCATCGCGGGCCGGGGGCACAAGCCCCGTTCGCCCGTTCCTCGGGCCCGATGCTCCGATGCTCCGGGGAACCCATTTTCGGTCTTTACGCGATGGGCGTTCCGCGTCACAATACGCGGCCGATGAACGGGTGCGCCGGCCGGCACATGGCCGGTCGCGCGCGAATGCGGGACCCATACCGCGCGGCCGCCAAGCTCGATGTCGAGCCTTTGGGTCGCGAGTCCCCTGGGATCATGGACGAGCCGAGACGGCAAGGAGTGCTGACGGTGGACGCATCTTTCAATCGGGCCGGGCCGGCCGCGCTGGGATTCTGGACCGCGGCGATCGCTCTGGTCCTCGCCCCCCCTCGAATCCTGGCCCAATCGGCCCAAGGGCCGTCCGGCACGGCGATCGCGCTGGTCGACATGAACAAGGTGTTTCAGAACCATATGCGGTTCAAGGCCGCGATGGACGACCTGAAAAAGGACATCACGAACTACGAGGCCGGATTGGGCGACCAGCGGAAACAGGCCGCCCACATGAACGAACAACTGGCCAACTACAGGCCGGGTACGCCCGAATACAAACAGGTCGAGTCCCAGTTGGCCCAACTGGCGGCGAACGCCCAAGTCGGCATGGCCATGCAGAAGAAGGAATTCCTGGAACGGGAAGCGAAGGTCTACTACCAGGCCTATATGGAAGTGGCCGAGCAGGTCAACCAGATCGCGGCCCGCAACAACATCGCACTGGTCTTGAGCTACAACGGCGAACCGATCAACGCCGAAGACCGCGCCTCGATCCTGCAGGGCGTGAATCGGGCGGTCGTCTATCAGCGCGAGCTCGACATCACGCCGCTCGTCCTCGAACGGCTCAATCGCGGCGCGATGCCCGCGGCCATGGGCGCGCGGCCCGCCATTCCACAGCGCCGTTGAGTTCGTCGAGGGGTTCATCGATGGCACACGCGGAAAGCGGCCACGCGCGAAACCAGCGCACACTTCGATCGCCGGTCCGTCTCGAGGGATTCGGCTATTGGAGCGGTCGCGACGTCGCTCTGGAATTGCGTCCCGCCCCGGCCGGATCGGGGATCGTCTTCGTGCGAACCGATCTGCCGCCTCCGGCGACCATCCCGGCGCGCACCGCGAACCGGCTCGACCTGCCTCGACGCACGGCCGTGGGCGCAGGGCGAGCGCGCGTCGAGATGATCGAACATGTGATGGCCGCGCTGGCCGGACTGCGAATCGACAACTGCGAGGTCCGATTGGACGGAGCCGAATTGCCTGCTTTCGACGGGTCAAGCCTCCCGATCGCGGAAGCGATCCACCGCGCGGGCGCAATCGCGCAGGCGGAAGCCAGGCCGACGCTCCGCATCGCGAGGCCCGTTCGGATCGAAGCCGAAGGCGCTTCGATCGAAGGGCGGCCGTCCCGGACTCCCGGACTCACGATCGAATACGAGCTGGACTACGGCCCCGGTCCAATCGGTCGCCAATGGATCCGGATGGACCTGACGCCCGATGCGTTCCTGAGCGAATTGGCGCCGGCCCGCACTTTCCTGCTCGAAGGCGAAGCCGATCGCGTACGCGAACAGGGACTCGGCGCCCGAGTCACCTACCGGGATCTCGTGATCTTCGGAAAGGACGGCCCCGTCGGAAACCGCCTGCGGTTCGACGACGAGTGCGTACGTCACAAGGCGCTCGATCTGGTCGGCGACCTGGCGCTCGGAGGATTCGATATCGAAGGCCATGTAATCGCGATCCGGAGCGGTCATCGGCTCAATGCCGATTTCGTTCGATTGCTCGAACCGCTTGCCAGGCTCCGCGCGGCGTCGATCGGAGCCTAAGTATGGCCGGGCCCGCGACGTTGACAAGGCGGCGCGGCGGTATGGCGTCGGAAGGAAGAACACGGGCGCGAGAACGGGAACGGGAACGGGAACGGGAACGAGAACGGGAACGAGAACGGGAACGAGAACGGGAACGAGCACGAGAACGAGCACGAGAACGAGCACGAGAACGAGCACGAGAACGAGCACGAGAACGAGCACGAGAACGGGAACGGGCACGAGAACGAGAGGGGAGTGGGTGGTTCTTCTTTGAGACGCGGACGACGGTGCACGGCTGGTTGATACAGGGACGTGCCGACCCAGGAAGGCTCCGACACACGGAGGTGATGAGCGATGGCGACGTATGTGGCTCCCAATGCCGAAGTTTCCCCCGAAGCGCAATTGGACGACGAGGTCTATGTGGGACCGTTCTGCGTGATCGGTCCGGACGTGACGATCGGTCGGGGAACGCGTTTGGAGAACAGCGTCTCAATCATGGGATGGGCCACGATTGGGGCGGACAACCGGATCTTTCCGGGCGCGGTGGTCGGGGGAGACCCGCAGGATCTCTCCTACCGCAACACGCGGACGCGCGTCGTGATCGGCCACCGCAACGTGATTCGCGAATGCGTGACGATCAACCGGGGCACGGAGAAGGAGGACGGCGTCACGTCGATCGGCAACGAGTGCTTCATCATGGGATGTTGCCATATCGCGCACGACTGCAAGCTCGGCGATCGCGTCGTCATGGCGAATGCGTCGTTGCTGGGAGGCCATGTGCACGTCGCGCATGACGTGACCCTCTCGGGAGGCGTCGCCGTCCACCATTTCGCGTCGATCGGATGCTACAGCTTCGTGAGCGGCCTCAGTCGCGTGCTCCACGACGTGCCGCCGTACATGCTGGTCGAAGGCAGTCCGGCGCGTCCTCGCTGCGTCAATACGGTGGCGCTCAAACGGAACGCGTTTCCGTCGGACGTCGTGCGGGCGCTCATCGAAGCCCACCGCGTTCTCTACCGTGCGAAGGCCGGGTTGGAACCGGCTCGAGAAACGCTCCGCGAAAAAGGAATGCTCGTTCCCGCCGTGAACCACCTGTTGGGTTTCGTCCAGAACCAGCACGAAGGCCGACACGGCCGAGGGCGACAGCGAAGGAGGGCCGCATGATCCCGTTGAAACTGGCCGTGATCGGCGCCGGACATCTCGGACGGATCCACGCGCGGTTGCTGCGCGATCAGGATGACGTCTCGCTCGTCGCGGTCGCCGACCCCGACCCCGCCGCTCGGCGCTCCGTCATGGACGAGCTTCAGGTCGCCACCGTCGATCACCACGATGAACTGCTCGGCCATATCGACGCCGCGATGGTCGCGGCACCGACCGTCCATCACGCGGCCATCGCCCGGGACCTGCTGCGGCGCGGAATCCACGTCTTCATCGAGAAACCGTTCACGACGACCGTCGCCGACGCGGACGATCTGTTGCGGATCGCCGAGGATCGCCGGTTGATCGTGCAGGTGGGCCACGTCGAACGATACAATCCGGCCTTCGTCGCGGCGACACCCCTCCTGCAAGAAGTCCGTCATGTCGAAGGCGTGCGCGCCAACGGCTACACGTGCCGATCGACCGACGTCGGCGTCGTGCTCGACTTGATGATCCACGATATCGACTTGGTGCTTTCCCTGGTCGACAGCCCGGTCGTTCAGGTCCAGGCGACGGGCGCGGTCGTATTGGGTCCGCATGAGGACATGGCGGAGGCTCGCATCACGTTCGCGAACGGTTGTGTCGCCAATCTGTCGGCGTCCCGCTTGAGCCTGACGTCCGAACGGAGGATGCGGTTCTTCAGTCGCGACGCCTACGTCGCCGTGGACTTCGGACAAAAGACGGCCCGGGCGATCCGCCCTTCCGCACGGCTCATCCACGGCGTCCACCTCGATCAAATGACGCGAGAACAACGCGACGAACTCAAGACGCGCCTCTTCGTCGATTACCTCCCCGCATCGGAGCTTCCCGTATCCAACGGCAACGCGATCGCCGACGAACAGCGTGATTTCCTCGGCAGTGTGCGGACCGGACGCCCCCCTCGCGTCACCGGCCAGGACGCGCGCCGGGCGCTGGTCGTCGCGGCGAAAATCCAGGCGGAAATCGCCTCGTTCCGTCGGCATCGCATCGATCGTCCAACCGAACTCCGCAAAGCCGGCTAGGCCGCGATGGCGGAATCGCGGCCACGATCTGGCGAGCGCGGTTACGGGAAGGCCACGCGCTGGCGAGCGTGGCTACGGTGCGGATGGCGGCGGCGGAAGGTCCGGAAGCCGCAGCGTGTCGTCGTCGCTTGTGACGAAAACGTCCTCGATCATCGTGTGGTTCGTGTCGCGGCGCGCCAGCAAATAGATGGCCGCGGCGGCCGTGAAGAAGTAGCTGTACGCGTACGCGTCGACGATCGAACGCAGCAGAGTGTTCCAACCTCGAACCACATTCACCGGAAACGACGGCGCATCGACCCCACCGCCGCCCGCGAACGCGCTCCAAAGCCACTCGGCCGATGGATCACCCCAGCCGACGTACGCCTGGACCATCGAAAGCGTCAGCTCGACGAATAACGACACGATCATTCCCCCGACCACTCCAAGCACGAGGGCCACGGCCGCGTACGCGACCAGTTTGAGCGGATGGTGGAGCGTGTATGCGTACCCCCGGCTCACCGCGTCCCACGAATCGGCGTCCGGCTCGGCGCCCAGCGCAACCCACATCATCGGCCAGCCGATCGCGACGCCCGCGATGATCACCATAAGGAGCAACGAACCCGCCAGCACGAGTGGCCATGCGAGGGCGACGAGTCCATACCCGATGTTCGTCCACGTGAGCCAGCCGACCGCGGACAGCAGAAAAAGACCGAGGACGATCGCGCCAATCGGAAGGAGCGGCGCGCCGACGTATGAGCCGAACTTCGTGGCGACGTGGCGAATCGAAGCCATGAACCCGACGCGTTCGTCCCGCGCGATGCGGACCACGGCCATCCGAGTCAACACACCGCCGGCCAACGCCCAAACACAAAGCGACCACAATCCACAGAGAACCAGAATCACCGTCGCTCGAAACGAATCGGGAGGCCGCACGACGGCGGACCACGGACGCAAGAACCGTTCGATCGGCTTGATTGCGAACGGAAGGTAGTCCGATCGCGCGGCCGCGGCGCGATTCGTCGCGATACCGGCCGAAAGGCCGTTCATCCGAGCCGTATCCGGCGCCGGGTTCCGGCCGAGCGCGTCCGCGCCGCTCGGCGCCGAAGTCGCCTCGGCCCGCGTTTCGGGTCGCGCGAGAACCCACTCGATCGCGCGCCGACCGACCGGAGCGAGCGAGAGGCCGACGAGCGCGACCAGCAACATGCGCAGTTCGAGCGAGATCCGGAACGAGCGGAAGAGGATCCAACAAGGAATCACCTCGGTCCACGCGATCCGCCGTACCGTCACCCGTTCATCCGTCATCGTGCGTCCTCGGCCCGATCGAGTCTCTTGGATCGAACACGTGTTCCACGCCCTGCCGCGGGAGAACGTCTCCTACCATGCCCTCGTCCCGCGCGACCGGAAGACCGTACGCCTCGCCGAGCCACTGGGCGAGGTCGATGCTTCGGCACCGCTCGGAACAAAACGGAACCGTCGCGCAGCCCTCGGCGACAAAGGTCGTCCCGCAAATCGAACAACGACATGAGCGCATACCATGGCCATCCTGGAGCGGCGGCCATTGTAGCCCATTCCATGTCGCGCCGGCACCCGGGGAAGCGCGGTCGAGGAAGGCCGAGGCGATCGAGGCGGGCCGAGAAAGGCCGGCGAAAAAGGAACTACGACTTCGGTTCGCTCTTGCCCTTCGGCGGATCCGCCTTCTTGGTTTCCGAGGCCGTGGGCTTGGCGCTCGAGTCCGCGGCGGTCGAACCGCCCTCCCCCGATCCGGAACCGGCCTTCTTGTCCGCCTCCGCGCTCGACTTGTACGACTGGCTTCGGTAATCGGTCTGATAGAAGCCCGACCCTTTGAAGACGACCGCCGCGCCGGCGCCGAACAGGCGGCGCAGCTTGCGTTTCCCGCATTCGGGGCACTTGGTGAGCTTATCCTCGTTGATGCTCTGGAACACGTCGAACTTATGCCCGCAAGCGTCGCACTCGTATTCGTAGGTCGGCATCGTTGGTCTCTCGCAAAGCGGATCGTGGCATCAACGGGGGCTTCACGTGGTCTTGGCGGGTGGTTCGCACGCGATCATCACCTGGGCCGGTCGCACAACTCGGTCAAACAACTGATACCCCTCGACGGCCACCTGCACGATGGTGCCCGGCTGCCGACCGCTCGATGGAATCTGGCCGATGGCGGCGTGGACCGACGCGTCGAACGGTTGCCCGAGCGATTCGATGCGTTTGCACTGGTGGCGTTCCATGACCGTCCGCAGTTCGTCGGCGACCATGCGAACGCCCATGGCGAGCGCCGAGGTTTCGGCGGACTGCGATGATTGGGCGGCGGCGCTCGCGCGGGCCAGATTGTCGACGACGGGGAGCAGGTCGCGGAGCAACGGGAAGGCCGCGTATTTCCGGTCGTCGTCCATTTCACGGCGGATTCGCTTTCGAAAATTCTCGAGCTCGGCCTGGGCGCGCAGCGCCTCGTCGCGCGCCGCATGCAAATCGGCTTCGAGCCGGGCCCGCCGGGCGTCGCATTCGGCCGACGCGGCGTCTTCGAACGCGGAATCGACCGACGACGCCTCCCATCCCCCGGGTGCGTCCTTCGGACGATCCTCATTCGACGGGCCCGCCGACACGGAGCCGTCATCCGGCGCGGCGCCCCGCGCGGCCTTGGATCGTTCGTCCTGGGAACCGTTGTTCATGCTTCGCTCTCCTCCCGTCGGTCGCGTTCCGCGGCGCCGTCCGGCGATTCGCTCGTGAAATACCCGCGGATCTTCTCGAGAAACGTCTTTCGGTGCGGAGTCACATGCGTGTGTTCCAGCTCGGCGAGCTGCCGCAGCAGGTCCTCTTGTTTGGCGGTGAGTTTCCTGGGGGTCTCGATGTGCGTCTGGATCAACAGGTCGCCCGAGGGTCCGCCGCGCGGATCGGGAACGCCCCGCCCCCGCAAACGAAAAACGTCCCCCGACTGCGTTCCTCTGGGAATCTCCAATGCGTCGGGTCCGTCGAGCGTGGGCACTTCGGCGATGGCGCCGAGCGTCGCCTGGCAATAGGTGATGGGGAGTTGGAGCACGAGATCGTTGCCCTGGCGCTCGAATAACTCGTGCCGACGCACGGAGACGAAGCAATAGCAATCGCCGGGAGGCCCTCCGTCGGGACTCGGTTCGCCCTCGTTCGGCATGCGGATGCGCATCCCGTCGTCGATGCCGGCGGGAATCACGACGTTCATTTCGACGCGTTTCGCCGTCGCGCCCTGCCCGCGGCAGTCCTCGCACACGTCGGTGAGCATCGAGCCGGCGCCGCGACAGGCCGGGCAGGCCGTTTGAACGCGCAGGATGCCGGCCGATTGAACGACCTGGCCGCGCCCGCCGCACTGTCGGCACGTTTCGCGGGCCGAACCGGGTTTGGCTCCTGACCCGCCGCACGTGCCGCAAACCTCGCTGCGCCCGAACCGGACCGTCTTCTTGACGCCCTTCGCGGCCTCTTCGAGTGACAGCTCCACGTCACATTTCAGATCGGCGCCGCGCCGCCGCCTCCGTTGACGGCGACCGCCGAACAGGTCCCCGAAAATGCCGCCGCCGAACATGTCTCCAAACGCCTCGAAGATGTCCTCGACGCTGTGGAACTGGGCCCCGCCCGATTCGACACCGGCATGCCCGAACCGGTCGTACCGGGCGCGTTTCTCCGGATCGCGGAGCACCTCGTACGCCTCGGCCGCCTCCTTGAACTTCTCGGTCGCCGCCGGATCGTCGGGGTTGCTGTCCGGGTGATAGCGGATCGCCAGCTTGCGGTACGCCGCCGCGACTTCCTTGTCGCCCGCCGTCCGGACAACGTTGAGAACCTGGTAGTAGTCCCGTTTCGTTGCCATGGTATGCCGGATTGCCCATCGTCGTGGATCGCTCGGCGATCCACCCATGCGAAATGTACGTCGCGGGCCGGATCGTTTTTCGGTCGGTCACGAAAAAACGGGCCACCCCCGGCGGGAATGGCCCGTTTCCCATGTCTGCCCACCCGCGTCCTCCGATGCGCCGCGGCCGCGCCGAACGCGGTTCGGCCGGTTAGCGCACCGAACCTTCGGCGCGGTGCTTCTGTTTGTCGTCCTTGTCGAACGTGGTCACGAGGGCCTCGGTGGTGAGCAGCAGTCCGGCGATGCTCGCCGCATTGCTCAGAGCCGTCCGCACGACCTTGGCCGGATCGATGACGCCCGCCTTATACATGTCGACGTACTTGCCGGCATTGGCGTCGTAACCCGTATTGTCGGCCTTCTGCTCGATCTCGTCCGCGACGACCGATCCGTCAATGCCGCAGTTGTCCGCGATCTGGCGGATCGGCGCGGAGAGCGAGCTGAGCACGATGTCGACGCCGATCTTCTCGTCGCCTTTCGCGGCGGAGCGGGCTTTTTCCACGGCGCTTCGGCATCGGAGCAAGGCGACTCCGCCGCCAGGCAGAATGCCCTCCTCGACCGCCGCGCGCGTCGCGTGCAACGCGTCCTCGACGCGCGCCTTCTTCTGCTTCATCTCGATTTCGGTTTCCGCGCCGACCGAAATCACGGCGACGCCGCCCGCGAGTTTCGCGAGCCGCTCCTGAAGCTTCTCCTTGTCGTAATCGCTGTCGGTCTGCCCGATCTGCGCGTTGATCTGAGCAACCCGCTTGTCGATCGCCGAACGATCGCCCGCGCCCTCGACGATCGTCGTCGCATTCTTGTCGACCGTCACGCGTTTGGCCCGGCCGAGATGCGACAACGAGAGATTCTCGAGCTGGATACCCAGGTCCTCGCTGATCAGCGTACCGTTGGTCAACACGGCGATGTCGCCCAACATGGCCTTCCGCCGATCACCGAATCCCGGCGCCTTGACGGCGCACGCGTTGAGCGTGCCGCGGAGCTTGTTCACGACGAGGAGCGAAAGGGCCTCGGCCTCCACATCCTCCGCGATGATCAGGAGTGGACGACCCGATTGGGCGACTTTCTCGAGAATCGGCACGAGCGCCCGGATGTTCGAGACCTTCTTCTCATGGATGAGAATGAAGCAATCCTCCAACTGGCAGTCCATCTCGCTCGGACGGTTGATGAAATACGGGGAGCAATATCCCTTGTCGAACTGCATGCCGTCGACGTATTCGACCTTCGTATCGGTCGTCTTGCCTTCCTCGACGGTGATCACGCCGTCGCGACCGACGCGGATGAGGGCTTCGGCGAGCAACTGACCGATCGCCATGTCGTTATTCGCGCTGATCGCCCCGACGTTGGCGACGTCCTTCTCGCCGTCGATCGGCCGGGACATCTCGGTCAACTTCGCGACCGCCGCCTCGACCGCCCGTTCGATCCCGCGGCGCAAGGCCGTCGGATTGCTGCCGGCGACGACGTTGCGAAGGCCTTCCTTGAAAATGGCCCGCGCCAACACGGTCGCCGTCGTCGTACCGTCGCCCGCGAGATCGGACGTCTTCTGCGCGACCTCGACCACAAGCTTCGCGCCCATGTTCTCGAACCGGTCCTCGAGCTCGATTTCCTTGGCGACGGTCACACCGTCCTTGGTCACGGTCGGCCCGCCGAACGACTTGTCGATAATCACGTTGCGGCCCGTCGGTCCCATCGTGACCGCGACCGCGTTCGCGAGTTTCTCGACGCCCTGGAGCATTTTCGCCCGGGCATGATCCTCGAACATCAGTTGTTTCGCCACGTTCAAGATCCTTTCTGGATTGGTTTTGATTTCGACATGCGCGCGGCCTACTGGATCACTTTCGCCAGGATGTCGCTTTCCCGAAGGATCTTGTACTCGTCGCCGCCCACCTCGATGTCGCTTCCGCCGTACTTCCCGTAAATCACCTCGTCACCCACGGCGACGGACAGTTCGCCCCGCGTCCCATTGTCGAGCAGCTTTCCGGGACCGACGGCAAGGACGGTTCCCCGCTGCGGCTTTTCCTTGGCCGTGTCGGGCAGAACGATGCCCCCCGACGTCTTCTCCTCAGCCTCGATCGGCTGCACCACCACACGGTCATCGAGGGGTCGGATCTTGATCTTCGCCATGATTCCTTCATCCTTATTTTTTGAGAAACAAATCTGCTGATGGTCCAAGTGATCCCCGGTCATCCAACCGGCCCAAGCGCCGCCTACATCATGCCTCCCATGCCTCCCATGCCTCCCATGCCTCCCATGCCGCCGCCCATGCCTCCCATGCCGCCGCCCATGCCATGGTCGTGGTGATCCTGTTCACCACCGGCGCCGGCGGGCTTGGGGATATCGGTGACGAGCGATTCGGTGGTGAGCAGCAGGGCCGCGACGCTCGCCGCGTTTTGCAGGGCCGCGCGGACCACCTTGGCGGGATCGATGATGCCGGCTTGGACGAGATCGACGTATTCATCCGAGTCGGCGTTGTAGCCGTCGGACTTGCCCTTCATGTGACGAACCCGATTGACGACGACGGCTCCGTCCTTTCCGGCGTTCCGAGCGATTTCGCGAAGGGGTTGATCGAGGACATTGCGGATGATTTGCGCGCCGTGCGCTTCGTCACCCGCCAACTTCAGGCCATCGAGGGCTTTTTCGGCGCGGATGAGCGCGATGCCGCCGCCGGGCACGATGCCTTCGGCGAGCGCCGCCTGGACGGCCGACTTGGCGTCATCGAGCAGGGCCTTGCGTTCCTTCATTTCGGTTTCGGTCGCGGCTCCGCAGTTGATCTGCGCGACGCCGCCGGCGAGTTTCGCCAGGCGTTCCTGGAGTTTTTCGCGATCGTAGTCGCTGTCTGTCGCGTCGATCTCGCGCCGGATCTGTTCGATACGGCCGGCGATCGCGTCCTTCTTGCCGGCGCCGCCCACGATGATCGTATCCTCGCTCGTCACGTGGACCTTCTTGGCTCGTCCCAAGTCCGACAGTTTGACGCTCTCCAGATCGATTCCAAGGTCCTTGAAGATCGGCTGTGCGCCGGTGAGTGTCGCGATGTCGCCAAGCATGGCCTTGCGGCGGTCGCCGTAACCCGGCGCCTTGACGGCGCAAACGCTGAGAATGCCCCGCATCTTGTTGACGACGAGCGTCGCGAGCGCTTCGCCCTCCACATCCTCGGCGATCACAAGCAGCGGTTTCTTGGACTTGCTCACCGCCTCCAGCAAGGGGATCAGCTTCTTATTCGTGGAGATCTTCTCTTCGAAGATCAGCAGGTAGCAATCGTCGAACTCGACGGACACATCGTCCTCGTTCGTAACGAAATGCGGCGAAAGGAATCCGCGATCGAATTGCATGCCCTCCACGAACTCGACCGACGTCTCGTTGCCCCGGCCTTCCTCGATCGTGATGACGCCGTCCTTGCCGACCTTCAGAAAGGCCTCGGCGAGCACACCGCCGATTTCCGAATCGTTATTGCCCGCGATGGTCGCGATCTGCTGGAGTTCCTTCTTGTTCTTTTCTTGAACGGGAGCGGCCATCTTGAGGACCTGCTCACAGACCGCATCCGTCGCCTTGGCGATACCCCGCGAGAGGGCCATCGGGTCCGAGCCGGCGGCGATCATTCTCAAACCTTCGCGGAAGATGCTTTCGGCGAGCACGGTGGCGGTCGTGGTTCCATCACCGGCGACTTCATTGGTCTTGCTCGCCGCTTCCTTCACCAACTGCGCGCCCAGGTTTTCGAAGGGATCATCGAGCTCGATATCCTCGGCGACCGTGACGCCGTCCTTGGTGACCTTGGGAGAGCCCCAACCCTTGTCGAGCACGGCGTTGCGGCCGCGCGGTCCCAGCGTGCTGCGGACGGCACGCGCCAATTTGCTGACCCCGGCGAGAAGCGGTTGCCGGGCCTCGTCGTCAAACACCATCTGTTTTGCCACGTCCGAATTCCTCCTCTGGGTTGACCAGGTTCGTTACGTTCCGTTCAACCGGGGCGTACAGAACGGGGACTGACAGGCGAGCCCCCTGCCACAATGTCTGGCAACACGCCGACACTCGCCCGCAGTCACGCAATCCTTGTGCCAATGAATCGAACCGATCCCAAGTTCGTCAGATAAGGGGATTTAGACGGCACGGATCCGGTATGACCGACGGTTGCCGCGCGGGCGACCTGTCAAAATGGCACAGGCCTTGGGGCCGTTGACGGAAGGGGGACGGCGGTCCTACGATGGTCCATTCCGATCGGGGAGTTTACGGGAGGCATGGTTGGCCGGGATGCAGGCGACCAAGGTTGCAATCATCGGAATGGGTACGGTGGGAACGGGCGTGGCCCGCCTCCTGCTCGACCATGGCGACCGCACGGCCCGGCATGCCGGACGGACCTTGTGGCTCGAACGGGTCGTCGTCAAGCGCCGCGACAAGGGGCGGGCGATCGACCTCCCCGACGGTGTGCTCACCGACGACCTGGCCGAAGTCACATCCCACCCGGCGATTCGGGTTGTCGCGCAGCTCATCGGCGGACTCGAACCGGCCCGCACGATCACGTTGCGGCTGCTTGAAAGCGGCAAGGACGTGGTCACCGCGAACAAGGCCCTGCTTGCGGAACACGGTCCCGAGCTGTTCGACCGGGCGCGCGCGCTGGGTCGATCGATCGCCTTCGAGGCATCGGTGGCCGGCGGGATTCCGATCATCACGAACATCAGCCAGTGCTTCTCCGCGAACCAAATCGAATCGCTCCACGGGATTCTGAACGGCACGAGCAACTTCATCATGACAAGGATGGAGGAGCGGGGCGCGGGATACGACGACGCGGTGCGCGAGGCGCAGCGGCTTGGATACGCGGAGGCCGACCCGACGCTCGACGTTGACGGGTCCGACGCCGCGCAGAAACTGGCGATCCTCGCGCATCTCGCGTTTGGAGCCCGCGTGCACTGGAGCGATATTCCGCGCCGCGGCATCGACACGCTCGACGCGGCCGACATGCGATACGCGCGGGAACTCGGTTACCGGATCCGACTGATCGCCCAGGCGAACCTGCGGAGCGCGGGGATTGAGCTGCTGGTCTCGCCGACGCTCGTCAAAATGGGTCGTCCGATGGCGGAGGTGCGCGAGGCGTACAATGCGGTGAGCGTCGTGGGCGACGCGGTCGGCAATCTGTTTTTCCACGGGCTCGGAGCGGGCCAGATGCCGACGGCGTCCGCCGTGGTGGCCGACATGATCGATACGGCCGTGGGGCGCACGGCGATCACGTTCCGCACGCTCGAATTGTGGTCGCGCCGCGAAGCGCGCGTGCGGCCGTGCGGCCCCGAGCACCAATGGCGCCGATTCTATCTGCGGATCAACGTGGTCGACCGGCCCGGCGTGCTCGGCGAGATCGCCGGTATCCTAGGCAAACACCTCATCTCGATCGGTTCGGTGATCCAGCATGAAAGCGTCGGCGGAACACCGTACGTTCCCCTCGTGATCATGACCGACATCGCCGGTGAAAAGAACCTGCAGGCGGCCATGTCCGAAATCGACCGATTGACCAGCGTTCATTCTCCAGGGATCGTACTGCGCGTGCTCGATTGAGCGCGCGGAGCGCGGTTCGCGACCCAAACGGACACGGAGGGAGGCCCGGCGCGGCGACCGACGATGAAATACGCCATAGTCATTCCCGACGGATGCGCCGACGAACGGTTGGAGGAACTCGGCGGCAAGACGCCCCTGCAGGCCGCCGACACGCCCGCCATGGACGCGATCGCGAGGGCGGGCGTCGTGGGAGCCGCGAACCATGTGCCGTCGCATTTGCCCGCGGGCTCGGACGTCGCCAACCTGAGCCTCCTCGGCTACGATCCCGACGCGCACTACACGGGCCGAGCCCCGCTCGAAGCCGTCGCGCAAGGCATCGCGCTCGGCGCCGACGATTGGGCCGTGCGATGCAACCTGGTCACGATCGAGGACCAGGTCTTGCGCGATTTCACGGCCGGCCACATTTCGACCGCCGAAGCGCACGAGCTGCTCGCCGCGCTCCAGGAATCGCTCGGCGACGAGCATTGCCGATTCGTCGGAGGGGTCAGTTATCGGAATCTCGTGATCGTCCGCGACACGGCCGGGCCGCCTCCGTTCTCACGCGATACGCGGACCGTTCCGCCCCACGATCTCACGGATCAGCCGATCGACGACGCGTATCCGCGCGGCCCAGGCAGCCATTGGCTCCTGGATCGGATGGAGCGATCCGCGTCGGTGCTCGCGGACCATCCGGTCAACGCGGCGCGGCGCGACCGGGGTCTGAGGCCCGCGACGCACGTTTGGCTCTGGGGACTCGGCAAGGCCCCGGCACTCGAACCGTTCGCCGACCGGTTCGGCGTCCGCGGTGCGATGATCACCGCCGTCGATCTGCTGAGGGGACTCGCCACGCTGATCGGATGGCCGTGCATCGAGGTCCCCGGCGCCACGGGCTATACCGATACGGACTATGCGGCCAAGGGGCGCTATGCGATCGACGCGCTCGATATGGCCGACCTGGTTTGCGTGCACGTCGAGGCGACCGACGAGGCGAGCCACGAGGGCGACGCGCCCGCGAAGGTCCGCGCGCTCGAACAGATCGACCGGCACATCGTCGGCCCTCTGCTCGATGCGCTCCGGCGCCGCGGCGATTACCGGATCCTCGTCTCGCCGGACCACCCGACGCCCGTCCGTATCAAGACGCACAGCCATGGACTCGTCCCCTTTGCGTATTGCGGGATGGGAGTCCAAGCGGACGGAGCCACGTCGTACGACGAAGGGGCGGCCGAAGCGTCGGGCCCGCGGTTCGACCGGGGGTTCGAACTGATGCGGACATTTTTGCATCGTTGAGTCGGGAATCGACATCATGGGATTGATCGTTCAGAAGTTCGGCGGCACCAGCGTCGCCGACAGCCAAAAGATCCTCCGCGCGGCCCGGAAGGCGATCCGAGCCAAGCAACAGGGGAATCGGGTCGTCATGGTCGTCAGCGCGATGGGACACAACACGGACATGCTCATCGCCCTCGCGAAGGAAATCAACGAGCGTCCGCCCGCGCGCGAGATGGACATGCTGCTGTCGACGGGTGAACAGGTGAGCGTCGCGTTGATGGCGATGGCCATCGAATCGCTCGGCCACCGCGCCGTCAGCTTGACCGGCGGCCAGATCGGGATCCGCACCGACAGCACGCACACCAAGGCGCGGATCCTGTCGATCTCGACCGAACGCATGCACCGGCTGCTCGACGAGGGCAACATCGTCATCGCCGCCGGATTCCAGGGGATCGACGAGCAGTTCAACATCACGACGCTCGGACGCGGCGGAAGCGACACGACGGCCGTCGCGCTCGCCGCCGTACTGCGCGCCGACGCGTGCGAAATCTACACCGACGTGGACGGCGTTTTCACGACCGATCCGCGCGTCGTTCCCGAAGCGCGGCGTGTCGATCGGATCGGCTACGACGAGATGCTCGAGTTGGCGAGCCTCGGCGCGGGTGTCATGCACAATCGGTCGATCGAGTTCGCGAAGAAATACGGCGTGTCGATCCACGTCCGCAGCAGCGTGTCCGACGCTCCGGGAACGTTGATCGAGGCGACGCCCGAATCCCGCGACGCGCCGGTTTGCGGCGCGGCGGTCACCAAGGACGAGGCCCGCGTGACCCTGACCGGAGTCCCCGACGTGCCGGGAACGAGCCACGAGATTTTTTCGAGAATCGCCGCGCGGCACGTGACCGTCGACATGATCGTCCAGAACGTCGGCGCCGAAGGTCGCGCGAACATCTCGTTCACCGTTCCCAGGGACGAGCTCGCCGTGACGCTCGAAGCGGTCGCCGCCGCGTGCGAGCCGTGGGGCCATGTCGAGGTCGGACACGATGTGGAAGTGGCCAAGGTGTCGGTCGTCGGCCTCGGAATGGCTCGCCAGACGGGCGTCGCCCACACGATGTTCGGCGCGATCGCCGACGCCGGAATCAACATCCAGATGATCACCACGAGCGAAATCAAGATCTCGGTCCTTGTCGACCGGTCACTCGCCCATGCCGCGCTTCGCGCCGTTCACACGCGATTCGCGCTCGACCAACCGCCGCCGAGCCTCGCGGACCCGAACGGCGAACGCCATCCGCCCTCCCCGAACGCGGCCGACGTCGTCATGCGGCTGCGCGATGCGGCCATGGAGCACCTCGCGATCAGCGATGTGTCGCTCGATGACTCCCAAGCCCGCGTCACCATCATCGGTGTGCCCGACCAACCCGGGCTCGCGTCCCGCGTGTTCCGCGGCGTCGCCGAAGCGGGCGTGTTTGTCGACATGATCGTGCAAAGCTATAAGGGAAAGAACGGAAAGGCCCGGCTCAGCTTCACCGTGCCGCGCCGCCAAATCGACTCGGCGCTCGCCGTCACCGCCCGCCTTCAGGCCGATTGCGGGTTCGAAGCCCTTTCCAGCAGCCCGTCCGTCGCCAAACTGTCCGTGTCCGGCATCGGCCTGCATAGCCATACGGGCGTGGCGATCCGCATGTTCCGCGCCTTGGCGGAAATCGGCGTCAATGTCGCCATGATCAGCACAAGCGAGGTGAGGGTCAATGTCGTCGTGTCCGCCGAAGACGGCGAGCGCGGACTGAAGGCCCTGCAGGAGGCGTTCGCCGATGCACGCCTCTGAATGGCGACGATCCGATCGGGTCTGGTCGCGTGGGCCGCACGGCAGGCTATAATGGACTCCATTCGCCGGACCGGCCGGTTTTTTTCCTCCGATCGGTTCGGCATCCAAGCCCGATTCAGGGACGCGTGTCATGCCCGTGCAAATGCAGTTGGCCCGCATCATCATCAGCGAGATCAACGAGCAGCAGGTTATCTATCTGAAGGAAGTCGACGGAGAACGCCAGTTCCCGATCCTGATCGGCATCTTCGAGGCCACAAGCATCGACCGGCGCGTGCGGAACAAGACGGCGCCCCGCCCCCTCACCCACGACCTCCTCGTCCATGTCGTCGAACAACTCGGCGGTGAACTCGACAGCGTCGTGATCAGCGAGCTGCGCGAGCACACCTACTACGCCAAATTGCGGATCCGCCGGGACGGCGAGCTGATCGAAATCGACTCGAGGCCGTCGGACGCCATCGCGGTCGCCGTCACCTGCGATCCCACCCTCCCGATCTTCGTCAACGAGGAAGTGCTCGACGAACTCCACAATCAATAGGTGTTCGGTGTTCGGTGTTCGGTGTTGGGTGTTGGGTGTTCGGTGTTCGGTGTTCGGTGTTCGACGGGTCGCCGATCGGGCGGGAGCGTGAGTGTTCCTTGCGTTCCTCCTATTGCTCTTCCCCCATCCAACCGAGTCCTTCCGCGCGCTGTGCGTCGGTCGCTTCGGGATGCAGGTATTGGTAGGCGCCCTTCACGGCGACCGACTCGGGGCTCGTATCCAGGCCTTGATCGGCCAGCGCCAGTCCGAGCGCGATCGGCAACTGATTGAGCGCGTAGGTGCGGTTTTGGCCGGCGGCGCGGATGATGATCGAATCGGCCTTGCGTTCCACGATCGCCACGACTTCGTCATCGCCGACGTTCAGCGTCGCGCCGGCTTCGAGTTTCGCCATGCCCCGTTCGACGGCCGAACGAAACGCCCGCATGCGCTGTTCGAACCGTCGATGCCGCGCGACGTCGTCCCGCAGTGCTTCGTTCGACGCGATCGATTCGGCTTTCGTCAGTTGGGCCGCCGATTCGTCGAACGCATGCCGCGACATGGCGGCCCGCGCCCCGTCGAGGATCTCGGCCACCTGCCGCACGGTGTCGGGCGATGCGGGCATGGCCGAGCCACCGGTTGGATCACGCGCCGGCGGCGTCTCCGGCGAGGCACCCGATTTCGGCTCGAAAAACGGCCCCAGCGACGGCAATGCGGGCATGAGGTCGGTCGACTCGCCGGGCATCAGGAACGGGGACGGGCCCGCTTCGAGTTTGGACAACGTCCCGGACGTCGGCGCGTTCCGCGGACTCGCCGGACGATCGGCGACGGGATCGACGCTCGGGTCCGCCGCCCCTTTGCCCGCCATCGCAAGCCCGTCCTCAGACCCTTCGGGATTGGAGCGGGGCGACAAGCCCGCGTGAGATGCATCGGGTTCTTTCGGAGCGGCATCGCCTCGTCCAGCCGCCTTTGAACGCGCGGATACGGCGGCCACATCGCCGTCGCGCGGCCCCGTGTCCTTGGGCGTCCAAACCGTCTTGAACGCGGCCGCCGTCACGAGGCCTCCCAGTACGACGCCACACGCGAACGCGGCGAAGATCGGCGCCATCGAGTGACGCGGCGGCCGCGAGATCGAAGCGGATAGGCGGCTCTCCGGCGCGGCCGACCGACGCTCGGCGCTCTTGTGCGCCGGCATTCCGCCTTCGACTCGCCCCACGTGTTCGATCGCCGCCATCGGGTCGGATGCAGGCGCGGGCTCGAAGTCGATCGGAGCCATCGGGTCGGATGCAGGCGCGGGCTCGAAGTCGATCGGAGCCATCGGGTCGGATGCAGGCGCGGGCTCGAAGCCGATCGGAGCCATCGGGTCGGATGCAGGCGCGGGCTCGAAGCCGATCGGAGCCATCGGGTCGGATGCAGGCGCGGGCTCGAAGCCGATCGGAGCCATCGGGTCAACCGCCGGGGCATGGTCGAAGGCGACGGTCGCCATCGGATCGTGCGAATCCTCGACCGCCGTGAACTCGACCTCCGAGGACATTGGGGCGGGGCGTCTGGAACGACAGTCCGTCTCCAAATCGTCCGGCCGCGACGCGGTGGGCGAACGGGAGGCCGCGATCGGATCCGATCGGCGCGATTCACCCGGCATCGCGCGCGACGGGGCCCTTCCGACGGTCGCTTGGCGCGGCGATCGTTCGAGCAACGCATTGTAGGCGGCGCGGGCCGTCGGATCGGTCAATTCGAGCTTGACCTGTTTGAGCGCATCGAGCAGTTCGGCCCAGCGAGCCGCATGCGGGCCGGGCCGAAAACTGCGGACGCGGATGAGCGCGCGGTCGGCCGCCGCCCGAATCCGCTCGGAGTCCGGCTCGTCCGGGTCGACTCCCAGGAGCTGATAGTAGTCGGGGTCGACGATCGAAGCGTCGATCCCCAGCCAATCGCGATACGGGTTGAGTTCGTCGGCCACGGGAATCCCACCGCAAGGGAGTTGGTGACGGGCGACAACGACCGTCGAAGTCGCCGCATCCGCGAGCTCGATGCATCCGGCATGCATCCAGTATGAACCCGGACGGGATTCGCGGCAACACGAATGCGGGATAGGATAAGGACGAGAGATTTCTTGTGGAATCCCCTGGACGATGAGATCGCGGAGCTTGTCTTGATCGTCTTGTTGATGGAGCGACCTTCTTTTTGCCGTTGAGGACGCGACGATGCGCCAGACCATGATCCGAAGTCCCCGTTCCGTCTTTGGACTCGCCGCCGCATTTGCCGTATGGGGAGCTGCGATCGCCATGTCACACTCCGTCCCGCTCGATGAACTCGCCGCCAAGGCCGCTCAGCTCTTTCGCGACGGCAATTTCGCCGAGGCATACGAAGGCTATGCGACCCTATGCGCCGATCCGGATGCGGATCCGGACCGGGTCGGCGGATACCTCGGCGCGGCCGTGCAGTGTCTGATTCGAATCGGCCGAGTCAACGAAATCGACGCGATCCTCGAATCCACGACCAAGACGCACGCGGGCAATCCGTGGTTGCTCGCCGCCGCCGCATCGCAATACGCGTCGATTCCCCACTTCGGATTCCGGGTCGCCGGGAACTTCGAGCGGGGCCCGCACCGGGGAGGCGGCGACATGGTCAATGCGAACGACCGCGATCGGGTGCAGTCGATCCGACGGCTCCGCGACGCCCTTGCGCTCGACGAAGTCAAGACCGACGCCACGAAGCATGCCGCATTGTGGGATCAATTGGCGGAGTCGATTCTCGAAGACCGCGACGGAGGCCAAGCGTGGCGTCTGCAGCAGCTCACCGATTTCGCTCAGCTCCCCGACTACGAGCCGGGCTACCGGTATCCCGGCGGCGAGTCCCATGCGCCGGTCGATGCGTCGGGCGAACCCGTCTTTCACGCCGTTCCCGCGGGTTGGAACGAAGCCCGATCCGACGGCGAACGGTGGCGGTGGTGCCTCGAACAGACCCAAACGATCGATCCGACGCGAAAGAACGCGGCGCGCATGCGATTCGCCACGTTCCTGCATGGGCAATTCGACACCCATACCCTGCGGAGATACGGAGCGTTTTGGGGACGCGAGCAGGACAGCATGTCTTCAGAGACGGGTACATTCGCGCTGCATACGCTCGGCGACGACGAGACCATCGCGCGGCTCGCCACGGGCGTGCGCCGGTTCGCATTGCCCGACGCGTTCAACTGTATCAAGATCTTCCAGGCGATCGCCGATGATCCGGCGACGGGGCACGGCGACGACGCGCTGCGGATGCTCGCGCAAATCTTTGAGGACCGCCGCCAGTACCCGCGCGCCGCGACGTACTGGGAAAAGAGTATTCGCCGGTACGGCGGCAAGAATGACAAACAAAGCCGTCTCGAACAGATTCGTGGGAATTGGGGCCAATTCGAGCCCGTGTTGACCCAACCCGGAGGGGAAGGCGCGTCGGTCGAGTTCCGATTCCGCAACGGGAAAAAGGTCGAACTCGAAGCCCAGCGGATCAACGCCGAGAAGTTGTTGCAGGACGCAAGAAGCCTCTTGAAGGCGGGACCGCGACGCATCGATTGGCAGGCGATCAACGTCGAGGAACTTGGATGGAGACTCGTCAACGAGGGGCAATCCAAGTACGTCGGCGATCCGGTCGCGCGTTGGACGGTCGACTTGCAGCCGTCGGAAGGCCATTTCGACAAACGGATCACGATTCCGACACCCCTGCGGGACGCGGGGGCGTACCTTCTGAAGGCGAAGATGGAGGACGGCAACACCAGTTTCATCGTCATCTGGGTCGCCGATACGGCGATCGTCCACAAGCCGCTCTCCGATCAGACGCTCTACTACGTCGCCGACGCGCGTAACGGAACGCCGCTCGCCGGAATGAACGTCGAGTTCTTTGGATACCGGGTCGTGGATCGCCGCGGCGTATCGCGCGTCGAAACGCTGAACTTCGCCGAAGAGACCGACGCCAACGGCTTGCTCTACCTCAAGCAAGACCGACTCTCTTCCGAATACCAATGGCTCGTCGTCGCGCGCGGTCCCAAAAACCGTCTGGCCTATCTGGGCTTTCGTGGAGTCTGGAGCGGGTCGGCCCACGATCCGGAATATAGTGCCGTCAAGGCGTTCATCATCACCGACCGGCCCGTCTACCGGCCGGGTCAGACCGCGCACTTCAAGGCCTGGTTCCGCTCGGCGCGCTACGATCGGGATCAAGGCTCCGAATTCGCCGGACAGAACGTGATCGTTCGCGTCTACGATCCCAAGGGAGAGGAGCTCCAATCCCTCGCGTTGACGGCGGACAAGCACGGAGGCGTCGCCGGATCGATCGAACTCCCCGCCGGCGCTACGCTCGGCGAATACCGCGTCGACACCGACTTGGGAACCCCCACGACGTTCCGCGTCGAGGAGTACAAGAAGCCGGAATACGAGGTGACGGTCGAGGCTCCCAAGACGCCCGTCATGCTCGGCGAAACCATCACCGCGACGATCAAGGCCAACTACTACTTCGGATCGCCCGTTACGGACGCGACGGTGAAATATCGAATCACGCGCACCGGACGAACGGAGTCGTGGTATCCGATCATGCCTTGGGACTGGTGCTTTGGGCCCGGCTACTGGTGGTTCGCATACGACTACCCATGGTATCCGGGTTGGAGCCGGTGGGCCGGCGTGACACGGCCCGCCGGTTGGTGGTGGCCGACCATGCCGCAACCTCCCGAGATCGTCGCGGAAGGCGAAATGCCGATCGGAACCGACGGAACGGTCAGCGTTCCGATCGACACGTCGCTTGCCAAAGCCATGCACGCCGATCAGGACCACGAGTACGCGATTACCGCCGAGGTGCGGGACCAGTCGCGGCGCACCATCGTCGGAACCGGCTCGGTGCTCGTCGCGCGACGGCCGTTCAGTGTCTATGTCTGGGTCGATCGCGGCCATTACCGCGTGGGCGACACGATCGCCGCGCGCATCCTGTCGCAGACCCTCGATCAGCAGCCCGTCGCCGGTCCGGTGCGCGTGCGCCTGATGAAGATCACCTATGACGATGCGAGGAAGCCGATCGAAACCGAAGTCGCCGACTGGACGGCGACGTCGGATGCCGAGGGCCTCGCGGCACTGCAAGTCACGGCTTCCGAAATGGGCCAGTACCGGCTCGCGTGCGAGGTCACCGATTCCCAAGGCCATACGATCGAGGGCGGCTATATCTTCACTGTGATCGGCGACGGGTTCGACGGAGCCCGGTTCCGGTTCAACCACATCGAACTGATCCCCGACCGCGCCGACTATCAACCGGGCGACACGATCCGGATGCAGATCAACACCGACCAGGTCGGCGGCACGGTGCTCCTCTTCCTGCGGCCGACCAACGGAATCTATTTGCCGCCCCAGATCGTGCGGCTGGCCGGAAAGAGCACGATCGTCGATATCCCGGTTACCCGCCGCGACATGCCCAATTTCCTTGTCGAGGCGATGACCGTCTCGCATGGACGACTTCATGAGGAGATGAAGGAAATCGTCGTTCCGCCGGAGAACCGGGTACTGAACGTCGAGGTGACTCCCGATCGGACGGAGTACAAGCCGGGCGCGAAGGGAACCGTGAAGGTCCGGCTCACCGACTTCAGCGGCGAGGCGTATGTCGGATCGCTCGTCGCCACGATGTACGACAAGTCGATCGAGTACATTTCTGGCGGCTCGAACGTCGCCGACATCCGCGAGTTCTTCTGGAAATGGCGACGGCACCACAACCCGACGCATGGCTGCAGCCTCGATCGGAGCTCCTCCAATCTCGCGAAGCAAAACGACGAGACGATGCAACCGATCGGCGTATTCGGCGCGACGGTGGCCGATGAACTCGGCAAGGAGCTCGGCGACGCCGTCGCCACGAACGGGCTGGTCCTTGCGCGCGGGGTCGGGGGCGGCTTCGGCGGCGGCGGCCCAGGCGGTGCCCCCATGCCGATGATGGCACCGTCCTCGGCGATGGCGGACGGCGCGGTCGCCGAGTCCGATTCGGGGGTCGGAGGCGCGCCGGGCGACGCCGGAGGGACGCTCGTCGCGCCGACGGTGCGCACGAACTTCGCCGATTCGGCGTTCTGGGTCGGCACGCTCGAAACCAACGACCAGGGCGTCGCGGAACTGCCCATCGACATGCCCGAGAATCTAACCGCGTGGAAGATCCGCGTGTGGGGGATGGGCGACGGAACGCGCGTCGGATCGGGGACATCCGAGGTTGTGACGCGCAAGAACCTCCTGCTCCGCATGCAGACGCCCCGATTCGCCGTGCGGACCGACGAGGTCGTCCTCTCGGCGAACGTCCACAACTACCTGGGCTCGGCGAAGGACGTCGTTGTGACCTTCGAAGCCCCGGGCGATCTCCTCGAGCTGCTCGATCCGGCCGAACGCACGATCCCGATCGAGGCGAACGGCGAAGCGCGGGTTGACTGGCGCGTTCGCGTGGCCCGCGAAGGAACGGCCACCGTTCGGATGAGGGCGCTGACCGACGAGGAATCCGACGCGGCGCAACTGACGTTTCCCTGTCATGTCCACGGGATCCTCAAAACCGAGTCATGGGCCGGGACCGTGCGTCCCGACCAGCCCTTGGGCGGCGTGTCCTTCGAGGTTCCCGAGGCGCGGCGCGCCGAGCAATCCCGGCTCGAAGTCCGCTATTCGCCGTCCCTCGCCGGCGCCATGACCGATGCGCTCCCCTATCTGCTCGACTATCCCTACGGCTGCACCGAACAGACGCTCAATCGGTTCCTCCCGGCCGTCATCACGCAGAAGATCCTGCTCGAAATGAACCTCGATCTTGCGTCCATCCGCGAGCGGCGCGCGAACCTGAACGCGCAGGAGATCGGTGACGATGCGAAACGCGCCGAAGGCTGGAAGCGGTACGACCGGGAGCCGGTCTTCGATCCCGCGGAAATGGAACGCATCGTCAAGGAAGGACTCGCTCGACTCACCAACATGCAGAACTCCGACGGAGGCTGGGGTTGGTTCAGCGGCTACCACGAACAGAGCTATCCGCACACGACGTGCGTCGTCGTGCGCGGCCTCCAAATCGCCGCCGCCAACGATGTGGCGATCGTGCCCGGCGTGATCGAGGGGGGCATCGAGTGGCTCGAAGCGTACGAGCGCGATCAGGTTCGCAGGATCCAGAACGCCGATGGACGGATCGACCCCTGGAAAGACCATGCCGACGACCTCGACGCGCTCGTTCACCACGTATTGACCGAGTCCGGTCGCGGCGACGCGGAAATGCGAGAACTGCTCTACCGCGATCGCACCAAGATCGGACTCTACGCGAAAGCCTTGATCGGTCTCGCCTTCGATCGGCAAGGCGAGGCCGACAAGGTCGCCATGATTGTCCGAAACCTCAACCAATACCTCGTTCAGGACGAAGAGAACGAAACGGCCTATCTCCGGACCCCGGGCGAAGGCGGGTGGTGGTTCTGGTACGGCGACGAGATCGAATCGCAGGCGGCGTACCTCAAACTGCTCGCCCGAACCGATCCGCGCGGCGTCACCGCGCCGCGAATCGTCAAGTACCTGCTCAACAACCGCAAACACGCGACATACTGGAAATCGACCCGCGACACGGCCCTGTGCGTCGAGGCGTTCGCCGATTTCCTTCGGGCGAGCGGTGAAACGCGGCCGGATATGACCGTCGAAGTGTGGCTCGACGGCGCGAAGCGGAAGGAAGTCGCAATCGATGCGGCCAACCTCTTCTCGTTCGACAATCGGTTCATCCTCGCCGGCGAAGAGCTCGCGTCCGGCTCGCACCGGCTTGAAATCCGCCGCCGAGGCACGGGGCCCGTCTATTTCAACGTCTATTCCACGAACTTCACGCTCGAGGATTCGATCGCGGCCGCGGGACTCGAGGTCAAGGTCCAACGCACGTTCTACAAGTTGACCCGCGACGATCGGCAAACCGATGTCGCCGGAACGCGGGGGCAAGTCGTCGGCCAACGCGTCGAGAAGTACGTCCGCACAAAGCTCGAATCCGGCGCGGAAATCGCCAGCGGTGATCTGGTCGAAGTCGAGCTGACGATCGAGAGCAAGAACGACTACGAGTATGTGATGTTCGAGGACCGGAAGGCGGCGGGCTTCGAACCGGTCGAACTGCAAAGCGGTTACTCGACCAACGGGCTTGGCGCGTACATGGAGCTTCGGGACGATCGGGTTGCGTTCTTCGCGCGTCAGTTGGCGCGCGGGCGACACAGCCTGTCGTACCGATTGCGGGCCGAGATCCCGGGCGCGTTCAGCGCGCTCCCGACCCAGGCCTCCGCGATGTACGCGCCCGAACTGAAGGGGAACTCGGACGAAGCGAAACTGAGAATCGCCGACGCGCCCGAATGAACCGACCCGTTCACGGCCTCCCGGAATACTCGAGCGCGTGCAAATAGCGCCAAAGCGCGACGAACTGCGTATCGGCGTTTCCGTCGGCGAGATGGGCGGCTTTCGTCGTTCGCCCGTCGGTCGTGAATTGGGGCATTTTGGTCGCGGGGTCGATCCGGAGCGGATCCCGCAGCCAGCGCTGAAAAAAATCCCCGCGCAATCGGTCCGACATGAGCGCGAGCCCAATGCCTTGCGACTGATTGGCCAGCCGGAGGTCCTCGTCGGCGGGCGCGTGGCATTGGCGGCAATCGAGCCCCTGGGTTCCGAGCAGCCGTTCGGCCAGCGCCCATTCGTCGGCGGTGGGTCGAGGCGGCTTCGCGTCGGACTCGGTCGGAACGCCGTGGCGCGCGGCGAGCCCGCGCGCGACGGCCTTTGCGTCGTGCGGAAAAGCCGGCATGCGCGCGGCGAGCCAGGGGCGCGATCGATAGGTCCGTTCGCCCGCGACCAGCCGCTCGATCCACTCGGTCCGAAGTTTCTCACCCGCCCAAACGAGCGACGGAATCCGCTCCGGCACGATCCCCAGCTCCCCGTCCTCCGCGAGCCGCCGCGGCCACGCGGCGGCCCGCTCGTCGGTATCATGGCAGGCCGCGCAGCGCAGACGGTCGGCCACACGCGAAAACTCGGCCGCAGCCTCAACCACCCGAACCCCCGGGCCGACCTCGGCGAGCCCGGCGCGCAGCGATTCCCGCTCGCCCGCAACAAACGTGAACCGAGGCGCGCGATCGGTCGCGGCGGAGTCCTCGGCGAGGCATCCCCGCGCCGCGCGGCTCGCGTCGAGACGCGTCTTTGGTGCCGGATTCATGTCACTTGCCGGACTTCCGGCCGCATGGCACGCGCCGCACCGAAGCGATTCAAAGAGCCCGCGACCCCGATCCGGATCGGACGCGTCCAGCGGGACGGTCGGCGGCGGATCGGTCGCGCGAACGCGCAGGTAGGCCTCGAGGCAATCGGATTCGTCGTCCAAAAGCGCGAACCGGGGCATCGACGTGGTCGGATAATGGGCTTGTGGATTTCGTAAATAGGCGGCAAGGGCGCCCGGTCGGAATTTGGATGCGACATGGTCGAGCGGAACGGGCGACTCGAATCGCCCCGAGTCCGGCGCGTTGTCGCCTTCTCGCGTGGAATGGCACGCGACGCAGCCGAGGCTCTCAAAGAGATGGGCGCCGCGCCGAACACGCTCGCCGGACTCCGAAAGACCCGCCCTTGCTCCGCGGGATTCATCATCCGACGAGCGGGGACCGATCAAATACGCGGTGAGATCGAGCGCGTCGCGGGTCGACGTTTCCGCGTCGAGCAGCAGATTCGGCATCGTGGCGTGGCGTCGGACCGCGGCCGGGTCGCGGATCCATGCGACGAGCCATTCCGGACGGATGCGGTCGCCGATTCCGGCCAGCGAGGGCCCATCGTCGGAAACCCGGTCGACCGCGCCGTCCGGCTCGGCCGTCGCGTGGCAACGCGCGCAGCGGAATGACGCGAACATCGTCCGCCCTTCGCGGGCCGCCATCGATCGGCGGTCGCGCGGCGAAACCTCGTCCGGATCATGCCGCCATAGCCGCGCCGGAATCGACTCCTCGCGGAACCGATCGCTCGACCACGTCAGCCGGAACGGCTTGCTTGGGACCGGCTCAAGACGCGCGTCGATTTCAATGCGATGCGGGCCCGGATCCAGGGGAACCCACGCCGACGCCGTCGCATGCAACTCGGAGTTCTCGACGTCGAGCACGCGCAGGCCGTCGATCCGCAACGAAGCGGCCCCCGAACCATGGAAATGGAATCGGACGCGCTCGCGCCGCTCGCACCGCAACCAGCCGTTCGCGGTCATCCCGATCGGACCCGTCGAGGCCGAAGCGTCGAGGCTTCCCGCATCCCAACCGAACGCCGCGAGGGGCAAGACGCGAATCGACTCTCCGCCGTCCGCATCCGTCCAACGCGACCACAGGCCGGGTTGCAGGCGTGTGCGTACCGATTCCGGAATGCGGGCCACCGTGTCGAGCGGCGCGGTCGGCTCGATCCGCGTCGCGCGCACTCGATGCACGGTGGCGTGGAGCGAGGACTGCACGGGACGCCCGTCCGCGTCGGCGAGCGAGAACTGGATCGCCAGTTGGTGGACCGGGCGGATGTCGGGAATTTCGAGAAACACCGAGGTCCCTCCGTCGACAACGCTCGCCGAACGCACGTCCCACGCCGCGCGACCCTTCCGATCCGGGTCGTTGGGCTGGTAATCGTCCGATCCATATTCCCTCGACCACCGGTAGTTCCACGCCTCGACGGCGTAGTTCGCGGGCTGGGTTGCCGACCGAACGTCGAGAGGTGTCGAAAAGCGAATGCGGACTCCATTCCCGACCGCCTGCCATTCGATGGGCAAACAGGCCGGGCGCCCCGTGTAACGCACGCGCTGAAAACAGCCGTCGCGCACGGCGCTCGTGACCCAGCCGCGCAGCCCGGTCACATAGAGATGCCCGTCCTTGGGATGGAACCGGCCCCGCATCGCGCCCGATTCGAATTCGATCGGAAGGGGCATGACCGCGCCCTGCCGCTGTCCGTCCACCGTATCGGTTACGATCAGCATCATGCGGCATCGGCCGAACGAGAAGTGCAGCAGTTGTCGCGACAACGGCCCCCAGTCGTTCCGCTCGACCCAAACCTGGCCTCCCGACGAATTGTCGAGCGGGCGGGGGATGTAGCAGAGGGGCGGATCCGGCGCGGACGGAGGCGCGGCGCGGTGATGGACGTCCATCATGCCGTAAAACCCGCCCGGCTTGATGTCGAGGACGCACGACGCGGGTGTCCAGGTTCCCTCCTGCGGCGAACCGACGATTCGTCCATCCGGCAAGACGCACAGGCCGTTTCCGTTCCGAATCCCCGTCGCGACGACGTCGAGCGAGCTCCCGTCGCGCCGAACCCGCAGCAGGCATCCGTCGTGATCGGTGACACCGCCGCTGTCCCCCTTGAGCATCAGGAAATCGCCGTTGACGTCGCATTCCAGATTCGTCACGTATTCGTGACCGTTTCCCGTCACATGCCCCGCGTTGTTGCGGTTCTCGAAGAAATCAACCTCGCCGTCTCCGTTGGTGTCGCGAAGGACGCAGAGCTGGTCGCGGCACGTAACGTGCACGACATCATCGAGGATCTTGAGGCCGAGCGGCTGGAACAGGCCGGCCGCCATGCGTTTCCAACGCACTTCGGCGAGCGAGGCGTCGAGCCCCGACACGCGCCAGACGTCGCCGTGCGCCGTGCACACCGCGGCATCCCCGTCCGAAAAGAAATCGTGCCCGCTCGCGAACAAGAGCGCGCGATACGGGTTGTCGAAAGGGAGCGGGATCGAATCGACGACGTACGCGCCATCGGAATCGTCGGCGACCCGGCCCCGCGTGGTCCATGTCGCCGTCCACCGGGGTCTTCCGGGTTCACGCCACGCGCCGACCGGATCGAGGGGTCTGGCATCGGCCCAGGACTCGAGCTGGTCGGCGCGTGTCGTTCCATCCGCGCTCATCCAGATTCGGAACCGGAGCGGCCGATCCCGCGCCGCGATGCGCACGATCCAGTGCCCATCGGCCTCTTCGAGCCGAGTCGATTCGCGCGATTCGGATTGAACGTGGACCGGTGTCTCCGCGCGGCAGATCCGGAGCCGCTGCTCGGCGTCGCCCGATTCGACTTCGAACGAACGCGTGAAGGCGCGATGCGGCCCGTCGACCTCGAACCATGGCGATTCGTCGATCCGCGTGCCGCCGACGCGATAGGAAATGACGACCCGTTCATCGTGGACATAGAGACCGACGTACCGAGCCCAATCATCGGGGAGCGTGCCGTACGGCGCTTTGGGTCTGGGGTCGACGAACGAACCGCCGCGCGCCCAGCCGGGCCCGCGATCGGTCGCGATGCGGGGGAGGGACTCGGGTTGGGGCATCTCGATCAGGCCGAACCGCGTCGCCGAGAATCGCAGATAACCGTCCCACGCCGCGCTCATCCGCATCAACTCGGTGTCGAAGCAGACACTCGCCGACCGATCCTCGCCGACGCGCACGACGATCCCTTTCCAAACGGGAGCGCCGGGCACGGCGATGCTCGAAAACAGGAATCGTCCCGTATCGATCCCGCTCGCGCGATCGTCGACGACCTGGGATTCCCGGAATCCTTCGAAATGGTCGGTCGCCGCAGTCGTTCCGCGATCCGTGCCGGCCTCGATCGAGGCGATCCGAGCCGTGTTTCCCAGCGGCGACGCATCGGGACACGCGTTCGCGTCCTCTCCATCGAATGACCACAAGCCCACTGTATGCTCATCGGAAGCAAGGGCCTTTTCCGGAACCGACTCGATAACGCGAATCGTCTTGGAGATCCGCACATCGTCGATCATCCCATCACAGCCGAGGCCGCTTGGAGGAATGGCTCCGATCCATAGCGGGCCGGGCTCGACGGCCCCCTTTCCTTTTTCCAGGAACTCCTCTTTTGCGAACTTGCCGTCGACAAAGAGCCGCATGCGGCGTCCATCGAACGTCATCGCCGTGTGATGCCATTGCCCATCGGCGATTCCGATTCCCGATCGGATCTCGGACGGCGCGTATCCCGGCAGATAGACGCTGAAGTCGCCGGTCCCCGCGTACGTGTAGAGCTCCCAATGGCCCGCCGACGATTTGGCATTCTTGGCGACCAGGATCTGAAACGCGTCCTTGGATTGGATCCGGGCCCAGCACTCGACGGTCAGCGGCCATGTATCGTGCGCCTCGTGATGCTCGACGACGGCGTGGCCTCGCCGCGCGTCGAGCGCCTGTCCGAATTTGCCTTCGGTGATCGCCGTGCGCCGGGGCGCGACGTCGGCTTGCGGAACGGGGCGCCGGCCCGCCGCCCAGGCCGTGCCCCGCCGGAACAGTTCCGAAGTTCCCTCGGACCGAATCGACTCGACCGCATGCCCCAACACCGTCTGGAACACGCGGCCGCGCCCGTAGTCGTAGACAAACGCCATCGGCTCGTCGTGACCCGTCACCTGGCTGAGCGCCGTCGCGAGGACCTCGATCGGCGCGTCGCCTTGCTGGCGGAAATACAGTTCGTCGCGCGTGTCGAACGATGCGAGTCCTTCGGTGATCGGGTGGTTTCCCGAAACGTCGACTCGAAACGGACCATACGCGTCGTGGCCGCTTTTTCCGTCCGAATGGTCCCACACGCGCCTGCAGATCCGCGTGCGGTATTCGGGCCAATCGGAAACGCCCGCGTCCGGAAGCGAGAAATGGAAAGCTCCGTTGGAGAAATGCACGAGCACGAGGCCGCCGCCGTCGCTCAGGAACGCGGTGAAATTGCGTTTCGCCTCGTCCGAAAGTCCGGCGGCCTGGTTCCAATTGCAGTAGTTCAGAAGGACCACGTCGTAGTCGCGGAGCCGCGGCAGTGCGAGGAACTCGGGGTCCGGAACGCTCTCGACGCGCATCCGAGGATCGCGTTTCAATTCATCCTCGAGCGCGAGCGACGTCTCCCTCCACGCGTGCGCCGGATGCTGCGCGCCGGTCACGATGATCGCGCGGATCGGACGCTCTTCGTCAAGCTCGACGCCGCCGGTCGGTACGTCCACATGCGCGGTCCATGCGAACGCATTGAGGAGCATGCGACGGAAAAGGGGAAGTTCGAGGCTGTTGAGGAAATGGAATCCGGTGAACACGAAGCCCCGTCCCCCGTTCGCCCGTTCGACCGCCCATGCGACGGTCTGTTCGCCGTCCTCGTTCGGAAGGGCGACCTTCAGGATGGGCCGAACGCGCGGATCCCGCTCCCCGAAACGCATGTGGTAGTAGTATTCGTCGGCGAGCCGGAACGGAGCGAGGCCGCGACAGATGGGATGGTCCGCGTCCGCCGGCTTCACGACCGATGTCGCGTGTTGGATCTTGGAGTACCACGCGGGAGGCGAGCCCTCCTCCGAGTAGTCGAAATACCCGCCGACCCAATCGATCGCGTCGGCGCCGACCCGGTCGGGGAGGAACGTCGACCAATGGAGAAGCACGAGCCCGCACCCGCGGTCCATCGCGCGTCGGACCTCCTCCCACCGGTCACCCACGAGAAACGGGTGATCGAGCTCACGGCGATCCGCGCCGTTGGAATACAGGACGATCGTGTCGCTCGCGCGCAGGTCCGAGAGATCGGCGGACCAACCGTCGGTCACGAGCCGCACGGAAACGCGCGAACCGATCGTCGAGTTCTCCAGGAACCGCTGAAGGGCCGTGAATGCCTTGACGTGATCATGCGTACCGGGCGGATGGCTTCCGTCGACCGTGCCGGCGACGAGCAGAATCCGGCGCGGCAGTGCCGCCGCGTTGTCCTCCGCGGTTACCCGGCGCCCACCTCCCGCGATGCCCCACGCCATGATCGAGGCGAACGCGATACGGACCAGTCGGCGCACCATGAGCGTCATCTCCACGTGATGGGGAATCGCCGCGACCGCCCGACTTCGGCGGGAAAACGGGGGCGTTCAACGGCTCGGCCGCTCGCCGCCGAACGCCTCGAACGCCTCGAACGCCGGGTCGCCGCCCGAACGCAGGAACGCGAGCAGATCGAGGATCTCGTCCCGGCTCAGCGAATCCACAAGTCCGTTGGGCATCATCGACACGGTCGCCACGTGCTGGCTTTCGATTTCCCCGCGGCGCACGTCCGCGAAACGGCCCGGGTCGAGCATGTCCGTGACGACCATCAGACGATCGTTGCTCAGATTGGCGACTCGGCCCGTTACGGTCTTTCCATTCGTAAGCACGAAGACGGTGGCCTGGTACTGGTCCGAAACCGTCTTGCTCGGTTCGACCAGCGACTCGAGCAGGTATTTGTAGTCAAAACGCCGTCCGACCGCCGTGAGATCGGGGCCGACGATCCCTCCGAGCCGTTGGAATCGATGGCATTTGAAACAGGCCGCATCGGCGAACATCCGCTTGCCCCGCCCGAAGTCGCGTCCCTTCAGCCCGTCTTGCAGGTCGGGGAGCAAGTCCTCGACGGTCCACTTCCGAACGAACGCGCGTTCGGCCCCCGACGACGCGGGCTCGGCCCGCTCGATCGGCGCATCGAGGATCGCGCCGAGGGATTCCTTTTCCCCGGGACTCAACCGCGAGACGGCCTCGGTGCGCATGTTGGTGAGGAACCCGCTGAAACTGTGGCCTCCGCGAAACTGGCCCGCCGTCGGAAACCATCCGAAGAACGCCTCGCGCTCTCCGGCTTCCCAGCCCTTCTCCAAGGCGCGCAGACAATAGACGTAGTGGACTTGCTCCTCCTGCGTCCTCGCCTCGCGCAGGAGGTCGAGCGTTCGTTTCGCGACGCCGGGCGACTCGAGGTAAACGAGCAACCTGCAAAGCTCCTGGTTTTCGAGTTGGTCCATCGAGGGGAATCGCGCGTCGATTTCCTGAAGCACGTCCGACCGTTCGGCATCCGTCGGCGGGCCGAGTCGAGCGAACGCGAGCCCGTACGCGCGGAGCAGATCGAGTCGTTGCGAGGGAGACAACGACTCCCACGCAAGCCGCTCGAGCGTCCGGACGATGGTCGCGCGATCGGTCCCTTCGCCGCACCTCGCGAGCGCGACGCACGCGGCGATCAGGGCGTCGGGATGCGATTCCTCCGCCACGCGGCCTCGCCACGCGTCGACCGGCCGATGCTCGACGGCCGTCCGAGCCGCGAATCGAATGAAACGGTCCTCGTCGCGCAGCGCGGCCCACGCCTCATCGATCGCCGAAACCTCCGAAGACGCATAGAGCGACTCGATCCGCCTCCTCCGGTCCCGCGCGGCGCGACCTTCCTCGTTCACCCGGACCTGGGGCGACGTATCGGCCGAGCCTTGATAGACGACGCGGTACAATCCCGATTGCGTGCGGCGTCCGCCCGTCGCGAAATAGAGCGCGCCATCGACCGGGTTCACGACCACGTCGGTGATCGCGAGCGGCGACGCGGTCGCAAACGCTTCAAAATCGCCCCGATACGAGGAACCGGATGGTTGCAAGTGGACCGCGTACAGCGTCCCGAAACTCCAATCCGCGATGAAGAGCGCGTTTTGGTACTTGGCCGGAAACCGCGCGCCGTAACCGAAGACCATGCCGGTCGGCGATCCGGGCCCGATGTTCACCGACGCCGGAAGACTGTCGGGATAGAAGTCGGGCCATTTCCCCGTTCCCGACCTCCATCCGAATTCACTGCCCGCCGTGACATGACAAACCCGCGTCGGCCGATACCACGGCGAGCCGATGTCCCATTCCATGTCCGCGTCGTAGGTGAAGAGCTCGCCGTCGGCGTGGAACGCGATATCGAATTCGTTGCGGAAACCGTTGCTCACCAACTCGAACTCGGATCCGTCCGGCGCGATGCGGCAGATCCACCCGCCCGGCGCCATGCGCCCGACGGCATGGCCGCCCGCGTCCCACATGCGGGGCAGGAGCTGATCTTCCTGCCAATGCCGCGGAACGAGCGATCGTTCGATCGGCGGCAGATTCGTGTGATTACCCGCGCAGAGATAGAGCGACTTGCCGTCCGGCGCCAAAATCAACGAATGCGGGCCGTGCTCGCCGCCGCCCGGCAGCTTGCGAAGGAGTTTGACCTCGTCGAATTGGTCGTCGCCGTCCGTGTCGCGAAGGCGATACAATCCTTGGTTCTTCTCTCCGACCACTACGTACAGACTGTCAAACGCGTACAACAAACCGTGGGCCATTCCTGAATCGACGGAAAGCCGTTCGACGCGCGTGCCCTCCGCCGCGCCCACCGCGGGCGGCGTGATCCGGTAGAGCTTGCCGTACTGGTCCGACGCGATCACGCGGCCTTTGGGGTCGACGGTGAGCGACACCCAGGAGCCTTGGCTCTCGAACGGCACCGAATACAAGAGCTCGGCGAGAAACCCGTCTGGAAGCCGGATCCGGTCGGCGGGCGTCGCCGTATCCCCGCCACGCAGGGGCGGAAGCGACGCAAGGATCGTCAGCACGACGCCGATGGCACACGCGGCGCCCCGATCGACGATCACTCGATCGAGAAACCGCGAACCCAACCGCCAACCGAATCGAGACCATCGATAAACGGACGTCATGATCGAGAGTTCCACCGTGTTGCCGCCGAGAACCGTGACCCTCGGACCAGGTCGAATCGAACCCGCGATTCCTATTTCACGCGTTGCCGCTGCTCCTGGTTCAATTCGAGGATCGTGAGCGCATCGCCCTCGCGGTCGGCGACGTCCACCTCGATCGATTCGCCGATTTGTAACAGGCTGAGGAACCGTCTCATCGGTTCCGCGCCGGGCCGACCGACGACGGCGATCGTCTTGCCGACAAGCGTCTCAGGGCGCTCGGCCTTGTTGGGTTTCCAGACCTTGAGCACCTCGCGGATTTTCACAAGGATGCGCCCCTCGCCCCGGCCGACGACCGTTCCCCGCACCAAGCCGACGAATCCCTGCGCCGGACCGGGAATGGCGTCCGCGACCATTCCGGGCAGATAGGAATCGAATACCCGAACTTTGGACCAGAGCTTCTTGCTTTCCTCGACGAACTTCAGGTGCCTTTCATGGGCTTGGTACGCGTCCTGGGCCGCCTTGTTCTCGAAGACCAGATGCAGGGCGACGTCGAAGTCGCGGTCGTTGAAGTCGCCGGTCAGGTCCTCGGCAAGCTCGCCGGCCGAGAAGTACGTCGCGCCCGCGTGACCGGTCAGGTATTTCTCGCAGAGCGCGATCAGCGCGGCGCGGTTGTCGGGCGTGTCTTCCGACAACGTGAAGAAGACCATATGGGCGAGCGGCCGATCATCGGCCCGGGCGAACGCGGCCGAAAGCCATGGAACCAACGCAAGGGTCGCGATCAACGTGGGTCTGCGGAACATGGCGAACTCCTCGAAATGGGGTGGGTTTTCATACGGCGGATACGTTGGGCAAGACGTGCAGTGTTTCGCAATCGGCACGCATCCGCAAGTATGGGACAGGCCGGTTGCGATGTTCAGCGGGCAACGCGATTCAAGCCCCCCCGATCCACCCACGAAAACACGCACTCAGCGACCAACGCAACCGGCTCCGTCGAATCCGAGCAGCGCTTGTCACGGGGCGGGGGACCGCCTATCATGCGTTGCGGAAGAGGCGCGGCCGTGTGTGCCGCGCGCGCAACTCCCTCAGGAGCAGTCTCATGAAACGGTTGGTCCCTCCAATAGCGGTCCTGGCGCTCGGTTTGTGCGCCGCGGCCCTCGCGGGAGACCTCGAGTCCGGACTGAAGGTGGGCGATTCGCCCGGCGCCTTCAACGTCAAGGACGTCACGGGTCCCAGCGCAGGCCGTTCGCTTTGCTATCGCTGACGGTACGGAGCACGTCCCGTAGTGAACATCTTCACGCGTTCACTCGGCGACGACTTGGCCAGTTTGGTCAAGCAGGTGGATGAGAAGGTCGCGCAGCACAAAGACGAGAAGATGGCGGCGTTTGTCGTCCTGTTGACGGACGATCCCGACGCGGCCGAGGCCGAGGTGAAGGCGTTCGCCGAGAAACACGGCATCAAGAACACGCCGCTCACCATCTTCGATGGCGTCGCGGGCCCGCCGAACTACAAGATCGCCAAGGAAGCCGAAGTCACGGTGAACCTGTGGCGCAACATGAAGGCGGTCGCCAACCACGCCTTCGCCAAGGGCCAATTGGACGACAAGGCCACGACCGCCGTGGCCGGCGACGTCGAGAAGCTCGTGAAGTAGGTCGCCGCGGCACGAAGGTCCGACGACAACGGACCCGGAACGCCGCGCAAGGCAGCGACGTCAAGGCCCGCTCGGCGATCCGAGCGGGCCTTGTTCGTAGGAATCGACCGGCAACGCACGGGAGGACGACCATGCATTACGCACGATTCGCCGGATTCGTCGCGATCTTCGCATCGCTCGTCCTGCCCGCGAGCGGCTGGGCCGATGGTTCAAACAGTCTCATGGACCTATCCCCGGACGGGAAGTGGCTCGCCTGCTCCAATCGCGACTCGGGAACCGTCACGATCGTGGATCTCGCCTCCCGCGCGAAACTCCATGAAGTTCGCGTCGGAGCGAAGCCCGAGGGCGTTTCGTTCATCGGCTCGACCGACCGGATCGCGGTCGCCGTGTATGGCGACGACCGTGTGCGCGTGGTGAGTGCGGCGACGGGCGAGTTGGTCGGCGACGTGGACGTGTACGATGAGCCTTACGGGGTGGTGAGCGATCCGGAGGGGCAACGGATCTACGTGACGCTCGACTATCCAGGGCGGCTTGTCGAGATCGACGCCCGGACGCTGTCGATCACCCGCGAGACGCCGGTCGGCTCGTTTTCGCGCGGCGTCGCGTTTTCCGCGGGCGAACGCCGGATCTATGTGGTCGACTATTATTCGGCGACGATGCGCGCGGTCGATGCCGACTCGTTTCAAGTCGTGGACGAATGGCCTGCGTCGAGTTCGGACAATCTCGCGAGGCAGATCACGCTCCACCCGTCGCGTCCGAAGGCGTATGTGCCGAATATCCGCTCGCGCGTCTCGGCCGCGCACGGGCAAGGTTCGATTTTCCCGTACGTCACGGTGCTCGACCGCGGAGCGGGTGACGGCAAGCGGCGCAAGCGGATCCCGATGGACGCGTTCCTGAACAACTATGTGACGGCCAATCCGTGGGAGATCGCCGTGTCGCCCGATGGGCGATCGCTGTTCGTCGTCTTCGCCGCGACGAACGATCTGTTCGCCTGCGATCTGATCGACGACGATTACCGGGAGATCGGCTATCGCGGCCGAATACAACTCGGCGCGAATCCGCGCGCCGTCCGCGTCGCGCGCGACGGCCGAACGTTCTTCGTCTACAACGCGCTCGATTTCAACGTGGTCGCCTACGACACCCAATCGCTCGCGCCGATCGCGACGATCGCGGTCACCGAGAACCCGCTCGACGAACAGGTCCTGCTCGGCAAACGCCTCTTCTATTCGGCCCTCCAGCCGATGGTGGGCCTCCGGTGGATTTCGTGCGCGAGCTGCCATCCCGACGGCGAACCCGATTCCAGAACCTGGCGGAACCCCGAGGGATTGCGCAATACGCAGGCGCTGGCCGGCATGGCATGGACGCATCCGATCCACTGGTCGGCCGATCGGGACGAAGTGCAGGATTTCGAACATACGATTCGCGGTCCGTTGATGCAGGGCCAAGGCCTTGTGCGCGGAGCCGTATCCGAATCGCTCGCCGATCCGAACAAGGGCCTGGCTCCGTCCCTCGACGCGCTGGCCGCCTACGCGAACTCGCACAAGTTCTCGTTCAGCCCGCACGCGAAGGGCGGATTGACCGAGGGCGCGCGGCGGGGTCGCGAGGTCTTTTATTCGAGCGAGACGCAGTGCGTGACGTGCCATTCGGGGCCGTTCTTCACCGACTCGAAACCCGCGCCTGCCGCGGGTCGTGTTCGGCACGACGTCGGCACGGGGCGGTCCGATCGCACGGAGATCCTGGGCACGGCCTACGACACGCCTACCCTGCTCGGCATCTACCGGACCGCGCCCTACATGCACGACGGAAGCGCGGCGACGCTCGAAGAACTCCTCACCACAGGGAATCCGCGAGACGTGCACGGCAAGACAAGCGGACTCAGTTCCGCGCAAGTCGCCGATCTGGTCGAATTCCTCAAGTCGCTCCCCTTCGAGGATCCCATTCCCGAAGCGGTCAAGGCGGGGCGAACGCCGGTCGGACCATGACCGCGGGTGAGCGTTCGGCGACCGCCATGACCGCGCGGAGGCCGCGACTCGTGTCGGATCTAGTCGTTCGCCGGCGGTCGGGTCGGTGAGCGCGTTTCGACGAGCCCGGCGTCGATGAACTGGCCTCCCGTCGTCTGACGGCAATGGATGGCGATCACGTTGCGGCCTCGCCGAAGCGCGGCGCGCGCCGGACCGGCGATCGGCGCAGCCGTGTATTCGACCGTGAAGCCTCCAAGGCGCGCCGCCGGGACGCCGTTCAAGAAGACGTCGGCGTGCTCGTCGTGGTGCACCCAGAGCGACAGGCGCGACATGTCGTCCTTGGCGAGTTCAAACTCGCGCCGAATCCAGATATCGGAACCGTTCCACTCGGTGCCCACGACGGCGCCCGGAGTTCCCTCCGTTCCAAATCCGCCTGCGCCTTCGCGCCATGACGACGCGTCGAAATCGGGACGTTCCCAACCGGCTTCGGGAGCCGATGTCGTGAACCGCCATCGAACGGACTCCTGAACGGCGCACGGAACGACCGGAACGGCGACGGGCGGCGACGGCATGGGAGCCCATTGGGCGGCCTTGGTGGCATCGCGCCGAGCGTACTTCGCCCACACGTCGGGCTCGTAGAGCATCTTGAGGAACACGCCGCCGATCACCGGCCGCCCCGTGAAACCGACCTTGCGCCCCGTCTTGGTCTCGTACCAATCCGTCAGTGGCGAACGGTCGGGCGTCTCGCGGATGAAGCGGTCCACGGGCGCGAGGATCGCATCGAAGTCGCGCCGGTCGCGCGTCAAGGTCGCCGTCCAAAGGACCCAATCGAGTTTCGTGTAGTCTCTCCGGTTGTCGAGCGGCAGGCCGAACGCGTTCTGCGTCTTGAGATAGAAGTCCATCTCCTTGCGCGCGACCGATTCGGGAAAGAGGCCGAGCTCCAGAATCGAATCCCAAACGAGATTGTACTTCTGGCTCCACGTATCCGGCCGATCGAAGGCGAGCCGAAAGTGGTCTCCGGCCTCCGCTTCCCGGACCCAGCGCGCCGCGAACGCGCGCGCCGTCCGGCCGTACGCGGCCGCCCGATCGCGGTCCCCCCGCGCTTCGCACAGTTTGGCGAACGCGCCGAGCGCGCAGATCGCTTTGGCGGAAAGGTTCACATTGTGGGCCAGGTGCCCGGCGAAATCGTCCGTGCAAAGCTGGTTCTCCGGATCCAATCCCTTTTCCTTGAGGTACTCCGCCCACTTCACAAGTTGCGGCCAATAGGGTTCGGCGAATCCGGCATGGCCTTCCATGCGGGCGATGGCCGCGAAGAGAAGAAGCAGGTTGCCGCTTTCCTCGACCGGCATCTGATTCTCCTCGGTCCGCTCGCCACCGCCGTACCGCTGCCCGTTCGCGTGCGGGTACGTACCCAGATCGTGCGGCGCGAACGGGAATTTCCACCGGTCCGACGCCGCGTAGTTCATGAACGGGACCAGGAACGATTTCGCGAGCGTGGGACCGAACAGCAGGAACTGGGGCGCCATCGGATAGAAGACGTCCGACGTCCCGATGCAACCGTTGCTGTGATTCTCCTTGCAGAACTGAAGCGGCTGGCCGTTCTCGTCCGCGACGAATTTCCCGGCCGCGAAACACTGGCGGTAGGCGAGCGCCCCGAGCCTCGCATAGGCGTCGCCGCCCGCCGCGCGGAGATCGGCCGTCAATTCCGCGTCGAACGCGTCGCACCGACCCATCAAAGCCGCGTAGTCGCGAGCCGACGCCGCAAGCAAATCGATCGCTTCCCATCCGTTCCTGCGCCAATAGGGCCGAAGATCGCGTTTCATATACTGGATCGAATACAAGTCGTCGTAGGCCAGCATGAGCCAGGGACGGACCGCCTCGGAGCCGATCTCGCCGCACTCGAGCCGCGCGGTCAGCACGGCGCCGGGGCCCTCGATCGGCGACGACGCATCCCGGTTCGCCGAAACCTCGGTTCCGTCCGACCGCGGAACGGCCAGATACAGGTAGCCCCAGTCGATGCGAAGATCGTCGCCCGCCCGGTGCAGCACGGCCTGCTCGACCGACCCGACCCGCGCGACGGCGAGCCCTTCCGCGCCGTCGACGGTTTCCGCTTGGACGAACTGATCGGGGGTGTTCACGGCGATTTCACCCCGCGCGGTGAACTCGATCGACGCGATGTGCGTCTTGCCGTCGGTGGATGCGATCGTCCATCGCACATAGGTCACCGGACGTGACAGGATGTCGACATCTTCCGGGAGCGACGGTGTCGCGAACGTCATGCGGACCGATACGCCGGCACCCGCGAAAACGCCCGTGGTTTGCGTCGGCGTGACGATCAGGTCGTTCTGCGGAAGCACGGCCGCCGCAAGCCCCTCGTCCGGACCGCCAAGCAGACGGAACGGCGCCCCGTCGATCCGGATCACGCACCCGAGGCGATGGGGTTTTCCGGTCCAGTGCGTCGTCGAGCCGTCATGGAACCGATCGTGGGGCGACCAGATGCTGAAATAGGGATCGCATGCGACGAGCGGGACCGACGGAGGCCGGATCGCGAAGGGACCTTGCGCAAAGGCGCTTCCCACGATCGAGAACGCCAGGAAGACCCACGCCGCGCCTCCCCGCCCCATCGCCCTGACGGGAACGTGCCGACCGATCGGGAATCGCCACGCGCGGCGGCGCGGGAAAGATCCTACGGCGCAATTCCCGTTCGAATCGCTTCTGTCGTTCATGATCGCGCATTCCTTAATGGTCGGGCGTCTATGGTTCGGGGCGCGGCCCCAAGGTGTCGGCTTGCGCCGCCGGATGATGTTCACGGATCAACCGCGCCGCGCGCGGGCAAGTCGTTCGCGAACCGCACGGTGCGCCACTCGGTCCGACGTCGATCGCCGCGCCTAGGTTATCCACGCGCGCGACCTGGATGTCGAGCGGCCCTTCGGGATCGGATGCGCGAAGTTCTTGGGCCGCGAGTTCGGCAGTCCGAGGATCGGGGAGCCATGCGAATACCGTCGGGCCCCACGACGTCTGGCCAACCCCCGAAATCCCCATCGCGCGGATCGTCGAGACGAGCCTCGCGATCCGTTCGCCGTTGTATGGTCCTCCCTGGACCGCCGCGAAACAACCGCCGGCGGTTCGGCCGTAGGCGTACACGCCGGCGGAAAACGCATCGAAATCGCCTCGCGCCGCCGCCGGGATCATCCGCATGCGGGCCTCGTCGATCAATCGTCCCGTCACGTCGGCGGACACCGCCGGCATCACGCGGAACGCCTCGCGCTCCGCCTCGCCCGAGAGGCCCGAAACGCCGATGGGCCGCAACAGCAGGATTCGCCACGATTCGGGCAGATCGAGTCGGCAGTCGAGAGGCGACAGATCGTCGCCCGCCGCCCTGCCGCGTTCGGCGATCAGACCGCCCTCAAGAAATCCGTGGACGCCGACCGCCGATCGAAGGCCCCGGCCAACGCTCCGCGCCAAGATCCCGGGCGGAGGAATCGGTTCGTTCCGCCAACGATGCAGGCCCGCCGCGATGGATAGGGAAAGCTGCGTCCCGACTCCCAGTCCCACATGTTCGGGTGGCGCCCGGACAACCGTCACTCGCGCCCTCGGCAAGGGCGACGCATGGAATGCGGACCAGGCGCGGGCCGCGTTCGCCGCGCGTTCCGCGTGTTCACCCGCCGTTGCGAAACGGTCCCACTCCTCCCATTCACATTCGATGCCGGGATCGCCGATCATCACGCCGACACCGCCGAACCGCCGTTCCGACTCGCCGCCGAATGATAGGAGCCCGAAATGAACACGGCTCGGCGCACGCAGCGTCCATCGCCGCGCCGCGCGGTGGGGTGTCGATGCGGGTATCGAATCCAAGGGCTCCAATGGATGGCTCCGACGCGTTGGAAAGAGGCGGCCGATCATCATATCACGATCGAGCCGTGATCGCTCGGGCACGGCGAAACGGGGGATCGGCTCGATCCAATGCCCTATGCGAATCCCTCCCCTCCCCTCCCGATGTCGACGGCAGGGAGCCGATCGACGGTGGGTAGGGTGGGCGGCGATGACGGGTACATTCGTCGACGGCCTCGCGCGTTCTCCGCCGTTCCCCAATGGGCGCGAACCGTGGTATCCTGGGCCGTGGTATCCTAGGCCGTCGTATCCTGGGCCGTGGTATCCTGGGCCGTGGTATCCTGGGCCGTGGTATCCTGGGTGAGGCGGGCCGAGCGATGCGGCGGGTCGCGCCATTGAAGAGCATGCGATTGTGTTTCTGGGGAGCTTGGCCGGCATGCCGGAGCTTGGAGTCAACGTCGATCATGTGGCGACGCTGCGCGAGGCGCGGCGCGCCGTGGAGCCGGACCCGGTCTGGGCCGCCGCATCGGCCGTGCTGGGCGGCGCCGACGCGATAACCATCCATCTTCGCGAGGACCGCCGCCATATCCAGGATCGGGATCTGCGGTTGATCCGCGAGACGTGCGCGGTGCGGCTCAATCTGGAACTCGCCGCGAACGACGCGATCCTCGAAATCGCCTGCCGATCACGGCCCGATCAGGCGACGTTGGTGCCCGAACGCCGCGAGGAACTAACGACCGAAGGCGGATTGGACCTGTCCGCCCGCCGCGAAGCCGTTCGCGACGCCATCGAACGACTCCGAAACGCGGGAATTCTCGTGAGCCTGTTCCTCGATCCCGATCCGCGGCAAATCGAAATCGCCGCCGAACTGCGCGCCGACGCCGTGGAACTGCACACGGGCCAATACGCGCATGCGCCGGCGGCCGAACGCCAAGCTCGACTCCATGATCTCATTCAGGCGAGCGCGATGATTCGGCGCGTCGGCATCCAACTCCACGCCGGCCATGGACTCAACTACCACAATGTCGGCCCCGTCGCACGGATCGCCGACATGCATGAACTGAACATCGGACATGCAATCGTCGCCCGTTCGGTCTTCGTGGGACTCGAACAGGCCGTGCGCGAAATGCGGGCCCGGATCCGCGAGCGCTGACCGAGGGCGTGGGGCGGCGGAATGCCGCCCACTTGCGGCTTGGACCGGTCGCCGTATGATGAGGCGCGCTTCGGGGTGGCTCCGTCGAGCGTTCTTTTCGGGATGTTGATTGGTTGAGTCGAACTTCGAGGACGTGATTCGAACGAGGAGGCCATGGCACGCAAAGGATCCGCATTCGCCGGTTTGTCGGTCGCCATCGTGACGCCGTTTCGCGATGGTGAAGTCGACTATGACACGTTGCGGAAACAAGTTGACTTCCAAATCGAGGCGGGAACGAAATGTGTTTGCCCGGTCGGCACGACCGGCGAGTCGCCGACGCTGTCGCATGAGGAACACGAACGGGTGATTTCGGCGGTCGTCGAAGCGGCGCGCGGCCGGATCAAGGTGATGGCGGGAACGGGCTCCAACAGCACGGCCGAGGCGCTGCGGCTCACCAAATGGGCCGCGAAAGCCGGCGCCGACGCGGCGCTCATGGTCGCTCCCTACTACAACAAGCCGACGCAGGAGGGATTTTTTCAACATTACAAGGCGGTCGCCGAACAGGTCGGTCTGCCGATCTGCGTCTACAATATTCCCGGCCGAACCGGAAAGAACATCGAACCGGACACCATCGCACGGCTCGGCGAATTACCCAACATCGTCATGGTCAAGGAAGCGACCGGATCGCTCGATCAGGCGTCGCAGATCCTGTGCGGTTCGAATCTGACCGTCCTGAGCGGCGATGATAGCCTGACGTTGCCGCTCATGTCGGTCGGCGGAGAGGGCGTGATCTCGGTCGTCGGCAATATCGTGCCGCGCGACATGGCGGCCATGATCGACGCGTATCGCGCGGGCGACACCGCGGCCGCCGCCGAGCGGCATCTGAAACTCTTCCCTCTTTGCCGCGACCTGCTTTCGCTCGCCTCCAACCCGATCCCGATCAAGGCCGCGCTCCGTCTGCTCGAGCGCGACTCGGGCGAGGTCCGATTGCCGATGACGCCGCTGAACCGATCCGAAACCGATCGGCTCCGCCAGACACTCGCGGCATACGGCCTGCTCGACGGTCCGAAGTGATCGACGCGGGACGCGCTTCCTTTCGGCTCCGCGGGCGAAACCCCCTGGCCGCCGACGGTCAGACTCCAAGGGCGCCGAGACCGACCACGACAGCCCTGATGCGCGCATGCCAAGATAAGCCTGTCCGCGCCGGGATTACTCGGGCTTCGGCTCGGAGCCGGGCGGCCGCAATCGCAGGCGAGCCTCGCGAACTTGTCCATCGCGTTCCACCGTCACCGTGAATTCGGATTGGGGAGGCTGGAACGCGGCGACCAATTCGGCCGTCGAACGGGCCGGTCGGCCGTCGACGTCGTAGATCCAATCGCCGACCTGAAGTCCGGCATCCTCGGCGGGCGAACCGGCGAGTACCGTCGTGATGCGGAACACGGTGGGATCGGCGGGATCGGTGCGCCAGACGATGCCGATCCTCGACGGGGATCCGTCGAGCGTGACGGAATAATGGAGCGGCAGGCTCGAATCGCCCCGTTCCAACGTAACCTCCATCGTCCGGTCGGCCGCCATCACGGCTTGTCGGAACCGGCGAGGATCGTTCGCCCGTTCGCCGTCGATCGTCAGCAGGCGATCACCGATCCGGAGGCCCGCACGCTCCGCCGGCCCACCGCTCAGGAGTTCGGAAACGACGAGCTGCCCATCGGGCGCGGATTGCGCCCAGGAAATGCCGAACCGGGGAGCCGGCCGTTCGGCGGGACGCTCGAACCATGTCCGATGTTCGGGTGTCTCCCTGATGCCGTCCGACCGAAAAGCGGGGACCGTGTCGCGGTCGGCGACGTCGAGCACGAGATCGAAGATCGCGCGAGTGACCGTCCGTATGCCTTCGGCATGGATCCGGTGGGCATCGTCGCTCGGTCGATGGTAGTCGCCGTGCAAGCCCGTATGGAACATCACCGTCGGGACGCGGTTCATGATGAACGTGTAGTGATCGCTGTTGGCCTGGATTTCCCAGTTGAAGTCGACGACGAGTGCCGCGTCGCGGTTGGCGCGGCTGACGAGTCGCCTCAACGCAAAACCGGTCCGCGAGCCGCAGACCTCGACTTTGGATTCCCGGAGCCGACCGATCATGTCGACATTCACGGCGAAGACGACGCGGTCGAGTTCGATCGTGGGATGGGACACCCAGTGTTGGGAGCCGAGCAACCCTTGCTCCTCGCCGTCCCAGAAGGCGAACAGGATGGAGCGGCGGGGGCGTTCGCCGAGTTTCACGAATCCGTCGATCAATTCGAGCAGGCCGGCGACCCCCGACGCGTTGTCGTCGGCTCCGTTGTGGATGTACCCCGTTGGCCCGAAGCTGTTGCGCGCGCTCCCGTAGCCGACATGGTCGTAATGCGCGCCGACCAGGACGACCTCGTGTCGAAGGATGGGATCCGAGCCGGGGATGAGCCCGAGCACATTGCGGCAAGCGCCTTGGAATGGTTGAAAAAAACTCCCGCGATCGCCGCCTCCGTCGAGGTCCTGTTCCTTGAGGAACGTCGCGAGGTAGGCGCCGGCGGCATGGCCGCCCCGCGTGCCCGCCGCGCGACCTTCGAACATGTCGTCGGCGAGCACGTCGACGTGCCGCTGCAATTCGGAGGACGTGATCGACTCGAGCGCGGCGCGCGCGGCCGCGCGTTCGACGGAAGCACCGGTTCCCGCACTGAACAGCGCGGTGAGGACGGCAAGCGGGGCGGCGCGGGTCAGGGAATGGATCATCTCGGTTCGCCTCGGTCAGGAATAGGGTCGGCGGCCCGCGGGCGGAGGTCAAGGGCGTATACCACACGCCGAACGCGGAAGCGCGCGCGCAGGGCGGAAAACAGACCTTGCGGGCCACGCGGGGATGCGGCAGAATCTAGCTGGTGCGGTTGGAACGACGTCTCGCGAATCGCGGGCGCGGTGATGGCTCGCCCGTTGGCGGGCGCGGCCGGTTCCGAATCGCGGGTGGACGCATCGGAGAGGTGGCTGAGTGGTCGAAAGCGCCGGTTTGCTAAATCGGTGAAGGGGTCAAACCCTTCCGCAGGTTCGAATCCTGTCCTCTCCGCTAGACGCTTGTGCATGTAGTTGCGGCGAATCACACGGAGTGGCATAACTTGCCACTCCGTTGTCGTTTACGTCTAAGGTCTGGGATACGTTGCCATTCCCCGCCGCTGCCTGCTGCACCGGATTTCCGCGTGTGGCAGATCAGCACGACGGCGACATTCCGTTCCGACGCCAGCGCCGCGAGCGGAGCCAGCACGGAGCGGACCTCGTTGTCGCGGTGGGCATCGACCCGACCGCCGAGATAGCTGCCGATTGGATCGACGATGACCAGCTTGCAGCCGGGCAGCCGGGCCAGCGCGTCGCGGATCAACTCGACGTTGGACAGGTCGAACGCGACCGACCGTTCGTTGCCGTCGGCCTCGATGAGCTTGGCCGCCTTCAGCAAGTGGACCGTGGACCCGCCGGCAGTCCGCGCCGGCGGCGTTGAGACGTGGCCGGATCGTGTCGGCCGGATCATCTTCGGCGCAGATCAGCAGTGTGTCTCCAAGAGGAGCCGAATCGAAGCCGATGTCGGGCCAGTGCGATGCCCTTGAGACGTGCGCCGCGAGATCGACCGTGAGGAACAACTTGCCCGCGCCGGGTCGGCCGACCAGCAGCGAGAGGCGACCGAGCGGGATTCGGCCGAGCCAAAGCCACGGCACTGCCTGCGGCTCCACGTCAGCCATGCACACGATGTCTGGCTCGCAGCGGGTGCGAACGTCCGTCCCGACCGATGTAGGTCGCCACTCCCGCACCGCGCGGGCCAGAGCGTCGATATCCGCGCGCATGCCGTCCGGCTCGGTGGCATCGCCGTGATTGTCAATCCAATCCAGGATGTCGCCGCGCTCTGGCAGATTCGGAAACTCGACGACGCGCCTGGGCCAATCCCGCTTCACCGGTCATCGTGATGGTCGCTTCGACGGCGAGAGGGTGTCCGGCCATGCGCAGCCTCAGCGTCACGCGCCGTTCGATCATTCCTGCCGCAGTGAGCAGTTCAACTGCCCGGTCCTGCATCTCACTCAGCGCGCTTGGATCGTGGTCGATCCATGTTTCTGGAATCGTGCGGAGGAAACGAACGATATTCGTTTGGATGGAATCCGGTTGGGTCACCTCATCAACTCCTGCAATTCTCTGCGTTGGTTTGGGGCGGCGACGAAAAACAACGATTATACAATTCCGCTTGCCGTCGGTAACGAAGTGCTCTTGCCGTGGAATTCGTCATCCAACAAGGCCACGAGAAACCACCGGCCGAAACCGGGGTCGAGGGGGGGTGGATTCCGACTCGATTTCGGGGGAATCCGCGCTGCTATTCCCAGGTTGAAGGGTTTGCTAAACTCAGGAGGTTTTGCTGCGAGGACGAAAGGCGTCTCCCGATGACCAAGCTCAGAGATTACGTGAAGACCGCAGAGGCAGCCGAGATTCTCGGCGTCTCGCAGAACACACTGCGCACGTGGGCGGAGTCCAGAAAGATTCCCGTCCATCGCAATCCGGCCAACGGTTACCGTTTGTTCAAGCGAAGCGACCTGGAGAAGTTCCTGCGAGCCGTCGAGGCCAGCGGAACCAAGCCGCCATCGCAGAGAAAGAAGCCATAGGGAGAATGCGAAATGGAACGCCTTCACATCGAATTGCAGCGAGTGCAAACGTGGCTCTTCGCGGTGCCGCGCCTGCGGGCGATGGTCGGCGGCAACGCGCTGCTCGGCGAGACATTGCGCGGCGCACTGCCGAAGCTGGCGTGCGAGACCGGGCGAGGCTGGGTGCTGGCTCCGAGAAGTGAGACGTACCCCGCCGCCGACCCGAACGATCCGCTCAAAGACTATGACGATCCCGCCGCCGACGCGAACGATGGCATCCTTGCGCGCGACGGCGGCCACTTCGAGGCGTGGTTCGTGACCGGCGCTGGGGCGTTCGCCGACGCGGCTGGGCAACTCCTGTGCTCGAACCTGCCGGGCCTGCGCTTCCAAATTACCGTCGACGGCGCCCCATGCACCAGAAGCCAAGCCCATCTCTCGACCGAGCTGCCGGTGCTCGCCCCCTGCGAGTGGACCGGGCGCGGGATCGCGTCGGACACCGTCGAGCAGGGCGACGAGCGCCCCGCCGTCTCATTCGACGTCGCCCGGCGGCACGCTGCGGCGAGGCGTGCGGAAGTCGACAAGGCGGTCGACCTTGCGAGCCTGCTAAGCGCAAACACCAAGCTCCGACAGCTCGAGTCCGTGCAAGAGCTGAAGGAGTTGGTGGGCAACGGCTACCTCGCGCTCATCCTCGCCGACGGCAACGGCGTCGGTAGCGGCCTCGGCAATGAGAAGCCGGACAGCGAGCGAGCGGCGTTCTACCATGGCAATCGCGTGTTGCTCCGGCGCGCGGTGAAGAAGGCCATCGACGCACACTGCCCCGACACGGGCCCATCGCCGCTTATCCCGCTGATGCTCGGCGGCGACGACCTTTTGCTCGTGAGCCGTGCGGACATCGCGCTGCCCTTCGTCGTCATGCTCTGCGAGGCACTTGGTAAGCTTCAGTGCGATAACGATGGCTTCAAGCTGACCCTCGGTGTCGGGGTGGTGTTCGCCAAGCACACCATCCCGATCCATCGGCTGCACGAGGTCGCGGAGCAGCTCGCCGGTTCGGCGAAGCGCCGCTTCCGTGGGCTGAAGGAAGGCGAGGCGAAGCGATCCGTCGTCGACTGGGCTGTATTCAGCACCGCGTGCGTGGATGACCCAACAGACGTGCGTCGGCGCGACTGGCTGCGAGGCAGCGGCAACGACCTGCGCGTGCTCTCGCAGCGGCCCGTCGATGTGCTTGGCCAGGGGCTTGACTCGCTGCAAGGGCTTGTGCGGGGCGCTGGCCTGCTCGCCCAAGCACCGCGCTCGCAGCTTCGCTACCTCGTCGATCAGCTCCCACGTGGACGAGCGCTCTCGGAGTTGGCGTTCGCCGAGATCGTGAGACTGCATGCGATGCGCGGCCCGACCGTGACCGCGCTGGAAGTGCCAGACCGTGAGCGCGTTGAAGGCGAAGATCGCGCCGTCGAAGAAAAATTCCACCCGTCAGCGGGATTCCGTGCCCGTTGGCACGCGCTTTCGCTTATCGAGAAGGGCAACCTGCTCGGCGCCTGGGGGGCCATCAGCCACCTTGAGAACGAACTTGGCCAGAATTGGACTCAGGTTGTCAAATGGCTCGCGAACTTCGCCGCGTCGCTGCCGATACCGGAGGCCTGTGATCTCCCAGTCTTGAATCACCCGCGCATGGCAGTGCGCGCGGCTCTTCGTGTCGAACTTGCGCTCCGCGCCGGCGACATCCCGAGGGCCGTTCACGGCACGGTGGCGTTCTTCGAAGCGGCGTTACCCGCGACTGTTCCCGCACGCCTCGGGAAAGGACCTCTCCCGGCAAGGAACCATGCGACATCACGCGAGACGCGACTGTACCAGGGCGAGAATGGCCAACTTGATCGGGTTGGGCAGGCTGGCCCACGATTGCACAACTTGCAGCAATTCGGCGTCGGTTACGGTGAGTGCAGCGCTTTTTGCAGCGCGATCGTTGAGAAGTGCGGAAATTACGGGGTTTTTCGCGGTTGTTCGAATCCTGTCCTCTCCGCTTAACACTTGCGCAGTATGTCGTCGAGTATCGCCGGGAACGGCACAAGTTACTAACGCGGCGGGAGTTGCACGACTCGAATGCGATTCCCCGCCAATCGCAGCGCGTCCCGGCTGCGCCGCCTTTCGCGCGCCGCTTCCTGCGCCGCCTTTCTCTGACGCTTCGGCTGCCCGCTCAAAGTCCTCATCCGTGACTTGCAAGTAGTGCTCTAAGGCGATGCGGGGGGTATTCCCCAGCTACTCATGGTCAGCCTGTACCTTGTTCGCGCTACTTGGTGTCGCCGTTGCAGAGCGTACTTTGATTCGAACTGCGCGCAAGATGGCGACGCGGGCCGCAAGCTGGCAGGCGATGACACTCGGCGTCCAGGACGTTGGGGGCTGGATGGAACGGAACGCAGGTCAGCGAGGTTCTGAATCGTAGCCAACTGGCCGGACGGGGAAGTTCTCAGGAGAAGCGGTGATCGCGGGCGGCGCGCGATCGAGTTGCGCCAAGAGCGTGGTGGCCTGAATCAACGAAGGGTCCTCCTCCAGGGATCGCCGAAAGTGGTCGCGTGCCATGTCGGTCTTTCCTTGCCGTATCAGAATCACACCGAGATTGCTGTAAGCGGCCGCGGGTCCGGAAACTTCCGAAAACGCAGCGAAGCTCTCTGGCAGACTGCCTTGCATTGCAAGGGAGATGCCGAGGTTGTTTCTTGCTCGAGCATGCCTCGGTTGGAGTTGCAACGCTCGGCGAAAGCATACTTCGGCCGCCGCGTGTCGTGAACGGCGCAGATGGTACATACCGACGTCGTTCTGCAGATCCACATCGTCGGGTGTTCGAGCCAGCGCCCGCTCGTATTCGGTCCAGGCTCGCGAGTCGTCACCTTGTTGGTCGTAGAGCATGGCCAGATGACGGCCGAGAGGATCCGTTTCCGCATTCAGTGTCCGCGCTTGTTCGTAAAGCCGTATCGCCTCGTCGATCTTTCCTTGACGCTCCGCGGACTGGCCCGCCTGCTCCATCAGTTGGGCCTGATGCGAGGCAAGCGTTGCGCCGTCGACGGCGGGCGATTTGTCCCATGGCAAGGAAACCCGCTCATTGAACGACGCGCAACCGGCACAGGTGAGAAGGCCAACGGCGATTACGATTGTTGTCTTCGCGCTCCCAAGCTGGGAGCTCACGTCACGGGGCCGAAATCGGGCCAGCGTCATTAGAAGAAACCTCCTCCTCCCAAGCCGCCTGCGCCGCCAAATCCACCTCCGCCGCCACCGAAGCCGCCTCCGCCGGATCCACCGCCACCGCTTCCCTGGCCCCCCACGCCACGACCTCCGATGAATCCGTTGGTCACACGGGGCGACTCGAATCCGTAAAGGGGCTCGGCCTTCGAGCGTCCGATAACCACGGGATAGTCCGTCCAGGCGGCGTCGTACTGGGCTAGGTGTGACGTCATGGCCGCGACCCGCGATTGGTCGCGCTGGGAATCCCCGCTTGCTTCAATCACGATCGGCGAAGGCGCGTGCGGCAAGCGAGCCAGCAACCGTTCTGCGTGACGCTCGCCAAACGGACTAAGCCGATCGGAATCATCGAGCCATTCGTACTGGTAGAAGACGAGATCGTCCTCGTCCGCGCGCGACTCCTGCGACTGCTGCCATTGCGTGTTGTAGGTGCCGCCTGGGGCCGGTACTGCACCACGTGGAATATCTGCGCAGTGGTCTCCCCGCCAGCCGCGATGCTGGCATCCGCCGAGGAGGATCAGCACGGCTGACGGCCCAACGAGTCGTCGCAGCCGATGTAGAGGGCTTCGTTGTTGCATGGCGGCGTTTTCCTCAATCTTGGACTCGGACCGGCGCGGCCGGCGCGGGAACAACTTCCGGGCTTCTCGGATGAGGCGCGATTGTCCCCTCAGGCGCTGCGCCGTGGCTGTAGCCACTCGGTCCGATGATGTACCGATCCTGACAGCATCGTTCAAACTGTCGGATTCGCGCCATGTCGGTGCGAACGGGACTGCGGAAGTCCTGGATCCGGCGGCTTTCCATATGGTTGCCAAGATAGAACTCGTGATCGGTCGGTTCGTACAGGTCTGATCCGGGTAGCGGTGGGCGATCGCATTTCTCCAGCGGATGCGCCAGCTCGGGCGTGACCAGCACCACCAGCTCCTGCTCGGTGGCCGAATTGTTCTTGTTCGTAAACAGGGTTCCCACCACCGGGAGATCGCCAAGAAAGGGAATACGCCGCGCGTCACCGACCAGTGTGGTCTGCATCAGTCCCGCCATGGCCAGCGTTTGTCCGTCACGCAGCTCGACGGTGGTGGAGAAGTCGCGAGTGCGCGTACCGGGGACGCTCGTGCCGGCGATGTCCGCGCCTTCTTCATCGTCCCGCGCGCTCACTTGCCCACGTACACGAAGGCGAATGCGGTCGCGGTCAACGATATACGGAACGAACTGTACGTCGACACCGACGAACTGCTGGCTTACACTTTGACCGACTCCGCCGAATGCAGTCTGCGCGTTGGGAACTGGAAAAGTATCGCCGGCCCGGAACGAGGCGATTTGGCCGTTGATCGCGGTCAAATTCGGCTCGGCCAGCGTGCGTGCGAAGCCGAGATCGCGCAACGCATTCAACGCCAGGCGGAAGTCCGGATAATCGACTGCCAGGTTGCCCCCGCCCGCCGCGGTGAAGCCGTTGGGCAGCAAGAGAGAGACGAAGCTAACGTCTCCGCTGCCACCGATCTCGATGTTGGCGCCGATTGAACGCAGTGCGCTGCGGTTCACTTCGGCCAGCGTCACGTGCAGTGTCACTTGCTGTTCGCCGGGAATCGTGAGCAAATTGACGATGCCGGACTGAGCGATCGCAGCAGAGTCCATGACGGATCGCCGGGCAGCCGCGTCTTCCTCCATGCGAAACCGATCCTGATCGACGAAGACGTTGGTTGTGCGCGTTTCGGTCTCGTGGTATCGCCCGCCGCGTTGTTCGCTACGTGTCTGCGCCAAGACGGTCAGAATCTGTCCGGCTTCAATGGCGTCTTTCGCCTGCCCTCGCACAACGAGCCGATCCCGCACGATCGAGAGCCGCACGTGGCTATCTGGAAACAATTCGGCGATTTGCCGTTCGAGGTCGGCGAGCGTCGCGCGGAACTGAGGATCTTCGAACACTCGCACCCGAAAGCTGAGCACTCGTTTGCCGGTATCGGTCGTCGGATCGTTGAACCAGATCGTCAGCACAGTCGTTCCGGGTTGTAGTCCGACGACAGCAACTTCCGTATCGGAGATGATATCCCACCGGACAATGTTCTCGTCGGCGAGGTAAAGCCGCACTTGCGGCTTGATCGCCCATTCGGCGAACGTCAGGATTCTGGGATGTCCAACGACGAGGTTCAATTCCTGTTCTGGGTCGATGATCTTGGGGATAAACCGATCCTGCCGCTGCCTGGCTTCCGGCGTGACCGGGCGTGGCAGCATTTCCTCCGGAAGGCGATGCTGATAAGGGAGATGAAAGTCGTCCCGCGCTCGCGGTACGGGATTCTGTCCCGACGGACGCACCGGTTGAATGGGAGAGTCGGCGTCGTCGTCGGTGACGGGTGGGAGCGGATTCGCCTGGCTGATGCGCGGCGGCTCGGACCAGCGACCGTAGGTTTCAGCGCGCAGAGGCGTGCCGATACGGCCTGGAGCTGTTGACTGAGGGAATGCGGGGCTGCTGCCCGCGTTTGACACCAGCAGCGCCGACAGCGCCGCCACTGCAACGCTAAGCCGCGCAAGACCTTGTGGCAACCTGCCTCCCCCCATAGACTCCCTCGCAAGCGAATCGCGGGAGCGGCGCCGCCGCTGCGTACCGCCCACGTGCGAGGTCCAACCAGTAGCGGTTGTATCGGTCGTGACGATCGTGTCGGTTGAGTCGATTTCGCGGATTCTCGAAACCAATCGAACTGCATCCTGGCGAGCTTCGTATATCCCGTTGACGAGCCGATCGGCGACGTCGATAATGCTGCGATCTGGTCGGACCGCACTGGACATTCTTGAATCAAGCTGCGTCCGTCCATGCACTTTTCCGCCCAAGGGATCACCGCCGCTACTCTTGCAGCCCTGCTGGCAGCGTTGGCGTGTTTCGAGCATGGCCTGCACGACGACTCACACCGGCATTATGGCGATGGATGTTGCCGGTCCGGGAAGCTGGAAACTCGCCCGACGGGTCATTGCCGCCCACTCGGATCGCACACACCCAGCGCGACCGAGGCGTCATCCGAAGGCGAGCCACCGGCCGGGCACGATCGGGACAATTGTGCGATCTGCCGCTTCTTGGCCTCGCCACAGCGATTCGAACTTGCTCCGCGACTTTCCTTGTCGGACACGCACGTTTCCGACTTGCCTGTCGTGGCACAACCTTCTGTCGCCGAAGGCGGCGTCCGGCTGGCGACGATTCGCGGCCCACCCGCGTGCGAACTCATGAGTTCCTGTTGAGTTCGTGCCGGCGGTGATGGAGCACCGTTCCGGTTCATCCCCTTGCCTGCGCGCGGTTCGCCATGCGCGCGTTCGCCCGGCGAACGCGCTGTCCGACGGCGGAGCGATCGGCGACGAGCCGGGCTTTCCAAGTTCCAGGAGTTGATCGCGAAGATCGCTTTCCTTTGCGCTTCATGAGGGCGGCACGAAAGCGTTGCGTACGCACTCAATCATCACAGGAGCATCTCCGTGTTGGTTTGGAAGGACTGCCGCGCGCCGTTGCCTACGGCATTTGCCGTGGTTTGTTGGTCTTGGCGAATCAAGTTGAAATCAATACGTCTTGATCTCGACGCACTCGGGATGCGCGCGTCGACGCTGTGCATGACTCGTTGTCTAGTGTTCCCGCTGCTGCTGGCCGCCCTGCCCATGTGGAAGCTCATGGCCGACGCGGCGGATCACAACGTCGCAGGCCAACTCGCCATCGGGCCAAGCGATCGGTCGAAGCGATGATGGACAGCTTTGCCGCTCTGGACGAACGAGTTCACGGCGGCGACAGCGCGGGCAAGTCGAATGACGAAGTTGCCGCGCCGATCGACTCCACGCTCGCCGAGTCGAGGTCAATCGGAAAGGGAAACTCGCAATGAACATCGTGTTGTGTGGCCCTCTTCCAGCTTGCCATTCCCGGTTGTTGGTGTCGCTGGCGGCCGTGTTGCCGCTCACCGCCTGTTCCGCCGTCGTCACGGGGATTCCGCCGGATCGAGACGGTCATGCCGGCAAGGACGATGCGGACAACTGTCCATTCCGCAAACGCAAGGCAGCCAACGCTCGGCGCGCGGGAAGTGGACCATGAAACCTCGTGGCGTGAGCTTCCGGATTGCGAACCGCTTCCCGTTTCGACGGGCACGCGGGGTGCTCGCCCCACTGGTCGCGATCGGCAACCACGACTTCTGTCCGTGGGCGAATCGTTACGTCTATTGGCTGAAGCAGCCGATTGGTTGGTTCGTTGTGGCAGCGGCGGCCGCGGCATTGACGGCGGTATTCCTTGAGCCTCAGGTATGGACCATCTTCGGCTCGCTGGTGGCAGTGATGGTGCTGGGAGTTGTCTGGCCGTGGGTGGCGATGCGGGGGACGACGGCGGAAATCGCTTTCGACTGCCGCCGGTGCCGCGAAGGGGATCGCAGGCAGGTGCGACTGATCGTCCACAATCGCTGGCCGTGGCCGCTGTGGGGGTTGGCGGCCGAGAATGGTTTCTTCTTGCGACCGGCCGATGAGGAGAATCGACCCGTGGCGGCACTGGCTCGCGTTCCGGGCTGGAGCCGTTCGGAGTTTGTCTTCGAATTCCGGCCCGACGCGCGCGGCGTCTATCCGCATGAGATGCCCGAACTGGCGACCGGGTTTCCCTTCGGCATCTGGCGAGCCGCGAAGACGATTTCTGTCGAGCGTGAGCTGCTGGTCTGGCCGCGAACCACGACGCTCACCGCGATTCCGTCGCTCGGCGGCGACATCGCCGACGTGATCGGAATGCTGTTCGACCGGCCGGGCCACGAGGGAGATGTGATCGGAGTCCGTCCGTTCCGCCATGGCGACCGGCTCCGCAGCATCCACTGGGCACAAACCGCGCGGCGCGATGCACTGATCGTGACCGAGCGCCAAGCGGCGGCTCGGCGGTTGGTCGTGGTCGCGGTCGACGTGGCGGCCTTTGCGAATTCCGGTTCGCGGATCAAGCCACCGACACACGAATCACTGGAGACGGCGATCCGAGTTGCCGCCAGCATCGCGCGGGAGTTTCACGCGCATCATGCCCAGGTGCGGTTCGTCATCGGCGACGTCGATCTGCTGTTGTCCCCCGGCGCGGACGGCTTGCACCGCCTCCTCGACGCGCTGGCCCGATTCCGGGCCGAGCCGGAGTTGATTCGTCCGCCACTGGGTTTCGGTCGTCAGGCTTTGGCAGTGGTGCTGACGAATAGCCAGCGCAGGTCGGAATGGGAACACGGGGTCGGAACGAGAGGCGCACTTCGGTTGGTACTGATCGACGATGAGGGCGATTCAAGAAACAGAACCCACTCTTGGCATTCGCGTCGGCACAACGTCTGGATCTCGATCGACACAGACGCCGACCCGGCACAGCAACTGCGACATCAATGGGAGCGGCTCTGCCATGACAGCCTGGCGAAATAGTCTGACTCCGCGTGTTGATGCGCTCCTGTTGGTGCTGATCGCGAGTACGGCATTCACCCTGGTTCGGGCCAATGCCACCTGGAACCCAACTCCGCTGGCGGTTCGCGCCGTCTGCGAACTGCTGGTGACCATCGCGGTGTCGCTCGCGCTTTGCCGCCGAGCTGTTTCGCCCGCGCACGCCAAGGGATTCACGGCGATCGCGGTTCTTGCGGCGATGAATTATCCGTTTGTTGCCGAGTTCACGCTGAGGCAATTGGCCGGCGGCGGCGAGCCGCTGGAGATGTTGATGTTGAGCAGCCTGCAGTTGATGGCGGTGGTGCTGGCCGTGTTTTCCCAATTGCCGCGGGCGGGAAGTTCCGCAGTGCTGCTGAGCGGCTTTCTGTTGCTGTTCGTCACGACGATGACCAGCAACCGCGTCACACTGGTCCTGGCCGGCATCTACGGCATGATGGTCTTGTGGTGGCTTATGGGCGCCTACTGGGAGCGGTTGGCTGGAGCGTTTGTGGCTTCCAGAGTCGAGCAGCGGATTCCCGTGCGAGTCTCAGTGATTGGCTTCACGTGCGTGATTCTGTTGTTGCTGGCGACACTCATCAGCGCGACAGGTGCGTCGGCGGTGGCCCTGCACGGATTCATGCCGACGTCCGGCGGCGCGCAGTGGCATGATCCGCACGCCCGTTCCGGCGTGGGGGACGGAGACGCCATGGTCGCCGCGAAAGACGAGGCGATGAGCTTTGGGCCGGTCGAGAGCGAGCTGTTCCTCGAGTCCGACATGCCCAGTTTGTACGACATGGTCAACGACCTGTACGGCGACCCTCCCAAGCCGAAGAAGCAACAGGAACGAAACATCGCTCTGGCACCCGAGAACTTCGAGGATACGCATACACAGACGTCCAAGACCGAGCGGAGCGGTCGCGAGTTCTCGGCCGTGAGACGGAGAGTCGAACGCAATCGGCGGACGCTCGACGATCGCGCGGCACCGGCGATGTTGTACTTGGTGGGCCGCGTGCCTTTGCATCTGGCGCTCGAGCGGTTTGACACATTCGACGGCCGGGAGTGGACACACTCGGGCAAAACGGAAAGCCGGCCGCCAATCCGGCTGGAGATCGAGCATGCGGAACCGTGGGCCTATCTCATGCGGGACGGCTCGTCGCCACTTCATCGCGGCGTCGAACGGCACGCGGTGAAGTTCATCAATCTGAAATCGAACCGCTTTCCGTCCCCGCCGCAATTGACGGCCATCCATGTCGACAAAGTCGATCAATCCGATTTCTTCGGTTGGTCCGAAGACGGCGTCGCCCGCATGGCCGTCCGCGATCACATCCCGCAACTGACCGTCGTCCACCTGCGATCGCAAGGCATCAATCTCTGGCCGCTGCGCGGAAGCCCGACCAACGATTGGCGACAGGTGGAAGGGATCGTCGAGCGGCTGCGCACCGAGTTCGTCCTCGATCCCAACTCGCCTGCTCCAGAAGACTGCTCCGACGTGGTCGCTCATTTTCTGCAAGCGAAACGAGGACCGTCCTACTTGTTTGCGACGACGGCGGCCGTGCTCTTGCGCGAGCGGGGATTCGACACGCGACTGGTCACCGGCTTTTACGCCCGCGACGACCGGTTCGACCATCGCGCCGGTCAGACCAGTGTGCTGTCCGACGACGTGCATGTATGGGTGGAAGTTCGCGTCAGCGGAAACACCTGGGTGGCGGTCGAACCCACACCCGGTTATGACCCGCCGCGCGAATCGCTCACTTGGCAACAACGCCTGTCGATCACTGTACGTCTTGTCGGACGCTGGATCTGGGAGCATTCGGTTCCGCTTGCGTTCGGGCTGATGTTCCTCGTGGCAAGCTGGGTCACTCGTGTCCGTTGGCTGGACGGCATCTTCACGTTGTGCTGCTCGGTTGCGGGAAGAATCGACTCGCGGCGGCGTGTGTTGTGGACCATCCGCCTGCTGGAATGGCGAGCCTGGCTGGCCGGGCATCCGCGGCCAACTTGGAAGACGCTCACTTCCTGGCACGGGGCTTGGGCCGCTTGCTTGCCGGAGGCAACGGCGTCCTGTCTGCGAGCGGCTCTGCGATCGGCCGACTCGCTGCTCTACACCTCCCGCAACTCGACGCGAAACACCGTCGCGGCCCGCGAGCTGGTGGCGGCATGCGCGGTCGTCGAGCGACGCGTGAGCACGAACTGTATTCGAAGTGCCTTCCGCCATCCGAAGGGCAAGGAATGACAAGATGATCAAGCGCAAGGCTCCGAAGTCACAAGCGGACGTGGATGTCGTCGTGATCGGCGCGGGCGCGGCGGGCGTGGGCGTCGGCGTTGCGTTGCGGCATGCGGGGATCGAGGACTTGATGATTCTCGACCGGCATGGCGTCGGGGCGTCGTTTGACCGCTGGCCAAAGGTAATGCGATTCATCACGCCTTCGTTCGCCACCAACTCGATCGGCATGTTGGATATCAACTCGATGCTCAATTGACTGTTGGCGGAGACGCGGCTGTGAGAGTCTACGATGCAACGCCGGATGTTCAGGACGCCGAGTCGCCTCTGGGGACTCCGCGATGCTGGCTGCATCGCTGTTTGCCCGGCGAATATCTGGCGATGACATTGGCACTTCATGCCGGATTGGGCGCAATGCTGTGGGGCCTTGGTGCCTGGCAACAACTTTCAGGAATGGCCGTTGTCGCGGCGGGTGTTTGGATTGTCGGTAGAGCGGCGGGGGCATGTTCCGGCTACTGGTTCACACCTTTGGTAACTGCTGGATTGGCGGTCGCGGTCTATGCGGCGTGGCAGGCCGGTGCCGCATTGCCGTACGAGTCGCTCGCGATCTTTTCGCCCGGCGTATTCCTGGCGATGCTCGCCATGATCCTGGCCGCCGATCTTGTCGAATTGACTCTGTCTTGGCCGCTGGCTCCCGTGGTCAGTCGGTGGCTGCGGATGAACTGGCACCGGCTGGTTGTCTGGGCGTTTGCCTTGGCAGTTGTCGTTTATCTGGTTGTGATACCGACGGCGCATTGGATCTTCGAGAGTCTGCATCCACCGAAGTCGGGCCGCGTCCTCGAAGAGCTGTCTCTGGCGGAACAAGCGCGGCTGCGCAGCACGGAGGTCCTGGCGGCCCTCTGGTTTTTCGCGCTGGGTGGAACGATCGGCAGTTTTCTGAATGTCGTGGCTTATCGGATGCCGCGTGGCGAGTCGATCATTTTTCGGCGCTCCCGCTGCCCACAATGCGGGACGCCCATCATCGGACGCGACAACGTACCGATCGTCGGCTGGTTGCTGCTGGGAGGACGTTGCCGCGCGTGCCAGGCGGCGATTTCCGTCCGGTATCCGATTGTCGAATGGATTGCCGCAGCTCTATTTCTGTTGCTGTACTTCGTCGAGTTGATTTCCGGCGGCGCCAACATCCCCGTGCGGGATCCCAATCATTATCACGGGGTCGTGTGGATCATCTTTTATACGAAGTGGGACTTGGTCGGCTTGTATCTGTATCACGGCTTCGCATTAAGCGCCCTGCTGGCGTGGGCTCTCATCGACATCGATCGCCAGCGCGTGCCGGCGCGCGCTAAATGGGTTGTCGGCGCAACGCTGCTGCTTCTCCCGTTCATCTGGCCGAGCTTGCTTCCGGTTCCCGCTATCACTCACGCGGCGGAATGGATCGGGCAACCGTGGCTGAATGCGGGCGTTACCGGTCCATTGGGAGGCGCGGTGGGAGTAGTCGTGGGCTGGTTGACAGCGTGGGCTCTGCAAACGTCCCTTTCCTCTGGCGATGGGGCCTCCACCACGGGCCATCTGACAAGCAGTTTGGCGATTGTCGGAATGACGCTCGGTTGGCAAGCGGCGATCTCCTTGACTTTGCTCGCGCTCGTACTGTCACCGGCAGCCGTCGGGTTCATGCATTGGCGGCGCCGGTTGCCACCGCCGTTGACGGCGATCCTGTTGGCTGCGTTTGTGCTTCACCTGGTCACCTGGCGTTGGACCACGAATCATGGATCGCCCTGGTGGCCCTGCCACACGACTTCCGTCAGCGGTTGGATCGTGGTGACGATGGGTTATGCCGGACTTCTGACAGCCAATCGGCAATTTCTATCGCGCTGGTCCTGCACGGCACTTCCCGTCGCTGCGCCTGAAATGGCGCCGACGACCGACGCCCACGCAGCCGGAACACTCATCGCCCCTTCACCGATCTTTGGGTCAGAACTGGCCGACGAGGTCCATCGCGCCACGCCGCCGACGAAAAACGTCTCTTAACGGAAATCTAGCAATGCACTCACATGCTCACGAAGTGACCTTGGGGCTTGCATTTGTTTTGGGGGCCCTGCATGCGGTCGAACCCGGGCATGGAAAATCGGCGATGCTGGTCTATCTCTCAGGAGGACGCCGCAGTTCTTGGCATCCGATTGTCATCGGACTTTCAAGTGGCATTGCCCATTCTGTGTCGCTCATCGCGATTGCCGCAGTCGTTCACCTCGCGCAGCACTTGGTCGTAGATGATCACCATGATCATGATGCGTCCGTAACTCATTCGCTTCAATGGGTGAGTGCCATCCTAGTTCTTGCCGTCGGGGGATGGATGTGGTGGTCTGCAGCAAGAAAGGTCCCTTCCAAATGTGGATGCAAGAGCCATCGCCACGAATGCCGAACACCACCTGAATCATCCGCTTCCTCCTATTCAATGAGCGCACTTCTGGGGATTGCCTTCGGTCTGCTGCCATGTCCATCGGCACTCGCAGCCTATTTTGCGAGTATGTCGACGGGCTCTCCTGTCTCGGCTTATGCCGCTATTGCGCTGTTCGCGGTAGGCATCGCCTGTGCACTGTCGTTGATAGGAATCTTGCTGCAATGGATTGAAAATAGGCCACTACAAAAATCGAAATGGTTGCAGGGGCTGCCGTGGCCCTACATCCGCGCTGGCTTGATTCAGATGGTGGGCTGCTTCTATCTCCTCCGCCTCGTTATTGCCGAATGACTGTTTCACTCGATGCAGTTGGTTCCGCGCCGAGGATTTCAGCGATTGGCTTCCCGGCAGGGCTGGCAGTGTCCCTTGAGAATGACCTCCTCAATGTCGCCGACCGCTCTGGGGACCTTGAGTTCAACTTTGGCGTCCGCAAGGCATGTCACACTGCCACAATCAACGCACAACAAGTGGGGGTGCGCGTGCCCCGACGGCCCTGTCGGGATCGAAGATGCCCGCTCGTAACGCCAAGTGTGGTCGCCAACATCCAGCCGCCTTGCGAGTCCAGCGCTGATGAGATCCTGAAGCACGCGGAACACCGTCGATTTGTCGACATCAGTCGCCACAAGGCTGGCGGCGATTTCCAAATGGGTGAGTGGCCCCGTTGCCATCATCAGCGAGCGGGCCACCGCGATCCGAGCTGGCGTTGCGCGTAGTCCTACATCGCGGAGACGTTGACGCAGATTAGCACTCGGAGGTTCCCTCATGTAGCCACCATAACACCATTTGTACTTCGAGAGTGGATCTGGCCATGCAGGATGCGCGGTCATCGCGTCAGTCGATGGAAAACACGCCCGCGGTTCCGTCGATGGGCGTTCGAGACGTTCAAATCATTGAATTCCAGTTCTTTCCAGCGCGCCTTGATGGCGTCCTTCGCAATCCGCGGAAACCGCGCTCAACTCGCCCACGGCAGCGACCCTCACAGAAGACCGACCGTCCCGGCACTTGATCGCGTCGGGTCGTAAGAGGCCGCCCAAGTTCCACCGCCGAATGCGAGGTTCGAGTCTGTGCGTTGAAATTGTCTTCGCGCGTCGTGCTGGCCCCGCTTGATTAGTTGGCGTGTTGCAACACCGTGATCGTTCCATCTTGTTGACCGACCGCCAACAAACGATCGTCGGGCGACCAAGCCAAGCGGCTGATCGACGAACAGAAAATCTGGCCTGCAATGGGCAGCGGCTGCTTGAGTGGATTCCAAACAAAAAGGAACCCATCGTTGTCGGCGGATGCCAGCAGGTCTCCGCGATGTTGAAACGCCAGTTGCGTGATTTTGGCGGGGTGCGCCTCGAACATCTTCGGCTTGCGACCTTCCGGGCCTTTGCCGCCGCAGTCCCACAGCACGACCGTATCGCTGCCGCCCGTGGCCAGTCGCTCGGCTCGGTAATGCCAAGCCACTTCCAGGACCTTCGTGGGGAAGCCCCACATCTGTGCATCCTTGCCGGTCTTCACATGCCAGAAATGCACGGTCGAATCCTGTTCTCCCGTGACGATGAAGCGCGAATCCGGACTCCACGCCAACACGAGACTGGAGCCTTTCCACTCGAACTTGCGCGGCCGAGCTTGTTTGCCGGGTACATGTAACGTCACGCCGTTGTATGCCGCCACCGCGACGGCGCTCCCATCGGGATTCCAACCGATGTCGGCAATCGTACTGGCGTGGTCGTCCGATTCATAAAAAGGCTTTCCGTCATCCGACCAAATCCTCAAAACCTTGTCGGCGGCGGACGCTAGTTCCCGCTTGCCGGGACGGTATGCGACTTTGGCCGCCCACTTCCCTCCGGCTGACAATTCTCGAAGAGGCAAGGATCTGGCTGGCTCCCAGACCTTAACGAGTCCGTCCTGGCCTGTTGTGGCGAACTGCCTACTATCGAAACACCATGCCATCGACGTGGCGCCGAGGGCGTGCGAGCCGAGGCGCGCCGACTCCCCCCGCTGATGAGCGTTCAATAGACCCAACACGTGTCCCTCGACGGTCACCGCCGCGAGTGATTGTCCATTGGGAGACCAAGCCAAATCGATGATGTATTCGTCACCATCGTGGTGCCACAACTCGCGCATCCCGCGCGGACCGGTCTTCGACTTGGTTAGACCACACATGCGTTGAACCCCGCATTGAGTTCCGCGCGATCGAGATTCCGGCCGATGAAGATCAGCGTGTTGTGGCGGGGCTCGTCGCCCCAGGGACGATCTTCGCGACCGTCGAACAACATATGCACTCCCTGAAAGACATAGCGCACGGCCATTCCTTCGAAGCTGAGCACTCCCTTCATGCGAAAAATGTCAGTTCCCTTCGTCGCCAACAGTTCGCGCAGCCAGCCCTGGAACCGCTTCGAATCGAGATTGCCAGGCGCCGTAATCCCGACGGAGGTGACCTCTTCATCATGTTCGTGATCGGGCTTGTATTCGCGAGTGTGCAACGGCGCGATCCGGGCTCCGCCGGAATCCGCGACATAGGCTTGGAACTCGTCCGGATGGTGCTCGGTAAAGAGCGCATAAGCGCCAGCTTGGCGAATCACGAGGGGGTAACGCAGATCGTTCCCCTCCAGACCCAGACTATAGAGCCGATCGCCTGGCGCAACAGAATCGCCGGGCTTCAGCTCGATGGCGTCACTCGAAAACGCGAGTACCGCCGGTTCAACGGCTTCGCGCATGCCTTCTTCGGGTTCGGAGGCGACCGACTGGAGCAGTGCGCTCATCGCCGGATCCGGCCCTGGCTGGAGCAGCAACTGATACGTCCCCGGCTGCAGGTGGAAAACGCCGCTCCATTCGAACGGGTATTCTGGTTCCAAGAACTTGGGATCGACGTCGAGCGCTCGGTCCAGGTCGAAGCCGCCGAGATTGAGCACCTTTTCCATGTCGACGACCGCGTCCCGTGTGCGATGAATCTTGGCGGCTGAATTCATGGCGTGGATGCGTGCTTCGAGTTGATCCAACTCCGCGGACGAGACCAGATCGGTCTTGTTCAGCAAGATCACGTCGGCGAAGGCAATCTGCTCCTTAACCTCGTCACTGTCGTCGATGTGGGCATGCACATGCTTGGCGTCGACGAGCGTCACGACGCCATCCAGACTCAACTTCGATTGAATCTCATCGTCCATGAAGAACGTCTGGGCGACGGGCCCCGGATCGGCCAAGCCGGTCGTCTCAATCATGATGTAATCGAACTTGTCGCGGCGCTTCATCAGGTTGCCGAGGATGCGGATTAGATCGCCTCGCACGGTACAGCAGATGCAGCCGTTGTTCATCTCGAAGATCTCCTCTTCGGCGCCGATCACCAGTTCATTGTCCACCCCGACTTCGCCGAATTCGTTTTCGATCACGGCGATCCGCTTGCCGTGATTCTCGGAAAGGATGCGGTTAAGCAAAGTGGTCTTTCCGGAGCCGAGAAACCCGGTGAGAACCGTAACCGGAACGGTGGCGTTGGCAGTGGGCATATGGCTCGCGCTCCTCGTCACATCTGTCGTCGGCCGATTGACCGCCGCGTTTCAGAACGATAATCTAGTGCACCTGCACATGGTGTGCAAGTAGGCCGCCGACGACTTCCCCGGCGGTCGTCCTGTGTCGGCCACGCCCAATCAGGGAACGAGCATTTGAAAACCCAACGACGAGGTCTCCTATTTCCGCTGAGTCTCCTGTCGCTCAGTCTGAGCACTGGGTGTTTATCTCGCGTCCCGATCCCGTCGGATCAAGCCAAGGTGTCGGTCGTGGCCACCTACAGCATTCTGGGCGACTGGGTGCGAATCGTCGGGGGCGAACATGTGACGGTGACCACGCTGGTTGGTCCTGGCGGCGATGCCCACACCTATGAACCGACCCCGCGGGACAGCGTGGCACTGCATCGCGCGGCCCTCGTGTTCGAGAATGGAATCGGATTCGAGGCCTGGCTGGAGAAGTTGTTCGTAGCCAGCCGCTCGGCGGCCATCCGTGTCGTCGTCACGAGGAAGATCACGTCGCGAAACCTCATCTCTTCCAGCGGCCAAGAGGAAATCGACCCGCACGTCTGGCACTGTCCGAGGAATGCCGAGGCGATGGTGCGGGAGATCGCCGACGCCTTGGCGGCGCGCGATCCGGTTCATGCGGCCGACTACCTTGGTCGCGCGGATGATTACATTCGGAAACTCAACACGCTAGACGCCTGGATCGGTGAGCAGATCGCCACGATTCCCGAATCGCGTCGTCATTTGGTGACCACTCACGATACGTTCGGATATTTTTCCGACCGCTACGGATTCGAGGTCTCCAGTGTGATGGGGTCGGTCTCTAGCGAGTCGACCGATCCGGCGGCGAGCGACCTGGCGGAGGTCATCGACCGCATCCGTGCCGCACAGGTGCCAGCGGTGTTCACGGAGAACATCATTAACCCGCGATTGACCGAGCAAGTGGCCAGAGAGGCCAGCGTCAGCATCGTGCCTTCGTTGTATACCGACGCACTGGGGCCCCCTGGCTCCAAGGGGGCAACTTATCTCGAGCTGATGCGGTTCAATGTGCGCACGATGACGGAGGCACTCCGTTGAACCTGATCCCAACGCACCCACATCCCCATAAAGAACCCTGGCTACCTTACAGCGGCCGCGGCCATCGCGATCCCCAGGCAGGGCAACCGGCCGTTCAAGTCGAACGTTTGTCGGTTCGATATGGAAAGGCCGACAGCAACGCACTGAACGCCGTCTCGCTGGAAGTCGCGATCGGGCAGCGAGTGGCGCTTGTCGGTCCCAATGGAGCGGGAAAGAGCACGCTCCTTAGGGCCCTGGCGGGCCTCGTGAAGCCGCGATCTGGACAGGTGGCGCTCTATGGAAATCCCGTGGGGGCCTGCCATCATCGAACCGCTTATCTGCCTCAGCGGACGGACTTGGATTGGGATTCCCCGCTCACCGTATCGGACCTCGTGATGACCGGTCGCTACGTCCATCTGGGTTGGTTGAATTGGCCGGGGCAAGCGGATCGCGTTCGTGTTCGGCGGGTGCTCGAGCGCATGGGAATCGCCGATTTGGCAGAGCGGCAAATCGGTGGTTTATCGGGCGGACAGCAGCAGCGGACACTCCTGGCACGGGCACTCGTGCAGGAAGCAAGTCTATTCCTGTTGGACGAACCGCTCAATGCGGTTGACGAAGGCACGCGTGACGTCGTCGATGAGGTGCTCATGCGGCACACAAAGTGCGGCGGCAGTGTCCTGGCGGCCACGCACGACCTGGGCCGGTTGACGGAGTCTTTCGACCGCGCGGTGTATTTGCGCGAGGGGCGAGTCGAGAGCGTTTTGCCATTTGGAAGCGACCCCTCGGCATCTCCCGCACCCCATCCCGCTTCCCGCGGAGCAAGCAAGTGAACTGCCTACTCGAACCATTTCAGTACTCGTTCATGCGCCAGGCGCTACTGGCGAGCTTGCTGATTGGATCGACCTGCTCGCTGCTCGGAGTTTACGTCGTCTTGCGCCGCATGGCCTTTCTGGGCGACGCCGTCGCGCACACGACTCTGCCCGGATTGGTCATCGCCCATTTGAACCACTGGAACCTGTTTCTAGGAGCGATCGTCGCGGCGGTTGTTACCGCCTTGGGAATCGGCTGGCTCAGCCGCGGCCACCGTCTGAGAGAAGACACGGCGATCGGCGTGATTTTCTCCGGGATGTTCGCGCTCGGCATCGTGATGATCTCGCGCGTGCGGAGCTATCGCGACTTCTCCCATATGCTGTTTGGCAACGTACTTGGCGTGACGACAGCCGACTTGGTGGGGATTTCGCTGGTCAGTTTCCTGGTTTGCGCGGCGCTGCTGTTGGTGAACAAGGAACTGATGCTCACCACCGTAGACCCGTTGCATGGGGAGAGCATTGGTCTGTCCGCGGAGCGAATCCGGTACCTGCTCCTGATTCTGCTCGCCCTGACAGTGGTGACGGGCATACAAGCGGTCGGCGTCGTGCTAACCACTGCCTTGATTGTGACGCCGGCGGCCTCGGCATCCATGATCACGCGGCGGCTGGATCGGATGCTCCTCTTGGCCGTCGGATTCTCGGCGAGTAGCAGCGTGGCCGGCTTGTATGCTTCCTACTACTTGTCGATCTCTAGCGGTGGCGCGATCGTGCTTGCCTGTACGATTCTGTTCGGCGTCGCATACCTGGCGACACGAGTGCATTGCCGACGATTTCCATCGCGCTGGTCCCGCACGGCGCGTCCCGTCGTAGCCCATGAAATGGCGCCGACGGCCGACGCCCGCGCGGCGGGAACACTCATCGCCCCTTCACCGATCCTCGGGTCGGAACGGAATGAAACAGGTCATGGATAGCATCAAAGACATCGTTGAGACGACTTCCGACAATCATTGCCAGCATCAAGCCGCGATCGATGGCCTGCGCCAATCACTGCAGTCCGCCTTGATCGGCAAGAACGACATCGTCGAGATGGTGCTGGCCTGCTTGTTGGCACGCGGGCACTTGCTGTTCGATGATCTCCCTGGTTTGGGAAAGACGACGTTGGCGAAAGCCGTGGCGCAAGCGGTCGGAGGGCACTTCGCTCGCATCCAATGCACGCCCGACTTGCTGCCGACCGACATCACCGGTTTCAACATGTTCGATCAGAAGACGCGCGAGTTCGAGTTTCGCCGCGGGCCGGTCTTCTCCGACGTGCTGCTGGCCGACGAGATCAATCGCGCCACGCCCCGGACGCAGAGCGCGTTGTTCGAGGCGATGGCCGAACGGCAGGTGACGCTCGACGGACGAACGCATCCCTTGAGCCAGACGTTTTTCGTCATCGCGACACAGAATCCGGTGGAGAGCCACGGTGCGTATCCGTTGCCCGAGGCACAGCTCGATCGGTTCGCGATGAAACTGCGGATTGGCTACCCCGATCGGCGCAGCGAACTGGAAATGCTGGCCGCGAATATCGGCGTCACGGATCGCGTGCGTCACGACGCCAAACCGGTCATCGCGCCGGCGGAGTTATGCCAATTGCAGGAACATGTCGCCAAGGTCGTGTTGACGGAGAAGGTCCTCGAATACCTCGTCGACCTGGGGCGAGCGACCCGTGAACACAAGGAGATCACCCTGGGACTGAGTCCACGTGGGTTGATCACCTGGCAGCGGCTCGCCCAGGCCCGCGCCCATCTTCGTGGCCGCGACTTCGTGACCCCCGACGACATTCAAGACGTCGCCATCCCCGTGTTGGAGGTTCGGCTGTCAGGCGACTTCGAGACAACGCCGCGAATCGTCGAGGAGATTCTGACCGCAGTGCCTGTTCCCGTATTCTGAACCCCCGGGTGTAACCCATGTTGCTTTTCGAGTCGAAGCCAACGAAACGTTGTTTGCCCGCCTGTTTGCAGCTTCTGCTGATCGCCTTGCTGACCGGCTGCCACGGCGCGGAGACCGAAGAGGCGGAACATCACACGCCCGCACACATGCCAGCCGACTATCCGGCCGGCGTGGATCGACTGTTGGCATTGCACATGGAAATCGCCAATGGCGGCTCGCGAGCGATGGACCAACTCGACGCATTCGCGGAGACATATGACATCGTGCGCTGGTTGCCGATGTTGGCCGCCGACAGCGACCTGGAAGAGGAACCGTGGAATCGCGTCCACGCCACCGCGCGCCAGCTTGAGGCCATTCTGGCCAAGGTCGTGGCACTCAACGGCGACAACCGCCGCCAAACGTATATGCAATACGAAACGGAACTCGACCAGCACCAGCGCGCGATGCTCGAAATCAAACAACACTTTCCGGCCGCCAATACAGCGGCGGCTCGAGAATCGCCATAAGGAACCACCGATGGAGAGCCTTTTCTGGGGCGCCGCGCTCCGCTTCCTTCAGGCGCTCGTCCAGGCCACGCCGACCATCCTGGTCGGTTTGATCGTGGCGGGTGTCTTTCGCCGTTTGTTGGGTCATGCTGGAACTCGACGACTGTTTGGCGACAACACGTGGCGGTCGCTGCCGCAGGCGTGGGCGGTCGGCATGTTGCTGCCGGTCTGCTCGCTGGGCGTGATTCCCGTCGTCCGCGAAATGCGTCGCGCGGGTGTTTCCGGAGGCGCTGTCTTGGCGTTCGGATTGACCGCTCCGCTGTTCAATCCGATTTCGGTGTTGTACGGCCTGACACTGGCCGACCCGATTGTGATCATCACGTTTTCCTTCTGTTCGCTGGTGATTGTGACGGTGGTTGGCATCGCGTGGGACAAACTGTTTCCCCGCACGGCCGTCGCCGAGCCGGAACCGCCCGCGGTCGGATTCGGCGCGAAGCGCATGCTGGCGGTCGCCGTCTTCAGTGCGCGGGAACTGGCCGGGCCGAGCAGCCTGTATATCGCCGGCGGATTGCTGGGCGTGGCGATTCTCAGTCTGATGCTCCCCGCCGGTTACTTGCAAACCGCCGCTGAACACGACGACCCGTGGGCGCCCCTCTTCATGGCCGCCGTGGCGATTCCAGCGTATGCCACACCCATGACGGCGATGGTGCAACTCGCTTCGATGTTCCAGCATGGGAACTCGGTGGGCGCGGCGTTCGCCTTGTTGGTGCTTGGCGCGGGCGCGAACGTTGGGCTTGTCGCATGGATGATTCGGATGTACGGGCCACGGCGCTCGGCAGCCTGGTTTGCGCTGCTCATCGCGGTTGTAGTCGGACTGGCATACGGTGTCGACCAGCCGCTATATCCCCACGGCGTGGAACCGGCCGGCCACACGCACGCGTTCGACATCTACTGTGCCCCGTTTCAGCCGGGCACAAACAACCCGTTTTCGTTGGCCTGGCGAATGCTGTGCGAGACAATCGCGCCTCATGAGATCGTCGCTCTGGTTGTCGCCGGCCTGTTTCTTGCCGCAGGCATTGGCCTGGCTCACTGGGACCGCGGCGGCCGCCTTGAGCAGTGGCTCGAGCGGCGACCGGAGAAGCAGCCGCGAGGGGACATCGTCTTGCCGGGGCCGGTGCTGGGTGGTGTTGCCTTGACGGGTCTGATTGCGCTCAGCATCTTTGGCTGCTACGTCTATTACCCGCCTCCGAGTGAGATCTTTGAAGAGATGCGGATCATCAACACCGAAGTCGTCTCGGCCGCTTCGTCCAGAGACTGGGACACGGCACTCTATTGGATTCCCATCTACGATGATTGGACAAGAAAGTTGCAGGTCAGCATGTTCTTGCGAGGCGAAGAGTTGACTCCCTACCGCCGTGCCAAAGCCGAAGTCCTGCGCGAAAAACTGGAATTGTTGGAACACGAGGTCGAGGATCGAGAGGTTGAGGAGTCGCGGGAGCTGGGAATGGCCGTTTCTGGAGCCTATCGCCGGATGAAGACAGCCTTTCTTCCTTAACGGATTGGTGTGGGAAAGGTCCGGGCAAGGTATGTTGGAACGTGGTCGTGCCGTGGAGAATCCTACGATATGTGATGGGAACGGTGAGGCGCGGCCGCCTGACAAACTCGCACCATGGCTTTACGCTCGTCGAACGGCTGGTTGTTATTGCGATCATTGGCGCCCCGCCCACCCAATCGCCGCACAAGGCCCGGCCGTTCAAGAGAGCGGAAAACCGATCCTGAAGCGGCTGGGGCCCCGGGGGCGATTGCGGGCTCGGCGATCCGTACGCGGGAACCGACAAGCTGGGGAGCGAGTTGGCCGCTGGCGGCCTCGAGAATGGAATGCGTTTCAGCGCTTCCCCGCACCCACCGCCACGGTCGAACGCGATTCACAACGTTCAGCACGACACCTTGCCGGTCCAGCATGGCCGCGTCGATCGAGAACCGCATCCAGTGGGTATGAATCGAGCGGCAAGGCGTTAGAAGCAGGCCTTCATCGGGTGCGAGCGGGCGGCGGAATTGCAATCCGCGGAATCGCCGCCAGAACGTATCGGCGACTTGCAGCTTTGCGATGATCACTTCGCCAGTCTCGACGTCGATCAGTTGGTGACGAGCGTTCATCGTCATAAGTTCCGCACCTGGATAAACGTCTCGGCCATCTTGAACAATTGGACAAAGGCCGGGCCGAGCGTCCAGACGAACAGGCCCGGCAAGAAGCAGACCACCAACGGGATGACGCGCTTGGTCGGAAGCGAGTTCGCGAATGCGATTGCCCGTTCACGCCGCCGGGCGCGGACGTCGTCGGCCTGCTGCCGCAGCACGCGTGCGATGCCCATGCCGAGCTGCTCGGCCTGAACCGAAGCGGAAACGAAAACCGAAATGGACGGCAGATCGATCCGCGCCGAGAATCGCCGCAGGCTCTCGATTCGGGCTCGCCCGGCCAGCAAGTCGGCCTGGAACATTTGAAAATCGGTCGCCAGCGGGCGGCCGGAAAGCCGTGTCTTGAGAATCCGCGTCAACGCCGCATCGAAGCCGAGCCCCGCTTCGCTCAGTGTGGATAGCAGCTCCAGCGCCAAGGGCAGGTCCTGTTCGATCCGTTCGATGCGCTGGCGACGCGCTCGCCGCACGATCAACCAGGGAGCACAGCCGATCATCACGAAGATCAACCACGGCGCGACCCAGACGACGGGCAAGAAGGTCTCGCCCACGCCGCCGGGGACCAGCACGACCGTCTGCTCCATGAGGCTCTGCAAACCCGAGAACGTGAAGACGAGCGCGATCACCATTCCCAACGCGACGCATGAACCCGTCGCCAACAGGAACAGTGGCGTGGCGCTCGGGCCGCGAAAGCCAGTCCGATAAAGCCATCGACCCAGTCCACCGCGCCGATCCAGTTCTCCGGCGGCGGGCGAATCGCCTGCCATCGCCGCCTCCATCCGCCGAGGCTCGTACCACCGCTGTTGGGCTTTCGACCGCAGCACAAGCCAGCGCCAGGCCACGACGACGGCCGCCAGCAGGCCCGCCAGACCGAGCAGTGCGAGTGTAATGCGAAACACGGCGACTTCTCCCGTTAGAACCTGGGCTTGCTAATCAGGTTCATCCACACGATCCCGACCGCTTGCAACACAACCGAACCGGCCACGAACCAGCTTCCCACCGACGAACGGACGAACTCCTCCATTTGCTCCGGCCCGTTACGCCAGACGATGACGGCGATGAAATAGGTTAGGCCGATGATGGCCAGGGTCGAGAACTGCGACTGGGCCGTGTTCGACCGAATTCGACGCGAAACCTCAATGCGGTCACGGATCGTGCGCCCCACGGTCGTCAGCGTCGATGAGAGCTTTCCGCCCACTTCCCAGTGGACGGAGAGCGCGGATGTGAACAGCAGGAAGGTCTCCAGAGGCACTCGCTGAGCGAGCGACCGGAAAACTTCGGCCGCTTCATCACCCAAGCGAATCCGTCCAGCGACTTCTTCCAGATAGGGTAGCAGTGGAGCGCGGCATTCGGTGATTGCCGCTTCGATCGCCGTCCCGACGCTGGCTCCCGCGCCGACAGCGCCGATCATGATGTCGATCGCATCGGCCAGTTGAGTCTCCAGCTTGGCAGCATGACGCGCGGCGAGAAACGATTCGACCTGACTTGCCAGCAGCCCGATCATCAGCCCCAGTGCGATTACATACGGCGTGGAGAGCCGGAATACGAGGAGCACCACCAGCGATGCAATCGCTCCCAGCACCCACGGCGCCCAGATCCAGTGGCGATGGAGCCGACGCGTGCCGATGCGAACGCGTTCTCCATCCGCGAGCATCCCGCCGCCTTCCGCCAACCGTTGCCACGCCAGTTCGCGTCGCCGCGCTCCGCGCCAACCCACCGCGACGAGCGCGATCAAAGCAAACCAGCCGAAGAACAACGACGCTTGGAACACAGCCTTACCCTCCCGGCTGGAACAGCGACATCGGCACGTCGTGATTCTCGGCCCGCATCTGCTCGACGACGCGGGGCACAATGCCGGTGGCGACAAACTCACCCGCCAGCCGTTTGCCTTGCCGCCCGCGCGAACGGAACATGAACACCTCCTGCATTTGCGGCGTGTCGCCTTCCATGCCCGTGATCTCGGCGACGCTTTGCACGCGCCGCACGCCGTCCTCGCAGCGGCGGATGTGAACGACCAACTGAATCGCCGAAACAACCTGTTCGCGAATCGCGCGCGACGGCAGATCGAGTCCGGCCATCAAGACCATCGTCTCCAGCCTCGCCAGCGCGTCGCGCGGGCTGTTCGCGTGAATCGTCGTTAGGCTGCCGTCGTGACCGGTGTTCATCGCCTGCAACATGTCGAGCGCTTCGCCGCCGCGGACCTCGCCCACGATGATCCGGTCCGGCCGCATGCGCAACGCGTTGATCACCAGATCGCGAGCGGCAATGCGGCCCAAGCCCTCGACGTTCGGCGGCCGCGTCTCCATCCGGACGACATGCGCCTGATCGAGGATCAACTCCGCCGCGTCTTCGATCGTCACGATCCGCTCGTCGTTCGGTATGGCCTCGGCGGTCGCACCCAGAAACGTCGACTTGCCCGAACCGGTTCCACCGGAAATGAGGATGTTCTTGCGGCCGCGGACCACCCATTCCATCAGCTCGCGCATCGCCGGCGAAAACATGCCCAGTTCCATCAAGTCGTCGCGGCGCAGTCGGCGGCGACCGAAGCGTCGAATGGACAGCGTTGGCCCGTCGATCGTCACCGGCGGCAACGTGGCGTTCACTCGGCCGCCATCGGGAAGGCGAGCGTCGACCATCGGGGACGCTTCGTCAATGCGGCGTCCAACGCGCGCCGCGATCCGCTGAATGATCCGCACGAGATGCTCGGTATCGCGAAATCGGACATCGGTCGTTTCCAATCGTCCGAAACGTTCGATGAAGACTCGATACGGTCCGTTGACCAGGACGTCCGTCACGGCCGGATCCGCCAGCAACGGCGCCAGCGGTCCCACTCCCAGCGTCTCTTCAAGCAAATCGTCGACCATCTGGCGTCGTTCGCTATCGTTCAAGGCCAGATCCTGCCCGGCGAGAGCCTGATCGACAAACTCCTCGACCACTTTCGTCAATCGTTCTTCGCCAGCGTTGATCAGATTGCGGCGGTCCAGGTCCGAGAGTAACTGTTGATGTAGGTCAGCCTTCACTCGCAAAAAGGAAACCGCGCCGTGATGGCCGGTTGATGGTCCGGCCGCGGGCGGCGAGATGGCGGCCGCCGTCGTTCGCTTCATGTTGACACGAATGTGATCGCAAGGCAGGTTCAGACTGGCTCGCGAAAGTAGCTGGCGTGGATCTTGACTCATATGTCGTTCCGAGGCCTTTCGGTTTCGTGACGGTGGCCTTCAGCTTGCGATCCGTCCATGCCGACCGCCGCGGCTTGAAGAACTTCCGCATGTGGTTCGTTTCGACGCAGCGACGCCACCTCATCCACCAATCCCCGTAGCGGCCGCAAGAACCCGCCGAATCCGAAAGGGACTGACCGGGCTCCGATCGGCTCACCGGAATTCGCCGCGGCGATCACCCGCTTGTCGAAGGGAAACACGTGGTCGATGGGCCGATTCATCCGCGTGGCGATGTCAGGCATGGATAGGTTTCCCGAAACCCGCTGCGAGCGATTGACGATCAGTTTTTGTCGTTCCGCTTGAAACCCGATCCGCTCCAACACGTCCAGCAATTTGACCGCGCCCAACAGCGTGGGTACCACGTTCTCCATCACGACATAGGCCCGATCGCTCAGGTCAAGCGTCGCGACCACGACGCGATCAAACATGGGAAACGTATCGACGATGACAAAGTCGTAGGCGCGTCGAGCCAGTGTGATGATGCGCGAGATGACGGTGTCGTCGACTTCTATCGCCTCGACCGCATCACGCGGCGCGGCAAGCAGGTGAACCCCGAACGGTGTCTGTGTCGCGATCTGACGGATCATGGTGACGTCCAGTCGATCACGCTCGGCGGCCGCGTCACCGAGCGTCGATTCAGGCTGGACATCCAGCAACGCCGCGGCGACTCCCATCTGCAACGAGCCGTCAATCAACAACACGCGGCCTGGATGCCGTTGCGCGAGGCCGACTGCCGTATTCACCGCGAGCGTCGATTTACCAACGCCACCTTTGTTGCTGATAAGCGTGATCACGCGCCCGAACGTGATTGCTTGATGCCGAGAGGCATGTCCGTTGAACGTTCCCAGATTCTCGAGCAACGTTCGCAACTCCGTCGTCGAAATGGGACGCCGAAGGAAGTCGCGTGTGCCAGCCCGCATCGCTTCAATCAACACGCCGCTTTCGGACACGTCGTCGCGAAACCCGTTGGGCCGAAAGATGGCCGCCAGCGGAATCGGCGGGTCGAAGGAGGCCAGTTCCTTCGCCAGCCGCGCCATGTCGCTGGGAGTGTCTCCAAATGGCGCGAGAGCCAGTCCGGGCGGCTTGGACCGCACGGTTTCCAGCAAGGAGTGCCGGTCCGCCACGAACCGCAGTCGCGGTTGCCGCTCGCCCAAGGCCGCCGCGGCGGTTTGCAATTCTCCTTGGAGCTGCGGCTCATCGGTGAGAACGACAATGTCTTGGATGATCATGACCGGATGCTCACACGAAGGTACAATGATTCGCGGCGATGACATTCCAGCTTGTCGATTTGTTCCGTTGCGGCAGGCGGACTGGACGCTCGCCCCACATTTGCCAGGCGGGATCAATTTCATCAGCGCGCGCTAACTCGAAGACGCCGTAATCCGCTGTCGTGAATTGTGGACGACGGATGCCCACTTGTTGGAGTGTGGGGCCGCACTTTCCGCTCCCGCAAGCCGAATGCTTGTTATCTCGGCCTGGGACACATTCCATGCCGGTGGTCCATGTCGCGTCGTGGGAGCACCTTCCCGACAATCGCGGGAGGCCATGACGCTGTTCCGGTCGCGGATGGACAAGGCTTGGAGCTTGGCGGATTGCCTGTCGTTCACGGTGATGCAACAGCATGGCCCGACGGACGCCCTGACGGCCGATCAGCGTTTCGCGCAGGCCGGCTTTCGGGCGTTGATGCTGGAGAATCGATCGATTCATCGCTCACCTCGATGCCGGAGCCAGCAACGGCTCCCGCACGTTGCCAAGCTGGGTGAAGACCTCGTCACTCTCCGCCGCGATGAGCGAAGCGGAAAAGCAGCGGACAGCCGAGACGTTTTCCGGGCCGACGTGACTGGGCAGCCGAGTGATCGACGCCTGCGTGCCGCCGCCACTCACGATCACCTCGACTTGGCCAAAGCCGACGACTCGCAAGGTGGAACTCGCCGTGATCTCCGCGTAAATCGGCACGTAGCCTGTGTACGTGCCGTCGGTGGGAACCGAAGCCGCGGGCAACAACCGGCCAATCGTCAGGGGCATCGTGTCGGACGTGGCAATCGCAAAAAAGCGGCCTGCCGACATGCCGATCACTCCGACCGCGATCGATTGCGAATCGGGCGAGCTTGTCGTCAGCCCGTTCCAGTAACTCAGTTCCAGCGTCAATGGCATGAGGCCCGGCGATGCAGGTGTGATGGCGTCATCCGCGATGCCAATCGACAACGCTCGGCGCGATTCGGCCCGTCCAGTCCCGCGCATGGTGATCCCGTTGTTGATCAACTGCCGGTTGATCAGCGAGCCGCGTGCGAATAGGTAAGGCACGGAAGGACCGTTCGCGTACAGGTCGGCGGTTGGTGCGTCGGTCGTGCCACGCCGCAAGGCAACTTGAAAACTACCCGTGGCCGAGGGAGTGCCGTCCAGCACTTGCGGCTTGTAAACTGGATCGCCCTGCTCGACGTGCATGAGCTGGCTGGCCACGAGTGACGCATCGCCGGCGCCCCCGCTGAATTGAACCACAGGCCCCGCTCCAAAACGGCCACTGCCGGTATCGAACGCGCCGTCATCGTCCGCTGGATAAGTGCCTGTCGAATCGAGATCGTCGTCGAAGTGCCAGTGGACGAACTCGCGGGCTGCCGTCCGACGGTCGTCATAATCGAGCACGCCCTCGCCGCGAAGACCTTCCACCGCCGCGCTACTGGCCGCGATTCGCAGTTGCTGCTGCGCGAGCCGCGCGAAACCGATATCGATCACCAGCGCGGCCATTGCCATAATGCCAAACAGCATCATGGCGAAGAACACCAATGTATAGCCTCGGCGGCAATTGCGCCGGGACAAGGACCCGCGTCGAACTCGGCCTGTTCGTACCGCCATTTCACTGCCTCGTGAAGTTCCATTCGGGAGCCCGCGGACTCGTAGAACTCCCCGGTTCGCCGGCAAACGCATGCCACTCGCGCCGTTGGCCGACGATGGCCTCCGTCAACTTGATCTCTCCCAGCGGATCGAATGCGGGAATCGACTCTGACGAGCGATCCGGCTGCCGAGTCCAATCGGTTGACGACACGAATCGGTTCGGCGGTGGTGCATGACTTGGCGGCACTGTATCCGCCACGCGTTGCTCGCCTCCCTGATTCACAGCGGCTGGCGAAATACCGCGCGGCAATGCCACGGCCAGCAAATGGGATCGGCCACTGTCGTTACCGCCCACATCGTCCGTCATGGACGCGGCCCAGGCGGCTTGCAATCGCGTCAGGTCGGCGTCAGGGACCGCCAGAATCGTCTGGCCGGCTTGTGACCGTCGCACGATGCGTGCGGAAGGAACGACCACGGCGGAGACCGGACGTCGCAAACTGAATCCATGCGTAATGACGCCCGTCGGCGGCTCGACAACGCCGCGCACCAGAATCGCGACGAGGTCGTTCGCCTGGAAAGCGTCCAGGCCTTCGATCTCGCGATCGGCGACGGCGAAGATCGTCTCACCCGCGCCGGCGGCAGCAGCGAGTCCGGGTCCTGTTCCTTCGGGCAGGAAGTCATCGGACGTGAAGAACTCGCCGCGCCGCTTGGCCCGCCTCAACACGCGGAACTCGAACCCGCGCAATTGTTCAACGGTCAACGCGTCCTCGAACCGCGCATCCGCGGACGCGACCGCGCGGGACACGGGGCGACGCCGATTGCCGTTCCACACGGTGTCCGATATCTGCTCATAGGCCGCAATATCCTGAGCTACTATGGCGATTCGCTTCGTTCCAGCTTCGGGCTCCGGTTTCTCATCCGACGGATGAAACGCCGCCGTGAACAGCACGCGCCGCGTTGCCAGTGCGGCGGCCACCGTTTCCACATCGCGATCATCGACGGCGATCAACAACGGGGGACCGGATAGGGAATCCGCGTTTCCACCGGTCGCCTGGCGATTCGCGTTCTCACCCAAGGCCCGTAGCGCTGCCGCTGGTGCGGGGAATCCCACCGGTCCGACGACGATGGCGCCGCTGGCGACAAACCACGGCTCGCCTCGCAAACCGAGCGATTCGTCCCAGCTGCGTATCGTTTCTCGAGTGGAGATATCGTGCCGTTTGCGAGTGATGGTGCTGCCGTCGGGCCGTTTTTCGACCTCTTCCTCTTCGTCTTCGCTTTCCAAGGAATAACTCGCCAACAGGTCCAGTTCATCGCCGATCTGCAAATGCTCCGCCCCATACACGCGGTTCCACGGAATGGCGAAGGCCGTGTAGCCTGGCGGCACAAACCGGGTGATCGCCGGACGGTCGCCAACCGTTGTCGGAGTGGGCCCAGCCGCGGGCTCCTGCAAGGATGCCAGGCGCGCCGAGCCGGAAGAAAAGCGAAAGGCCGGGTAGGCCGCCTCCCGTGTTGCTGCGTCCGTCGATTCGACTTCGGAACCGCGGGCGGACCGCGGCTTGATCGAATCGGACAAGAGATCGGACTTCCGCAAGAATCGGCCCGCCGGAATGTCATGGCGAGCAACGGCTCCGAGCGCTTCGTCCAGCGACGTGATAATTCCCTGCCGGTCGATTTCCCGCTGGCTCACCGGCTCCATTCGCGCTCGACGCGTGGCCGGACTGACGAATGCCTCGCGACTGACCACCTCGTAGGCGAGTATTGCCCTCACGGTCACGGGGGCCGGTTGTTCATCGGCGGCGGCCGCCCCGATGCTGACACTTTCCGTTGTATCGCCCGGCTGCATCGAGTGCGCGATGCATGTGATTGCCAGCGACTTGTTGAGCGCGCTTTGCAGTGGAATGACGTCGTCCGGAGCAACTGCGATCGCGACTTCGTATTTGGGCACGTTTTGAATTCGCTTGCCTTGCGTCAGCGATGAGGAAGTTGTCGCCTCATTCCGCACGTACACCGGCTTGAGCACGACCGCGCCGTGAGCGAGCAACATCGGTTCGGTTGCTGAATCCGGCCCCTTGGAAGAAGCGGGGGCCACAAGCGCCGCGCCGGGCAATCGGCTGTTGTGCCGTGATTGAAAGGATCCGACTTCTCCGACCGGCACGCTGGCCATCAAGTCGATCTGGTCGCCGGCGTTGAGTGCATGGACGCCGGTCAGTTTGGTCGCGTCGAGCGTGACGGCCCGCATTCCCGGCGGCGTCGCGCCGGCGATTCCTTCGGGCGTCCCCTGCGGGAAAAAACTGCTTTCTTGAAAGCCCATCCCCGCCCGTTTGTCCTTCTTTACGACGCGGCCGATGATCGCATTGACGTTCATGATCGCGCCGCCCAACTCCAACGTCTGGTTCTGCGGAACTTCGCGGCCATCGCTCAGCACGAACACGACCTGGTCGTTCACGTTCCGCACCGATTCGACGCGGCCTTCCACGTGCGAACCATCCCCAGTGACGCCGGTAATCGACATGCCGACCGCCGATTGCGGAGGCACTCGCTGATACATCAGGCCGCCCGTGGCCGGATTGAGCAGATGTTCGCGCACAACGCGCTCATAAGCCGGAATGGGCCGGCTGTTGATCGGAATCCGCACCATGAATGGATCTTCGCGCGGCGCGGCGAACGGATTCAGATTGACGCCCAACAACAGCAGCAGACCGACCACTCCGCCCGCAGCCATCAACAAGATCATGAGCAAGCCGAGCCAGAAGCTGGCGGAACCGCGGCGGCGATACGGTTGAGTCGGTCTCATAGTTTTCGTCCTTCTATCGGTTTCGCCTCCTTGCCTTGATTCGCGGCGAACGGTTATCGCTCGGCGGTCAATTTGAAAACACCTCGCGTCGATAAATGGCTTGTGCCGAGATCACTCGGCGATAGGGACGCACGGGCCGCCCGCCGGTGAAATACTCGCTGCCCACGGCACCTTGAGCGCCCAGACCAAGCTGTCCGCCGTAGGTACCGGCATAAACTTCGCCATCGCTGAGCGGAGCGCCGGTCAGATTGCCGGGCCGATCGCCCGGATTCAGTTCGGTCACCTCGCCATCGTCGGCGGAATTGGGCGAGCCGATCGTCGGTTCAAACGGCCCCGCTGCGTTCGGTCGAAAGCCGCTCATCAACGCGGATTGAAACGGAAAATTGATCCGCAGCGCGACGATGCCGCGATGGTCGATATTGGCCGGGGCGTCTTGAACCAACTTGAATGGATCAGGATTCGGCGCGGTGTTGTCGCCCGGTGACTCCTCGGTGTCGATCTCCTCGACGACAGGAACCCATCGGATCGTTTCAAAGCCGCCAACGGCACCTGGCCCTGGCACAGCTCGACTGGTCACCACCGGAATGCCGACGGCATACCCCGTCGCCACCCAATTCGGATACGTGACACCGGTCGGCGGCGCGATCGCGGTTGAACGTGTCAGCAACGCGCCGGGATAACGCAGCAACCAGGCGTCCGACGTCCCATCGCCGTCGAAGTCGGGCCGGTCAACAATCATCAGCATGGCAAGCTGCTGATTCAACGACGGCATCAGCGGCACGGCGTCATGGAAGAAGTTGGCGTTCGGATCGCCGCCGTAGAGTGCATTCAGGTCAACGACCAGGAACGCTTCATCAATAATCCTCTCGCGGACATCGTCGTGGTGAATGGCTCCCGGTTCGGGATCGCTCGCTGGATTATCGAGTGTGATGTTGGCCGGCAGCGGAGTGCGCGAGATTTCGCGTGCGCCAAGATCCGCCGCCGTCTGCAAACCTTGAGCGACGTACAACGCATGCCCAAACGTCAGCGTCGCCGCCAGCAGCATGTAGACCACCAGCGCGACGAGAGCGAACTCAACCAGCGACTGCCCATGGCACTTTCGTGCGATTCGCTTCATGACAACATTCCCGCCGGCCAAACCAGGTACCCACAGTACCCCGCCGCGATCGCGGGTCCGTAGGCATAGTCGCGCTGACCGCGAGCCATCGCGATCAAGGCGAGCACGCCCCCGGCAATCGCCATCCAAAACAGAAGAAACAGCAAGCCCACGGGGCCCAGCAGCGCTCCGATTGCCGCAATCAGCTTCGCATCGCCGCCGCCGAAATTGCCGAGGCGGAACAATGCGTAACCGATCATCAGTCCGGCCGCGGCTCCGCTCACCACCATCCACCAGCGAATCCCCGCCCAGCCGAAGCCGCCGGCGAGTACCGCAAGCAGCAACAACGCCACGGAAATCCAATCCGGAATCTCCGTCGTCCGCGAATCGCACCACGTCGCAATCATCAAGAGTGCCAACGGCGCGAAGAGAACTAGAATATTCACGATCCACTAGCCTCCAACATTTGGAAGCTCATCAGCCCTTCGAGAGCTACAGAAAGACGCCGTCCGCGACGGTAAGGTCGCGGACGGCCATAGCAAACAAGTCACCAAGTCCGCCGGCTATTCCGCTTCCAGAATCAGACCACCAAAGTCCGCAGCCGGATTCGTATCGGCGATATTGTCACCGAGGCGTGGATCGCCGGAGTTGCCCGCGATTGTGGCTAGATCGAGTTCAATTCCACTCACTCCAGTCGTGTCCGCGGGGGTGGTTTCGATCAGTTTTCCTGATACCATCGGACCGTTGTCGTCCGCATGCGCACCAGGCAACACCGTTGCCACGGCGGCGATCAAATCGCTCGTCTTGTGACCGAACACCGAAATCGCCGCAGCACAAATCAACGCCACGCCGGCGATGATCAAACCGTACTCGACCAACCCTTGACCCTTCTTGTTACGAAACATCTTGCGAAGCATGTTGCTTCTCCTTCTTCGAATCAGAGTGAAAGCGAAACTCAAGAACTCAAACACACGTTGGTTGCCTTGTCCGGATGTCTGGCGGCAACCGGGCCAGCCGTATTTCGCGATTGCAATCGCAGTTTGTGGGACGTGAGCGTCATGCCCTTTCCCTGGCCAGTTTTCAAAAGGCCGCCGCGCGAGCGCCGGATCAACAGGACTGGTCGGACCTCGTAGTCACCAAACGCCGCGCGCGGCGGTTTCCGCTTATCGATAACGCACATGCGTCACCGTGGGTGAACAGCAAAGGAAACACCGCCATCAAGCTTCGACGCGGGCCCGGCAACAGCCGCTCTGTTACTTCGACACGCGCATAACCGCGCGGCGTCAGGGCAATCGAAAGGCGAGTTGCTCAGTCCGCGGATAGACCGCCGCGAATTCGTCAAACGGCAGGAGGCGCGCGGGAACGGAACCCGGTCGAGAGAGGCTCGGGATAAAGGAGGGGCAGCGCGGAAGGCACCGCGGCGACCACATCGCCGATAAGCGTCAGCGATGCCGGGACAACTTTGTCTTGAGCTTGTCCCAGAATTCGACACACGGAGCAACTGGAAGAATCGTGCTGCTCTCGTTGTGGCGGAGCATGCTCCGTCTTTTGCGAACCGTGATGGGTGTGGTCACAAGAGTCGTCGTAGCGGTCCGTCGACGCGCGATGGCTATCAGCACGACAAGCCTCGCCACAACCGCTCACCTGCCAGAGGTGGAGCGGCTCCGCCCCTACGGCCAAGAGCACGTAGGAGACCAGGAGGGTGGTAGGGAAAAAACGTCGAGCTACGCGCATAGCGAACGCTGCTGAGAGCACTTTCGTATTTCAGGAACCCGACCAGTCCTGTGACGCCGATTATGGTTGTTACGATTGCGATGGTCAATGGGTTCGCATCGTTTCGGGAGGAAATCGTAACTTCTCAATAACCGGGTGCGCGGGTCGGAGGGACGTGAGGGGTGTGGGGGCCGCGAATAACGGGTCTTTACACGAAGGGCGGTTTTCACGTTCTCTTCCGCGCATGTCGGCCCTCAAGGTCAAGTTCGATTTCGAGATCCTCCCCGAGCAGCGCGCGCCGCTGGTCGACCAACGGCTGTCGTTCATCGACAAGTTGCGGGACAAGATCCGGGAACACGCGCGCCGCATTGAGGCTCTGGAACGCGAGGTGAACCGGTTGCGGGGCCTTCCGGAGACGCCCGTTCGGAGCTCTGTGCAACCAAGCGGTCTTGAGCGACCTACGCCTCCGCCGCCAAGCGGGAGACCGGCCCGTCGCCGCAAACGGAAGCGCCGGCCTCCCGGAAACCGAGCGAAGCTCCGGGGAGGCCGCCCCGATGGGACCATCGTCATAGCTCCCGTCGTGGTCGATTCGCCCAAATCTCCCTCGCCCTGAAAAAGAAGAAAACCGTCGACGCAAGCCTTGCCCATTTTCAGTGCGGACTGCAGCACTTCCGACTCGAGGTCGCGCAGCGATTCTCCATTCCGGGCGGCGTTCTCCACTTCACAGAGCGATTCCGCCATCGCCCGAATGTCCGAAAAGCACTTGCCGGCAGCCGAATCTTCGGCGACACCCGCCGTTACGGCCTCGATGCCAGGTTCTTGGGGTTTTGGAACGTGCCAAAGCAAGGCAGAGAGGCCGATTCTTGTTTGCCCCAGTTTGCGATACCGCGCCGCCTCCCGCCGCCGAACGTCGCGGATGACGCGCGGCTGCAATCCGTCGCGCGCATCCGACTTGTTGGGCGTCCCGATTTTTCACTTCTTCCGCCACTTGTCCTTCTCGTCAAGCACAGAGCTCGGGCCAACACCATCCAGCCATTCTTGCGCGGACGCACTACCGAGAAGGTATGTATCCCAAAAAGCGGTGCTGAGAGCGAGAATTGCGCGGTGGTGATTGGGATTGCGCGCCTCGCGATCACCTGGCAGGCCGCGATCGGCGAAGGCCGAGTGCTCGGCTCCATGAAGCACCACCTCATACTTCCCGCCCGGCGGTAAAGCACTGAATACGGCAAGTCGGGATTCCACATCGGTGTCCACAATGAGGGATACATCTCTTGTTCCTGTCATTAGCATCCAGGGCACGGAGATCTTGCCGAATGCCTCCTGGGGTGAACCGCGATTCGGACTGTTTGGGCTCATGATGACCGCTGCGGCAATGCGCGAGTCGGTGAACAATTCCTTGCCCCGATCAGTCCTTTGCCCGCTTACCGCCTGTGTGGTGGCGGCGCCGAACGAGTGACCGGACATGCCGATCTTTGAGAGGCTCAGCCTTCCCGCCAGTGCATGCCCTTCCATGCTATTCCATTCGGCCAGCTGGTCTAATACAGCGGGGACATCCTTGACGCGCAGCAGGAAGTTCTGTAAGTTCGCCGCATCCCGCATGGCATTCAGGCGTCTTTCCCTCGCAGTATCCTGCCAAACCGAGGTATCGCTTCCGGGATGCTGCAGAAACACCGCAACGTAACCTCGGGCAGCCCAATGTTTGCCAAGGTACCGATTCCCTTCCCGAGATCCGCCAAGCCCATGGCTGAATAGGACCACCGGTGCGGCCCGCGTAGCCTGCGGCAGATAGACGTGGACGGGGATGTCACGGCGCCGTTGGGCGTCCTTGACGGTCAGATTCACCTCCTGAGTTGTAACGTCCTTCGAAACGGCGAGGGGATCGTAGTCGACCCCGTAGGCGGTTGCGGAAGCCAGCAATGCCAAGCAGCTGATTCGGAGGATGCCATGCAAACCTACCGAGTTTCTTCTCATACTCTGATTCCCCCTCCTGCCCAACGCTGGCGATCACGCAGTCGCCGCCAAAAAACTCCGACTCAAACCGGCGGGCGACCGGCGACTTGCGCGCATCGCCAATCTAGGGCCGATGTATCGACAAGTCAATCACTCGCGGCCATTCGTCCGGCTCGACCCCGGTGCGCAATTGGAGCGGCATGATCCGCGGACCGGCGGGCGCGTGAGCCCCCCTGAGGCAGGTTGGTCGTCAACGTTCCATCCACAGGCTGGCCAGAAACGGCACATGCGTGCACCACAACCCTGCGCTCGGCTCCCGCCCGACCTGGACGTGCTTCGAGGCGCGGAGCGCCGAGTGCTTGGCCGATGGTGGCGGGGATCCGCCGTGGCTGAACGTGCCCACCTCAATCGCCTTTGCTTCAATCAATCGATCCCGTATTGATCGAGCTTCTTGCGAAGCGTAACGCGGTGCATTCCGAGTTCGCGAGCGGCCGCGGCACAGTTGCTGTCGTGTTTTTCCATCGCGGCCCTTAACAGCGGTGGTTCCACGATGTGCAGCAATTCCTCATACGCCTGACTCGAGCGCGTTGGATCCCGCAGTGCTTGCCGGGACCAGTCGTAGAGTAGCTCTTTGAGTCGTTCGACCGACACGGATCCGTCCCCCGCACCCGGAATCAACTCGGCGTCAACGGGAGGCGAGAGGTGTTCGGGAAGGACGGCGCCACCACGTGCTACGATCAAGGCGTGTTCAATGACGTTGCGGAGCTCGCGAACGTTGCCGAACCAGGGTCGTCGCCGCAATTCCGCCAGCGCTTCCTGCGTCACCACTGGCGGGTCGCCCGTCGAACCGCCTCGTAACCGGGCTACGAAATGCTGGACCAGATCCGGAATGTCCTCGAGCCGCTCGCGCAGAGGGGGCAGTTCGATATGAAACGCCGACAAGCGGAAGTACAGATCGTGGCGGAATGTGCCGTCGGCGATCTTCTTGAGCAGGTCCTGGTGCGTCGCCGAGATGACTCGGAAGTTGGTCGTGATCGGCTTCGTGCCACCAACGGGGACGACTTCGGCCGAGTCCAACGCCCGCAGTAACTTCACCTGGATCGCCAGCGGGATGTCGGCCACTTCGTCCAGAAACAAGGTTCCGCCGTCGGCCTGGGCTAACAGTCCGGTGCGCGAACGCTCGGCTCCCGTGAAAGCGCCCCGCTCGTGCCCGAACAGTTCGCTTTCGGCGAGAGATGGACTCAATGCAGCGACATTCACGGCGACGAATGGCCCGTCAGCTCGGCGGCTGTAGCGATGGATCGCGCGGGCGGCCAACTCCTTGCCGGTTCCGCTTTCCCCGGCCAACAGGACGTACGTATCCGCCGCGGCTGCCAGCGCTATTCGGTTGAAAGTCGCCTGCATCACCGGCGTGTGGCCGATGATCCCTTCGACAGGCACGTCGCGAGACGGGGAGGCGTGCTCGTGTTCATCGCGCCGAATGGCCCGCGACACCGCATGGCGTACTTGTTCCAGGTTGAACGGCTTGGTGATGTAGTCGAACGCGCCGTTGCGGACAGCCTTCACGGCAGTTTGCAAGTCGCCGTACGCCGTGATGACGATAATCGGCACGTCGCCGGCGTGCGTCCGAAGCTGCTCGATGGCGCTCAACCCGTCGATGCCAGGAAGCCGTACATCCAGCACGATCACGTCCGGACGAAGTTCAGCCGCCATTGCCAGAGCACTCTCGGCCGACGACGCGGTCGTCACCTTGCACCCAAGTGACTCGCCCATCTTCGACAGGCCCCAACAGATCGACTGTTCGTCGTCAACGACCAGCAAGCTCGACACAGTGTTTCTCCGTTTCCATCTGAGGCAACTCGACTCGAAAGCGAGTCGCTCCCGGTTCATGACTCCACGTGATCCGTCCACCATGCTGCTGCGTCACCTGCTGGGCGACGGATAGTCCCAGGCCCACGCCGTCGGCCTTGGCGGACACAAACGGATCGAAGAGCGTTTCGCGAACGTCGTCGCGGGGGCCGGGTCCTGTATCCTCAACAAGAAGGACGACTCGGTCGCCGCCATCTGACTGCAGGCACACACGAACGACTCGACTTTCGTCGGGAGTGGCCTGGCTCGACGCGGCCTCAATCGCATTGAGCACCAGGTTGATCACAACTTGCTCCAGCCCCTCGGCATCCCCCGACACGGCGCTCGGCGACTCTGGCCGGTGCCACCGCAAGTCCACGCCAGCGTGGCGCGCCGCCGGACGCACCAGCGGCAGTATCTCTTCGACAAGGGCGCCGAGGTCGACGGGACGGAGGTCAACTTCCCGCGGCGGTTTTCCGATGGCGAGGAATCGTCGTAGATACCGCTCCATCAGCTCCAGTTGCCGACGCGCCACTGCCAGGCTCTCGCAGTCATCTGACAACGACTGTTCTCCCGCCAGGATATCGACCGCCATCCGGCAACCTGTGGCGGCATTGCGCATCTGGTGGGCAATCCCACCGCCAAGTTGAGCCAGAGTCCGCAGTCGCTCGGTTTCTCGCACTTCTCGTTCGTATTGACCCAGCATCGTTGCCATCTGATTGATAGCCACCGCCAAATCGCGGATTTCGTCACGCCGGTCCGGAAGTGGCATGGGCTCGAAGTCGCCTTCGGCGATGCGGGAGACCTGCGTCTGCAACCGCGTCATGGGTCGACTGGCGCGGGCCGCAACTAGAACCGCCGACAAGGCGACGAAGACGACGGCGGCGAGTCCGATGACCAGCGGTGGGTAGACCGCGTCGATCCACGCCTGGCGATACCCGGTTTCCGGGTAGAGGATGTGAAGGATGCCCGAGGACTGATGGACGTCATTCCGTGCCAGCCTTTTCGCGGTGTGGAAATACGTCGTGCCGCCGAGCGTGATTCGCCGGTGCAGCACAACGTCTGAATCGGCGGTCGGATTCTCGGGGAGCGGATCCGTAGTCGGCGATTTGGTACTCGACGCCACGACAGTGCCGGCGTTCGTGACCAAGACAAACTCGGCTCCGGACAACCCCCGCATCTGTCGCAGCACGGAATCGGTCAGGGGAAAATTGGACCGCTCAAGCGTCTGAGTGATACCGCGGAGTTGCTCCTCGATTTGCCGCTTCGCCCGGCCTGCGCCCAGGTACGCGTTCAGAATGCTGACGCCGGCCAGTGCCGTGACCATCAGGCCCAGCATGGGGATCATGATCTGGAAACGTAAAGGCCGTCGCATGGTCGGGTTCCGCGAAGTTGGTCCGGGGGTCGGCAGTTCCATCATAAGAACGGGACGGGACCCCTTCAATTCGCCAGCAACGGCGGAGCACGAGCGTAAGCGTGTCGATTCCCTCGCCAATGCGCCCATCGGATCGACATCGATCGGGTATTCCTCGCCTCGACTCAGGCTCGAAAACAGCCAAAAACCCGGGAACGGACTACCCGACGTTCTTCCCGAATCCATGGCATGGCATTTGCCTTGGACGCCTCAAATGTCCCACGGAAGAGAAGTTACGGTCCGGATTCGAGGCAAAGCATGCGAAATCGTTCGGGATTCACATTAGTCGAGCTGTTGGTCGTGATCGCCATTATCGGGATACTGGTTGGCCTGTTGCTACCGGCAGTACAGGCCGCGCGGGAGGCGGCCAGGCGGATGTCGTGCAGCAACAACCTGCGGCAACTCGGCCTGGCGATATTGAACTACGAGTCAACCTACAGGGCCTTGCCTGCCAGCGCAATCGTCGACTTCTCGACGACTTCGACCGGCAACAACGGGTCGTGGGGAGTTCACGGGCGGATCCTGAACTTCCTCGAGCAAGGCAACCTGTATGACCAGGTCGACATCAATACCGCGTGGGATTATCAGCTAGCGATTGACGGTTTACGGGTCCCTAGTTACTCGTGCCCCAGTGATCCAGGCGCGTTTCGGATCCGTGATCCCGGCGGTGGCAGAGCGAAATTGGTGCCGACGTCGTACGGCTTTAACCTCGGCACATGGTTCGTGTTCAATCCGGCGACGAGGCAGGGAGGCGATGGGGCATTCCATCCCAACAGCCACTTGCCACTGGCGGCGATGCTCGACGGCACAAGTAACACCATGCTGGCCGCTGAGGTAAAGGCATGGACCCATTACACGCGGAACGGCGGTCCAACGACGACTATCAGGCCGAACACGGCGGCGGAGGCGGCGGCGATCGTTGCCTCCGGGCCCGACTATAAGAACTCCGGTCACACGGAGTGGCCTGACGGGCGAGTACACCACACGGGGTTCACGGCAACGCTGGTCCCGAACACGTTTGTTCCTTACACGACTGGCGGCCAAACCCTTGATGCGGACTTCAATTCCTGGCAGGAAGGCCGCAATGGCGGGGCCGGCCGGCCGTCGTACGCGGTCATCACGTCCCGCAGCTTTCACCCCGGCGTGGTGCAAGTCGCGATGATCGGCGGATCGGTACACGCCATTGCCGAAACGATCGAACTGCAGACCTGGCGCGCCCTCGCCACGCGGGCCGGCGGCGAGGTTGCGAGCCCCTGATCGTAGATGCGGTGGCCTGACCCTACCGACCGATCCACAACGCCGCGTCTTCGACCTCCTCGACCTTTGCCCAGTCGCGTAGCCGGACTCGTGCTTTTCCCGTCGCGCAGTTCCTCCAGCTCGCCCGAACTCGGCCGGAACGTCCGGAACTTCGCGAACTCAGGCGGTATGTAGCCTGTCAGCGCCTCGAACTGGGCGTAGTCGTGTCGTTGACCTCTTGCCGGTCCCGTCGGCCTGCGAGCCGGCTTCCGTGGGGTTGAAGCACTCGGCCCAATACCCGTTCGGCGAGGCGCAGTCGAAGCTGGCGGCGGACTGGAGTTGCCGGCCGTGGTCGTGGCTGTCGATGAACTCCCTTGCAACCGGTTGTTAGGCGTTCCCGCCTCTCGTTGTTCGCTTGCCGATCCACCAGGACACCAGCCAACAAAACACCGCAAGCTGAGCAGGAACCCCGATGTGGCCAAGCGGCGGATTCGGCGACGTCGGCCCACTGTTCGCCTTGAGGCTGCACTTTAGGCAAAACGCCTACACGGAGACGGTGCCGGATAGGCCGATTCCGATGCGGAATTGATCCTTGAGAAAACGTGGATCTCGACCATGCTGTGGGTGCTGCAAAACAACCACGACATGGCAAGGAGCCACGGATGGCCAAGCGTAAAGAAAACTCGCGGCGCCCGCAACCTCGGCACAAGCGAAAAATCGGTCCATCGCAGTTCGACAAGCGGACCTGGTCGATCGCGCCGATCGTCCGTGGGACAATCCGGACCGGCGTCCGTCGCATGCGGACCGCCGCCGCGCGATTTCCCGAAAAATGCTGGAGAGACAATTTCGCTCGCATCTGCCTCCCGGCCTCAACTCGCGGAAAATTCGGCAGGCCATTTTGGCGTTGGACATGATCCGCCTGGCGGCGTGACTCCGACGCACCCCGGCGGATCAGCCGAACGATCCTCGCATGCGGCAACCGACAACGTCGAACGCGACTCCTCCGCACCGATGATATCGATTCGCCTAGAGTGCAGGTTCCCACCCAGCTGACATCTAGTGGCTGTGATCCGCGCCGTGCGGATCTTCCTTGAAGTCACCCGTGTAGGGCGTACCGCCGATTTGTCCGCTGATGGTGCCGCCGAATTCCTTGACTATGCCGATCGTGTCGTGCGTCCCTACGAATCGCGAGGACATGCCTTCGGCTTCGCCCTCAAGCGGCTTGGCGACCAGCTCCAACTCCGTCATGGGATCGTTGATGACAAGTTGGATCTTGTCGGCCCTAATCGGGGAGGGCGACTTTTCGTCACTGCCTACGATGTAAACCGTCGCCTCCTTCTTGTCATGGTCCACGGTGAACTCGACGTGATAAGCGCCGCCACCCCAGTCGGCCAGCGTCCCTCCGTGGGGACCAGCCCCATGACCGTCGGCGTGCCCATGATTGCCGGCACCGGTCTTGGTTTGCGGCGTTGGGGCTGGTGCGGGTGTTTGGCCACAGCCTGCCACGAATTGCAGCGCTGCGCAACAGGCCAAGAGAGCAAAGACTCGTTTCATCGAAGCAAACTCCCTTGCAAAAGGGGAACTACCGGACCGTGGCGTGAGCCGCAGCCGGTACGGAAACAGTTCGACGTGCCATTGAGTGATCATGCAGCTCGTCTTCCTCGGACTGTTCGGCCTTCACGAGGCGTTCTGCATCTTTGCCGCTGAACGCCAGGAAGAGTCCGGGATGAATGAGGAACTCGCAGAATGTTGAGGTCACGAGGCCACCGAGAATCACGGTCGCCACCGGGTACAGGATTTCCCGTCCGGGCTCCTGGCCGCCCCAGACCAGCGGCACCAGGCCAATGCCGGCGGTCAGCGCCGTCATTAGCACCGGAGCCAACCGTTCGAGGCTTCCTCGGAGCACCATCTTCGGGCTGAATTCCTCGTTCTCTTCCCTCATCAAATGGAAATAGTGCGTGACCAAGAGAACTCCGTTGCGAACCGCAATCCCGCCTAGCGAGATAAAGCCCACAAGGCTGGCGACTGTCAAGGACTGTCCGGTAATGACCAGGCCCATCACGCCGCCGATAAAGGCCGTGGGCAGCGCGTTCAAGACCTGCAACACGATCCGCACTGACGGGTAGAGCAGCATGAGCACCAAGAACATGCCGACGACCGAAACGGCCGCCAACAACACGATCAGCGTCGTGGCACGCTGCTGGCTCTCGAACTGGCCGGCATACTCGACAAAATATCCTTCGGGCATTTCGACTCGCTCTTTGACTCGCTGTTGAATTTCAGCAACGGCACTGGCCAAGTCGCGATCTTGGGTATTACAGCGAATGACGATCCGCCGTCGAGCGTTTTCCCGGTTAACGGCGTTGGGGCCGACCCCTTCGCTGATGTCGGCGAGCGAAGAAAGATCGGCTTGCCCCTTGTTGCCCGGCAGGTCAATCCGCAGTCGGCCCAAGTTGGCGTAGTCAGTGCGGTAGGCCTGTTCGAGTCGGACCAGCAGATCGAAACGGCGTTGTCCTTCGAGGACTTGGGAAGTGACTTCGCCTTGCAGGGCGGTCTGCATGATGCGGCCGACATATTCGCGAGTCAGGCCATATCGAGCTAGGTCGTCGGGACGCAGGCGAATGTGCAATTCGGGCGTCTGCTGAACCGGTTCGATAACCGGCGGCGTCACACCGGGGATGTCCTTGATCGCGGCCTTCACCTTCTCAGCCGTCGCGAGCAGAGTATCGAGATCATCTCCGACGACCTTGATTGCGATTTGGGCGTACACGCCGGACACCATGTGACTGATGAGGTGAGCCAGCGGTTGTTCGACCTCAATGTCAACGCCGGGCACTTCATTGCGCAGCTCTTTGAGGATCTGTTGGATCATCTCTTCACGACCGTGCTGGGCCTCCGGGTTCATGCTTAGGATGTACTCCCCCGCGTTCACTGGCGCAGCGTGTTCATCCATCTCCGCCCGACCCGTCCGACGGACGAAGTGCAATATCTCGCCATCGGGACGATCAAGGGTCAATTGACGCTGGCGAAACTTGTTATCGATGAGTTGAGATACTTGGTTCGACGCGTCGAGCGACGAGCCGGGCGGGAGCGTCACATTGACGAGAATGCTCCCTTCGTCAAACTGCGGGAGGAAGTTGCGGCCAAGGTTCGCCAATTCCCAACCGGCGAAAGCGACCAGCAGCCAGGTGATCGCCAGCAACCATGCCGGCGCGGCCATGCTCATCCGAATGAGGCGCGTCGCCGCCCATTTCAGTGCTCGCAGCAGGGGCCCATCCCCTTCCCGGTGCGTGGCCTCGGACTGCGGCAGCAAGTAATAGCTCAGGACGGGCGTCACGGTCAGTGAAACGAGCAATGAGGCCAGGATCGAGACGATATAGGCCACTCCAAGCGGAGCAAAGAGTCGCCCCTCGACCCCCGATAGCGCGAAGAGCGGCAAGAAGACCAGGATGACGACCGCCGTGCCGAAAACGACTGCGCCGCGGATTTCCTTGCTGGCTTCGTAAACCACCAGCAGTGAGGACTTGGGGTTGCCGGCGGCATTGTTCTCTTTCAGTCGGCGGAAGATGTTCTCGACATCGACGATGGCGTCGTCCACGAGCTCCCCCATCGCCACGGCGATGCCCCCAGGGCCAGCGCATATCGAAGTCATGATCCCAGCAGAACTTGCTCCAAATAGTCCGTACTCCAGCTTGCCATTTGCATCCGTCCACGCACGCTTTCCTTCTCGGACTTGCCGCGTTTGAGCAGCGT